>NZ_JBPJZL010000004.1:0-615118 GCF_051216835.1 Variovorax multivorans
TGCCTGCATGCTCGGCATCCGAAAAACTGATCTGGCTCATCGTTGGCGCTCCTTCATTCAGCATGCGTAATCAACGTTCAGAGCGGCCATCCGTGGACTTGATCAGATGTTCCCTAGATTTTCAGCTGGCGTACGAGGCTAGCGAACGCAAAGCTCGAGTCGATGAAGCGCCGAAGAACGGGCGCTTCCGATACCTGGTTGTTTCGCTCTGGTCCGTCCTACTGATTGGCGCCGCCGCAGTTAGCATCGTCGGCGCCTACAAGCCTGGGCAGGTAGAACACTACGCGGTTCGCGAGCGGATGAGAAAGGGGGCAGATGGGCCATCTGTGCCAGCTGGCGCATCTGCACCGGCTGCATCGCCGGCTGCCAGCGCAGCTCCGACGCTGTCAAATAACAAGCCCCCTCAAGCCTCGACGTCAGCGCCGACCGCTCCGGCTTCTGAGGCGGCCAACGTTAAATGACCAGCGCTGGATCCCCGTGGCTGCGCGAGGTCGTCGAATACTATGACGAACGTGCCGATGTACTGTTTGACAGATACGAATCCGTCCCTTTTGAACGTGTTCATGGGGATCTGCTCAAGCATCTGCCAGCGGCTGGCGGGATGTGTCTGGACATTGGGGCTGGCTCTGGTCGTGATGCGGCCTATTTAGCTCAGCGTGGATGTGTTGTCACCGCCGTCGAGCCAAGCTCGCAGCTGCGAAAACGTGCGTCCTTAGCCCATTCCGGACTACCGATACGTTGGATCGACGATACGCTCCCCCCGTTGCACGAAGTGCTGAAAGGCGGACGCTCAAAATACGACTTTATCCTAGTCAGCGCCGTCTGGATGCACATCCCGCCAGATCGGCGGGAGGAGGCCGTCGAGGTCCTCCGCCAACTGGTCAAGCCGACCGGTATCGTCGTGATCAGCATTCGCAGCACTCGTCTGGAAGATGGACGGATCTTTTTCAGCGCGGAGTCAGGCAGGTTGCCCGAACTGACAGCGGGAGGGGGCTTCCAAGTTTCGATGATCGCTTCGCCCAACAATGATGTCTATGGTCGAGAGGTCCACTGGACCAAGTACCTGCTCTTCCCTCGTGGGCCGATTACCTGAGGATTGGATTGGTGGTGGTCTCAAGGGCGATCGCGTATCGTCTGAACTGCTGGAGTGGCACCCGCAGCGGTTGCTTCGCCTTGAAGGCCCAATGCCTCTTTGCGGCAATCGCCGCATAGATATCGGAGGTGGGCATCGGACGGATCGTCTCCCGCAGACCGACACAGACGCTGCACCCGATCGTTGAATCGCCGGCAAGCATTGTGCCCGCCCGTCTGCTCGTATTCGACGGCTGTGTCGATCTCTTCCAGGTTGGAAAGCGCAGTAGGGGTACAAAAGGGGGTACAAAAGTCTTTTCGAATTGACTAAAGCGAGCATTCATGCGGGCTACCAGCCATCTTTAGATCGGTTTCACACGACCAAAATCAGTAGATAGAACGACGGGTTACGCTCACAAGGCGTAACCCGTTTTTCTTTGATAGAGCCAGCCAGAAATAGACGGCATCAGTCCAGAGTAGTGTTGGACTGCCGACCAACTTCTGGTGCTGCGACTAAAGCGGCTTCTTGGGACCTTCCTTCGGCCAAACCAACTCCTTGCCGGCGTATCCGATTGCGCACAAGGTCGCAACCACGGCAGTCGCGTGGAAGCTCGCTCTGCTTGCCCTGATCACATAGCCTCTGACTCCTCTGGCGCCGGGGTAGTACTGGGGAAGGCTTCGGTGCGCGACTTTGTGCGGCCTGACCGGATCTTCCTCGGATATGAAGATGGCGTTGGGTCGATTCGCAGGACCAACGAAGACTTTGCCCACGACGACACGGTTCTTGTTCTGGAAAAACAAGGGCTTATTTGTGAAATAGTCTTCCCAGACGTCAGCAACCAGCGATGTCTCGACTGACAAGGTGGGCTTGGTGAAGTCGTGATTGCCCAACCAGCCGAAAAAGTAGCCCAGCAGGTCGTACTGGCCTCGTTGAAGTCGTGGAGCAATGCCGTGCCAGAGCGCGTTGTCGGTCAGCGGGTGTCCCATTCGCACGTTCGCCACGGAATTGGAAAGTCCCAAGGCCAATGAATTCCCGTATGCCAGCTGCCTGGTTTGTGGCAGTCCTGCTGCTTGAGCCGCGACGACCGCCAGCACCTTTGCCAGCGCACTGACCCATTGCGCCCAGATCACGAAGAGCCGTGGGGTAACTATCACGTCGACCCAACTCGTCAGATAGAGCGTGCCGATCCGGTCGACGAATCGTCCAAGGGTTATCTGCTTGTTCAGGTACTCGCAAACACACTGCTGGATCACATGGTCGGCCACATGATGCGCCCGCATGGTGTTCTGGCCGGGGACCGAGACCCCCGTCTTTGACGTCGTGCCAGTGTGAGGCACACCAGCCAGATACCTCTGCTCGACCAACCCCAGCGGGTTATAGCCGCCCAGAGGGTACATGGCTCGTTGCAGCCAGGAGGTCGATCGGTCGACGAACAGCGTCGTACTTTGTTGAAAGTCGTTCCTGCCCCTGACTTCGAAGCGTGGAGGCGGGCCTGGATTGAAGACGATCGGCATGGCTTTGCATTGCCACCTCTTATGTCGCCCGACTGGCTTGTGTGGCCTCCTCTTGCGTAAATGTAAGTTTGCGTCACACAAGATGCAAGTCGGGCCGTCTATCGCTTGCGTGGTGGCGAATGACGGTGCGGGCAAAAAAAAGCTCGCACAAGGCGAGCTGAAGGACCCCGTTGTCGCATGGGGTCGGAGGGAGGAGCCCGCCGGAGGGAGGCGGGCAAGCCGATGATCGCGACCAATCTGGGAGACATTGAGGATGAGGGGTGCGCCGGATATCCCCTGATGGCAATCTTGAAGTATTGCTAATGCAAAGGAACTAGTTCCTTGGGGCGCAGCGGGTTCGAGGCCTATCCTCAGCCTCAACATGAATGTCCAGCAACAACAACTACAACTCCTCGTCGATCTGCCCGATGGCTGGTCGAGCCGCATCGATATCAAGCAGACCACCAGCGGCCGCTATGCGGGCGTTGCCGAGTTGAGCCTTCGTGGACTCAGGCGGGGAGTGGTCGTATTCATGCAGCAGCCCACGCTGGAGGCTGCATTGCAACGTGTGCGGCTTCGGGCCAGCCAGTTCGCGAGAGAGCGGCTCTCCTTGCCGGGTGCCAAGTCGTAGATGCTGCTCTTGCAGGTTGGGCTTTTCTATCCCACACATGAGGATTCCCAACCCACGAGCACACCGTCGCGCGGCACCATAGGGCTTCACTGAAGGAGAACAACGCCATGAAGGCATTCAGGAAGTTCGTCGGCGGCGCTATTTCTATCGCCGGGGCCGTGGTGCTTGTAGCTCAGCACCTATGAGCAGCGCCAAGGGCGATCACCCGAAGGTGAAGACGTAGGCCTGCGCGCCCGCGTCAAGAAATTCGATCTCGAACAGGCGGTCTTTTTCGTTCACCGTCTGGCGCACCAGTTGATACAGCCGCTGTCCGTCGATGGTGCCGTTGCCTTGCGCATCGGTATCGGTGCCGTGGTCCGCCAGTGGCGGCTTGCCGTCGATCAGCACTTTGAAGCGCACGGGCTTGCCATCGGCCGACGGGCCGAGCACCAGATGCAGGTCGCGTGCATGGAAGCGATAGGCGACGCGCCCATTGGCCCGCGCCAGCACCGCGCGTTCGCTCTCCACCGTCCATTCGCCGCTCAGAGCCCATTGGTTGGCGCGCAGTGACGAAGCCGCGGGATAGACCCGTGCACGATCCTTCGCGATGCCGCCAGGCGAGGCGAAGCTCTGCGCGCGCTCGTAGCCCAGGTAGGTTTCGCCCGACAGGGCCGGCGACACAGCCGGCGCAGCCTGCGTACCCTGGCCTTCCGGAGAGACCGTGTCGGCCGGCACGACGGGCCGCCCGGCTTCCGCCAGCAACTGCTGGATGACCTGCTCCGACTTCGCGTACTGCCCCTCGCCGAACTGGTGATGCCTGATGCGGCCCTGCGCATCGACGACATAGAACGCCGGCCAGTACTGGTTACCGAAGGCACGCCAGATCGCGTAGTTGCTGTCGACGGCCACCGGGAAGCCGATGCCCAGGTCCTTCGTTGCGCGGCGCACGTTGGCAGGCTGCTTCTCGAACGCGAACTCCGGCGCATGCACGCCGACTACCACCAGCCCGGCATCCTTGTACTTCTCTGCCCATGCGCGAACGTAGGGCAGGGTGCGCAGGCAGTTGATGCACGAGTAGGTCCAGAAGTCGACCAGCACCACCTTGCCGCGCAGGCTCTCGGGCGTCAGCGGTGCGGAGTTGATCCATTCGGTGGCGCCGGCCAGCGAAGGAAGACTACCTTCGTCGGCTAGCGCCAATGCGGGCTTCTTGGGCTCCGATTGCTGCAAGGGCAGCGGCGTGGGCATGGGCATATCGATCTTCTCCACCAGCGCCTTCTCCAATGCCGAAGTGGTGCCTACCGAAAGGCGGCTGAGCAGTCCGGTGTCCAGCCCCAGCGCAATGGCGCCGACACCTACGAGAACGGCCACGCCAGCCAAGCGCCGCATCCATTCGCCGGTGCGCAGCGACCCCTTCATCGCCGAGAACAGCCGACCGCCAAAGAGCAGCGCAGCCGCCAGCGAGGTGCACGCACCGGCCGCATAGGCCAGCAGCAGCAAGGACGTGCCGATGCTCGCTCCATTGAGCGCAGCGCCCGTCAGGATCAGCCCGAGGATCGGCCCTGCGCACGGCGCCCACAGCAGCCCCGTGCCGACCCCCAGCAGCAGCGGCGAGAACACTGACGCCTTCTCAGAGGCAGGCCCAGACAACCGCAAGCCAAGCGCCACCAGCGGACGGCTCAGCCGATCAGCCACCGATGGAAACAGCAGCGTCACGCCGAACACCGCCAGCAACGCAATCGCCGCACTGCGCCCGTACTCGTTGAGTGCCACGACCCAGCCGCCGCCCACTGCCGCCAGCGTGGCGATGGCCGAGAACGCCAGCGCCATGCCCAGCAGCATGGGCAGGCCATGCGAGCGGAACGGCCGGTCGGCGCGCGCGAAGACGAACGGGAGCACGGGCAGGATGCACGGGCTCAGGATGGTGAGCACACCACCCAGGTAGGCAACGATGAGGAGGAGCATGGTCAAGGTCTGGTCAATAGAGGGATGAGCGCGGCTCAGTTCGGCGGCGCGGCACGAGTGCCCATGGTCAGCCGGGCTTCGAGCCCGCCTTCGGGTCGGTTGCGCAGCACCAGCTCCGCGCCCATCGCCATCGCCAATTGGTGAGCGATGGCCAGGCCCAGCCCGGTGCCGCCGGTGTTGCGGTTGCGCGAGCCTTCCACGCGGTAGAAGGGCTTGAGCACGTTCTCCAGCTGGTCGGGCGGAATGCCTGGTCCGTTGTCGATCACGGCCAGCACCAGGCGGTCGGCCTCGGCGTGCACCTGCAGGCGCACGTCGGTGCCGAACTTCAGCGCGTTGTCGATCAGGTTCGTCAAGATTCGCCGCAGCGCATTCGGCCGCGTCACGATGGGCTCGCCCGTGCGGCCTTCGAGCAGCACCTGCTCGCCTGAATCTTCGTAGTCGGCCACCATGCTCTCGAACAGCGCGTCGGCGTCGATGCGGCATGGCGGCTCGGTGGCACCGTGCAGCGTGCGCGCGTAGGTCACGCCTTCGCGCACCAGGGCGTGCATCGCATCCAGGTCCTGGCGGAACTTGTCGCGGTCTTGGTCGCTGTCCATCAGGTCGGTGCGCAGCCGCATGCGGGTGATGGGCGTCTGCAGGTCGTGCGAGATGGCCGCAAGGATCTCCACGCGCTCGGCCATGTAGCCCGCAATGCGCTTCTGCATCGCGTTGAATGCGCGCGCCGCGTGCTTCACCTCGGTCGGGCCTTCTTCGGGCAGTTGCTGGCCCTTCAGGTCCGGCCCCAGTTCATCGGCCGCGTCGGCCAGCTGCGCCAGCGGCCGCGTGACCAGCCGCACGGCATACCAGGCGCACACGGCCAGCACCAGCAGCTGTATCCACAACAGCCACATCACCCAACTCGACACCGGCATGTCCACGCGCCGCGCATGCACGACCACGGAAGACCCGTCTGACAGCCGTACCTGGATCTGCAAGCTTTGCGGTGGGCTGCCCACCTGGCCGACCTTGACGATCTCGAATGGGCGCATCGCATCGGTGATGGCGGCGGCGAACTGCTGCGACATCGGCGTGTCGGGCGGCGTGCCCTGCGCGCTGCCGCCCAGCACGAAGCGGTAGTTGCGCCGCTCCAGCCGTGCGAGCCAGCTTTCTCGCTCGGCGGCCGGCAGCCGGTCGAGGATGGCGACCGAGCTCGCGATGTCACGCTCGATGCCGATCATCATCAGCTCTCGCATCGCGATGCCGCGTTCGTAGCGAATCGCCGTGAAGGTCAGCAGCTGCGCAATGGCCAGCCCGATGACGATGATCAGCGTCACGCGCGAGAACAGTGAGCGCGGCAGCAGTCGGCGCAGGCCTGCGGGGTTGGCCGGGGCGAGGGGCGCGGGGAGGCTTGCGGATGTAGGCATGGGCTGGTTTATAGACCCGGGCTCGCGCCGCAGATCACTTCTTTGTATTGCAGTGTGTTGGGCTGCGAACGGGACATACAACATTACCTGCCGAGGCTCAGATGCCGTCGCAGCTTCGGCTTTGTATGGCCGTGTATCCGGCGCGGCCCGTACACACGGCCATACAAGAACACCCCTGGCATGACACATGCCGCATACATCCGGCGCATTCAATCGTTCCGTCGCCAACACAAACGAAGGAACGTCCCATGTCCGAAGAACCCGTCAACCGCCAACGCCGCTTCCTGCTGGGTGGCGCCGCCGCCAGCCTCGCTGCCGTCGAGCTGGCATTCATGAGCAGCACCGCCCACGCGGCAGATGCCGTGCCCGCCGCCAGACCGCGCAAGCTGGAGCCCATCCGCCAGATCAAGGCCGGCGAGCTCGATGTCGGCTACTACGAGGCCGGCCCCGCCGATGGCATTCCGGTGCTGCTGATGCACGGCTACCCCTACGACATCCACAGTTACGCCGAAGTCGCGCCGCTGCTCGCGGCCCGTGGCTGCCGCGTGATCGTGCCGCACCTGCGCGGCCACGGCACCACGCGCTTTCTCGACAGCGCCAACCCGCGCTCTGCGCAGCAGGCGGCAGTGGCGCTCGACCAGATCGCGCTGCTCGACGCCCTCAAGATCGACCGCGCCGTCATCGTCGGCTACGACTGGGGCGCGCGCACCGGCTGCATCATGGCGGCGCTCTGGCCTGAGCGTTGCATCGGGCTGCTCTCGGTCAACGGCTACATCATGACCAACCGCCCCGGCAACAAGCTGCCATTGCCCGCGAAGGTCGAGCTGGGCTGGTGGTACCAGTACTACTTCGCCACCGAGCGCGGCCGGCTTGGCCTGGAAGCGAACCGGCGCGACATCGCGCGCATCCTGTGGACCACGAATTCGCCGAAGTGGGCATATGACGATGCCACCTTCGAGCGCACCGCCGCGTCGTTCGACAACCCCGACTACGTGCAGATCGTCATTCACAACTACCGCTGGCGCCTGGGTCTTGCAGACGGCTTCGCACAGTACGAGGAATACGAGAAGCGCCTGGCCGCGTTCCCGGCGATCAAGGTGCCTACGATCACGATGGACGGCGACTCCGACGGTGTCGTGCCGGCCACTGACGGCAAGGCTTATGCCGCGAAGTTCACGGGGCCGCGCACGCACCTGGTCGTGAACGCGGGTCACAACGTGCCGCAGGAGACACCGCAAGTCTTTGCCGATGCGGTGTGGAAGCTCGCGTCGGCAACGTAGTGTGGCCGTCCGGGGCGCTGGATACACAGGAATACAAACCCGCTTGTCCCGGCCCGCAGCCGGGCTACATTGCGGCTTCCGACGTACCGGCCACCTGCATGACGACCTCGAAGACTTCCGACCACATCCTCATCGTCGACGACGATAGGGAAATCCGCGAACTGCTCACCACGTACCTGGTCAAGAACGGCCTGCGCGTGGTCGCGGTGCCCACGGGGCGGCACATGCGCGCGGCGCTGGAGGAGTCTGGGCCGTTCGATCTCATCATCCTCGACCTGATGCTGCCGGGCGAAGATGGGCTCACGCTGTGCCGTGACCTGCGCACGGGCAAGTACAAGGCCACGCCGATCCTCATGCTCACTGCGCGCAGCGAGGAGGCGGACCGCATCCTCGGTCTGGAAATGGGCGCAGACGACTACTTGGCCAAGCCGTTCTCTGCCCGCGAGCTGCTGGCGCGCATGCGCTCGGTGTTGCGCCGCACGCGCATGCTGCCGCCGAACATGCGCTCGACCGAGTCGGCCTCGAAGCTGGCGTTTGGCGAGTGGCAGGTCGACACCACGGCGCGCCATCTGATCGACGACAGCGGGGTGATGGTGGCTCTCAGCGGTGCGGAGTACCGGCTGCTGCGCGTGTTTCTCGACCATCCGCAGAAGGTGCTGAGCCGCGATCAGCTGCTGAGTCTTACGCAGGGGCGCGAGGCCGAACTTTTCGAGCGCTCGATCGACCTGCTCGTGAGCCGGCTGCGCCAGCGTCTGCGAGACGATGCGCGCGAGCCGCGCTTCATCAAGACGGTGCGCAGCGAGGGCTACGTTTTTTCTTCGACTGTCGAGGCGTTGGACTGAATCGTGCTGTGATGCACTGGCAGCTCACCGGGTTGCGTATCTCGTGGGTGATGCCGCCTGCAAGGAAAAGGAGGGCGAACCAGAGCTTCTTCATTTCTGTTGCTTCGTCGTGCGTTGTGTTGTTGGGGCTCTTGTTCGGGGTGCGTGCGAATGACACCGGGTGCTCCCCTCCGCGAATGTCCCCCGTCGGCGTGATCGCACCCTGAACAAAGCTCTCAGGACCCCACCGGCGCAGGCTCAGCCAGCAGCGCCTGGATCTTCTTCTCCGTGGTGCCGTAGCTGCCTTCGCCAAAGTGCGAATAGACGATCTTTCCCTGCTTGTCGATCAGGTACACCGCAGGCCAGTACTGGTTCCTGAAGGCCTTCCAGGTGCCGTAGCTGTTGTCCTGTGCCACCGCGTGCTTGATCTGCAGCCGCTGGATCGCGTCCTTCACGTTCTTCGTCGATTTCTCGTACGCGAACTCCGGCGTGTGCACGCCGACGATGACCAGGCCCTTGTCCTTGTACTTCTCGTTCCAGTCCTTCACGTAAGGCAGGTGGTTGAGGCAGTTGATGCAGGTGTAGGTCCAGAAATCGACCAGCACTACCTTGCCGCGCAGCTCACTGAGCTTCAGCGGCTGCGAGTTGAGCCAGGTGTCGATGTTCTGGAACTCCGGCGCGGGCACTGCCTCGGCGGCCGGAACGTCTCCGCCGAGCGGCGATGGTGCGGCAAAGGTCAGCGTGAGGGCCGCCGCCGAGGCCGCGATGGCGACGGCGAAGAAAAGGGCGGAGGAGTGAATGCGCATGGTGGTTCCTTCGGAAGAGTGGCGGGCGTTCGTCTGCGAACGGAGCCGATTCTTCGTTGGGCCACCCTGCCGTGGCGTGAAACGCGTATGCCTCTGTATCCGCGGGGAGAAACCCACACACTACGTTTCACTCACACCCCGTCGAGTGCAGGATCAATCGACCCTGATGTTGCGTGCCTTCACCAGCGCGTTCACTCTTGCCGTCTCGTCCTGCACGAACTTCGCGAATGCCTCCGGCGTGGTGCCGGCCGGCTCCAGGCCGAGCTGCAGCAGCTTTTGCCGCACCGTCGGGTCGCTGACCGCAGCCTGCACCGCCTTGCCGAGTTTCTGCACGATGTCGGCCGGCGTGCCCTTGGGCAGGAACACGCCGTTCCACTCGACCACGTTGTAGCCCGGCAGGCCCGACTCGGCGAGCGTCGGCGTGTCTGGCAGCCCTGGCACGCGCTTGACGGAGCTCACGCCCAGCGCGCGCAGCTTGCCACCCTTGACGTAGCCCAGCGTCGACGCCACGTTGCCGAAGTAGGCCGACACCTGCTCGCCCATCACGTCGGTCAGTGCGGGCGCGCCGCCTTTGTAGGGCACGTGCATCAGGTTGATCTTCGCTTGCTCGTTCAATGCTTCGCCCGCCAGGTGCGAGCCGGTGCCGCCGCCTGCCGACGCAAAGCTCAGCTTGCCCGGGTTCTTGCGCGCGAAGTCGATGAACTCCGCCACGGTCTTGTAGGGCGCACTGGTCGGCACGACGAGGATCTGCGGTGCGGTGGCTACCAGCGACACCGGAATGAAATCTTTCGCCGCGTCGAAGGGCAGCTTGCGCAGCGACGGGTTCACCGAGAACGCCGATGCGTCGTAGAGCACGGTGTAGCCGTCGCCGGCCGCCTTGGCCACGTTGTCGGCGCCGATCACGCCACCCGCGCCCGGCTTGTTGTCGATCACGATCTGCTGGCCCAGTGCTGTGCTCATCTGCTGCGCCACGATGCGCGCGGTGTTGTCGGCGCCGCCGCCCGCGGCGTATGGCACCACCATGCGGATGGGCTTGTCGGGCCAGGC
This sequence comes from Variovorax multivorans, assembly GCF_051216835.1. Classification (NCBI taxonomy): domain Bacteria; kingdom Pseudomonadati; phylum Pseudomonadota; class Betaproteobacteria; order Burkholderiales; family Comamonadaceae; genus Variovorax; species Variovorax multivorans. The sequence continues at coordinate 10,495 of NZ_JBPJZL010000004.1, forward strand.
GGCCCAGCTCAGCAGGGGAGCGGCGCAGGCGGCCAGCGCTACGACGGATTTCAGAAGGCGCTTCTGTGGTTGCTTCATGCCAATGTCTCGGAGTTTGTTTGTAGTTCAGGAGAAGTCGTAGAGCCGCGCCGGGTTGTCCACCAGCACGCGGCGGCGCGCGGCCTCGTCGGGAATCCATTGGCCCAGCAGGTCGAACAGCTGTGCGTCGTCGGGCTTGGCGGCGCGCTCGGTCGGGTGAGGCCAGTCGCTGCCCCACACCACGTGGTCGGGTGCGTGCCGTACCCAGGCTTGTGCGACGCCCGTCGTGTCGGCATAGCCGCCTTCCGCACCGACACGCGAATCCAGGTAGGCGCCCGACAGCTTGATCCACGTGCGGCCGTTGTCGAGCAGCCGGCGCACGACGTCGTATGTGGGGTGCGCCAGTGCATCGGGCAGCGGCAGCCGGGCGAGATGGTCGAAGACGATCGTGCAGGGCAGGCGCGCGAGCAGCGCCGCATGCTCGACGATCTGGTTGGCATTCCAGTGCAATTGCACATGCCAGCCGAGCGCATGCACCCGCTGCGCCAGCGGCTCGACCATGGCGAAGTCCGTCGACGCATTCATCGGCGTGTACAGCGTGAACCGGATGCCGCGGATGCCGCCCGCGTGCAGGCGTTCGAGTTCGGTATCGCTCACCTCGGGCCGCACCACCGCCACGCCGCGTGTGTGCTCTGCTCCGAGAGCCTGGATGGCTGTCAGCGTCACGCCGTTGTCGGTGCCGTGGGCGCGCGGCTGCACGACCACCGTGCGCTGCGTGCCGATGCGTTGCTGAAGCAGGTGGTAGTCGGCCGCGGTGGCGTGATCGAGCATGGCGCCGGGCGGACCGTGCAGCGCGAAGCGTCGGTCGTACACATGCATGTGCGTGTCGCATGCGCCTTCGGGTGCCGCGCTGACGGGCTTGCGAGTGCCGCTGCTGTGGGGCACCGCGATGTCGGTGCGCATGGCCTATTCGTCCACGCGCTGTGCGGCCAGCACGACCCCGGTGTGCTGTCCCAGCGTCGGCGCGGCAAAGGGCTCGGGCCCCGGCGTCCGGCCGAATCGCACCGGCCTGGTGAAGCCGCGGTACGAGCCGAGCGTGGGGTGCGCAAAGTTCGTCACCATGTCCTCGGCCAGCACCTGTTCGTTGTCGAACATGTCTTCCACGGTGCGGGCGGCGGAGCAGGGCACTTCCTCGCCGAACAGTTCTTCCCATTCGAGTGCGGTGCGCGCGGCCAGTGCGACGCGCAGCTTCGGAACGATCTCGGCGGCATGCTGCGCGCGCTTGCGCACCGAGTCGTAGCGCTCGTCGGCAGCCAGTTCCGGCAGGCCGACCTTGGTGCACAGCGCCTGCCAGAAATGCGGCGTGTTGGCCGAGATATAGATGTGGCCCTCGCGCGTGGGGTGGAGGCCGGTGATGCCGCCCGAGCGCATGTCGCGCCCCACGTCTTTCGGCTCGCCCTCGGCCCACACCATGCGGGCCGACTGCATCGTGAGCGCGGAGCGCAGCAGCGACACGCCGACAAACTGGCCTTCGCCGCTTTTCTCCCGCTCGTACAGCGCCGATGCCACGCCGGCAGCCACCAGCGCGGCCGCGTAGTAGTCGACCACCGAGCCGTAAATGATCTCGGGCGGCTCGCCGCGCTTGCCCTGCAGCGCGCACATGCCGGTCATGGTCTGCAGCACCTGGTCGTAGCCCGCCTTCTCGCGCAGCGGCCCGGTCTCGCCATAGCCGGTGACGGCGCAGTAGATCAGGCGCGGGTTCACCGTCTTCAGCTGGTCGTACGCAATGCCCAGCCGCGGCGGCACGCTGGGGCGAAAGTTGTGCACCAGCACGTCGGCAGTGCGCGCCAGTGCCATCAGCGCGGCAAGGTCTTGCGGGTTCTTGAGGTCGAGCACCACGCCCAGCTTGCTGCGATTGACGCCGATGAACGCGCGGCTCTCGGCTTCCAGCGTCGATGGGTACTTGCGCAGGTTGTCGCCGGTGGGCGGCTCGATCTTGATGACTTCCGCGCCCTGATCGGCCAGCAGCGAGCAACCGTACGGGCCCGCGATGTAGGCGCTCAGGTCGAGCACGCGCAGGCCGCTCAACGGGCCGGCGGGGCCCTGGCGCGCGGGCAGGTGCTTGTCGTCGCCAGCGTTGTCGGGGGCGGTAGTGCTCATGGGGTCTCTTTCTTTCCTCAGTCGGCTGTGATGTTCTGTTGCTTGGCCAGCTTCTTCCAGCGCTCCACGTCGTCGGCGATGACGGTGCCGAACTGCGCCGGCGTCAGCGGCGTGGCGATGGCGCCTTCGCGCAGGAAGTTGGCCGTGATCTCGGGCCTGGTCAGGATCTGGTTGACGGCCCCGTTGAGCTTTGCGACCACGTCGGGCGGCGTGCCTGCCGGTGCCAGCAGGCCCCACCAGAGTTCGAATTCGTAGCCGGGCACTGCAGTGGCCATCGGTGTGAGATCGGGTGCGACGGGGCTCGACTTCAGGCTCGTGATGCCCACCGCGCGCAGCTTGCCGGCACGCACCATCGGCAGTAGCGACGGGCCGCTTGAAATCAGCAGCTGCGTCTGGTTGCCGATCAGGTCGGTCACGGCCGGACCCATGCCCTTGTAGGGGATGTGCGCGATCTGCAGGTCGCCCACCTTGGCCTTGAGCAGCTCGGTGCCGAACTGGTTCACGCTGCCCGAGCCGGACGAGGCGTAGTTGTACTGGCCGGGCTTGGCCTTGATGGCGGCGATCAGCTCGGCCGGTGTCTTCGCGGGAAACTCGTTGTTGACCGCGACGATGAACGGGCCCTTGGCGAACATGGCCACGGGCGCGAGGCCCTTGACCGGATCGAAGGGCATCTTCGATTGCACGGCCGCATTGGTCGTCATGCTGGACGACACCGCCACCAGCGTGTAGCCGTCGGGGGTGGCGCGCGCCACCTGTGCCGTGCCGGTGTTGCCGCTCGCGCCGGGGCGGTTGTCGATGATCACGGGCTGCTTGAGCTGGTCGCCCAGTTCCTTGGCGACCTGTCGCGCGAAGGTGTCGTTGGAGCCGCCGGCCGGGTAGGGCACCACGATCGTGATGGCCTTGCTGGGGTAGGCGCCTTGGGCGAATGCCGCGCTGGTGAGCGCTGCCGCTGCAACAACAGCGAGCACGCGCGGGCGAAGGATGGATGGGAATTGCATTTTGTTGTCTCCGGTTTCTTATTGATGGAAAGCTCAGCTCGCAAGCAGCCCGAGGCTGCGTGCACTCTCGACGATCGCGCGTGCGCGAATCACAAAGGGGATGTCGATCATTTTTCCGTCCACCACGTAGGCACCGACGCCGTTGGCATCGGCCTCACGGGCCGCCTCGACCACCTTGCAGGCATGCGCAATCTCTTCATCGGTGGGACGGAACACCTCGTTGGCAATGGCGATCTGGCTCGGGTGGATGCAGGTCTTGCCCAGAAAGCCGAGGTCGCGCGCCAGCATGGCTTCGGCGCGATAGCCCTCGGCATCGCGGATGTTCGCGAACGCGCCGTCGTAGGCATACACGCCCGCTTCACCGGCTGCGATGCGCACCGCGAACATGGCCTGGCGAATCGCGGAAGGTTCGCGCCGGGCGATGCCCAGCGGCTCGAACAGGTCGCCCAGCCCCAGCTGCAGCCCCGATACGCGCGGATGCGCCAGTGCGAGTTCCGCTGCCGTGCGTAAGGCAGTGGGTGTCTCGATGTTCAGCAGCAGGCCAATGGGCGCCTGCACGCCGTTAGAGCGTTCGGCGCGCTCGATGGCTTCTACCGCCGTGCGCACGTGCGCCGGGCTTTGCGGCTTCGGCAGGTTGATCAGGTGCACGCCGGCCTGCGCCACCGCCGCCACGTCGCACTCGAAGTGCGGCGTGTCCATGGCGTTGACGCGAACGATCAGTGTCTTTTGCGAGGAGGTCGCATCGCCGCTGGCAAGCAGCAGCTGGCGCACGGTCTCGCGCGCCTCGTCCTTGCGCGGCTCGGACACCGCGTCTTCCAGGTCGAGGCAGATGGCGTCCGCCGCACTGGCCAGTGCCTTGGCGAACAGTTCAGGACGGGTGCCGGGAACGAAGAGTTTGCTTCTCATGCATGCAGTGTCCGCAGTTCATGAGAAGAGAAAAACAGCTGCTCCCTGCGATCAGATCGCAGAAAATCTATCTTCATGGAAACGGCCTACCTGCAAAGCTTTCTTCTGGTGGTGGAGTCGGGCTCGATGTCGGAGGCCGCGCGCCGGCTCGACCTGACGCCCGGCGCGGTGGCGCAGCAGATCCGCGCGCTGGAGCGGGAGCTCAACGCACCGCTGCTCGCGCGCGCCGGCCGCACGGTGCAGCCGACCGAGGCGGGGCACCGGCTGGTGCAGCGGGCCCGCACGCTGCTGCGCGAGGTGAGCGACATCAAGGCGCTGGTGGGCAGCGAGGCGGCCGGCGGCGAGCTGGTCATCGGCACCATCAACACGGCCATCCACAGCCTGCTGCCGGACATCCTCGCGCGCTTCGTGAAGACGCATCCGGGCGTCAAGGTGTATCTGCAGTCGGGCAACACAGCCACGCTCTACAAGGCGATGCAGCAGGGCGAGCTCGATGCGGCCGTGTGCCTGTATCCACCGTTCGCGCTCGCGAAGACATTCGACTGGGCCCTGCTGCGCGAAGAACCGCTGGTGCTGCTCGCGCCGAGCCGCCTAGCGCGGCGCGATCCCCACGAGCTGCTGCGGACCTCGCCGCTCATCCGCTACGACCGCAACCTTGGCGGCGGCAAGCAGGCCGACCGCTACCTTCGTTCGGCAGGCATCGTGCCGCAGGAGCGCTTCGAGCTCAGTTCACTGCTGGCAATCGCCATGATGGTCGATCGCGGCCTCGGCGTGTCGATCGTGCCCGACATCGCCTCGCCGCTGCTCGATGGGCAGCGCATCGCGAAGATTCCGCTGCCGCTGCCTTCGGAGACGCGGCGCTTCGGCGTCCTGTGGCAGCGGGCATCGCCGCGGCTGAGGCTGATTCACGGCTTTGTCGAGAGCGCGGGGCTTGTCATTGCTGGCAAGGGCAATGGTTCTCGCAAGTCGGCGGCCCGTTAGGCAGGCTCCATGCCGTGGCGGCGTTTCGCTTCTGCAGCGTCGGCTGAGGCCAGGTACGCGAGCAGCCCGCGCGCGGCATCCGGCTGCGAAGCGCATGAGCCCGGTGCTGCGCTGAAGATCGTGGTGATCTGGATTTCCGGTGGCAACGGCCCCAGCAGCGCGATGCCTTCGACGCCAATCAGCTCGCTCAGTTGCTGAAAGCCCAGTGCGGCCTCTCCCCGCGCGATCAGCGAGCCCACCGGTACACCGGGCGGCGCCTGTACCAATCGACCCTTGATGGTGTCGGCGATGCCCCAGCGTTCGAACAGCGCGCTCAGGGCAACGCCACTGGGCCCGGTCGAATACGCGACGCTGGCCGCACCCAGCACGGCGCGCCGCACCGCTTCTTCCGTGGAAATGTCGACTCGCGCAGCGTTCGCGGCAACGGCCACGGCAACGCCGGAACGCACCACGTCGGTCTTGCGCGATGCGTCCACCTTGCCAGCAGCCGCGAGCTTGTCGATGGCATCAGAGGCGAGCACCACCACGTCGAATGGCTCTCCTGCCGAGACACGCTTTGCGGCATCCACGCCGCCCACTGCCTCGAAGGAAGCCGGCACGCCGCTCGTACGCGTGTACGCTGCGGCCAGTTCCAGCAGCAGGCCTTTCGTGGCCATGGAGCAGATGCCCCGTATCGAATTCGACATGGTCATGCGCGGCCGATGAGGCGATCCGCGTAGGCCTGCCAGTCGCTTGCGGCATCCAGCCCCTCGAACAGGCCGTCGCGTGCCTGCGCGGCAACCCAATCCTGCTTGGCCGCGATGGCGGCCGTCATCAGGGGCTCGAAGCCGGCCTCGCGCACGGTCTGCGCCGCTTCGCGCATTTCTTCAGCGCGGCGCTTGCCGTGCTGCACGACGCGGCTGAAGAAGTAGGCGCCTTGCTTGTCCCAGTCGATCTGCGGAAAGGTTTCCTTCAGCGTCGGCAGCACATGCGCTTCCACGCCATAGCGCCTGGCGGTGGTATAGCTTTCGATGACCAGTGCTTCCAGCCCCTTGATCATGATGCTGCGGCTCATCTTGATCGCCGAGGCCACGCCGAGCTGATCGCTCACGACGCGAACGTCCATGCCCCAGGCGGTCAGCGTTTCAGCCAGCGCTCCGGCCTGCGCGCCGCCCAGCAGCATCGGCACGCGGATGCCGTAGGGCGGTACCGAGGTCATGACGCCGGCCTCGACGTAGGCGACGCCCACGGGCTCCAGCACCGCCGCGGCGCGCTGCTTGGTGCCGGGCGATGCCGAGTTGAGGTCGAGAAAACGGCTGCAGGTGCGCGCGTAGCGCGCGGCTTCTTCAGCCACCGCCAGCGTGTTGGAGGCCGTGACGGCCGAGATGAGCAGGTCGGCGCGGCTGCAAAGCTCCTGCATGCTGCTTGCCACGCGCATCCCGTCGCCTTCTGCCGCAGCACGCGCCGCCGCGCCCGTCGCGGAATCGGCGAAGCGCTTGTCCCAGACCCAGACCGCATCCACGCCGCCTTGCCCGCGCAACCCGCGTCCGAAGATGCCGCCCACTTCGCCGTAGCCGATGAGGCCCAGTGTCGTTCCCATGATCGTGTGTGTCCTTGTCAGAAGATGGCCTTCTCGCCGGGCTTCAACGCCAGCACGCGCGTGCTCGTGTTGCCTAGCGCGCGGATGTATTCGTCGGGCGTGCCCTTGCCGAGCGGGTTGGCGCCATAGTGCATCGGAATCACCGCGCGCGGCTTGAGCCATTCGCGCGTGGCGTAGGCGGCGTCCACCGGGTCCATCGTGAAGTGGCCGCCTATCGGCATCAGCACGAGGTCGGGCTTGTAGTAGTCGGCGATGAACTTCATGTCGGCGAACAAGCCCGTGTCGCCCATGTGGTAGATGCGGAATCCGTTCTCCAGCTCGATGATGTAGCCCACGGGCTCGCCGCCGGGGTGCACTTCGTCCTTGCCGGTGGAAGGGTTCTTCCACACGATGACCGAGGAGTGCTCGGCGTGCACGGCAGTCACCTTGATGCCCGGCACGGGGTTGATCGTGCCGCCCTTGTTGAAGCGCGGCACCAGGTTGGGCGGCAGGATGCCGAGCACGCCCACCGTCTGGTTCATGTCGCCGGGCGCGTACATCGGCACCTGGTTGAGCAGCGCCAGCGCCGGCGCATCCGCGAAGTGGTCGAAGTGGCCATGCGTGACCAGCAGCACGTCGACCTTGCCGAGGGCTTCGAGGTTCTTGTATGCCGCGGGTGTCAGCGGGTTCAGCTTGAGCCACGGGTCAGTCACGATCACCTTGCCGCCCGGCGTGGTGATGCGAAATGCCGATTGACCGAGCCAGAGCACTTCGGTCTTGCCACCGCTCGTGGAGGGAGGCGATTGGGGCGATTGCGCGCAGGCGGCGAGTAGCGCTACGACGACAAGGGAGAGCAGAAGGCGGACGAGCGATTTCATGGTCGGTGTGTTCCTGCGCAATCTCAGTCGACGGTGATGTGAGCGCTCTTGATCACGCGGTCCCACCGTTTCATTTCGCTCGCGATCAGCTGGCCGAAGGCCTGCGGCGTCGTAGGCGCGGGCTCGGCGCCCTCGGCTGCCAGCCGGGCGTGAACGTCCGGCGTGTTGAGCGATTGGTTGATCTGCCGGTTGAGCATGGCGACGATGTCCGCGGGAGTCCCGGCCGGGGCAACCACGCCGTACCACTGGTCGGCCTCGAAGTCCTTGGTGCCGGGTACGCCGCTTTCCGCCACCGTCGGCACGTCGGGCAGCAGTGCGATGCGCTTCGGGCTCGACACCGCCAGCGCACGCAGCTTGCCGGACTTGATGTGCGGCAGCAGCGCAGGCGCGCCGGTGAAGAGCAACTGCAGCTGGCCTGCGAGCAGGTCGGTGACGGCCGGGGCCGTGCCCCTGTAAGGCACGTGCAGCAACGAGGCGCCCGTCTGCAGCTTCAGATATTCGGTCGCGATGTGCGCCGCACTGCCGTTGCCGCCGGAGCCAAAGGCCAGCTGGCCCGGCCGTGCCTTGGCCAGCGCAACCAGTTCGGCCAGCGTGCGCGCCGGAACGGAGGAATGCACCACCAGCACGTTCGGCACGCGCGCCACCCAGGCCACGGGCGCGAAGCTGCGCACAGGGTCGTAGTCGAGCTTGGGGTACAGCGACGGGTTGATGGCCAGCGTGCCGATGTGCCCCATCAGCAGCGTGTAGCCGTCGGCAGGCGACTTCGCGACCTTGTCGGCACCGATGGAACCACCGGCGCCGGGGAGGTTGTCGACCACCACGGGCTGGTGCCACGCGCGGCCCAGTTCGATGCCGATGGCCCGCCCGAGCACGTCGGTGGAGCCGCCGGGCGGGAAGGGTATGACCATGCGGATCGGCTTGGACGGATAGGCCTGCTGCGCCATGGCGGCGCGGCTTGCCGGCAGCAGGGCGGCGGCTGCTGCCGCAAGGCAGGCGTGGCGACGGGGGATGCCTGTTGTGCTCATGGCGATCAATCAGGCTTGATGCCGGCTTCGCGGATCAGCTTGCCGTAGCGCGCCACGTCGGCCTTGAGCAGCTTGTCGAACTGCTCGGTCGGCCCCGGCAGCGGAACGCCGCCGGCCGCGGCGAGCTGGGAGCGCACCTCGGGCGAGTCGATGGCTTTCTGCACGGCGTCGTGCAACTTGTCGACGATGGGCTTCGGCAGCCCGGCCGGCCCGACGAAGCCGTACCACACGCTGGCCTCGAACCCCGGGTAGCCCGACTCGGCGACGGTCGGCACGCCCGGCAGCACGGCGGAGCGTTCGGCGCTCATCACCGCCAGCACGCGCAGCTTGCCGGACTTGGCGAGCGGCAGTGCTTCGAGCGCATTGACCGCAACCACGTCCACATGGCCGCCGAGCACATCGGTGAGCGCCTGCGCGCCGCCCTTGTACGGCACATGCCGCAGTTGCAGGCCGGCGGTGTGCTGGAACAGTTCCATGGCCAGGTGCGGTGTCGAGCCATTGCCCGGCGTGGCGACGGTCACGCTGCCCGGCTTGGCCTTGGCCGCCGCGACCAGTTGGGGCAGCGTCTTGATGGCTGACTCTTCGCGCACCGTGAACACCACGGGCACCCGGCCGACCGAGGCCACCGGCGTCAGCTCACGCTCCAGGTCATAGGGTGCGGGCTGGAACAGCGACGGATTCACGGCCAGCGCGTTGGCTGCCAGCAGCAGGGTGTAGCCGTCGGGCGCGCTTGTGATGACGGATTTCACCGCGATGTTCGTGCCCGCGCCGGGCTTGTTCTCGACGATGACGGGCTGGCCCAGGATGGCCGACATGCGCAGGCCGACCGAGCGCGCAATCGCATCTACCGCGCCGCCTGCGCTGTAGCCCACGAGGATCTTCACGGGCTTCGACGGAAAGGCGTCGGCCGCGCTGGCAATGCCGAGCTGGCCGAATGCGACCAGTGCGGCCACGCCGAGGGCGAGGCGCCGGGAAAGGGGGGTCATTTGTGTTGTCTCCAGAATCAAAAATCAGGCGCGGCTCAGCGGCGGTCCCACGCCTGCGGCGCGGCGTCCTTGCCGGCCACTGAATAAAGGGCGCCGGGTGCATTGCGGGTCTGCTGGCACTCTTCCAGCGACTGGCCGCGCATCGCGGCATAGATGTGCAGGTTCGACACGCCCACCACCGCGCCCAGCTTTTCCAGCATGAAGAAGATCACGCCGTACTGGATCAGGCCGCGCCAGTCGCGGCGGCGCACCATGTCGCGCTCCTTGTCCGTCAGCGCGGCGGCGTCGAACGCGGCCTCTTCGTCGGCAAGAAAGGCCGCGCGGTGCGCCGGGCGCGTCATGCCGTGCAGGAACTTGTTGAGCCGGTAGGCGCGCACGCTGGTCTCGAGCGTGAACGGATAGGTGCCCTGCAGCGCTTCCACGCCCGCCAGTTCCTCATCGATGTGGCGGCGGTGCCGCTCGACTTCACCGGCGACGGGCGGGCTCGCCAGGTTCTCGTAGATGGCGGTGGCAATGCCCGTCATCGAGGGCAGGTAGTAGCTCTGGTGCGTCTTGCGCACGTTGGACGACAGGGCGCCGCGCATCACCAGCCACATGATGACTTCGGCGCCTTCCATGCCGCCGAGCGTCGCCAGTTCGGCCTGCGTCATCTCGGTGAGCCGCACCGGGTCGTTCTCGATCAGATCGAAAAACTGCGCGTCCCAGGCGGTGTTGTTGAAGCCCGCGCGCTCGCCGTGCACCTGGTGCGAGAGCCCGCCGGTGGCAACGATCGCCACCTTGACGTCGTCCGGATAGCTCTCGATCGCGCGCCGCAGCGCCTGGCCAAGCTTGTAGCAGCGCCGCGCCGACGGCACCGGCGACTGCAACACGCCGACCTGAAGCGGCACCACCGGTATCGGCCATGCCGGCTCGTGCGGGCACAGCAGCGACATCGGCGAGAACACGCCGTGGTCCAGCGCCCGGTCCTGGAAGAAGGACATGTCGAACTCGTCGGCCACCAGCGAGCGGCCGATGTGCCGCGCCAGTGCTGGGTGGCCCGACAACGGCGGCAGGTCGCGCGCGCCACCACCCTCGTCGGCTACTTCATGCCGCTCGCCCACGCCCAGCGAGAACGCCGAGTAGTGGTCGAAGAAGAACGAGCTGACGTGGTCGTTGTAGATGAAGAAGAGCGCGTCGGGCTTCTTGTCGGCCAGCCACTGCTGCACCGGCGCGAAGGCCTCGAAGATGGGCGCCCAGACCGGGTCCTGCTGCTTGTTCTTGTCGAAGGCGAAGCCGATGGTGGGCGTGTGCGAGCAGGCGACGGCGCCGATGATGCGAGCCACGGTGCGGTCCCTTGCTCAGTCCACGTAGCGCAGGCCGGCCTTGGCAAGCGGCTCGCGCATGGCATACATGTCCAGCCCCAGTTCGCCGGCCGCGAAGCGCGCGCGCTTGCCGGCTTCGTTGGCTTCGCGCGCTTCGGCGGCATCGGCCACGCGGGCGGCCAGCTGTGCGGGCACGACCACCACGCCGTCGACATCGGCCACCACCACGTCGCCCGGCTGCACCAGCGCGCCGGCGCACACCACCGGCACGTTGACCGAACCCAGCGTGGACTTGATCGTGCCTTTCGAATGGATGGCGCGGCTGAACACGGGGAAGCCCATGGCGATGAGGTCGCGCACGTCGCGCACGCCACCGTCGATCACCAGGCCCTTGCAGCCGCGCGCCTTGAACGAGGTGGCGAGCAGGTCGCCGAAGAAGCCGTCGGTGCTGTCGGCGGTGCAGGCGGCCACGACCACGTCGCCGGGCTGTATCTGCTCGGCTGCCACGTGCAGCATCCAGTTGTCGCCGGGCTGCAGCAGCACCGTGACGGCGGTGCCGCACATGCGCGCCTCGGGGTGGATGGGGCGGATGCGTGGCGCCATCAGGCCCAGGCGGCCCAATGCCTCGTGCACCGTGGAGACGCCGAAGCGCGACAGCTTCTCGACGGCGGCCGCATCGGCGCGCACCACGTTGCGGTGCACGACGCCGAGTTCCTGGAGGAGGGGAGTGGTCGACATGTTCAGAGTCCTTTTTGCTTGAGTGCGCGGTCCAGCCGCGGATACACGCGGCGCGCGTTGCCTTCGTAGATCTGCTGGCGCGCCTTGTCGTCGAGCATCGGCGTGGCGTCGATGTAGCGGCGCGTGTCGTCGTAGAAGAAGCCGGTCTCGGGGTCGATGCCGCGCACCGCGCCGATCATTTCGCTCGCGAAGAGCACGTTGTCGACCGGTATCACGCGTGTCAGCAGGTCGATGCCCGGCTGGTGGTACACGCAGGTGTCGAAGAAGATGTTGTTCAGCAGGTGGTCTTTGAGCAACGGCTTCTTCATCTCCTGCGCCAGGCCGCGAAAGCGCCCCCAGTGGTAGGGCACCGCACCGCCGCCGTGCGGAATGACGAAGCGCAGCGTCGGAAAGTCGGTGAACAGGTCCGAGGTGAGGCACTGCATGAAGGCCGTGGTGTCGGCGTTCAGGTAGTGCGCGCCGGTGGTGTGAAAGCAGGCGTTGCAGCTCGTGCTCACGTGCACCATCGCGGGAATGTCCAGCTCCACCATCTTTTCGTAAAGCGGATACCAGTGCCGGTCGGACAGCGGCGGGCTGGTCCAGTGGCCGCCCGAGGGGTCGGGGTTGAGGTTGATGCCCACGAAGCCGTATTCGTTCACGCAGCGTTCCAGCTCGGGAATGCAGCTGGCCGGGTCGACGCCCGGCGACTGCGGCAGCATGGCCGCGCCGATGAAGTGATCGGGAAAGAGCTGGCTTACGCGATGGCACAGCTCGTTGCAGATGGCGGCCCAGGTGGACGAGACCTCGAAGTCGCCGATGTGATGCGCCATGAAGCTCGCGCGCGGGCTGAAGATGGTCAGGTCGCTGCCGCGTTCCTTCATCAGCCGCAGCTGGTTGCCCTCGATGGACTCGCGCAGCTCGTCGTCGCTGATCTTCAGCTCCGAGACTTTGGGCTTGGCCGACGGATCCTGGATGCCGGCAATCTGCCGGTTGCGCCATGCCTCGAGGGCCTTGGGTGCGGTCGTGTAGTGGCCGTGACAGTCGATGATCATTCGCAACGCTCCGGAAGGTGTGCAGGGTGTGCTTCAAGCATGAAGAGAAGTCTGCGCGGCGGTTGCTTTGCGTGGGGTGAGTTAGCGTTGCGCTGCCATCATTCTTTTTTATCGATAAAGGGTTTACCCTTAAGCGTGAAAATGCATGATCAAGAGGGACGTACCCGCCAGTGAACAAAAAAACCGAGCATCACAAAGTTATCGAGCATGCCGACAGCGTGGCGCTCGGCATCAACCTGCGCCACCTGCGCGCGTTCTCGGCCGTGGCGTCGGCCGGGAGCATTGCCGCGGCCGCCGAGGCGCTGTTCCGCGTGGCGTCGGCGGTGACGCGCTCGATCCTCGATCTGGAGGCTGCGCTCGGCAGGCCGCTGTTCGACCGGCGCTCGCGCGGCGTGGCGCTCAATGCATACGGCGAACTGGTGCTGGCGCGTGCCCTGCGCATCGAGCGCGAGTTCGAGGAGGCGCGCACGCAGCTGGTGGCGCGCGGCGGAATCGACAGCACGGCCGACGTGCATTCGCTCTTCACCTCGATCCTGAACGGCCGGCGCCTCGCCGTGATCGCGAGCCTCGCCGAGAAGCGCAACATGCCTGCCGTCGCGCGCGAGTTCGGCATCACGCAGCCGGCCATCAGCAGCGCACTGAAAGACCTGGAAAGTGGGCTCGGCGTCACGCTCTTCAACCGGAATGCGCGCGGGCTCACGGCAACTCCGGCGGGCGAGATCGTGGCTTTCTACTTCAAGCGCGTGCTGTCGGAGCTGCGGCACATCGGCCCCGACATCGCGGCCAGCGAAGGCACCTTGCAGGGCAGCGTGAACGTCGGTGCGCTGCCGCTCGGACGCACGCAGATCCTGCCGCTGGCGATTGCCTCGCTGCTCGCACGACACCCGGGCCTGCATGTCACCACGGTCGAGAGCCCGTACGACGCGCTGGCCGCGTCGCTGCGCAGCGGCGACATCGACTTCATCCTCGGCGCGCTGCGCAGCGCGGGCGAAGTGAAGGACCTGCAGCAGGAGCCGCTGTTCGAAGACCGCATCTCGGTGATTGCGCGCGCCGGCCATCCGCTCGCACGGGCGAAACGCATCGACTTCAGGATGCTGCGCGAGGCGAGCTGGACGCTCTCCCGGCACGGCTCGCCATCGCGCGAGCTGCTGGAGCGTTTCTTTTCTGATGCGCGGCAGGCGCCGCCGCTGCCTGCGGTCGAGACGGGCGACCTTGCCGTGCTGCGCGGCCTGCTGCTGGAAAGCGACATGCTGACCGCGATCTCGGCGCACCAGCTGCGCTACGAGATTCGCGATGGCAGCCTGGTGGTGCTGGACTTTCCGCTCGAGGAAACACGGCGCGAGATCGGTTTGACGCAGCGACTGGGCGCGTTTCCTTCACCGGGCGCGCGGGCCTTGATGGAAGAGATCGGCAAGGTGGTGGCCGGGTCGCCCGATTTCCGTGTGCCGAAAGGGCGGAAGTGATGCGGCCGGGCATCGCCTTCAGTGCGGCGCCGCAGGCGACTTCCGCCTGAAGTCGAAGCCGCGGCACACGCCGGTGGCGATCACGCCGGTAACGCCGAGCATCGCCGCAGTGTGAACGCCGACGGCCGCGAGCGCCAGCATCAGCGAGCCCGATGCGGTGATCTCGCGGGCTGCCGGCGCATCGCCCATGCACAGCGGGATCAGCGCCGGCACCAGCATCAGCCCCGCGCCGTGCGCGGTGGACATCATGAAGGACCAGAGCGCCAGCCCGGCGTGCCCGGCGGTCCGCCCTGAACTGCGACCCCACAGGTGGTACGCCACGACGGCCACAAGCAGCCCACCTGCCACAACCTGCAGCGCCACCCGATCCATCGACAGTCCCAGCGCCACAGCAGCGGCAACCAGTGCGACCGATGCAGCATGCCCGACCGCGATCGGCACCAGGGTCCGCAGCGCCTGCGACCGGTCGCGCGAGCGCACGCCCCAGGCGGCTGCGAAGGCCCAGCCGGTGGCGGGGTTCAGCCCATGAAGGGCGCCGACCCCCGCGACCGCCAGCCAGGGCCAGAGGCTCGTCATGATGCTTCGCGCTTCAGCCGTGTGCCGAGCAGCACGAATCGCCCGCCGTCTTTGCCTGCGGCTCGTAGCGATCGTGATGGCGCACCCATTCCATCTTGTAGGGCACCTCGCGCTCGTCGCGGCCCTTCGGCGTGAGGTCCATCATGTAGTAGGCGCCCATCATCACTTCCACGCCGCGACCGAAGGTCGAGTAGGTGTGGAAGATGTCGCCCGCGTCGTCCTTGTAGAACACGCTGACACCTGGCGCCTCTTCCTGGGGAAAGGGCTGCACGGCGTAGTTGTAGTAGACCTTGCCGGTGGCCTGCTCCTCGGGTGTGAAGCTGACGTGGAAGTCGTGGTTGAAGTCGCTGCCGTTCGCCGACACCCACTTGAACTGCCAGCCCATGCGCTCGCGAAAGCGCGCAATTTCGGCCAACGGTGCGCGCGAGACGGCCACCATCGTGATGTCTCGATGCGCCAGGTGCACGTTCATGCCGTCGGTGTGGTCGGCCATGAAAGAGCAGCTCTGGCAGCCTTGCTCCCATCCCGGGCCGAGCATGAAGTGCTGCACCATCAGCTGGCGGCGGCCCTCGAACAGCTCGGCGAGCGTGCGGTTGCCCGCGGGCGTGTCGAAGATGTAGTTCTTCTCGACACGTTCCCATGGCAGCGCACGGCGCTCGCGGGCAATCTGGTCGTGCAGGTGCATCAGCTCCTTCTCGCGCGCCAACAGTGCCTTGCGCTCGGCGAGCCATTGGTCGCTGGACACGACGGGGTGGTTTGCTGCGTGATTGATTTCGGTCATGTCAATGCTCCGTTGAGTTGCGGGGACGGCGCACGGCGCGGACCTTTCCGCTCTTGCCGCCGCCGGCATAGAAAAGATCGGCCCCGTCGGACTCGAGCCCGCTGACGCCAATGCCGTGCGGCATTTCGAGCCGCTCGATCACGGCGCCGCTTTGCGGGTCGATGCGGCGGATGTCGCTTTCTTCAGCCTCCCAGGTGCCGTGCCACAGCTCGCCGTCGACCCAGGTCACGCCGGTGACGAAGCGGTTCGACTCGATGGTGCGCACGACGGCGCCGGTCTCGGGGTTGATCTGGTGGATCTTGCGGTCGCGATGCTGTCCCACCCACAGGCTGCCTTCGGCCCAGGTGAGGCCCGAGTCGTTGCCATGGCCGGGCGAGGGAATCGACGCCAGCACCTTGCCCGTGGCCGGGTCGATCTTGTCGATGCGCGACTCGGCGATCTGGTAGAGGTATTTGCCGTCGAAGGCGGTGCCAGCGTCGCAGGCGGTGTCCAGCGTGCGCGTGGTCTCGCCGCTGGCGGGGTCGAAGGCCACGAGCCTGGCGCCGGTGGCGGCCCAGACGCGCTGGCCGTCATAGGTCACGCCTGCCACCTGGGTGGCGTCGGCGAAGGGGCCGTACTCGCGCACGATCTCGGCTGCCCGCACGGTGGGCTGGGGTCTGCCCTTGCTTGTCTTGTTGCTGCTCATCGTTGGCTCCTGGTGAAACGCCTCGGATCGGCGCCTGGAGACAACTCTATTCAAACGGCAGCGCAGCGGGGAGTAACAAGATCGTCGTGAATCCCGCCAGCGGCGGCGACAGCCAGCGGCGCGAGCGCGTCTGGCCGATGGAGCGCACCCGGCCTTCGGCCTCCAGCTCGACCAGCGCGCGCTGCACGGTGCGTTGGCTGGCTCCGAGCGCCAGCGCCAGGGCCGAGGTCGACCAGGCCGCGCCGTCGGAAAGCAGCGCCACCAGCGAGGCCTGATCGCCGTCGATGGGCGGTGCCAGCAGGGCGACGGCGCGCTCGCCGTGCGGCTTGAGCACGAAGCCGCGCGGCGTGGCCTCGATGCTTGCCAGCGTGGTGACGAGTGCGCGCAGGCGGCCGATCTCGACACGCAGGCGCGCCCGATGCGTCTCGTCGGGGTGGCGGGTGCGGAATGCGGATGCGATTAACGCTTCGCGATCGACATCGCCGGGCCACGCCTCGGCCAGCGAGCGCGCGAGCGTGAACAGGATCGGACGGCGTGCCAGCGGCTGCCACGCGTCGCCAGCGCCCAGGCCCCGGCGGCAGGCGTCGACCACCAGCGCGTCGGAGGCCAGGAGCGCTGCGACTTCATCGAGGCGCAGCGCCTGCTCGCCGCCCGCGAAGATGCGCCGCGCGGCGGGGCGCTCGAAGGCCGCGCGCGCCTCCGCCACCTCTGCCAGCAGTGCCGGCACGCGCGCTCGGACGGCCGCTTCGTGCGCACGGGCCAGCGCTGCCTGCGCCGGGCCGATGCGCAGCGAGCGCAGCGCCAGTTCGGCCGCGCTCAGCTCGGCCACTGCCGCCAACGACGGCGGCAGGCCGCGCGCATCGAGGCGCTCCAGTGCGGCCGCGGCGTCGGCGAGGCGCCCCAGCAGCAGGAGCCGGCGCGCGGCGATCAGCCGCGCCTGCAGCGCGTTGGCATGATCGTCGTGCGCCTCCAGCGTGGCCGCTGCCGCCGTCAGCGTGCGCGGCGAGCCGCCGAGGTCGCGCATGGCCAGCGCCACCTCGGCCTCGGCCACGATGCAGCGAGCGCGCGACAGCACTTCATGCGCGCCGAAGTCGCGTGCGGCGCGTCGCAGCAGCTCGCGGGCACGCGTGTGTTCGCCGAGCTGGGCCATGGCGATGCCGCGCAAGGCCAGCGCAGGCGGATCGTCGCGCAGGGCGACCCGCTTGAGGGCACCTAGCGCATCGCCAGCGGCCAGGGCGCGGGCGGAGGCGGCGATCAGGGAGTCCATGGCATCGGCCAGCCAGCGGGCTACACCGCCTTCGGCTCGGGAATGACCGCCGTCAACGCAAAGTCGACGAGATAGAGCCAGGTCTCTTCCAGACCCATGATGCTGTGATGGTTCGACGCGGGAACCGTCTGCACGCTGACCGGCGTGGGCCATGCGGCAATGAGCTTCTGCGAGCGCTCGGGCAGCACGACGTCGTCGTGCTCGGCCAGCAGCACCTGGGTCTTGGCCGCGACCTCCTTGCAGTGCTCCAGCGAGTTGAACTGGTGCCGCAGCAGCAGCGACAGCGGCACGAGCGGGAAGCGCTTCTTTGCCACTTCCAGCATCGAGTCGTAAGGGGTGACGAGTTGCAGGCTCTCGAAGTCCTGCCGCGCCACGAGCTGGATCGCCACGCCCGTCCCCAGGCTGCGGCCGACCACGTGCAGGCGTGCATGCGGAAAGGCGCGGCGCAGATGGTTGGCGAACTGGCTCGCGTCCTCGACGGATGCGATCTCGGAAGGGCGCCCCTGCGAGTCGGCCACCCCGCGGTAGTTGAGCGCGGCAAAACCGAAGCCTTCGGGCAGCCAGTGGAGCATCTGCGCGGTGGCGCGCACGTCTTCGCCGCGGCCGGCGAAGTAGACGAACAGGTCCCGCAGCGAGTCTTCGCCCTGGGGGTGATAGACATACCCGCGGACCATGCCGCCCGGCACGGTGTGCGAATACGTGGAGAAGTCGTCCGACAGATGGACGACGGGCAGTTTGCGGGCGTTGAAAAGGATGTGCCCCTGGCGCGTGGCAAGCAGGGTCCAGTACGCCGCGATGCTGCCAATGGCGGCAGCCGAGGCCGACAGGGCAATGCGGGAGACTTTGGATGACAAGGTAGGCTCCGGAGGAAAGACTGATACGTGGCGCCTAGTTTCGCCTCATTCCTCCGCACAGGGCCTTTGTCGGCTTCTTCCGGCTAGTGGGACGCGATCAGCTCCTGGTAGGCGCGTGGCGCGTTGGGTGCGTAGGTGCCCAAGGCACTGACCGATGTGGTCGCGGATGCAGCAGTGTGCTGCCGCTCCAGCTTGAACCTGCCGACGATCCGCGACAGGCTCCCTGCCTGCTCCTGCAGCGATTGGG
Organism: Variovorax multivorans; assembly: GCF_051216835.1. Classification (NCBI taxonomy): domain Bacteria; kingdom Pseudomonadati; phylum Pseudomonadota; class Betaproteobacteria; order Burkholderiales; family Comamonadaceae; genus Variovorax; species Variovorax multivorans. Next base: position 28,948 of record NZ_JBPJZL010000004.1, read on the forward strand.
CTGCAGCCGAGGCTTCTTCGACCAGAGCCGCGTTCTGCTGTGTCGCCTGGTCCATCTGCGTGACGGCCTGGTTGATCTGCTCGATGCCCGAGGTCTGCTCCTGGCTTGCCGCGCTGATCTCGCCCATGATGTCCGTCACGCGCTTCACGCTGCCGACGATCTCTTTCATGGTGCGGCCGGCATCGGCCACCTGCCGGCTGCCTTCCTCGACCTTGTCGACGGAGTCACCGATCAGTGTCTTGATTTCCTTGGCCGCTGCGGCCGAACGCTGCGCCAGGCTGCGCACTTCGGAGGCGACCACCGCAAAGCCACGCCCCTGGTCGCCCGCGCGCGCCGCCTCGACGGCCGCGTTGAGCGCCAGGATGTTGGTCTGGAACGCGATGCCGTCGATCACGCTGATGATGTCCACGATCTTCTTCGACGACGCATTGATCGAGCCCATCGTCTCCACCACCTGGAACACGACGCTGCCGCCCTTCACAGCCACTTCCGAGGCAGAGGTGGCCAGCTGGTTGGCCTGGCGCGCGTTGTCCGCGTTCTGCTTCACGGTGGAGGTCAGCTCCTCGAGGGAGGCGGCCGTCTGCTCCAGCGAGCTGGCCTGCTCTTCGGTGCGCGACGACAGGTCCTGGTTGCCCGTGGCGATCTGCGAGCTGGCCGTGGATACGTTCATCACCACGCCATGCACCTGCGTCAGCGAGCCCTGCAAGGCGGTGCGCATCTGGTCGAGAGCGCGCAGCAGGTGGCCGGTTTCGTCCTTGGCATAGCTGGGCTGGACTGCGCCCGTGAGGTCCATCTCGGCGATCGACTGTGCGATGGTTTCGGCGCTGCGCAGCGGGCGCGTGATGCTGCGTGCCAGCAGCCAGGCCAGCAGGGTGCCGAGCACCAGGCTCACGGCGGAACACACGATCAGCAGCGTGCTGGTCTGTGCGCGCAGATTGTTGGCGCGGGCGGCGGCGGCATCGAGCTGCTCGCGCTGCATGTCCACCACCTGCTGCACGCCCGCGATGTAGCTGACCGATGTGGGCTGGAACTGGGAGTCGAAGATGCGGTTGGCGCCTTCGAGGTCGCCCTTCAGCTTGAACTTGCTCACCTCCTCGCGTGAGGCGAGGTAGGCCTTGCGCAGGTTGCCGACCTTCTCGAGCAGCTCGCGCTCTTCGGGCTTGACCAGCTTGCCTTCGATGAACTTCTGCAGCTCGTTGGTGTCCTTGATCGACTTGGCTGTGGCCGGCGCGAAGTAGTCGATCAGGCTGGCGTCGCTGCTTTTGGCGATGGCCGCCGCCCGCTGCACGCCCGAGGTGGTGTGGCGCAGCCAGTCGGAGCCGGCACGCTCGGTCTTGACGTTGTCCTCGATCATGGTGTCGATCTCCTGGCTGAGCTGCTGCAGCTTCCACACCGCGGCGACGCTGGTGGCGAGAAAGAGCGCCAGGATGAGGCCCAGCACGATGGCCAGGCGTTTGCCAATTGAGACGTTGCTCAGAAACATGTTCGGACTCCGGAATCCAGGGGAATGGCTGGATATCGGCAGTCCAAATGAAAACTTTAGTAAATGGCCCACAGATGGAGCCGCGCCGGGCCCTCGGGCCCCTGCTTCAGATCTTCAGCGGCGCGAACGACTTCACCAGATCGTCCAGCGCCTTGATCTGCGTCAGGAACGGCTCCAGCTTGTCCAGCGGCAGCGCGCTCGGGCCGTCGCACTTGGCCTGTGCCGGATCAGGATGGGCTTCGAGGAAGAGGCCGGCCAGGCCGACGGCCATGCCGGCGCGTGCCAGGTCGGCCACCTGCTCGCGGCGGCCGCCCGATGCGGCGGCGCCGGCTTCGCGCTGCTGCAGCGCATGGGTCACGTCGAAGATGATGGGCAGGTTCTGCGTCACCTTCTTCATCACGCCGAAGCCCAGCATGTCGACCACGAGGTTGTCGTAGCCGAAGCAGGTGCCGCGGTCGCACAGAATGAGCTTGTCGTTGCCGGCTTCCTTGAACTTCTCGACGATGTTGAGCATCTGCGACGGGCTGAGGAACTGCGGCTTCTTGATGTTGATGATGCGGCCCGTCCTGGCCAGCGCCACGACGAGATCGGTCTGGCGCGCGAGAAAGGCGGGCAGCTGGAGCACGTCGACCACTTCCGCGACCGGGGCGGCCTGCGCGGTTTCGTGCACGTCGGTCAGCACGGGCACGCCGAAAGCGTCTTTCACGGCCTGCAGGATCTTCAGGCCTTCGTCCAGGCCGGGACCGCGGTAGGAGTGGATGGAGGAGCGGTTGGCCTTGTCGAAGCTGCCCTTGAAGACGTAGGGAATGCCCAGTTTCTGCGTGACGCGCACGTACTCCTCGGCGCTGCGCAGGGCGAGGTCCTTCGATTCGAGAACGTTGACGCCGCCGAAGAGGACGAAGGGGGCTTCGTTGCTGGCGTTGACTTGAGGGGTGATGGTGACGGTGGACAAGGTTTTCTCCTGGACAGGTGCTTCACTGCAGGCGCCTATTGTCGTTGCGCCGGCAAGAGGGGGGCGAGGGGGTCAGCCTGCCGGCGTTACCGTCAGGTAAAACGGCGTGAGCGTCCCGGCCACGGGCCGCAGGAGCTTGAGCAGCAGCGGGCGCCCATAGCCTTCGCCTGCAAGCCGCTTGAGCAGGTCGGACAGCTGGGCCAGCGGCACTCCGTCGCAGCCAATGAGGATGTCGCCGCTGCGCAGCCCGTCGCGCGCGGCGGCCGAGCCCGCCACCACCTCGACCACGCGCACCCCGGTGGCCACGGGCCATTCGTTCTCGCGCACCCAGCGCCTGGGCAATGCCACGGCCGCGCATTGCACGCCCAGCTTGCCGCGGCGCACCGCGCCATGACGCATCAGCTCGCCGGCCACCCAGCGTGCGGTGTCGATGGCCACCGCGAAGCTCAGGCCTTGCGCCGAAGGGATCACCGCCGTGTTCACGCCGATGACCTGCGCCGCGCTGTCGAGCAGCGGGCCGCCCGAGTTGCCGGGGTTGAGGGCCACGTCGGTCTGGATCACGTCCTCGATCATCCGGCCGCTCCGCGCGGGCAGGCTGCGGCCCAGCGCGCTCACGATGCCGGCGGTCACGGTGAAGTCGAATCCCAGTGGGTTGCCGACCGCCACGGCCAGCTGGCCGGGTTGCAGGGCGGCTGAACTGCCCAGTGGCAGGAAGGTGCTCGGGTGCGACTCGATGCGCAGCACCGCGATGTCGGTCGAGGCGTCCAGCCCGACCAGGCGCGCGACGCTTTCGGTGCCGTCGGCGAATGCGGCGCGCAACTCGTTTGCGCCCTCGACCACATGGGCATTGGTGAGCGTGAAGCCATCGGGCGTGAAGAGAAAGCCCGAGCCGCTGCCCTGGCGGCCCGCGCCGCCGCGCTGTGCCTGTTTTCGGACCTTGATGTGGGCGACCGCCGCGCTGGCGGTGTGCGCCACCTGCGTGACGGTGGCCGAGTAGGAGTCAAGAATGAATTCGTCGCGCGCGCCCATGGAGCACCTCTTTTCAGTCGCCAGATCCCAGAGGAAATGGCGGCGTGCCGGAGGTTTTCAACCCGGGCACCGGAAGGCCGCCGGGCCATCGTTTCAGAGCCCGGCGTTCATGAAGCCTTCAGCAGAGGCTCAGCGATTCTTCAGCAGCCGCCCGGACACTGTTGCTCCCAAGAACTACACCGATAGCACGGGGAACACAGCTTGAAGCACCTCATTCTTCTGCTTGCAGTCGCCAGCCTTGCGGCCGGCTGCGGCCACGACAACCACCGCCGCAATCGTGACCGCGACCACAACGGCATTCCTGACCGCTATGAACGCAACCGCGACAGCGATGGCGACGGCGTGCCCGATCGCTATGACCGTCGGCCGGACAACCCGCGCAAGTACTGATCGGCTCGTCGCTCAGGGCGGCTTCGGCCGCGACGACGGCTCCCACGAGTCGGGCGTGGTCGCCACCAGCGACTTGAAGTCCTTCCACGGCCGCGCGCCCGGGATGGTGCGCCCGCCGACGATCAGCGCCTTCGCGAACACCACCATGCGCTCGCGCAGATAGGCCTGGTCGGACGCGGGCCAGGTTTCGATGGAGTGCGGCCCGCGCGCCAGCACGATCTCTTTCACGCCGCGGATGCGGTTGTAGGCGGCCACGGTGCCTTCGAGCGTTTCCGCGCGGTCCCACAGGCCCTTGCCGAAGAAGGCGGCGGGCCAGCGGTCCATGCCTGCGAGCGTGGACGAGTTCGGATAGAACACGATGTGGTGATCGGCCGCCATGCCGCCCAGGAACAGATTGCGGTCGGCCAGATCAGGCGAGTCGCCCACGTAGCCCGCGCCGCTGGCGAACGACGACAGCAATATCGCGCCGCGGATGTTCCGCAGCCCCTTGGGCGGCGTGCAGTTGGGCTCGGGCATGTCGAAGCTGCACTGGGCCACGTAGTTCCTCGTCATGGCCCAGGCGGTGGACATCGAGCCGCGCGAGTAGCCGCCGAGCACCAGCGGAATCTCGCTCGATGGCATGCCAGCGAGCAGCTTGCCCCGGGTGGCTTCGCCTTCGAGCACTTCGCCCTTTGGCGTGAGGATGCGCAGCCCGCGCCCGGTTTCCAGCGCCGTGAGCGCGCGGAACACGTCTTCGCCTTGCTCCAGCGTGTTGGTGTCGCTGAAACCGCCCGACAACCCTTCACCGCGCCGATCGTAGGCCAGTACGTCGAAGCCGGCTTGGTTGAGCGCATACAGGTTCTCGCGCCACCAGCGCTGGCCCATGGTCTCGGTGGTCGCGTTGGGAAAGTTGATGGGAACGGTCTTGCCGGTCTTCTCGTCGACGCGGTACGACGCCTCATCAGGGTGCTGGATGGCCGTGAGTTGCCCGCCGCCGCCCGGCGCCATGATGACCAGCGCACGCACTTTCTTGCCCTTGCCGCCGTCCACGCCCGCGCCCTCGATGTACCAGCCGCGCAGCTTGATGTTGCCGGTCATCTTCAGGTCGATGCGCTCGAAGGTGTCGCGCGGCGCGGTGAACTCGACCACGTAGGTGCGGGCGTCGGCCTCGGCGATGCTTTCGCGGTACGGCGCCTTGGCGAAGAAGGCGGGCCGGCGGATCTGCTTCAGGTCGACCTGGCCGTCCGGATCGATCTTGCCGGAGGGGTCGACCACGCCGGTCGAGCGCGTGGCGCGCTCCTTGTTGGGCGGCAGCCAGCGCTGCATCTGCGCGTCGATGCGCTTGAAGCATGCCGGGTCTTCCTTGCAGGTGCGCCAACGGGCCTTGAGCTTGTCGTCGGTGAACTCGGCGATGTGATAGTCGCCGCCCGCATAGCCGGAAGGCGTAGGGTTGGCCGTCATCAGCACCGGCACGCAGACCTTGGCGCCGGTGCCTTTGCTGTTCTTCTGGCCCTGCGGCAGCAGGTAGCCGCCCATCATGGCGTTGCGGTCGGTGCCGACCCAGGCGGTGCAGTCGGTGGGCGGCGGCGTGCTGGCGGTTGCCAGGCGCTGGGCTTCGGTGGGGCCGCTACAGGCTCCCAACAAAAGCAGCGCGGCGGCGAGGCCGGATGCGGCTGCGCGGCGGCGGAGCCGGGCAGGGCGCGTGATCGTTTCGGTCATCGAGTCGGGTGCTCCGGAAAGGCTCCGGGAACAGGAAATCTGGAAGCTCCGATCTTCGCCGGATCGGCGCTGCGCAATGGAAGCCGAAACCGTTTCCGGATACAAGTTCTCTCCTTGTTGTCTGTAGGATATTTCCTGCACGCGCATGCGAATTTTTCTACTCTTTGCCGCTGCTGCGCGCGCGCCCAATCGCCGCGCTTCACAAGGAGACAAGAGAGATGAACTTCGAAGGCATCTATTGCTTCGACACCGCGAGCGTGCGATTTGCCTTCTACCCCGAAGGCCCCGGTGGCCCCCGTGTCGTCGCGCAGATTTCTGAAGAAACCCTGCACGACGAATTCGGCGCCCGCGAAGTCGGCGACCACCTGCTGGAGACATGCAGGCAGCACTTTCACGTCATAGAGCCCGTGGCTGTTGCGCGCTACCAAGCCGGGCCGCATCGGTCGTCCATCACGCTCACGATCGACGACTTCGCGCTGCACGCCTGAGCCGGCAAGGCTTGACGGCGCCGTGAGCGATTCGATCAATCAACCGTGCCCGGCAGGCGCGCGGTGACGGATCTCGCTTTGCAGCGCGCGCTGGCCCGCGGATAGCGCCAGTTCATAGCTCTCCACAGCGTCATACGCTTTGCGCAGCACGCGCGGGTGCGTGCCCTTGTCGTCGGTTTCGAGCAGCTGCCAGACAAAGGCGCCCGGCAGCGGTTCTTCGATGGTGAGTTCGATGGGGTGTGTCATGGGTTTCACCCTGGCTCTGCGAGGGAGTCTTGTCTGTAGGTCAGCGGCGACGGCTGTTGCGCGAAGGCGGGGCAAACGCCGGGCATCCGGGCGCAATTTCGCTGGCATGCGGTGGCGGCGCAGCCAAGTAATTCATATGCATTACATCGATCGAAAAACCTTCGACGTAATCTTACAAAGCGTGACTAAATGCCTTGCTGAGATGTAACGCTATCCCATAATCGCGCCCCTGCAACGCGTGTCTGGACACAAATGTGTTGCGGATTAACAAAGATTTCAGGGAGCGCTAAACATGAATCGGCACTTGCACCGCGTTGTTTTCAATGCGGCCAGAGGTATGCGTATGGTGGTCCAGGAAACGGCCGCCAGTACCGGCAAGGGTGCGAGCAAGGCGACGACCGCAGCGGGCGCCATGGCCATCGCCGGCGTCCTGATGGCAACGTCGGCACATGCACAGATCGTCGGCGCGCCCAATGTGCCGGGCAATCTTCGCCCGACGGTGCTGGTGGCGCCCAATGGCGTGCCGCTGGTCAACATCCAGACGCCTTCGGCCGCAGGCGTTTCGCGCAACGTCTACAACCAGTTCAACGTGGGCGCGAACGGCGCCATCCTGAACAACAGCCGGGTGAATGTGCAGACCCAACTGGGCGGGTTCGTGCAAGGCAATCCGTTCCTGGCAACAGGCCCGGCGCGCATCATCCTGAACGAGGTCAATGGCGGCTCGCCGAGTCAGCTTCGCGGGTACATCGAAGTGGGTGGCCAGCGAGCAGAAGTGATCATTGCGAACCCGGCCGGCATCAGCGTGGACGGAGGCGGCTTTATCAACGCCTCACGGGCCACGCTCACCACGGGGACGCCGCAGTTCAACGCGATTGGGGGGCTCGACAGCTTCCTGGTTCGTGGCGGCACCGTCACCATCGATGGCGCGGGGCTCGATATGAGCAAGACCGACTATGCGGCCATCCTGGCGCGTGCCGTGCAAGTCAATGCGGGTATCTGGGCGAGTGAACTCAAGGTGGTGACTGGTGCGAACGAGATCAGCGCTGATCACAGCCAGATCACGCCGACGTCAGGCACTGGTGCTGTTCCGACCTTTGCGCTCGACGTTGCGGCGTTGGGGGGCATGTATGCGAACAAGATTTCGCTGATCGGGACAGAGGCTGGCCTCGGGGTGCGCAATGCCGGCAGCATTGGTGCGAGCGCTGGGAGCCTGGTTGTTACGGCATCGGGGCGGTTGGAGAACACCGGCACGCTGGAAGGCCAGAGCGTGCAGCTTGCCAGTACTGCGGGTGACATCGACAACCGCGGGGGGACGATCCGCCAGACGAGCAGCGCGTCGCTGGATATCTCGGCACCGGCGTTGAGCAATACCAATGGCGGCGTGATTGGACTCGAACCCGCGCCGGTCTCGACGGCGGGTACGGGCGGCTCTATTGGGGCCGGTGGCCGCACGAGCGCGGGCGGCACTGCGAGCACGTCCACGGCCAGCGGTGGTTCCAGCACGGGTTCGGGTACCGGTGGCACGACCGCTCCTGCGGCGTATGTACCGCCATCGCCCGGCACCATCACCGCGACCGGTGCCATCCTGAACGACGGCGGCAAGATCTACGCCGGTGGTCCGATCACGCTGCAAAGCGCCAACATCAACAACAACGGCGGCACGCTCAGCGTCGCGAGCATGGCGGTCAATCAGCCCACGTTCGACAACCATGGCGGAACGCTGAACGTCAGCAACGGCTTCAGCGCCAACGTGGAGCGCTTCGACAACACGGGCGGCAAGCTCAACGCAGGCAGTCTGAACATCGCCACCAGCGGCGACCTGATCAATACAGATGGCATGCTCACGAGCGCCACCGATGCCAACCTCACGGTAGGCGGCAAGGTCGAGAACACGCGGGGCACGATCTCGGCGACGGGTGCACTGAGCGCTAACGTCACCGGAGCGACTACAAACAGCGCCGGCACCCTGGCTTCCAATCAAGGGCTGACGCTGAACACCAGCTCGCTGGAGAACACCAACGGCAGCGTTCAGTCCGCACAGGCCGGCGTGCAGCTCGGGGTGACCAACGCCTTGACCAATGGCAGCGGCGGCAGCATCAACGCGGCCACCGACCTGGGCATCCAGGTCGGCTCGCTTGCCAACGGTGGCAGCCTGCGCGGTGGCAACGATGCCAACATCGCGGTTGGCAGTGCACTCACCAGCGACGGCAGCATCACGGCAGGCCGCAACGCCACGATCACCGCCGGCAGCGTGCAAAGCGGGACGCCCAGCGTGCTCGGTGCGGGCATCCAGAACGACGGCAAGCTTGGCGGGGCTGGCGACCTGCGCGTGACCACCACCGGCGCACTGGTCGCCAACGGCACGAATCTCGCGGCCGGCAGTACCACTCTGCAAGGCGCGAGCGTCGATCTCTCGGCCAGCCAGACCAGCGCAGCCAACATCGCGGTCACAGCCACACAGGGCAATGTCACCACCAGCAAGGCCACAGTGGTTGCCCCCGACACTCTGGCGATCACCGCCAACAGCAACGCCGCGCAAACCCTCGTCAATGACGCTGGCCAGCTCAATGCAAGGCAGTTGCAGATCAATGTCTCGAATCTTGCGAACACGAACAATGCCGAGATCGTGCAAACCGGTACGGGCGCGACGACCATCGCCACCAGCGGCACGCTGAACAATGACGGCAGCCGCATCGCCAGCAACGGACAAGATCTCACACTGCAGGCCACGGCCATCACCAGCAACGGGGGCAAGATCGAGCATGCCGGCACCGGCACGCTGACCATCGCAGGCGGCAGCTTCAATGGTGCCAACGGCCAGATCACGACGAACAACGCGTTGGTCGTCGCCATGTCAGGGGCCTTCAACCAGGACGGTGACAAAGCCGCAACCGGTGCCAAGCAAATCACCATCGACGCCGGCTCCTTGAGCAGTCGCGGTGGCCGGATAGTCCAGACCGGCGCCGATGCCACGCGCATCACCGTCGTTGGTGCATTGGACAACAGCAATGCGGGTGTCATTGCCAGCAATGGCAACACGACCTTCGCAGCCGGCAGTTTGTTGAACCAAGGCGGTTCCATCCGCGCTGCGGAAACGTCCAGCCTCGCCCTGAACGTGGGCGGCCTGCTCGACAACAGCAACAAGGGTGTGATCGGCGCGGGCGGCAACACCACCATTGAGGCAAGTAGTCTCAACAACAACGCCGGCAGTGTGACCGCAGTCGGCGATCTCAACGTCGCCATCGCCGGCACGGCCACGAACGCAGGCGGTACCCTCGCGGCCAATGGCAACACCGCGATCACTGCCTCCAGCCTGGACAACAGCGCGGGGACGACGGCCGCTGTCAACGGCAATCTGACGGTCACGACGACGGGCACGACGACCAATACTGGTGGCACCCTCCAGGCAGGCGGCATCACCACCTTGAGCAACGGTGGCCTGGTCAACCAAGGCGGCAAGGTCTTCGGCAACAGCTTGAGCATCGACACGCACAAGAACGTCTTGGACAACAGTGCGAACGGCACATTGGCAGCAACCACCACGGTGGCCATCAGCTCAGGCGCTCTGACCAACGACGCCGGCCTGGTGCAAAGCGGTGGCGCCATGACCATCGACACGAATGGCAAGGCCCTGACCAACATCAATGCGGCCAATTACAGCAACCAGCAAGGTGGCATCACCAGCGCCGACACGCTCGATTTGAAGGCCGGGACAGTCAGCAACGCGGCCGGGTTCATTGGCGCGAAGAACGCTCTGACTGCCAACACACAGGCCTTCGACAACACAAACAAGGGCACGGTGCTTGGCCAGTCCACCGTGGCGATCAACACCAATGGCGCGAGCTATGACAACAGCAGCGGCCAGACGCTGGCTGTTGGTGATCTGGGCATCGGCGCTGGCAGCATCACCAATACCGGTGGCCTGATCCGGTCAACCACGACGACCACCCTCAACGCCGGCAGCATCTCCAATACCGACACGCAAGGCGCGAACCAGGGCATCGAGGGCCAGAATGTCGTCATGGGGATGGGCAGCCTGGACAACACGTCGGGCGCCATTCGGGCCAGTGCCAACACCACGATCACCGGCAGCGGCACGCTGACCAACACGAATGGCCTGATTTCTGCCGGGAACACGCTGTCCATCGTTGATCCGAGCCGTGTCAATCCCACCGCCAAGACGCTGAACGTCGTCAACACCGGCGGCACACTCGTAGCAGGTACGGCCGCCGTGCTCGGCACGGATGGCAAGGTTCAGACTGCCGCATTCGGCAAGCTGGAGCTCGATGCCAAAGGCTTCAGTGGCGATGGTACGACGGTTGGCGTCAACGACCTGAGCATCACGCTGGCGCAAGACGTGACGAACAACGTCGACGTCAAGGCCGGGGGAAATCTGACCTATGCGACCACAGGCAAGCTGACCAACAACGGCAAGCTGCTGGCGGGTGGAACCGTCACGGCCAGTGGCAATGATGTCGAGAACACCCTCAACGCGGAGATTTCCGGGACGCACACTGTCATCAACGCCGCAGGGACACTGAGCAACCGTGGCCTGATCGACAGCCAGGGAGCCACGCAGGTCAACGCGGGAACGCTGACCAACATCGGCACGGGTCGCCTCTATGGCAACGCGATCTCCATCGCGGCGGGCACGCTCAACAACGTTGCTGAGACGGCCAGCGGCGTCACCAAGGCTGGGACGATAGCTGCTCGTAACAGCTTGGATATCGGTGCGGGCACCATCAACAACCGGGACGACGCACTCATCTTCAGCGCCGGCGATATGTTCATTGGCGGTGCCTTGGATGCCAAGCGCTATGCCACCGGCAAGGGCGGCACGCTCAACAACGAGAGCGCGAGTATCGAATCATTGGGTGTAATGGCCATCGCCATGGGCAGTATCAACAATGTCGATACACATCTGAAAGTTGCAACCAACAGCAGCACCGTATCGGTCCCCAGCATCATCACGATGGATGGGAAATCCTGGGAACCTTTCGATTCACAGGGCAACATCATCACGTGGGGAGACCCCAGCACGCGGTTGGTCTATCACAAGGCTGAAGATGGCACTGTCAGCGTCATCGGCAAAGGCTGGACCAATGCCGTCACCAATATCACGGTCACCGAAGATTCCGTAGTACCGGGGACGGCCGATCCGGCACGCATCGTCTCTGGTGGTGACATGACCCTCAACGGGCATGTCTACAACCGCGACAGCCAGATCATGGCCGGTGGCGCACTGAATGCCTCTGATGTGGACAACCAAGCCACGCCGGGCAAGCGCGATACCTCCGTGAGTGCCATATGGATCGGCTACAACCCCAACCGCCCTGGAAAGCCACCAGAGGCACCGATCATCATTCCTCCGACGACGACGACCGATACCTACACGCTCACTGACTACAAACCGCAGGAGCATCTGAACGCCACCAGGGGCTACAACGCGGGCGTTGCCGGGTATACGACGTTCGGCAATGCGGCGAGTGGCACGGGCAATGTGGCTGCTGGCGGACGCCAGGGTGCCATCGTCGAAGTCGCCTCCAATGTGAATGGCGTTGTCAAGACCAGTGGGACAAGCGCAGGCACAGCGGCCGGCACTGACGGGACTGGCGGCACCGGAAGCCAGACAGTGCCGATGGTGGTTCGCACCAGCATGCCCAATGTCACCGTTCCGCAAGCCAGCCTGTTCGGCCTGAACACCGGCGGTCGGTACCTCATCGAGACGGACCCGCGCTTCGCCAACTATCGTCAGTGGCTCAGCAGCGACTACCTCCTGAACAACCTGGGCCTTGATCCGAACAACATCCTCAAGCGGCTGGGTGATGGCTTTTACGAGCAAAAACTGATTCGTGAGCAGGTGGCCCAGTTGACGGGCTACCGCTACCTGGACGGTTACTACAGCGACGAAGAGCAGTACGCCGCGCTGATGAACGCAGGCGCCACCTTCGCAAAGGAATATGGTCTGCGCCCCGGCATCGCCTTGACGCCGGCGCAAATGGCTCAACTCACCAGCGACATTGTCTGGCTGGTCGAGCAAACGGTGACCCTGCCGGATGGGAGTACGCAGCAGGTCCTGGTGCCGCAGGTCTACGTTCGTGTGCGTCCTGGGGACATCAACGGCAACGGGGCCTTGCTCAGCGCCGATGCAATCAACATCAAAGGCAGCGGCGACCTCGTCAACACAGGCACCATCGCCGGGCGGACCCTGGTCAGGATCGATGCGGACAACATCAACAACCTTGGCGGCCGTATCAGCGGTGGCGATGTCACCCTGAATGCCAGAACGGATCTGAACAACATCGGCGGGACCATCGATGCGCGCGACAGCCTGAGGATCGATGCAGGGCGTGATATCAATGTTCGCAGCACCACGCAGACCAACGGATACAACACCAACCTGGACCGCATCGCAGGCCTGTACGTGACGAACCCGGGCGGCAGGCTGGTTGCCAGTGCCGGCCACGACGTGAATCTGATCGGCGGGATCATCTCCAATCAAGGGGTTGGTAGTTTCACGTCGATCACGGCAAAGAACGACATCAACCTGGGCACGGTGACCGAGACCCGGGCCATGATGGGCGCCAGTTCCACCACGTCGATGGCGATGGCCAGCTCGCAGGAGTTCGGAAGCACCATCACGACGAATGGCACCACCGTGCTCAGGGCGGATCGCGACGTCAATGCACGTCAGGCCACCGTAGACGCAGGCAAGGGCCTGCTGAGCGTGCATGCTGACCGGGACATCAATATCGAGTCGGGTGAGGCCCGGGTCATCGGCAGCTACTCCGCGCAGTGGTCGGACAAGAAAACCTTCAGTCGCACTGACAACAAGCTCTCGGGTGACTTCGACAACTCGACGAGCGTCGGCAGCAAGTTCTCCGGCGGCGTGGTTTCACTTGGCGCGAAGAACGACATCAACATCATCGGCTCCAGCATCAGCGGCAAGGATGGTGTTGCCGTGGTGGCCGAGCGCAACCTCAACATCGTCGAAGGCCGAAATACCGTCAACAGCAGCATCGAGCTGGACCGCCAAAAGCGGGGAGTCAGTGCCCTCGGCTTCATCGGAGGTCTTGCGACCATCGGCGCACCAGTGATCCTGCCCTCCGGCAAGACCACCACCACAGGCGTAGAGATCAAGTCCGACACCGCAGCACCCAGCACCATCAGCAGCAGCAACGGTGGCGTCCTGCTGCAAGGAAACAATAGCGTCTTCATGCAAGGCGTCCAGGTGGATGCTGCGAAGGATGTCTCGATCCTGGGCGGCAATGTGATCATTCAGGCGGCGACAAACCAGCAATCCGTGACTGGGACGACCAGCAGCAAGAGCGCCTGGTACGACTTCGGCAGCGCCGCGATTCTCAAGGACGTCGGCAAGGGGATCAAGGCGCGGGAGACTACCTCCACAGAGGTCGACACCACGACATTGGCCCGCACCACGATCAATGGCGCGAACGTCAACATCGCCGCCGCCGATACGTTGGCGCTGGCGGGTACGACCATCAATACGCCGGGCAAGGTGAGCCTGAGCGCCGACACCCTGATTTTGGGTACGCAGACGACCGAGACGACCACGCGCACGACGAGCCAAGGCCGCGATCTGGTGTACCAGGTCAACCGGGACAACGGAAGCACCAACCAGACGACGAACTACAACCAGATCAACGCGGGGAGCCTGTCCGTTGCGGCGAACCATGTGCAAGCTGGCCTGGGTGCTCGGGACAGCATTGAGGAGCTTTCCAAACAGCCGGGCATGGGTTGGGTGGATCAGTTGACCAACGACCCGAAGCTCAGCGGCAAGATCGATTGGCAGAAGGTCGAGGAAGTCCACAAGACCTGGGACTACGACAAGCAGGGGCTGACGCCGGAAGGCGCGGCCATCGTGACGCTGGTGGTGGCGTACTTCACAGCAGGGGCAGCCTCAGAAGCAGGTGCGGCAGTGGGCGACGCCGCAGCCACCACGGCGACTGGTGGCGGTGTTGCCGTTCTTGGTGAAGGCGGATTCATTGCTGCCGGAGGGGTAACGATCTCCACTGCAGTGGGCGGTGCCGTCACGGCGGGTATCACTGCCCTCGCAAGCCAGGCGTCCATCGCACTGATCAACAACCAAGGCGATATCGCTGGGGCTCTGCACGATCTGGGCAGCAGCGCCAATGTGAGGAACCTGCTGACGGCCATCGCCACCGGCGGCGTGCTGGGCGCGATGGACCTGAATCCGACCGGCTTGCCCACGGCGGGCGCGGGCTCTCAGCCGTTCTTCACGCAACTGGGCCAGAACCTGCAGGCCGCGGCCGCCAGGGCAGTGATCAACACGGCCATCAACGGCGGCAGCCTGGAGAGGAACCTGGCGGATGCGCTGAAGAACGGCATCCTGGACACCGTGGCGGCGCAGGCGGCCAATGCCATCGGCACAATGAGCATGGGCGACGACGCCACGCTCAACGAGTTCACCAACAAGGTGGCGCACGCGATTGCAGGGTGCGCGGTGGGAGCGGCCCGGACGAACAACGCTGCAGGCTGCGGTGCAGGGGCCATCGGCGCGGCTGTGGGCGAGCTTGCGGCCGAAGCGTATGGGGTCAAGTCCGATACCACGCAATTCGCCGCAATGATCGCCGGTCTGGCGGCCGCGCTCACCGGGGCGGATGCGAGCCAGATCGCCCTGGCTGGGCAGGCAGGGGCCAACGCGGCTGCCAACAACTTCCTGTCCCATCAGAACGTGGCGGAACTCGCGGCCAAGATTGCTAAATGCGGAAAAGATGACAAGTGCATCACGGACGCCGTTGAGAGCATGCGTGCCATCAGCCAGGCCAATGACCTTGCCCTGCTGAACTGCAAAGCCACCAACAACTGTGCTGAACTGACGGCCGCCTACAGAGCCGGCAACAGCGACCTGAGCAACCTCATCGCCACGGGTGCCCTGGGCAGCGACAGCAACATCAATCGGGTGCTCAGCCTGCAGACGCCCGCTTTCTTGACCATCGCCAACGATCTCTACAACAAGGTTCCGGCCGGCTGCAACTTGGTAAGCCCGAGTGCGGGGTGCATCCAGCAATCGCAAGAGTTCGCGAAGAGACTCGCGGTCCTGGGGGTAGGCATGGTCACCATGCCGCTGACCGTTGTGGGCCCTGTGACGACTGGCGCGGTGGCAGGCGGGCTGATCTCAGCAGTCACGCAAGGCATCGACAGCGGAAACGTCAACGCCGGCACGGTTCTGGTCGACGCGCGCACCGGCGCGATCACCGGAGTACTGGTCAACGGGTTGTTCGAGGGAGTCACTCAGGTCGTGGTGGCCTCTGGCAGCAGGGTGGCGCAATTGTTCAATTCCGAGGGACGCTTGGTTGCCGTGACATCGGCGGAAGGGCCTGCCATAGTCACCGAGGGGCGTGTCGTGACGCAGGCTCAGGCGACGGCCGCCCGATTGGCGCCTTGCTGCTTTGCGCCGGGTACGCTGGTGTCCACCGAATCGGGCGAGCGTGCCATCGAGACCATCAAGCCGGGCGACAAGGTCTGGACGCGGTTGGAAGATGGCGCGGGAGAGGCGTTCCTTGCACCGGTGACGGCCACTCACGTGCGCGACGACCGCCCGATCCTGCGGCTGACGGTGGAGCAAACCGACGCGTCGCAAACTACCAGCGAGGAACTGCTGGTCACGCCGGGTCACCCCTTCTACGTCGAAAGCCGCGGGTTCGTGGGGGTAGAAAAGCTGCAGGCCGGCGATCAACTGGTATCGCAAGACAACCACCGACACCTGAGGGTGCGCTCGGTTCAGATGTACGCGCCCCGGGGGGTGACGTACAACCTGACGGTCGAAACGGGACACACGTTCTTCGTTGGGACGCTGAGCACGTGGGTGCACAACGTGGGGCCTTGTGTGACATGCGCGAATGGAAGCTGCACGTTGCACGTGGGAGACATGACCAACGGCGGTGGCGTCAGTCTGCCCAAGGGCTACACCGCCAACGCCGATGGCACCTTTGCGGGGCCAGCCGGAGGGTCGTTGGTGCCGGCCGGCGTGGCGGCCGATGGGTCGCTGGTGTTTCAGCGGGCCGGTGGCGGCAGCTACTTCCGGGTAGACCCCGCGACGGGCACCCAAATCACGGTGCTCAGATCCGACCTGAGCACTGGGGTGACGTGGAACATCGCGCCTGGTACCGGCTCGCAGGCCGTGCAAAATCAGTTCAATGGGGCGCAATTCCAGAATGCGTTCAATGAGGCGACAGGCTTACCCAAGAACACGACCGCTGTGCCCGTTCCTATGCCAGATGGGAGCACGGTCAGGACGATTTTTGACAATGCGGGTAGACCAGTAGGATTGGTGGAGACCAAGGATGTCATAAATCTAACTAGTAGTGAGCAACTTAGGGCACAGCTTCAATATGCAGCAGACAATAAGATTCCATACAGCTTGGTAGTTAGCCCATCAAATAAAGTGATATCGGAGCCACTGTGGACGGAAATTCGTAATGCCGGAGGGCGAATTTACACGTTTGACCCCACAACGCAACTTATTAAGCAAATCACTGTAAGGCCGCAATGACGTCGTCGCAAACCCCGAAGCTGAGAATATCCCTGGTAGCAAGATTGAATACAACGGAATGGGCGTTCGGAAAAAAATTCTTGCAAACGCTATATGACGTCGATGTGCGGTTGTTGCCAGAGCGTGTAGGAAATAGTGAACCTATTAGGACGATCGTCGAAAATATCGACGACTGTGAAAAATATTGGGCTCCAAGTGCGATCATTGACGGTCCATTGGGGCGATCACATGTTAAGTGGAATTTTTTCTGGAGGCGACTGAAATCCGTTAAATGCCTGGGATGCATTTTCCATACATCAGTCAATAAATTTGGCGACCTGAAGCAAGGATGGATTACGCTCTCAGCCACTCCAGACAAAAAAGTTGACTGGATTTTGTTATTCTCTCGGCTTAGCGAATTAACAAATTCAAAATATGCCACAATGCATATTGAAACAAGTTTGGAAACGAGAATAGAGGCATACCATCCGGAGGTTGTGGAGAATTTTGGCGTAAACGATTTTATTTACGGAGTTCCAGATGTAGCCTTAAATGAGAAAGGCCCCGCCAACATTTGCTGGGCAAACTTCTTCGGCGAGAAATATGCTTCTGAAGTGGATGTGCAAAGGCTTCGAGAAAACGGCTTCAGCGTTGAGCCCATTGGCGAAGGATTTTTGGTAACGCTAACGCCGAGCGTGTTCGACGTAGTGGATAATTTTTCTCTTTTCTCAGAGCGTCGCGTTGCATTGAGAAATTTATTCCGCCCCGGCTTGTTTCGGATTAATGAAGAACCCAAGCCATTGCCGGATTAAAGTGTCATTCACGTTGGGTGTGCGCATAAATCATGCGCGCCGCGAGCTTCCCCAAATCCCAGATGCGGTTATCCCACGGGCGTCACCACCTCGGGTTTTTGGGCTGCCCTGCTCCGTGAAGCGATTGAGCAAGGGCTTGTGCAACGAGGCCGTTCAAAAATAAGAAAAGGGAGTCTGATTTGAAGAGCAACTTGTTGGCAGCCGCATTGGCAGCCGGTCCGCTGTTGTCCGCAGCGCAACAGTCACCGACGACGCCTCAACCCTTCGTCGAGCAGCAGCGCCAGCAAGAGCGCGAACGCGCCTTGCGCGAACAGAATGAGCGCACCGTCGATCAGCGTCCACAAGCGGCGCCACCGGCGCCGAACCAGCGCATCCCCGAAGCCGAATCCCCGTGCTTTCGCATCGACCGTGTGCTGCTCGTCGGTGAGCAGTCCGAATCCTTCCAATGGGCCGTCGCCGATCTGTCCGGCCCCGATGGCAACGATTCGCCCATTGGCCGCTGCCTCGGCACCTCCGGCGTCAATGTAGTCCTCGCACGCGCCCAGCAAGCCGCCATCGCTCGCGGCTATGTCACGACCCGTGTTCTCGCTTCGCCACAGGATCTCTCGACCGGCATCTTGACGCTGTCGCTCGTGCCAGGCCGCATCGCCGCCATCCGCACGACCGCAGGCTCCTCATCGACCTTGCTCGGTAGCTCAGCCCTGCTCGCCACAGCCGTCCCCGCACGCCCCGGCGACCTGCTGAATCTGCGCGACATCGAACAAGGCCTGGAGAACCTCAAGCGCACCCCCACCGCCGAAGCCGACATCCAGATCGAACCGTCGACCGCCCCCAATGCCAAGCCTGGCGACAGCGACCTCGTCGTCAAGTACGTCCAATCCAAGAAGTGGCGCATCGCCTTGAGCCTGGACGACAGCGGCACTGAAGCCACCGGCCGCTACCAGTCCGGCGCAACCCTTTCCCTGGACAACCCCTTCGGCCTGAACGACCTGTTCTACGTCAGCGCCAACCACAACATCAACAACCACGTCTTCAGCGATCCGGCCAAGGGCACCGAAGGCCAGACCGTTCACTACTCGCTGCCCTACGGCTACTGGCTCCTGGGCTTTACCGCTTCCAACAGCCAGTACCACCAGAGCGTAGCCGGCCTGAACCAGGACTATGTCTACGCCGGCAAATCCAACAACGCCGAGGTCAAGCTCTCGCGCTTGCTCTACCGCGACCAGAGCCGCAAGACCACGGTGGCCGTCAAGGGCTGGCGCCGCGAATCGCGCAACTTCGTGGACGACACCGAAGTCGAGGTGCAGCACCGCGTGGTCGGTGGCTGGGAGCTCAGCCTGAACCACAAGGAGTTCATCGGCGAAGCGACGCTCGAAGGCACGCTGGCCTACAAGCGTGGCACGGGCGGCTTCGGCTCGCGCGTCGCGCCGGAAGAAGAGTTCGGCGAGGGCACCTCACGCCTGAAGCTGTACACGGCCGATGTCACCCTCAATGCGCCGTTCAAGCTCGGCGAACAGAAGCTGCGCTACTCCGGGCTGATCCGCGCCCAGTGGAACCGCACGCCTCTGACGCCGCAAGACCGCTTCGCCATCGGCGGGCGCTACACGGTGCGCGGTTTCGATGGCGAGACGAGCCTGCTGGGCGAGCGCGGCTGGCTCATCCGCAACGACATCGGCTGGGCGATGGGGCAGAGCGGGGCGGAACTGTACGCGGGCATGGATTACGGCCACGTCGGCGGGCGTTCGACCGTCGATCTTCTTGACCGCAGCCTTGCTGGCGCAGTCATCGGCGTGCGCGGCCAGTGGAGCAAGCTGAGCTACGACTTCTTCGTCGGCGCGCCAATCAGCAAGCCGGAGGGCTATCGCACTGCGAAGGTGACGTTGGGTTTCAATCTCAACGCAAGTTTTTAATCAGAGGGAGATTCCAGTGAGAGCAACGAAGGAAGAGGCGCGCGTGAAAGTTGTTGCCACGCGATTCGCGGGGCTGGGCATCGCGCTCCTGTTGTCCGCATGCGTGACCCAACCACCGCTCAACGCGAGCCAGCCAGGTGAAGCGGCCGCCGCGGCGCCTGCCCTGAGCAGCTATGCGGCGCCCGATGGCATCGTGCCTGTGGGCAAAACGCAGGTGCGTTTGCGTGGCAAGTCCTATCCCGAAGACTTCGAGCCGTTGCGGGTGGTGCGCCGCGATCACACGGGCAATGCCGTTGCCGCGCAGGTGGCGCTTCGCGTCGGTGTCTCGGCCATCGTGGGGAGACCTGTGATCGGTACGGTGCAGGGCTTCTCCAAGGATGATCTGGTCGGTGATCCGGTCCCGGAACTCGTGGGCCAACCATGGGCCACCAATCCGGGCTTGAAGGATTTGCCCGAAGCGCTCGGTGAGGTCGCCACCCGCGTCTATGCTGCCCGGGCGTGGGCTGAACTGGAGCGCGGCCGTCGCGAAAGCGGATGGACGCGTGAAGACATGGAGTCTGCGGCGCAGTTGCCGGCCGAGGCCGATGCACCGATCAATCCTGGCGTGTGGCGACTGGTCTATGAGAATCTGTCGGGCACCGACGAGTTGTATCGCCTGCAGTTCAGCGCCGGGCTGGCCTTGGCGAGCCTGCGGTTCGGCCTTCCGCCAATTCCTGCCAATTGCTCCTATCGTTCCGAGCCGGCAGATTGGGCCGCCTGGCGGGCCGACAACTGGCAGCGCATTCGCGAGGAACGCGCCAAGGCGTTGGCGCAGTGTGTCGATACGCTTGTGCAAACCAAAGCAAGGCTGTGGTGACGGACGCTTCTTCGCACTCTCCTAGGTTGTCGAGGTGCGCTCCGTTTAGTGGGCGGTAGCCGTCGTCATCCGCCGCAATAGCGGCTGCCTGGCCAACACCGCCTCACACGGCCCATGGTCGAGCACATGCCCGGCCTCCATCAGCACTACTGTGTCGAATCGCTCGAGCAAGCTCAACCGGTGGACCGACGCGATCAAGCAAGCATCCGGAAACGCATCCGCAATGCGCCCGAGCACGCGGGCTTCTGTGCTGGCATCCAGCGCACTGGTCGGCTCGTCGAGCAGCAGCAGTGAGCTGCCTTGCGCCGCGAGCACGCCGCGCGCAAGGCACAGCCGCTGCCTCTGCCCGCCTGAAAGATTGAAGCCCCGCTCCGACACGGCGGTGTCGAGGTCGCCGTGGTTCGCCTTCAGCACTTCGTCAAAAGTGCTGGTGTGCAGAGCGGCCTGCAGGAGCGTGTCGTCGCGCGGCTGTCCGAAGGCGAGGTTCTCGCGCACGCTGGCTTCGAAGAGTTCTGTCTCCTGCGGGATCAGCGTGGCGAGCCGGCGCAGTTGTGCCCAATCGACCGGCTGGCCGTCGAGCAGCAGCGTGCCGCTGTCGGGCGGATAGAGCCCGGCCAGCACGCGCAGCAGGGTGCTCTTGCCGCCTCCGCTCGGGCCGACGAGGGCGACGCGTTCGCCGCGGCGCAGTGTCAGCATCACGTCGTGCAGGCCACTCCGCACGGGTTCGGCAGCCCCGGGTTCTTCTTCGGCCGAAGCACCGCGCGGCGCGTAGCGCCATTGCAGCGCCTGGATGCTCAACTGCCGCCACGGCGCATCGGCCTCTATCCGCTCTCGCTCGGGTACCTGCTCGGGCGGCGTGGCCATCGCTTCGTTTCCCGATGGCGCCTGCCAGATCGGCTCGGCGCTGCTGTAGTCCGTGTGCATGCGCGCGAAGAAGCTGAAGTTGGCGGCCACCGAAGTCACGACGCCGGCCGCCTGCTGCGCGTATTGATAAATCATGAACACCGCGCCCAGCATCACGGCCTGTCCGGGCGCACGTGCCTGCCACACGTAGACCACCACCAGCCCCCAGGTCAGCGCCAGCCCCATGAGGTCGACGGCGAACCACTTGCCTTCGTTGAGGACCACGGTGCGCTTCAGCGGCAGCGAGATCGCGGCCATGCGTCGCCGCAGCAGCAGCCTTGAGGCACCCTGCAGGCGCAGGCCGATCACGGTCGAGGCATTGCCCAGGAAGTCGAGCAGCACAGCCACATAGCGACGGTCGGCATCGTTCTCGGCACGCGCCAGTTTCATCAGCGCGCGGTCGATGCGCACGATGACGAGGCCGATCAGCACATACCCCGCGAGCGCCGTCACGCCACTGGTGCGCGACAGCAGCGCCAGCGCGACCAGCGGGCCGACGAAGTTGACGGCGTTGGTGAGCCAGATGAACTGGTTTTGCGCGAAGTCCGACAGCGCGCGGCCGGCCTGATGCACGCGGTGTTGCAGCTCGCCGGAGTGGTGGTCATCGTGCCAGGCGAGAGGTGCGGCTGCGATGCGTGCGTACAGCTGGTCGGCGAGTGTCTCGCGCACCTTCACGCCGACGTTGCGTTCGAGAATGCGGCCCGGGCCGTGCAGCACCCATGCGCCAACGGCCACCCCGACCAGTGCCGCGATCCAGTGGCCGGCTGTGTTCAGCTCGCCGCGCTGCAGTGCGTTGATGGCCTGTCCTGCGAGGTACGGCAGCGTGAGGCGGATCAGCTGCGAAGCTGCAAGCAGCGCAGTGGCCGCCAGCAGCTGTCCGCGCGCGCCTTCCGCAAAGTGCCACAGGGCGGCATAGAGCTCGCGGATGGCGTTGCCGGGGCCGATCTTCTTGTCCGTCTTGTCGCTGGCCTGCATGCGTGTCAGCCCGCCTTGCGGAATGTGAGGTTGATGCGCGTCGCGCCCAGCAGCGGGTGCGGCTCGTCTTTCAGGGGCAGCACGCCGTGGTAGCGCAGCCGGTCTTCGCCGCCCCAGACCACGACGTCGCCGTGCACCAGCGGTACGCGCACCGTCTTGTCGCTGCGCGCATGCCCGCCGAACAGAAAGACGGCGCGCATGCCGAGCGACACCGAGACGATGGGCGCGCCGTAGTCGTGTTCGTCCTTGTCCTGGTGCAGCGACAGCCGCGCGCCCGGCGTGTAGCGGTTGACGAGGCAGGCGTCGGGCGCGAAGCCGTCGAAGCCGGCCGCCGAGGCTGCCTCGCGCGCCAGTCGCGTGAACGGCTCGGGCATGGCGGGCCAGGGCTTGCCGCTGTCGGGGTCGGTGGCGCTGTAGCGGTAGCCGCGCCGGTCGCTGGTCCAGCCGAGCGCACCGCAGTTGGTCAGCGCAACGGACATGGTGAAGCCGCCCGGTGTGACGAGGTGGCGGAAGGGTGCGCGTTCTGCCAGCCCTTCGATGGCCGGCAGGAGCGCGTCGACGAAGGGCAGGGCGAAACCGGGCAGCACGAAGGCGCCCGGGCCGAGCGGTTCGCGCGCCTCGCGCGGCGGGTCGTCGAACAGTGAAAGGGTGGCGGATCCGCCGCCGCTGGAATTCCGGGAGCTCGTTGTTGAGTTCATGCCCCTCGATCTTTGCCGAAAAGCCGCCTCGGCCCCAATTCGCCGGAGCTCCCATGTTCAGGTGATGTCGTTTGGCGGTGTTGCACTTAGCCTCTGCTTCCCAGCCATAAGTAGTGCTTAGGGTTTAAATTCTTGTAACTGCGTAATAAAAGGAATACGGTGTGCTCACCATGGACAGCGCTCGACTTCCCCTCAGCGTTCCAGAAGGCTGGACGGGTTGGTTCGAGCTCATGCGCACGCCGAGCGGCACCTATGCCGGCATTTGCGAGTTGAGTCTGCGCGGCATTCCGCGCTGCGCCCTGGTGATTACCCAGCAGCTGACATGGGACGCGGCGATCGAGCGGGCCACGCTGCGGGCGGACCACTTCGTCAGGCAATGGGGCCCGGCGCGCGAGCATTGAACTGAACGCGCGCGGCGGCGCGGCAAGGTCGGCAGGCGCGTGGTAGAAACCGCGAGCCTTTCGATCCACGCTCCAACCCACGCCTCGTCGTTCCAATGTCGAACTCTCCTTGTCGGGCTGCTGACAGACCGCGCGCCCGGTGGCTGTCGTGGCTGCTGCTCGGCATCGTCGCGCTGTGCATAGTCGGCTGCGCCGGACTGCCCGTCGACGTGCAGCGCAAACCCTCCGTCGCAATCACCGACGGAGCGGACACCACGCTCGGCCGCCTCGTGAAGGCGGCTGCTCCGCCCGGCGAGCCGCTGAGCGGGTTCAGGCTGCTGCCGATGCCGCAGTTCTCGCTGCACGCGCGCATCGAACTCGCGCGCCGCGCGCAGCGCTCCATCGACGTGCAGTACTACCTCGTGCAGAACGACGAGACCGGCCGCTACCTGCTGCGCGCCCTGCGCGACGCGGCCGACCGCGGCGTGCGCGTGCGGCTGCTGGTGGACGATCTCTACACCGCCGGTGCCGACCCGCTCTTCGCCAGTTTTGCCTCGCATCCGAACGTCGAGGTGCGGCTCTTCAACCCGTTCCCCGCGGGGCGTGGCCGCTTCGGCACGCGCTGGGCCTGGTCGATCCTCGACTTCGACCGCGTGCACCGCCGCATGCACAACAAGCTCTACGTGGTCGACAACACCATCGGTGTGATGGGCGGGCGCAATATGGCCAACGAGTACTTCCTGCGCGACGGAGGCTCGAACTTCATCGACATCGACACGCTGGTGGCAGGCGCCGTGGTGCCCAAGCTGTCGTCGCTGTTCGACATGTACTGGAACAGCCCTTACGTCTACCCCATCGAGTCGCTGGTGCCGCCCACCGGCGAAACACCGCAGCAACTGCGCGAGCGCTTCGACCGGCTGACCACCGGCCCCGACCAGCTGCACCCCGAAGAGCCCGACTCCACCGACCTGCTGGGCAACAACCCGCTGGCCAAGGACTTGGACGCGGGCGCGCTGAAGCTGGTGTGGGCCCGCGCCGAGGCGTA
Source organism: Variovorax multivorans (assembly GCF_051216835.1). Lineage (NCBI taxonomy): Bacteria > Pseudomonadati > Pseudomonadota > Betaproteobacteria > Burkholderiales > Comamonadaceae > Variovorax > Variovorax multivorans. The sequence goes on from NZ_JBPJZL010000004.1 coordinate 53,329, forward strand.
TGCCGACCCGCCGGCCAAGGCGCTCGGGCCGACCGAAGAAGCGCGTGGCCCGCCCGCCGACGAGTCGAAGGACAGCGTGCTCTACAACGTGCGGCGCTACGTGCGCGGCGCCGAGAACGAGGTCATGCAGACCACGCCCTACCTGATTCCGGGCCGCGGCGGCATGGAGACGATCCGCCTCGTGCGCGGCAACGGCGTGGCCTATACCATCGTCACCAATTCGCTGGCGGCCACCGACGAGTCGCTGGTGCACATCGGCTACCGCCGCTACCGCCCCGAAATGCTGCGCCTGGGCGTGGAGCTGTACGAGCTGAGCCCCAAGCGGGTGGAGCAGACCAAGCGCTTCGGCATGTACGGCTCGGCCAGCGGGCGGCTGCATGGCAAGTCGGCGGTGGTCGACCGCAAGATCGTGTTCATCGGCTCGATGAACTTCGACCCGCGCTCGATGCTGCACAACACCGAGGTCGGCATCTTCATCTTCAGCCCGCAGATCGCTCAGCAGCTCACCAGCCTGATCGGCTTCATCCGGCTGGACGGCGCCTACCAGCTGCAACTGGGGCCGACAGGCGCCATCGAGTGGGTGAGCCCGGCCTCGGGGGACGCGGCTGACACCATCCTGCACCAGGAGCCCGAAACGGACTTCTGGTCGCGCTGGAAGCTGGAGCTGCTGGCGCCGCTGGTACCCGAGAGCCTGCTCTAGCCGCCACGGGACCGCATCCTCAAAACAGAGGATGGTGAGGAAGGCAGGGGCACAGAAGAATCGCAACGCTCGTGTTACGAGTTGATTCTTTTGTTTGCCCTTTCACCTGAAAAACCATCCATGAAAACAAACTTCGCGACCCCCGAGGCTTCCAGCCCGCTCTTCTTCAAGACGACGCGTTCCGCATGCGCAGTGGCGCTCCTGATCTCGCTCGCAGCCTGCGGCGGGGGTGGGGGCGGCGGTGGCGGCGGGTTCGCCGGCTTCCCGGCTGCGGGCGGCGGCAACCCGCCGGCCAGCGATCCGCCGGCCGCATCCACGCCGGTTACGTTTTCGGGCACGGCAGCCTCCGGCCTGCCCCTGGTGGGTACCGTCACCGTCAAGGACGCCAAGGGCGTGACCAAGACCGTGGCACTGGTCGACGGCAACTACAACATCGACGTGAGCGGCATGACGGCGCCTTTCGTCTTTCGCGCCGAAGGCACGGTGGGCGGCGAGCGCACGGTGATCCATTCGGCCGCGACCGCCGCCGACGCCAACGGCACCATCAACATCACGCCGCTGACCGACCTGGTGGTGGCCAACATCGCGGGCCGGTTGGCCGAGCAGTACTTCGACGGCGGCGAATTCGCCTCGCTCACGGCCGACGAGCTCAAGGCCGAATCCGACGGCCTGAAGGCCAAGCTGCTGCCGGTGCTGCTGGCTCTGGGCGTGGATGCGAGCATCGACTTGTTGCGCACCGCCTTCACGCCGCTGTCGAGTGCGCTGGACAAGGCGCTCGACGTGCTGCGCGTGAGCGTGGACCCGGCCACCAACGTGGCGACCATCACGAACATCGTCACGCAGCAGCAGATTGCCGACGATCTGGCCGTGAAGGCGGCCGCCGAGACCTCCACGACGCCGCTGAGCGGCGATGGCATGAGCACCGCGGCGGACGACATCACGCTGATCCGCAAGGTGCTGTCGGACTTCGTGGGCAAGTTCGCGAACGGACTGCCCGCGCCGGCCGAACTGCTGCCCCTCATGACCGATGGCAGCAACCCTGCCACCGGAACCTATGGCTTCCGGTCCTCCGACCTGAACGCGGCGCAGTTCGCCGGCGACGCGGCGTCGGACCCCAGCCTCGTGGGCGCGAGCTTCACGGACGTGGTCATCCAGCGGATCAACTACACCATCGACGCGAACAACACGAGCCCGCGCGCGTATGTCGAATTCACGCACAAGGACAAGAACGGCGTCGCCTTCAGCAACAACCAGGGCATGCAGATCGTCAAGGGCACTGACGGCACGTGGCGCCTGCGCGGCGACGGGCGCGTGCTGGACATCAACCCGCACATCCACTCCACCAAGGAGAAGGCGACGGGTTGCGTGAGCAGTTCGCTGCAGTTCGCGATCCAGGACACGAACACCGGCAACAGCGGCAACGTTGCCTCGGTCGTCGTTACTGGGCCGGGGCTGCCCGCGGGCGGCTTGCGCCACATGCGTCCTTCGGGCGGCGGCGATTGGCCGATCCAGGGCTCCCCCAACAACAACTATTACTACCTGACGTCGAACTGCAGCGGCCTGTCGACCGCCGGCCTGAGCGACAGCGCGATCGCGGCGATTCCAGCCACGCCCGAGTACACCTTCACGGCCTACGAAAGCGACGGCTCGACGGTGGCCAAGTTCAGTGGCTTCGACATCGTCTACAAGCACCGCTTCCATGGCCGGCCGATGACGCTGGCGGAGGCGGCGGCCGCAACTTACCCGGGCTTCTCGACCACGCCAGCCTTCGCGTCCTACTCAGGAGGCAGCGACTTCGCCGTCAGCGCAACGGACCTGAACCCCGGCTTCGCCGCGGAGTTCTTCCTGAGCCTGGTGTCCGGCCCATCTGCCAGCGTGCAGGACCGTGCCGATGTAGCTCCGTCGGCCGCGGGCACGGCATCGAAGACGTTCAACCTGCCGGCGCAGGGTTCCGTCGTCTACAGGAATATGTACGTCAGCACGTACGACGCCAACTGGCGCGAACTGGCGCTTCGCGACCAGAACTGAGGACCGGGGTCGCCCCTCAAAGCCGAAAGCCCCCGCGAGGGGGCTTTTTCATGGACGCAGCGCCAGCAGACGGGCTGCTGCGGGGAGGCTACTGCTGCAGCCGTCCGCTGAGGTACGGCTCCGGGTCGACGGCCGTGCCGTTCTTGCGGATCTCGAAGCGCAGCTTCACGCGGTCGGCGTTGCTGCGGCCCATTTCGGCGATCTTGTCGCCCTGGCGCACCACCGCGTTTTCCTTCACGAGGATGGTCTGCACGTGCGCGTAGGCGGTAAGGAAGGTCTCGTTATGTTTCACGATGACCATGTTGCCGTAGGCCGGCAGTTCGCCGCCCACGTACACCACGCGTCCATCGGCCGAGGCGACGACCGGGTCGCCTAGGTTGCCGGCGATGTCGATGCCCTTGACGCGGTCGCCGTCGAAGCGGGCGATGGTCGCGCCGTTCGCGGGGCGGACGAACAGGGCTGCCGGGCGTTGCTGGACCGGTGGCGGCTTGACCGCCGGGGCCGGCCACGGGGTGTTGAGGTCGACCGTGGAGCAGGCCGCGAGGCTCGCGGCAAGCAACGCTGCGGCGCCGGTACGTAAAACAAAAGTCTGAAGGTGCATGGCGCTTTGTTGGAACGGGTTCGTTGCGGAGGGTTCCTGCGGTCTGGCTCGCCGGGCGGGCCAAGCGGCAGATGCTAGCAAACTCACGCGTCGGCGCTTGAAGAGCAACCCGACGCGAAGTGGCCATTGAAGGCGGTCTGAGGCTATTTCAGCGGAATGGGCGTGCCGCGATCGATGGGCACTGCCGTCACGCTGTTCTTGGGCGAACCGTCGATCAGCAGGTCGGAGTAGGTCAGGTACACCAGCGTGTTGCGCTTTGCATCGACCATGCGCACCACGCGCAGGCGCTTGAAGAGCACCGACAGCCGTTCGCTGTAGACCTCTTCGCGCTTGGGCAGCGGCTGCGTGATGCTCACGGGGCCGACCTGGCGGCAGGCAATGGAGGCTTCGGACTTGTCCTCAGCCACGCCGAAGGCGCCGGCCAGCCCGCCGGTCTTGGCGCGCGAGACATAGCAGGTAACGCCAGTGACCTTGGGGTCGTCGTAGGCCTCGATCACGATCTTGTGGTCGGGCCCGATGAGCTTGAAGGCGGTGTCGACGTCGCCCACCGTTTCCGCGTGTGCCGTTGCGGCCAGGATGAACCCGAAGCCGAGCGCGGCGCGAAGCAGGGTGGAGCGAAGCGTCATGGGTGTGTGCGGTTTTTTCAAACGATGTCGATCGTGTGGACGCGGTCGAAGCTGCCGCGACGCCGGTCCTCGAAGTAGTGCTCGAGCGTTTCGCGCACGGTGCGAAAGGCGATCTCATCCCAGGGGATTTCTTCTTCGGTGAAGAGCTTCGCCTCGATGGTTTCGTGGCCCGGGTCGAACTTGTCGTCGAGCAGGCGGGCGCGGTAGAACAGGTGCACCTGGCCCACGCGCACCACGCTGATGACGGAGAACAGTCCCTCCATCACGTAGTTGGCGCCGGCCTCTTCGTCGGTCTCGCGGGCCGCGCCCTGGGCGGTGGTTTCCTCGAGTTCCATGAAGCCGGCCGGCAGCGTCCACTTGCCCCAGCGCGGCTCGATGTTGCGCTTGCACAGCAACACCTTGTCACCCAGGACCGGAATGGTGCCGACCACGTTCAGCGGGTTCTCGTAGTGGATGGTGTGGCAGGCCGGGCAGACGGCGCGCTGCTTGGTGTCGCCGTCGTCCGGCACGCGGTAGACCACCGCGGTGCCACAGTTCTTGCAGTGCTTGATGGGTACGCGCAGGAGCATGAAACCGGCCGCCGACTTCAGACGACCTTGACGGTCAACGTCGGCAGGCCTGCGACTTCGCCCACGAGCGTGTCGCCGGCCACCACGGCGGCCACGCCTTCGGGCGTGCCCGTGAAGATCAGGTCGCCGGGCTGCAGCTCCCAGGCGGCCGACAGGTGCTCGATGGTTTCGGCCACGTTCCAGATCAGCTTGCTCACGTTGCTGCGCTGGCGGTCGGTGCCGTTCACCTGCAGCGAGATCTCGGCCTTTTCGGCGTCGCCGGCTTGCGCCACGGGCACGATCGGGCCAATGGGTGCGCTCTGCTCGAAGCTCTTGCCGATGTCCCAGGGGCGGCCCTGTTTCTTCATGTCGTTCTGCAGGTCGCGGCGCGTCATGTCGAGGCCGACCGCGTAGCCGTAGATGTGCTTGTGCGCATCGGCGGCCGCAATGTTCTTGCCGCCCGTGCCGATGGCAACCACCAGTTCGATCTCGTGGTGCAGGTTCTTGGTGAGCGTGGGATAGGCCATGGTGCCGGTCTGGCCCGCAGCGACCGCCACCAGCGCGTCGGCCGGCTTCATGAAGAAGAAGGGCGGCTCGCGGCCGGTGAAGCCCATTTCCTTGGCGTGATCTTCGTAGTTGCGGCCCACGCAGTAGATGCGGTGCACCGGAAAGCGGGCGGGCTGGCCGGCCACCGGCACCGAAACGGTGGCGGGCGGGGCGAAGACGAACTCGGAAGCCATTTCGACGTGTCCTTTTTCAGCGAAACCTAAGCGGGAGACCGGCAGTGTGCCAGAGGAGGGAGGCTCACAATAGACGCTTCCCGCATCTCCCCCGTGTCTCCCCGCATCCGTTCATTTCGACCATGCCCATCCGAATCGGCAAAGCCGGCAAAGCCAACGCCCTCAACGAACTCGGCCGCCAGCGCGACGAGGAGGGCGACCAGGACGGCGCGCTGCAAGCCTATGCCCAGGCCAGCGCCGTGCATCCGTACTGGTCGGCCCCCTGGTACAACGCCGGCCTCATCCACAAGTACCGCGGCGACTGGGCCGCCTCGCTGCAGGCCAACGCCCGGGCCGTGCAATGCGAGCCGCGCAACGAAGGCGCGATATGGAACCTGGGCATCGCCGCCACGGCGTTGGGCGACTGGGCAACGGCCCGCAGCGCCTGGCGGCAGTACGGCATCGAGGTGGCGGACGGCGAAGGCCCCGTCGATCTTTTCATCGGACTCACCCCCATTCGCGTGCACGGCGACGAGGCCAGCGAAGTGGTGTGGGCCGACCGCATCGATCCGGCCCGCGCCATCCTGCGCAACGTGCCCACGCCGGACTGCGGCCACCGCTACGGCGACCTCGTGCTGCACGACGGCGCGGCCAACGGCTACCGACTGCGCGGCGACCGCGAGGTGCCGGTGTTCGATGCGCTCGAACTGATCGCGCCGTCTGACTATTCGACCTACGAAGCCACCATCGAGGACGCGACCAGGGAAGACATCGACGCGCTCGTCCAGCGCTTCGAGGCCGCCGGCGCCAGCGCCGAGAACTGGACCACCAGCATGCAGATGCTCTGCCGCGCCTGCTCCGAAGGCCGCCCCTTCGGCGAAGGCCAGCACAACCACGCGGCCGGCGAGGAGCCGGGCACGCTGGGGCCATGGCGCATCGGAATTGCCGCGCGCGAAGAGGCGGCTGCGCGCCGCATCCTCGACGAATGGCGCGGCGCCACCATCGCCACCACATCACCGAAGGCCGCGCTGCACGACTTCCGCTGCGTGCTGGCGGCCACGCCCCGCTCCTGAGGGAGCGCTATGCTTGAGAAATCATGAAGCTGCATAACTATTTCCGTTCTTCCGCCTCGTTCCGCGTGCGCATCGCCCTCAACCTGAAGGGCCTCGATTTCGACTACGTTCCCGTGCACATCGCGCGCGGCGACCATCGCACCGGTCCTTATTCCGCCATCTCGGCCGACAGGCTGGTGCCGTTGCTCGAAGACGAGGGCGAGCGCTTCTCGCAGTCGATGGCCATCATTGAATACCTCGACGAAGTGCACCCCGAGCCGGCGCTGCTGCCGAGCGACCCGGTGGGCCGTGCCCATGTGCGTGCGCTGGCGCAGTCGATTGCATGCGAGATCCATCCGCTCAACAACCTGCGCGTGCTCAAGTACCTGGTGAAAGACCTGAAGCTCGACGACGAAACCAAGAACGCCTGGTACCGCCACTGGGTGCGCGACGGCATGCTGGCCTTCGAGCGCCAGCTTGCGCAGTACCCTGCCGGCATCTACTGCTGGGGCAACACGCCCACCATGGCCGACTGCTGCCTGGTGCCGCAGATCTTCAACGGCCGCCGCTTCGACTGCGACTTCAGCGGCTTGCCGCGCACCATGGCCGCCTTCGAGGCCTGCATGGAGCTCGACGCCTTCCAGCGCGCGCAGCCCTCGCAGGCGCCCGACGCGGAGGCCTGAGCCTCATGAACGAGCGCTGGCTCGTGCCCGACTGGCCTGCGCCGCCGAATGTGCGTGCCGTGTGCACCACGCGCGACGGCGGTGTTTCGCGGGGGCGCTATGAGAGCCTGAATCTCGGCGATCACGTGGGCGATGAACTCGCGCACGTGACGGAGAACCGGAACCGTTTGCGCATGGCCATCGGCGCGCGGCCGGTTTTCCTGCAGCAGGTGCACGGCACAGGCGTCGTCGCACTCGATGCCGCGCAGGACGTGGTACGCGACGGTGCTGCTGCCGATGCCTGCACGGCTACGGCGACCGGCCTGGCCTGCACGATCATGGTGGCCGACTGCCTGCCTGTGCTCTTCACCGACGAAGCGGGCCACCGCGTGGCGGCAGCGCACGCCGGGTGGCGCGGGCTTGCGGGCGGGGTGCTCGAACAGACCGCCAAAGCTTTCAAGGCAGATGGCGCGGCCCGGGTCATCGCCTGGCTGGGCCCATGCATCGGCCCCAAGGCGTTCGAGGTTGGCCCCGAGGTCAAGGCCGCCTTCGAGGCGCATGCGCCCGAAGCCGCATCCTGCTTCAGGCCTGCGCCGGCGCCCGGCAAATGGCTGGCCGACCTGCCCGCATTGGCACGCCAGCGGCTGCGCACGGTGGGCATCGAAGCCGTTCACGGCAATGACGGCAGCGACGGCTGGTGCACCGTCGGCAACCCGTCACGGTTCTTTTCGCACCGGCGGGACGGCATCAGCGGCCGCTTCGCCGCCCTGGTCTGGAAGGTCTGAGCCCGCGTCTTGCGACGGGGCTTCTTCGGCCGCGGCACGCCGGGCAGCTTCTTGCGCTTCGACCTCGCGTTGTTTGATCGCACGGCGCCGCGCAGGCGTGCCCATCAGGTAAACCACCAGTGCCACCGGCGCCAATCCGTACAAAAGAAATGTGAAGATGGCGCCCAGCACCGTGCCGTTGGTGTTGGTGGCTTCGGCCACCGCCATCATCACGGCGACATACAACCAACCGATGACGATCAGATGGATAAACACTAGAAGTTTCAGTTGGTAAGCAAAGGGGGCGGCGTTGTGAGTGCCTTGTGAATGCAGGATACTCAAAACACGCAAGCCATCCGTATCGTTTCAGGCGAGGACCAGGAGACATGATGAAGCAACAAGCCACGGGGGCCGATGCGTTCGCGCCCTTTCAGCAGGCACTTTCAGAGGGATGGAGCAAGGCGCTGGAGTCGTTCCAGCAGTCCGTCGCACAGGGCACCGTACCGGGGGCTTCGGCCTTCAACGTCGGTGGCACGCCGCTATGGCAATTGCCGCAGGGTGCGAAGATGCCCGAGCTGCCCAAGTTCTCCATCGACCCCGAAAAACTCCAGTCCATCCAGCAGCAGTACCTGGCGGAAGCCACCGAACTCTGGCGCCAGGGCTTCGCCGCCAAGCCCGAAGGCGACAAGCGCTTTGCCGGCGATGCCTGGGGCAGCAACCCGCTGTCGGCCTTCTCGGCGGCCGTCTACCTGCTCAACGGCCGGACCATGCTCGGCATGGCAGAGGCCATCGACGCCGACGAAAAGACCAAGGCGCGCATGCGCTTCGCGGTCGAGCAATGGATGGCCGCCTCGGCGCCCAGCAACTCGCTGGCCTTCAATGCCGAAGCGCAGAAGAAGGCCATCGACACGCAGGGCGAGAGCATTGCCAAGGGCATCCAGAACCTGCTGCACGACGTGAAGCAGGGCCACCTCAGCATGACCGACGAGAGCGCCTTTGAAGTGGGGCGCAACGTGGCCACCACCGAAGGCGCCGTGGTGTTCGAGAACGAGTTCTTCCAGTTGCTCGAATACAAGCCGCTCACGCCCAAGGTGTACGAGCGGCCGTTCCTGCTGGTGCCGCCGTGCATCAACAAGTTCTACATCCTCGACCTGCAGCCGGAGAATTCGCTGATCCGCTATGCGAACGACCAGGGCCATCGCGTGTTCGTGGTGAGCTGGCGCAATCCTGACGAGTCGATGGACAAGGCCACCTGGGACGACTACATCGAGAACGCCGCCATCAAGGCGATCCACACGGTGCAGGAGATCAGCGGCAGCAAGCAGATCAACACGCTCGGCTTCTGCGTGGGCGGCACCATCCTGAGCACTGCGCTCGCGGTGCTCGCGGCGCGCGGCGAGAAGCCGGCTGCATCGGTCACGCTGCTGACCACCTTCCTCGACTTCAGCGACACCGGCATCCTCGACATCTTCGTGGACGAGACGATGGTGGCGTACCGCGAAATGCAGCTCGGCAAGGGCGGCCTGCTTCCGGGCGGCGACCTGGCCTCGACCTTCAGCTTCCTGCGGCCCAACGACCTGGTCTGGAACTACGTGGTCGGCAACTACCTCAAGGGCGAGACCCCGCCGCCCTTCGACCTGCTGTACTGGAACAGCGACGCCACCAACCTGCCGGGCCCGTTCTACGCCTGGTACCTGCGCAACACGTACCACGAGAACAAGCTGGCCAAGCCGAATGCACTCACCGTGTGTGGCGAGAAGATCGACCTGGGCAGCATCGACATTCCGGCCTACATCTACGGCTCGCGCGAGGACCACATCGTGCCCATCGGCGGCGCATATGCCTCCACGCAACTGTTGCCGGGCAAGAAGCGCTTCGTCATGGGCGCGTCGGGCCACATCGCCGGTGTGATCAACCCGCCGGTCAAGAAAAAGCGCAGCCACTGGATTCGCGACGACGGCAAGTTCCCGAAGACGCAGGCCGAATGGCTCACCGGCGCGCAGGAGCATCCCGGTAGCTGGTGGACCGACTGGGCACAATGGCTCAAGGGCCACGCGGGCAAACAAATACCCGCTCCCAAGGCGTACGGCAACGGCAAGGCTTACAAAGCCATCGAACCGGCGCCGGGACGCTACGTCAAGGCTCGCGCCTGACCTTCGCTTCGCTACACCTCGATTTCAAATCACTTCAACGGAGAACCTCATGGAAGACATCGTCATCGTTTCGGCAGCACGCACGGCGGTCGGCAAGTTCGGCGGCTCGCTCGCCGGCATCTCGGCCACGGAACTGGGTGCGATCGTGATCAAGGAAGTGATTGCACGCGCCAACCTCACGGCCGAGCAGGTCGGCGAGGCCATCATGGGCCAGGTGCTTGCGGCCGGCGCGGGCCAGAACCCCGCGCGCCAGGCATGGCTCAAGAGCGGCGGCGCCAAGGAAACCCCGGCGCTCACCATCAATGCCGTGTGCGGCTCGGGCCTGAAGGCCGTGATGCTGGCGGCGCAGGCCGTGGCCACGGGCGACAGCGAAATCGTCATTGCCGGCGGCCAGGAAAACATGAGCGCCGCGCCGCACGTGCTGCCCAACTCGCGCAACGGCCAGCGCATGGGCGACTGGAAGCTGGTCGACACCATGATCGTGGACGGCCTGTGGGACGTCTACAACCAGTACCACATGGGCATCACCGCCGAGAACGTGGCCAAGAAGTTCGGCATCGACCGTGCGGCTCAAGACGAACTGGCACTCGGCAGCCAGACCAAGGCCGCCGCCGCGCAGGACGCCGGCAAGTTCAAGGACGAAATCGTCGGCGTGAGCATTCCGCAGAAGAAGGGCGACCCCATCGTCTTCAACCAGGACGAGTTCATCAACCGCAAGACCAGCGCCGAAGGCCTGGCCGGCCTGCGCCCCGCCTTCGACAAGGCCGGCGGCGTGACGGCAGGCAATGCCTCGGGCCTGAACGACGGCGCAGCAGCCGTGATGGTGATGACGGCCAAGAAGGCCGCCGCCCTCGGCCTGAAGCCGCTGGGTCGCATCGCCAGCTACGCCACCGCCGGCCTCGACCCCGCCATCATGGGCATGGGCCCGGTGCCTGCATCGACCAAGGCGCTGCAGCGCGCCGGCTGGAAGGCCGCAGACCTCGACCTGCTCGAGATCAACGAAGCCTTCGCAGCACAGGCCTGCGCCGTGAACCGCGAAATGGGCTGGGACGTGAACAAGGTGAACGTCAACGGCGGCGCCATCGCCATCGGCCACCCGATCGGCGCGTCGGGCTGCCGCATCCTGGTGACGCTGCTGCACGAAATGCAGCGCCAGAACGCCAAGAAGGGCATTGCCTCGCTGTGCATCGGCGGCGGCATGGGCGTTGCGCTGACCATCGAGCGCTGAGAAGGCGCGAATAAACCTGCTGCGCACCCCGATCTCGCATCTGCGGTCCTCACCGTACCTGGGTACGGCTCCGGTCCTCGACGCGACCTCGGGGCGCTCGCGACGGTTTCTTCACACCTTCTCTGCCGACGGGCCCCACGGCCCACCGCTCAGCGCGACATCGACGGCCGCTGCGCCATCGCCGCGCGCCAGCGCAGCAACTCGGGGTGCTGTTCCCCGGGCTTGACCCGCACCACGCGGGCAAAGTCCACCGCCACCACGGCGGTGATATCGGCGATGCTGAACCGGTCGGCGGCGACGAAGTCGCGGCCGGCCAGCCGCTCGTTCAGGGTCTCGAAGAACTGGTGCACCCGTGCCAGCCCGCGCTGTGCCAGTTCGGGAATCTGGGCGTAGTTCACCGGCCCGGGCAGCGCCCGGTCGGCCATGGCTGGCGAGCCGTTGCGCAGCGTCTCGGCAATGGCCAGCAGGCCTTCGAATTCGATGCGCCAGTTCCAGCTGGCGATCTCGGCTTTTTCCTGTGGCGTGCTGCCCATCAACGGCGGTTGCGGGTAGCGGGCCTCCAGCCAGGCAGCGATGGCGGCGTTGTCGGTCAGCAGCAGCCCATCATCGTCATCGGTGCGTAGCGCCGGCACCGTGCATTGCGGATTGATCGCGCGGTAGGCATCGCCCATTTGCTCACCACGGGCGAGGTCTACCTGCACGGTCTCATGGGCAATGCCCTTCTCGGCAAGCAGGATGCGGGCGCGCCGCGGGCTGGGTGCGGTGGCGCAGTCGTAGAGAATGATCATCGTCTGTCCAACTCCTGGAACTCATCGCATGAATGGCACGACAGCCTACACGCCGCCCACCGTCTGGTCCTGGAACAAGGAAAGCGGCGGCCGCTTCGCGAACATCAATCGCCCGATCGCGGGTGCCACGCATGAGAAGGACCTGCCGGTGGGCAAGCATCCGCTGCAACTCTATTCGCTGGCAACGCCCAACGGCGTGAAAGTCACGGTGATGCTGGAAGAGCTGCTGGCACTGGGCCATACCGGTGCGGAGTACGACGCCTGGCTGATCCGCATCAGCGATGGCGACCAGTTCGGCAGCGGCTTCGTGGCGGTGAACCCGAACTCCAAGATTCCCGCCCTGATGGACCGCAGCGGCGACACGCCCATTCGCGTGTTCGAGTCGGGTGCGATCCTGCAGTACCTGGCCGAGAAGTTCGATGGCGCCTTCCTGCCGACCGAGCGTGCGGCGCGTGCCGAATGTCTGTCGTGGCTGTTCTGGCAGATGGGCAGCGCGCCGTACCTGGGCGGCGGCTTCGGGCACTTCTATGCCTACGCGCCCACGAAGATCGAATACGCGATCGACCGCTTCGCCATGGAGACCAAACGGCAGCTCGACGTGCTCGACCGCCGGCTTGCCGAGAGCCGCTACCTGGCGGGCAACGACTACACCATCGCCGATATGGCCGTCTGGCCCTGGTACGGCGCGCTCGCCAAGGGGCAGCTTTACGAATCGGGCGAGTTCCTCCAGGTGAGCGAGTACAAGAACGTGCTGCGCTGGGCCGATGAAATCGCGAAGCGCCCGGCAGTGCAGCGCGGCCGCATGGTCAATCGCGCATGGGGCCAGCCGAACAGCCAGCTGCACGAGCGCCACGACGCCAGCGACTTCGAGACCCGCACCCAGGACAAGCTCGAAACGCCCACCTGAGCGCCGGAACACAACGATGAGCGACAAGATCCTGGTCTTCTACGGCTCGTACCGCTCCGATCGCATGGGCGTGCGCCTGGCGGACTACATCGTCGCTGGGCTTCGCGCACGCGGCGACGATGCGGAGTTGATCGACGCGAAGGCTGTCGACCTGCCCATGCTCGACCGCATGTACAAGGAATATCCGAAGGGCTCCGCGCCTGCGGCCATGGAAGCCCTGGCCGAAAAGATCCGCACGGCAGACGCCTTCGTCTTCGTCACCGGCGAATACAACTGGGGTCCGCAACCGGGCCTGAAGAACCTCACGGACCACTTCCTCGAAGAGTGGTTCTGGCGGCCCGCGGCTGTCGCGAGCTATTCGGCAGGGCGCTTCTCCGGTGTGCGCTCAGGCACGGTGTGGCATTCGATCCTGTCGGAGATGGGCATGGTCGTGGTGTCGAGCACGCTCGCTGTCGGGCCGATCTCGCAGACACTGGATGCGGCAGGCAAGCCGACGGGGCCCGCGGGCGAATCGCTGGAGCGCTCGTTCGGCCGGTTTGCGGACGACCTGGCGTGGTGGACCGAGGCCGCGCGGGCGCAGCGGGCGCGCAAGGCGCCGCCGTACTGAGTTGCACGCCCGCGGCGGGCTGGGCGGCGTGGCTTGTTCACCGCTGTTTTTTTGGGCAAAGTGATTAATCCCCTTATAAAACAACAGCTTGCATGCCTTTTACAAGGCTCCGCATGAGTTACCCCCAAAGTTGTGCACAGAAAATGGGGACGACATCGGACTTTTCGCAATCGCGTGCAAGTTGCTGATTCAATGACGTTTTCTGCCCACTGGAAATCGCGAAAAAGTTCTCTTCGCAGCCGCTTTCGGGCCCAAGACGGCTGTTTTGCCCGCCAAGGTTGTTCACCGCTCAAATTTTGAGCAAACTAAGGAATACCCTTGTAAAACAATGACTTAAATCTGTTTTACAAGGCTCCTCATGAGTTACCCCCAAAGTTGTCCACGGAAAATGGGGATGGGACGGACTTGTTCAGCAAACGCCCGCAAGTCCATGTTTTTGGGCGTCGCGCTCAGTTCTCTTCGGCCAGCTGCCCGGCGTAGTGCCGGCACAAGGTTTCGACCAGCGCCTGCGCATAAATCGGCAGCGCCGCCCGGTCTCTCACCAGCAGGTAACGCTCCCGCACACACCACGCATCGCTGAGGTCGATCAGCGCGAGTTGCATGCTTTCCTGGTTGCGCCGCGCAGCCGATTCCGGCACCACGCCGATGCCTACGCCGCTGCCGATCATCCGGCACATGGCGTCGAAGCTCCCCAGCTGGATGCGCAGCTTCTGCCGCTTGCCGAGGTTGTCGGTGATCTGCGCCAGGAAGGTCTGCAACGTGCTGCCCTGCTGCATGCCGATGGCGTCTTCATCGAGCGTCTCGGCAAAGGCGATGCTGCGGCGCCTGGCGAAGCGGTGCTTGCGCGAGGTGACGAGCACCAGCCGGTCGGTGCTGAAGTGGATGGCCTCCAGCCCCAGCGTGTCGACGCGGCCCGCGACGATGCCGATGTCGGCTCGGCCGTCGAGCACGCCGCGCGGGATCTGAGCATTCGGTTTTTCCTGAAGGTCGACGTTGATTCGCGGGTTGTGCGCCAGGAAGCCCGGCAGGATCTCGGGCAGGAAGTCGGTCACCGCCGTGGTGTTGGCGAACACGCGCAGGTGGCCGCGCAGGCCGCCGCCGTATTCGAGCAGGTCGTCGCGCAGTTGCTCCGTTTGATGCAACACGAGGCGAGCGTGATGCAGGAAGGCTTCGCCCGGCGGAAGCAGCCGCACGCCGCGGGCCTCGCGCTGCAGCAGCTGCAGGCCGGCCTGCGTTTCCAGCGCCTTGATGCGCGCGCTGGCGGCAGCCAGCGACAGGTGCTGGCGCTCGGCGGCCCGCGTGAGGTTGCCGAGTTCGGCCGTGGCCACGAACAGCCGCAGGTCGGTGAGGTCGAAAAGCATCGAGCGATGTTAGGCCCCAAGCCTTCGGAATTCCAGAAGGCTGGGTTCCGAAATCGCAGATTGCGCACAGGGGGAGGGCGAACGACCATGCGGCCATGGAGACACAACACATGAGATTTCGCGCCTTCGCGCTGCTGGCGTTCGCAGCAACCGCGGCACTGGTCCAGGCTAGCCCGGCACAAGCCGAGACCTACCCTTCGCGCCCCGTCACGCTGGTAGTGCCGCAGGCTGCCGGCGGCACCAACGACATCGTCGGCCGTCTCGTGGGCCAGAAGCTCGGCGAAGTGATGAACAACGCCAGCGTGGTGGTCGACAACCGGCCCGGCGCGGGCGGCAACATCGGCACGCAGCTGGTGGCCAAGGGCCCGAAGGACGGCTATACGCTGCTCATGACCATCAGCAGCAGCCAGGCCATCAACCCGGCGCTGTACAAGAACCCGGGCTTCGACCCGGTGAAAGACTTCAAGCCCGTCGGCCTCATCGGTGCGGTGCCCAACGTGCTGCTGGTCAACCCCACGTTCCCTGCGAAGAACTTCGCCGAGTTCCTCAAGCTCGCGCGGCAGAAGGGTGCCAACTACCAGTACGCCTCGGCCGGCAACGGCACGCTCAACCACCTGCTCGGCGAAATGCTCAACAGCATGGCGGGCATCTCGCTGCAGCACGTGCCGTACAAGGGCGTGGCGCCGGCGCTCAACGACGTGCTGGGCGGGCAATTGCCGATCGTGTTCGCGAGCCTGCCTTCGGCGCTTTCGCACATCAAGGCCGGCAAGCTGCGCGCGCTGGCCGTGAGCGGCGACAAGCGCTCGGCCGTGCTGCCCGATGTGCCCACCATCGCCGAGGCGGTGCCCGGCTACAACGGCACGCTGTGGATCGGCTTGTTCGCGCCCGCGGGCGTGCCGGCCGATGTGCTGGCGACATTGCAGGACGCCACGCGCAAGGCGCTGGCCTCGAAGGACCTGCGCGACAAGCTCGATCAGCAGGGCGTCGAGATCGCGGCGCCCACCACACCCGATCAATTTTCGAAACTGCTGCAGGACGACCTTGCCAAGTGGGCGCGGATCGTCAAGGCCTCCGGCGCCGCGGTCGACTGAATGAAGCAATACATGCCCAACGAAACTCCCACGACACCCTCCGTGATCGACAGCGAAGCGCTGGCGAAGCTGCAAGCCTGGCAAGGCCGCAGCGAAACGCTGGCCGACAACATCACCGCCGCGCCCGTGCGCGCTCTCAGCGCCACGCTCGATCGTGACGATGCGCTGCCGCAAGCCGGCACGCGTCTGCCCGAGCTGTGGCACTGGCTCTACTTCCTGCCGCACCACCGCCAGTCCGAGATCGGCGAAGACGGCCACGCCAGGCGCGGCGGCTTCCTGCCGCCAGTGCCGCTGCCGCGCCGCATGTGGGCCGGCGGGCGGCTCGCGTGGGAGCCCGGCAACCCGCTGCAGGTCGGCGACAAGATCGAGCGCACCTCGACCATTGCATCGGTCACCCACAAGGCGGGCCGCACCGGCGAGCTGGTGTTCGTGCTCGTGCGCCACGAGGTGCGCAACGAGCGCGGCCTCGCGCTGACCGAGGAGCACGACATCGTCTACCGCGCCGCCGCGCAGCCAGGTGAAGCGGGCCCGCCACCCACGCCCGCGCCGAAGGACGCCGCCTTCAGCCGCGACATCGTGCCCGACGACGTGCTGCTGTTCCGCTACTCGGCGCTCACCTTCAACGGCCATCGCATCCACTACGACCGCCGCTACGTGACGCAGGTCGAGGGCTATCCGGGCCTGATCGTGCACGGCCCGCTGATCGCGACGCTGCTGGTCGACCTGCTGCGCCGCAATGTGCCGGGCGCGCAGCTCGCGCGCTTCGAGTTCCGCGCGGTGCGCCCGACATTCGACATCGCGCCGTTCCGCGTGCACGGCAAGCCGGGCGCCGACGGAAAGACATTCAGTCTCTGGGGCGAGGACGCAGACGGCTGGTTCACGATGCAGGCCACGGCCGTGCTGGCCTGAAGGGGAGAAAG
Organism: Variovorax multivorans; assembly: GCF_051216835.1. Lineage (NCBI taxonomy): Bacteria > Pseudomonadati > Pseudomonadota > Betaproteobacteria > Burkholderiales > Comamonadaceae > Variovorax > Variovorax multivorans. The sequence goes on from NZ_JBPJZL010000004.1 coordinate 70,084, forward strand.
AAGACATGACAAGACCCCTGGACGGCATCACCGTCATCTCGCTCGAGCACGCGATTGCCGCACCGTTCTGCACCCGCCAGCTGGCCGACCTCGGCGCGCGCGTCATCAAGGTGGAGCGCCCCGAGGTGGGCGACTTTGCGCGGGCTTACGACGCCCGCGTGCACGGCGAGGCCTCGCACTTCGTGTGGGTGAACCGCTCGAAGGAAAGCCTCACGCTCGATCTGAAGCAGCCCGCCGCGCTCGCCGTGCTGCAGGAGCTGGTGGCCGATGCCGACGTGCTGGTGCAGAACCTCGCGCCCGGCGCCGCCGCGCGCATGGGGCTCGGCGCGCAGGTGCTGCAGGCGAAGCACCCGCGGCTCATCGTCTGCGACATCTCGGGCTACGGCGAAGACGGCCCGTACCGCGACAAGAAGGCCTACGACCTGCTGATCCAGAGCGAGGCGGGTTTTCTCTCGGTCACGGGCACGCCGGACGATCCTTGCAAGTCGGGCAATTCCATCGCCGACATCGCTGCGGGCATGTACGCGTACACCGGCATCCTCGCGGCGCTGCTCCAGCGCGGCAAGACCGGCAAGGGCTCGCACATCGACGTGTCGATGCTCGAATCGCTCGCCGAGTGGATGGGCTACCCGATGTACTACGCCTACGAAGGCGCGCCGCCACCGCCGCGCAGCGCCGCTTCGCACGCCACCATCTATCCCTACGGGCCGTTCCCCGCCGGCGATGGCGGTACCGTGATGCTGGGCCTGCAGAACGAGCGCGAGTGGCGCACCTTCTGCGAGAAGGTGCTGCTGCAGTCGGGGCTCGCAATCGATGCCCGCTTCGACAGCAACGCGCGGCGCAACGAGAACCGCGAGGCCCTGCGCGCGATCATCGTCGAGACCTTCGGTGCGCTGAGCACGGCGCAGGTGCTGGAGCGGCTCGACACGGCGCAGATCGCCAACGCCCGAATGAACGACATGGCTGGCCTGTGGGCGCATCCGCAGTTGCAGGCGCGCGAGCGCTGGCGGCAGGTGGGTTCGCCGGCGGGCGACATTCCCGCCTTGCTGCCGGCTGGCCGGCAGAGCGCGTTCGACTACCGCATGGACCCGATTCCGGCGGTCGGCGAGCACACCGAGGCGATCTTGCGCAGCCTCGGGCGCAGCGAGGCGGACATCGCGGCGCTGCGCGAGGCGAGGGCGGTGTGAGCACGCTCGCCCTGGCGCGCGCCTTTCTCTTCGTGCCGGCCGACCGGCCCGAGCGCCATGCGCGTGCGCTGGCCACTGGGGCGGGAGGCGTGATCGTCGATCTGGAGGACGCGGTGGCGCCGGAGCGCAAGGTGGCGGCGCGCGAGGCGCTCGCAGCCTCGTTCGCCGCGCTGCCCGACATTGGCCGGCAACGCCTGCTGGTGCGCATCAATGCCGCTGGCACGCCGTGGCATGACGACGACTGCGTGGCGGTCGGCGCGCTGGTGGAGCAAGGTTTGATCGCTGGCGTCGTGCTGCCAAAGGCGGAGCGCGCGGCCGATCTGTCTCGGCTGGCCGGGGCCATCGGTTCGACGGGCTTGCTTGTGCCGCTGATCGAATCGGCCGCGGGCCTGGCGGCGGTCGATGAACTCGCGGCCGGCCCACAGGTGCTGCGGCTCGCGTTCGGCAATCTCGATTTCCAGGCCGATCTCGGCTTGGCCTGCGACGCGGACGAAGCCGAACTCGTGCCAGTGCGTCTCGCGCTGCTGCTTGCCTCGCGTCGCGCCAACCTGCCCGCGCCCATCGACGGCGTGACGCCCGACTGGCGCGACGCCCAGCGGCTGGCCGCCGACACCGCACGCGCCCGGCGCGGCGGCTTCGGCGCCAAGCTGTGCATCCATCCCGATCAGGTTGCGCCGGTGCATGCCGCGCTGGGCCCCAGCGCCGACGAACTGGCGTGGGCCCGTCGCGTGGTCGACGCCATTCGAGCATCGGGCGGCGGCGTGGTCAGCCTCGACGGGCGGATGGTCGACGCGCCCGTGGTGCGCCTGGCCGAACGCCTGCTGGCGCTCGAAGACCAACCGACGCCCTGACAGAACACCCATAACCATAGGAGACAAAGAAGTGACAGCAACCAAGACGACGAAAACGAAGACCTGGAAATTCAAGACCCTGCTAGCGGCCTCGGCCGGCGCCTGCCTGTTCGCCCTGCAATCGCCCGCCGCAGCACAAGCCGCATGGCCCGACAAGCCCATCACCATGGTCGTGCCGTACTCCGCCGGCGGCCCGACCGACGTGGTGGCGCGCATGCTGGCCTTTCCCATGGGCAAGTCGCTGGGCCAGACCGTGATCGTCGAGAACACCGTGGGCGCGGGCGGCACCATCGCGCCCACGCGGGTGGCCAGGGCGGCGCCCAACGGCTACACCATCCTCATCCACCACATGGGCATGGCCACCGCGCCCGCGCTCTACAAGAAGCTCAACTACGACCCGCTGAAAGACTTCGAGTACATCGGCCAGGTGCTGGACGTGCCGATGACGCTGCTGTCGCGCAAGGACTTTCCGGCCAACAACTACCAGGAACTGCTGGCCTACGTGAAGGCCAACAAGGACAAGGTCACGCTGGCAAACGCGGGCGTGGGCGCTGTGTCGCAGCTGTGCGGCCTGCTGTTCATGAACCAGATCGGCGTGCAATTGACGACAGTGCCGTACAAGGGGGCCGGCCCGGCGCTCAACGACCTCATGGGCGGGCAGGTCGACCTGCTGTGCGACCAGACCACGCAGACCGCGCCGGTCATCAAGGACGGCAACCGCGTGAAGGTGTTCGGCGTGACCACGCCGCAGCGCCTGTCGAGCATGCCCAACATTCCGACGCTGGACGAGCAGGGCCTCAAGGGCTTCGACGTGCGGGTGTGGCACGGCATGTATGCGCCCAAGGGTACGCCGCCTGCCGTGATCGAGAAGCTCAACGTCGCCTTGCGCGCCGCGCTGCAGGACGACATGGTCAAGCACCGCCTTGCCGAACTCAGCTCCGAAATCGTGCCGCTGGACAAGCAGACGCCGGAAAGCCTGCGCACGCACCTCACGGCAGAGGTCGCCAAGTGGGGCAAGGTGATCCGCGCCGCGGGCGTGCAGGCGGATTGATCTTTCAGGCGGGTGGCGGCTCCGGCTGCGCCCGCAGCGTCTCGTCGAACAGCGCGAGCAGGTGCCGCGCGAACACGTCCATGTTCGCCGGCCGGTCTGTGTTGCCGGTCTCGATGGTGCGGCTTACCGTGACCGCGCCGACCACGGCGATGCACACGTGCCCCGGCGCATCGCCATACGGGCTGCCTGATGGGCCGGCCGCGCCGCTTTCGGCGATGCCCCAGGTGGTGTGGTGGGTGTCGCGCATCCGGCCGGCGACGAGCAGGGCGTAGGGCTCGGTTTCGCCGCGCATGCCGGTCATGTCTTCAGCGGTCAGGCCCAGCAGCGCCCGGCCGGCACGCCGCGAATAGACGACGGCGCCGCCGCGGAAGTAGGCCGATGCGCCTGGAATGGCGAGCAGGGCAGCCGACACGAGGCCGCCTGCCGAAGACTCGACGACCGAGACCGTCTGTCCCCGTGCGCGCAGCGTTTCGCCCACGCGCGCGGCGAGCACCGGCAATGGTTCTGGCAGGGCGGGCGCGGTCATGGCGCCTGGAAACGGGAGCCGGGCCGCTTCACGTACGCTGGCGCGCGCTCATGGCTCGCGGTGTCTCCGTAGATCGTGTCCGCCGGGTAGTACTCGGCCTGCAGCTGCACCCGGGCCGCGGCTTCCTCGCCCGCGGTGTGGGCGATGAAGGCCAGCATCAGGTCGGTACCGGCCGATACCCCGGCCGACGTCCAGACGTTGCCGTCACGCACGAAGCGCTGCTCGACCACCTTCACGTCGCCCAGCGCGCGCAGGCGGTCGAGTGAGCCCCAATGCGTGGTCGCGGTCTTGCCTGAGAGCAGCCCGGCCGCGTGCAGCACGAATGCGCCGGTGCACACCGACATCAGCGTCTGGCAGCCGGGCGCCTGGTCGGCCAGGAAGCGTGTCATGGCGGGGTTGTCGACCTCGCGGCGCGTGCCCATGCCGCCGGGCACGAGCAGGCAGTCGAGAGGCGGGCAATCGGCGAAGGACACGTGCGGGTTGATGGACAGGCCCTTGGCGCAGACCACCGGTTCGCGCTTTTCGGCCACGATCAGGCACTGCTCGGGACCGGCGGCCAGCTTGCTCCACATGGTGAGCATTTCCCAGGGGCCGACGAAGTCGAGTTCCTCGACCTCGGGGAAGATGATGATCCCGAAATTCATACTTTCGAACTCCTTGGGTGTTGACGCTTGCGTAAGGCTTGCACAAGAGCGGACAGGTGCGAGGATAGAGGCTGAGCACGAAGGCCGCTCTTCGTGACAGCTGGTTGCAAGCTTGGCTCAGTGTTTTCCTCAGAGGACGCAGGCTTGAAACTCGCTAGAGTGAAGGTGGCCGTTCAGGCTTTTGCTACGTACACAAAGGAAATCTTATGAGCAAGAAAGTTGCATATGTCACCGGGGGCATGGGTGGCATCGGAACAGCCATCTGCCAGCGTCTGCACAAGGACGGGTTCACCGTGATCGCCGGTTGCGGCCCCACGCGCGACTACGCCAAGTGGCTGGCCGAACAGAAAGCCGAAGGCTTCGAGTTCCACGCGTCGGTCGGCAATGTCGGCGACTGGCAATCCACCGTCGAGGCTTTCTCTGCCGCCAAGGCAGCCCATGGCGCCATCGACGTGCTGGTCAACAACGCCGGCATCACGCGGGACCGCATGTTCCTGAAGATGACGCCCGAAGACTGGAGCGCGGTGATCGAGACCAACCTCAACAGCATGTTCAACGTCACCAAGCAGGTGGTGGGCGACATGGTTGAAAAGGGCTGGGGCCGCATCATCAACATCAGCTCGGTCAACGGCGCCAAGGGCCAGGCGGGCCAGACCAACTACTCGGCAGCCAAGGCCGGCATGCACGGCTTCACCATGGCGCTGGCGCAGGAGCTGGCCAACAAGGGCGTGACGGTCAACACCGTGAGCCCGGGCTACATCGGCACCGACATGGTCAAGGCCATCCGCCAGGAAGTGCTCGACAAGATCGTGGCCACCATCCCGGTCAAGCGCCTGGGTGAGCCGAGCGAAATCGCCTCGATCATCGCGTGGCTCGCCACCGACGAAGGCGGCTACAGCACCGGGGCCGACTTCTCGGTCAACGGCGGCCTGCACATGCATTAAGCATGCTGACCTACACCTGATCGACAAAACCCGCTTCGGCGGGTTTTTTCATTTGATCGATGCGGGTTCCACGGATAGAAAGCCGCCGACACGCGTCCTACAGTTCTCAACCCTCCGGAGGCAAGCAATGGAAAACACAACAAGCACACCCGCCAGAAAGCTCCCGATCTACCGTTCGCTCTACGTACAGGTGATCACCGCTGTGATCATCGGCGTGCTGCTCGGCCACTTCTATCCGGCGGCCGGCGAGGCGATGAAGCCGCTGGGCGATGGCTTCATCAAGCTGATCAAGATGATCATCGCGCCGATCATCTTCTGCACGGTGGTGGTGGGCATCGCCGGCATGGAAGACATGAAGAAGGTCGGCAAGACCGGCGGCCTGGCGCTGCTGTACTTCGAGGTCGTCAGCAGCATCGCGCTCGTCGTCGGGCTGGTGCTGGTCAACGTGCTCAAGCCCGGTGCGGGCATGAACGTCGACCCGGCCACGCTCGACACCAAGTCGATCGCCTCCTACACCGGCCCCGGCAAGATGACCGGCACGGTCGACTTCATCCTGAACATCATTCCCAACACGCTCGTCGATGCGTTCGCCAAGGGCGAGATCCTGCAGGTGCTGCTGATCGCGGTGCTGTTCGGCTTTGCGCTGCACCGCTTCGGCGGCCGCGGCACGCTGGTGTTCGACGTGATCGAGAAGGGCTCGCATGTGCTCTTCGGCATCGTCAACTACATCATGAAGCTGGCGCCCATCGGTGCTTTCGGCGCCATGGCCTTCACCATTGGCAAGTACGGCCTGGGCAGTTTGTTCTCGCTCGGCAAGCTGATGGGTACTTTCTACCTGACCTGCCTGCTGTTCATTTTCGTGGTGCTGGGGCTCATAGCGAGGTTCCACGGCTTCAGCATCTGGAAGTTCATCAAGTACATCAAGGAAGAGCTGCTGATCGTGCTGGGCACGTCGTCGAGCGAATCGGTGCTGCCGCGCATGATGGAGAAGATGGAGAACCTGGGCGCGAACAAGACCTGCGTGGGCCTCGTGATCCCGACCGGCTACTCGTTCAACCTCGACGGCACCTCGATCTACCTGACGATGGCGGCGGTGTTCATCGCGCAGGCGACCAACACGCCGATGACGCTCACGCAGGAGATCACGCTGCTGGCCGTGCTGCTGCTCACGTCGAAGGGGGCTGCTGGTGTCACGGGCAGTGGCTTCATCGTGCTGGCAGCCACGCTGTCGGCGGTGGGTCATGTGCCGGTGGCGGGGCTTGCGCTCATCCTGGGCATCGACCGCTTCATGTCGGAAGCTCGCGCGCTCACCAACCTGATCGGCAACGGCGTAGCCACCATCGTGGTCGCCAAGTGGACCAACGAGCTCGACGAAACGCGGCTGCAGGCGGGGCTCAACAACGAGACCTGGGTAGAGGCGCAAGAGCCCGAAGTGCTCGATGCCGCCCGGACCAGCAAGATGGTCGGTTGATCGCTCGGCACGACAGCCGGGCCCCGGACAAGATGGCCGTGTGAAATAAAAGGGCAGACATCGTTCCTGCAAAATGGAGCGATGCCCCGCAGCGTCTCCCTCATCAACACGATCGCCGCCGGCTTGGGGCTGGCGCTGGTGTTCGGATTCCTGGCAGCCAAGCTGCGGCTGCCCGCGCTGGTCGGCTACCTGCTGGCGGGCGTGATCATCGGCCCGTTCACACCGGGCTTCGTGGCCGACGCGGAAATCGCCGCCCAGCTTGCCGAAATCGGCGTCATGCTGCTGATGTTCGGCGTAGGCCTTCATTTTTCCCTCGACGACCTGCTGGCCGTACGCAAGATCGCACTGCCCGGTGCGATCGCGCAGATCGGCGTGGCCACGCTGCTCGGCGGTGGGCTGGCCCTGTGGTGGGGCTGGAGCCCCGGCGCAGCGCTCGTGTTCGGGCTTGCGCTGTCGGTGGCCAGCACGGTCGTGCTGCTGCGTGCGCTCGAAAGCCTGGGCATCCTTGATTCGTTCACTGGCCGCATCGCCGTCGGCTGGCTCGTGGTCGAAGACCTGGCGATGGTGCTGGTACTGGTGCTGCTGCCGCCGTTGGCGGGCACGTTGGGCGGAAAAAGTGAACACGCCGGCCCGGCCGATCCGCTCTGGCAGACGCTGGGCCTCACGCTGCTGCAGGTTGGCGGCTTCGTCGCGCTGATGCTGGTGGTGGGGCGGCGCGTGTTCCCGTGGATCCTCTGGCAGGTCACGCGAACCGGCTCGCGCGAGCTGTTCACGCTGTGCGTGGTGGCCGCGGCCGTGAGCATCGCGTTTGCCTCGGCGGCGCTGTTCGGCGTGTCGTTTGCGCTGGGTGCCTTCTTCGCCGGCATGGTGATGCGCGAGTCGCAGTTTGCCCACCGGGCGGCGCAAGAGTCGCTGCCGCTGCGCGACGCCTTCGCGGTGCTGTTCTTCGTGTCGGTCGGCATGCTGTTCGACCCCTCGGTGCTGATCGACCGGCCGCTGCAGGTGCTGGCGGTGGTGCTGGTCATCGTGCTGGGCAAGTCGCTTGCGGCCTGCGCGCTGGTACTGGTGTTTCGCTACCCGCTGGGCACGGCGCTCACGGTCAGCGCCAGCCTGGCGCAGATCGGCGAGTTCTCGTTCATCCTGGCCGGGCTGGGCGTGTCGCTGGGCCTGCTGCCGGTGGAAGGCCAGAGCCTGGTGCTGGCGGGCGCGCTGATTTCCATTGCCACCAACCCGTTGTGGTTCAGCCTGATCGGGCCGATGCAGAAGTGGCTGCACGCCCGTTCATCCTTTGCGCGCGGGCTCGAATCGCGCGACGACCCGCTGGCCGAACTGCCCATGACCACCGAGGCCAAGTACCTCTCGCGGCAGGTGGTGCTGGTGGGCTATGGCCGCGTCGGGCGCCGCATTGCGGCCGAACTCGACGCGCACGACATTCCCTACGTGGTGGCCGAGCAGAACCGCGAACTGGTCGAAAAGCTGCGCGAGGCCGGCACGCCAGCCGTGTGGGGCGACGCGGCCGACCCGGCGGTGCTGATCCAGGCGCACATCGCACGCGCCCGCGTGCTGGTGGTGGCCACGCCCGACGCCATGAACGTGCGCCAGATGATGGAAACCGCGCGCACGCTCAACCCCACCATCCAGACCGTGATCCGCAGCCACAACGAGCAGGAGGCCCGGCTGCTCACGCAGGAAACCTCCGCCACCGTGTTCCTCGGCGAGCACGAACTGGCCCAGGCCATGGCCCGTGATGTGGTCCAGCGCGCCGTGTCGATGGCCGTGCCGGCTTGAAGACGCCCGCCTTCCTCTTCTTCTCAGAGGTCTTCGATGACCAGCGTGCGGTAGCGCTGTGCGATGGAATAGGGCACGGTGCGCACCAGCTCCATCAGGCGTTCGGCGGCCGCGCCGTCTCTTGTCCTCACCAGCAGGCCCGTGTGGCCGTCGCGCGCCAACTCGGTATAGGCGCGTACCGTCGCAGCATCGGTGCCGGCGGAGGGCAGGGGGTTGTCGGATGTCTTCGCGGTCGGGGTGATTTCGGCCAGCACCGTTTGCGCGGGCAGCAGATAGACCTCGTCGCCACTCATGCCTTTTTCGATCAGGCGGTGGCCGATGCGGTCGGCGTCTTCCGCATTCGGAAACATCACCATCGAATAGCCGGTCGGATAAAAGGCTCCGCCGATGCTCGATCGCATGCCCGGTTCAAGAGTGAAATGCTTCATGCTGCCTCCTGTTCTTGGAAAGGCTTCTGAAAGGTCCCTGACTACAACATTAGGTCGCACCAAGGCTGGGCTCTGTAGGAGAAGCCCGAAAGCGCTGTCAACCGCGTGCGTACCCCGCCCATTCAAAAAAGAACCGACAACCTTGTCAGCCACTCTTACCTCCATGCCCTCATCGAGAAACATCGCGCTCACCGTCCATGAACTGGAGGCGGGCGAGTTCTATTGGGTGCTGATGGAGGCGGTCGACGACACGCCTGGCGAAACCTCCCACGTCTACATGCCGCTGGAGGCAGCCCACGATCCCTATGCCACCTATTCGAACGCGCTGGTGGCGGGCGTGGCCGTGATGCGGAGGCTGTTCGGACCCGACGGAAGGCCTGCCTGAGGCCCATCAGAGGCCCATCCGAGGCCTTCGGCGGAAGGCCTCTCCCTATAATCCCGCCGTTCTGGTGTGTTAATTCTTATTAATCCCGCCAGGCAATACGGTTCGAAGGTGCCCCGCACGCCATCTCATGGCCACGGGGTTAAACGGGAAGCAGGTGCGCCGCGTCGTTCATTCTTGATTGACGCTGCAACTCCTGCGCTGCCCCCGCAACGGTCAGCGGATCTGGAAACCCTCACGCTCATGCCCCTCAGACGGCATGGGCAGCCACTGCGCTTCGGCGTGGGAAGGCGAGGGTTTCGGCCGCGGTGTGCATCCATTCATTGATTGACTGGCACGCCGCGGCGCTCCGCAAGCCCGGATACCGGCCTTCGCAACCGCCTTCGGACGCTGCGGGAGTGCGTGTCCGGGCCTGCCACCGCTTCGCGCTTGCGCGTACCGTTGCAGTCCCTTCGCCTCTTCCGCTGCGTCCTTTATCGGTCAGGAGCCTGCGGGGACGCAGGTCGGAGGAGAAGTCACATGGGTCATGCATCGCCAGCGCGCGATCGCACGGGCGCGCCGCTGCGTTGGGCACGCCTTTCGGGTCTTTCACTGGGTCTGGGGCTGGTTTTCGGGCCTTCCTTGGTCTTCGCGCAGTCGTCGGGTGAAGCCGCCAGCAGCAGCCAGACCCTCAAGCCGGTGCAGGTCGAAGCCGAGCGGCACACGCCGTTGGCCATCGACGAGCCTTCGCACACCGGCAGCCGCCTGGGCCTCACGCCGCTGGAAACGCCGGCCAGCATCGAAGTGCTGACGGGCGACACCATCCGCGCACGCGGCGACGTCTCGGTGGTCGATGCCGCCACCCGCGCCACCGGCATCACCGGCACGCCCGGCCCCGGTAATGGCGGCACCGCGATGGTGGCGCGCGGTTTTTCGGGCCACGGCTCGGTGATGCAGCTCTTCGACGGCACGCGCCTCTACGCGGGCGCGGGCACCGTCACCTTCCCGTTCGACACCTGGTCAGTCGACCGCATCGAGGTGCTGCGCGGCGCGGCCTCGGTGATGTACGGCGAGGGCGCCATCGGCGGCGCCATCAACGTGGTGCCCAAGAAGCCCACGCGCGGCCCGATCCAGAACGAGGCGCTGGTCACAGTGGGCTCCGACGCCACTCGCCAGGTGGCCTTTGGCAGCGGCGGGGCGATCAACGACAAGCTCTCCTACCGCTTCGACATCAGCCACCGCCAGACCGACGGCTTCATGCAGCGCGGGCAGGCCGAGAGCCTGGCCGTGGGCGCGGCCGTGCGGCTCGACGTGTCGCCGCAGCTGCAGTTCACGCTGTCGCACGACGAGGGCCGGCAGTCGCCGCAGCGCTACTTCGGCGTGCCGCTGATCGATGGCCGCCTGAGCAGCCAGACCCTGCGCCAGAACTACAACGTAGACGACGCCGAGATCAAGTACCGCGACAAGTGGACCCGGCTCGACGCCCAGTGGACGCCCAACGATGCCGTTACCGTGCGCAACCAGCTCTACCGGCTGGAGAGCAAGCGCCACTGGCGCGACAGCGAGACCTACACCTACAACGCCACCACGCGCCGCGTGACGCGCGGCGACTACCTGGAAATCGGCCACGACCAGGAGCAGATCGGCAACCGCACCGACGCCACCTTCAAGCACAGCCTGTTCGGCCTGGCCAACCAGGTGCTGGTGGGCTTCGACGCGAATCACATCAACTTCCAGCACAGCAATGATTCGCCCTATGGCGGGCGCTCGGTGGTCGACCCCTTCGTCTTCAACCCCGGCTACTACGTCTCGCCCGTGGCCTACACGCCGCGCTACCGGACCAAGACCGACACCTACGCTTTCTTCACCGAAGACAAGCTGGCCTTCAACGAGCAGTGGTCGGTGGTGGGCAGCCTGCGCTGGGACCATGCCAAGGTGGCGCGCACCGACCTGCAGAACGCGGCCAACAACCTCGGCAAGACCTTCGAGTACGCCACCGGCCGCCTCGGCGTGGTGTATGCGCCCGATGCGTCGCAGTCGTTCTACGCACAGGTGGCGCGCGCGGCCGACCCGCTGACCTCGCTCATCACCACCTCGGCCACGCAGGTGCCGTTCGAGCTCAGCACCGGCCGGCAGGTCGAGGTCGGCTACAAGCGCCAGCTGGCCGACAACCGCGGCGCCTGGACCGTGGCGGCCTACCGCATCGAGAAGACCAAGCTGCTCTCGCGCGACGCGACCGATCCGACCATCAGCCAGCAGATCGGCAAGCAGTCGTCCGAAGGCATCGAGGCCACGCTCGACCTGGCGCTCACCTCCACGCTGCGGCTCGAAGCCAACGTGGCCAAGCTGCGTGCGCGCTATGACGACTTCAACGAAGTCGTCAGCGGGCGCCTGGTCTCGCGTGCGGGCAACACGCCTACAGGCGTGCCCGAAGAGGCTGCGAACCTCTGGCTCAACTGGCGCTTTCTGCCGCAGTGGGAGGCTGACTTCGGCGTGCGCTATGTCGGGCCGCGTCAGGTCGATACGGCCAATTCGCGCAAGATCGGCTCCTACACGGTGGCAGACGCGGGCGTGAGCTGGCAGGCCAGCCCGTCGCTCAAGCTTGCGCTGCGTGCCTACAACCTGGCCGACCGCCGCTATGCGGTGTCGTTCTCGAACGGCGGCAACCAGTGGCTGCTGGGCCGTCCGCGTTCGTTCGAGCTTTCGGCTCTGGTCATCTTCTGAGCGACGTTCTCATGACTTCCGCATGGCGCCGCGCCTGGCCGGGCATCCGGCACTGGCTCTACTGGACGCACCGGTGGCTGGGCATCGGCGGCTGCCTGCTGTTCGTCATGTGGTTCGTCTCGGGCGTCGTGATGATGTACGTGGGGTATCCCAACCTCACGGACGAAGAGCGGCTCGCAGGTCTGGCGCCGCTGCGCTTCGAGCAGGCTGCGGTGTCGCCGACCGCTGCACTTGATGCGCTGCCACAGGCCGACCGCGCACAACCGCCGCGGCGCATGGTGCTGGAGATGCAGGGCGGCATCAACGCCGAGCCCGTGTGGCGCATCGTCGATGCGAGCGGCGGCCGGCACACGGTCTCGGCGCGCGACGGCCATGTGCCCGGCCCGGTCGATGCAGCGCAGGCCGAGGCCATCGCGCGGGCCTTTTCGGGCCATGTGAGTGCGCACTGGGCCGAGACGCTGGAGCGCGACCAGTGGACCGTGCCGCAGGGCCTGAACCCGCTGCGCCCGTTGCACCGCATCGAGGTCGGCGACGCGGCCGGCACCGAGCTGTACGTGTCGCAGCGCAACGGCGAAGTGGTGCGCGACACCACGCGCTCGGAGCGCTTCTGGAACTGGCTGGGCTCCGTGCCGCACTGGATCTACTTCACACCGTTGCGCGCCGATCCGCCGCTGTGGCACGACGTGGTGGTGTGGCTATCGGCGGCATGCATCGTCTCGGCCGTGACGGGCATCGTCATCGGCATCCTGCGGGTGCGCCTGCGGCGCAGGTTCCGCAATGGCGCGGTCACGCCGTACAGCGGGTGGATGGCCTGGCACCACATCGCGGGGCTGATCGGCGGCTTCTTCGTGCTGACGTGGATCATCAGCGGCTGGCTGTCGATGAACCCCAATGGCTGGTTCCAGCGCGGGCCGGGCGACGCGGCGGCGATGGCGCGCTACACGGGGGGCGGTACCTCGCCGTTTCCGTGGCCGCCAGCGGTGCTGCCGTCAGGCGAGGGCGACGCCGCACCACGCGAGGCCGTGCTGCTGTGGTTCGACGGCAAGCCGCTGCTGCAGTTGCGCGACTCGAAGGCGCACGTGCGGGTGGTCGATGCGGCCACCGGCGGCCCCGCCGTCATCGGCAAGGACGACATCCTGCGCGCCGCCGCCCGCCTGCGGCCCGGCGCCATCACCCAGGCCACGCTGCAGACCCGCGAAGACTTCCACTGGTATGGCCACCACCGCGAGCGCATCGTGCCCGTGTGGCGCCTGCAGTTCGACGACCCCGCGCGCAGCTGGATCTACATCGACCCGGCCAGCGGCCAGGTTGCCGGCAGCAACGACAGCAACTCGCGGCTGCGCCGCTGGCTCTTCAACGCCACGCACAGCCTCGACTTTCCCTGGCTCATCCAGTACCGGCCGGCATGGGATCTCGTGGTGTGGCTGCTTTCCATCGTCGGCGCCGTGGCCTCGGCCAGCGGCGTGGTGATCGGCTGGCGGCGGCTGCGGCGCAAGCCCCGGCCGTCGGCCGTATCGAAGGGGCTTGCGCAAGCAGGCCCATGAACCAACAATCAACTTTCGCACTGCGGTGCATTTCAGGAGGTGCTCGATGCACATCGAACCAGGTCTCGTCGACGGATCCAAGATCTTCCTCAGCTACGCCACGGCGGCAGCTGCTCTCGCCTACACAGGCAAGGTGGCCTTCGATACGGCTGTGAAGGACGGCCTTGCCGCCCTGGCGCTGCGCTCGGCCATTGCCATTGCGCTGGTGTTCTGCTTCTTCGAGGTGCTGCCGCATCACCCGGTGGGCGTGTCCGAGGTGCACCTGATTCTGGGCACGACCCTGCTGCTGGTGTTCGGGTTGGCGCCTGCGGCCATCGGCCTGGCGGGCGGATTGCTCATCCAGGGCCTGTTCTTCGAACCGCAGGATGTGCCGCAGTTCGGCATGAACGTCACCACCTTGCTGGTGCCCCTGTTCGCGACTGCCGCGCTGGCACGACGGATCATTCCCCAGAACCTGGCCTACGTGGACATCAGCTACCAGCAGGCATTCAAGCTTTCGGTGGCCTACCAGGGCGGCATCGTTGTCTGGGTCGGCTTCTGGGCGCTCTACGGACGCGGCACCGGGCTCGAGAACCTGAGCCAGATCGCCAGCTTCGGCGCTGCCTACATGACCGTCGTGCTTGTCGAGCCGCTGGTCGACCTGGGCGTGTTGGCCGCCGCAAAGGCCTGGCGTCGTCTGCAGGGCACGGCCTTCGTGGAGCGCCGCCTGTACAGCGCCGTCTGATTCAACCAATGCATCGCCGCGCTCACGAGGTGCTGCCTCGGGGAGCGGCACGGGCGCTTGCGCGCCTGAAAGAACATCTTCCATGACACAAGCAAGCAACGCCAAGATTCCCGTCACCATCGTCACGGGCTTCCTCGGCAGCGGCAAGACCACGCTGCTGCGCCACATCCTCGGCAATGCCGAGGGCCGCCGCATCGCGGTGATCGTCAACGAGTTCGGCGAGCTCGGCATCGACGGCGAGATTCTGCGCGGCTGCGGCATCGGCTGCGACGACGAGGGCAACGAGCGCGAAGGCGCACTCTACGAACTGGCCAACGGCTGCGTCTGCTGCACCGTGCAGGAAGAGTTCCTGCCCGTGATGCTGCAACTGGCCGAGCGCCGCGGCGACATCGATGCCGTGATCATCGAAACCTCGGGTCTCGCATTGCCCAAGCCGCTGGTGCAGGCCTTCCAGTGGCCGGACATCGCCAACATCTTCACCGTGGACTCGGTGGTGACGGTGGTAGACGGCCCGGCCGCCGCCTCGGGCCAGTTCGCCGAAAACCCGGAGGCTGTCGACGAAGCCCGCCGCGCTGACCCCAACCTCGACCACGAATCGCCTCTGCACGAACTGTTCGAAGACCAGCTCTCGGCCGCCGACCTCGTGGTGCTCAACAAGACCGACCTGATGGACGATGCCGCGCGCGCGAAGGTCGAGGCGCTGGTGCGCGAAGAGCTGCCGCCCGAAGTCAAGATCGTGGCTGCCACCGAAGGCAGGCTGCCGCTCGCGCTGCTGTTGGGCCAGGGCCGCGCGGCCGAGGCCACCATTCACCTGCGCGAAAGCCACCACGACCACGAGGAAGACCACGACCACGACGAGTTCGACTCACTCGTGATCGAGCTGCCGCCCGTGGACCGTGACGGCCTGCTCGCCGTGCTGGGCAAGCTGGTCGAGCAGCAAACTATCTACCGCGTGAAGGGCTTCGTCGCCATTCCGGGCAAGCCGATGCGGCTCCTGGTGCAGGGCGTGGGCCGCCGCTTCGATCATCACTTCGACCGCCGCTGGCGCGATGGCGAGGCGCAGCGCACGCGGCTCGTGTTCATCGGTGAAGACCTCGACGAGGCAGTGCTGCGCAAGGCGCTGGAAGAGGTGAGCGCGGTCGCAGCCTGACGGCCTGAACGCATGCACCTGCTGAGCACCCAGCCCGGTCGCTTCGTCGAAGACGACAGCGTCGTTACCCGTCTCGACCAGACGCCGGGCGACATCGTGGTGCTCAGCTCGGCCGACACCACGCTCGCGCTGCTCGCGGCGGCGCGCACGGCGCTGGCGGCCACAGACCCCGGCTACCCGTCGTTGCGGCTGGCCAACCTGATGCACCTGCGCCAGCCGGCCTCGCTCGACCTGTACATCGACGAGGTGCTGCAGCATGCGCGCGTGGTGGTGGTCGATCACCTGGGCGCGGAATCGGCCTGGGCCTACGGCCTGCAGCAGCTCGAGAAGCTCGCGAAGCGCAAGGGCCAGCAGCTCGCCATGTTCTCCGGCGACCTGCAGGAAGATGAAGACCTGCTCGCGCGCAGCACGGCGCCGCGTGCGGTGAGCCGTCGGCTCTGGCAGTACATGCGCAGCGGCGGGGCGGGCAATGCGATGCAGTTTTTGCGCGCGGTGGCTTTCCACGGGCTGGGCCATGGCGAGGCGCCGCTGCCGCCGCGCAGCCTGCCGCAGGTTGCGTTGCATGTGCCGCGCGGTATTGACGCGGCGCACACCGTGGCCGGCATCGATGACCTGCGTGCCGGGTGGCATGCGGGCGCGCCGGTGGTGGCGCTGGTGTTCTATCGCTCGCATCTGCTCTCGGGCAACACGGTGGCGTTCGATGCGCTCGCCGCCGCATTGAGCGCGCAGGGGCTGAACCCGCTGCCGGTCGCGCTCGATTCGCTCAAAGACCCGCTGTGCCTGTCCACGTTGCGAGAGCTGTGCACCGAGCACGACGTGCAGCTCGTGCTCAACACCACGGCCTTCGCGGCACTGGGGCAGGGCGCGCAGAACGAAGCGGGAGAAGGCATCGCGCTGGCTGGCGACGCACCGGTGTTGCAGGTGATCGTGAGCGGCGGCAACCGCGAGGACTGGCTGGCCGACAGCCAGGGCCTGCGCCCGCGCGACATCGCCATGCAGATCGCGCTGCCCGAGATGGACGGCCGCATCATCACGCGCGCCGTGAGCTTCAAGGGCCTGGCGCATCGCTGCGAACTCACGCAGACCGAGGTGGTGAACTACCAGCCCGAGCCTGACCGCATCGCCTTCGTGGCCGAGCTGGCGCGCCGCTGGTGCCGGCTGCGCAGCCTGCGCGCCGGCGACAAGCGCATCGCGCTGATCCTTGCGAACTACCCCGGCAGTGAAGGGCGCATCGGCAGCGGTGTGGGGCTGGACACACCGGCCTCGGTGATGGCGATCCTGCGCGCGATGGCCGCCGAGGGCTATGTGCTGGGCGAGCCTGACGCGATGCCCGTCGACGGTGATGCGCTGATGCGCAAGCTGCAGGAAGGCATTGCGAACGATCCCGCGCAATGGGCGGCGCGGCCGGCGTGGCAGAGCTATGGTTTGGCCGAGTACCGCGCATGCCTGGCGAAGCTGCCCGACGGCATGGCGGCAGCCATCGATGCGCGCTGGGGCCCGCCCGAACAAGACCCGATGGTGCGAAACAGCCGCTTCATGATCGCCGGCCTGCGGCTGGGCCGCGTGTTCGTCGGCATCCAGCCTGCGCGTGCACTGGGCACGCTGGGTGCGGCCGACTACGCGAGCTATCACGACGCGGAGCTGGTGCCGCCGCACAGCTATCTCGCTTTCTATTTCTGGCTGCGCGAGGCCTTTGCCATCGACGCGGTGGTGCATGTCGGCAAGCACGGCAACCTCGAATGGCTGCCGGGCAAGAGCATCGCGCTGTCGCAGACTTGCTGGCCCGACGCCATCCTCGGGCCGCTGCCCAACGTGTACCCCTTCATCGTCAACGATCCGGGCGAGGGCGCGCAGGCCAAGCGGCGCACGCAGGCGGTCATCGTCGACCACCTGATGCCGCCACTCACGCGCGCCGAGAACCATGGGCCGATGCAGGACCTGGAGCGGCAGGTCGACGAGTACTACGACGCGCTGCTGGTCGACGCGCGCCGCGCCAAGGTGCTGCGCGCGCAGATCCTCGCGGCGGTGCGCGCGCAGCATCTGGTCGAGGAGCTGGGCATGCCGGGCGCGGAAGACGATGCGGTGCTCGCGCGCGTGGATGCCTACCTGTGCGAGCTGAAGGAAACGCAGATCCGCGACGGGCTGCATGTGTTCGGCGCCTCGCCCAGCGAGCGGCTGCGGCGCGACACGCTGCTGGCGCTGGCGCGCTATCCGGCCGCCGACGGCGCGGGTGCGAATGCCGGCCTGCTCGGCGCGCTGTCGCAAGACCTGCTGCCGCGTGATGCCTTCGACCCGCTCGACATCGACGCGGCCCGGCCATGGCAGGGCGCGCGCCCCACGCTGCTGCAATCGGTGAGCACTGAAGCGTGGCGGCATCAGGGCGACACGCGCGAGCGGCTGGAACTGCTGGCGCAGCGCCTGCTGGAAGAAGGCGCATGCCCACCCGAACTGCCGAAGACCGCCGCTGTGATGGGCCGCATCGCGCAAAGCCTGGCGCCCGCACTCGATGCCTGCGGCGCGCAAGAGTTGCTGCAACTCTCCCGCGCCCTGCAAGGCCGCTTCGTGCCGCCGGGCCCGAGCGGTTCTCCTTCGCGCGGCCGGCCCGACGTGCTGCCTACCGGCCGCAACTTCTACGCGGTCGATACGCGCGCCATCCCAACACCCACCGCGTGGATGCTCGGCCTCAAGTCGGCCGCGCAGTTGGTCGAGCGGCACATGCAGGAGCACGGCGACTATCCGGTGGCCATGGGCCTGTCGGTTTGGGGCACGGCCACCATGCGTACCGGCGGCGACGATCTGGCGCAGGCCTTCGCGCTCATCGGCGTGCGGCCCAAGTGGGCGCCGGGCAGCCAGCGCGTGGTCGATTTCGAGGTGCTGCCCACGGTCGGCCTCGGCCGTCCGCGCATCGACGTGACGCTGCGCATCTCGGGCTTCTTCCGCGACGCCTTTCCCAACGCCGTGCAGATGTTCGATGCGGCCGTGCAGGCTGTCGCTGCGCAGGAAGACGAAGACGCCGAGCGCAACCCGATTCGCGCGCGCATCCTCCGCGAGGCGGCCGCGCTGGAAGCGCAGGGCGCTTCGCCGGAGGACGCGCGCACGCAGGCCGGCTGGCGAGTGTTCGGCTCAGCGCCCGGCAGCTACGGCTCTGGCCTGCAGCCCTTGTTCGACCACGGCGACTGGCAGACCGACGACGACCTGTCGAAGGCTTACGTCGGCGGCAGCGCTCACGCCTACGGCCAGGGCAGCGACGGCGTGCCCGCCACCGATGCGTTGGTGCGCCGCCTGCGCGCCATGAACGTCGTCATGCAGAACCAGGACAGCCGCGAGCACGACCTGCTCGACTCCAACGACTACTACCAGTTCCAGGGCGGCATGGTCGCTGCCGTGCGCCACCTGAGCGGCCGGCAGCCCGCCATGTACCACGGCGACCACGGCAACCCGCAGGCGCCGCGTGTGCGCACGCTGAAGGAAGAAATCAGCCGCGTCATCCGCTCGCGCGTGGTCAACCCCAAATGGATCGACGGCGTGAAGCGCCACGGCTACAAGGGCGCCTTCGAGATGGCCGCGACGGTCGATTACCTCTTCGGTTTCGACGCCACAGCGCGCGTGGTCGGCGACCACCAGTACGCGATGGTGGCCGACGCCTACGTGCTCGACGAAGCCACGCGTGACTTCGTGAGTGAACACAATCCGCGCGCGCTGCACGACATGCTCAGCCGTTTGCTCGAAGCCATGCAGCGCGGCCTGTGGCAGTCGCCCGGCGACTACAAGAACCAATTGGAAAACCTGTTGCTCGACCACGAGCAGCAGATGGAAGGAAGCCTGCGATGACCACTGCCGCCCCGATGCCGGTGCCTTTTCCCTTTGCCGCGATAGCGGGCCAGCCGCATCTGCGCCAGGCGCTGCTGCTGGCCGCTGTCGATCCGGGCCTGGGCGGTGTGCTGATCGAAGGGCCGCGCGGCACGGCCAAGACCACGGCCGCGCGTGCGCTGGCCGAGCTGCTGCCGGGTGCTCCCTTCGTCACGCTGCCGCTGGGTGCGAGCCTCGAAAGCCTCGTCGGCACGCTGGACCTCGGGCAGGCGCTCGCCGGCCACGAGCTCAAGTTCGCGCCCGGCCTGCTGGCGCGCGCGCATGGTGGCGTGCTGTACGTGGACGAAATCAACCTGCTGCCCGACGCGCTGATTGACTCGCTGCTCGATGCAGCGGCCAGCGGCGTCAACGTGGTGGAGCGCGACGGCATCTCGCACCGGCACGCGGCGCGCTTCGTGCTGGTCGGCACCATGAACCCGGAAGAGGGCACGCTGCGCCCGCAACTGCTCGACCGCTTCGGCCTGTGCGTGCAGCTGCGCAACATCGGGGACGCGGCGGAGCGGCAGGCCATCGTGCGTGCGCGACTGGCCTTCGATGCCGACCCGCAGGGCTTTCGTGCGAAGCATGCACAGGAAGAAGCCGAACTGGCTGCCGCGCTGGTTCGTGCGCGGGCGCTCATGGCCGATGCATTGGCGCTGCCGTACGGCGATGCGGTGCACGAGGCGGTTGGTGCGCTGTGCATCGAGGCCGGCGTCGATGGGTTGCGCGCCGATCTCGTGATGCTGCGTTCGGCCCGGGCACTTGCTGCCTGGGAGGGCGCAGCCGCCATCACCACCGACCACGTGCAGCGCGTGGCCGAGGCCGTGCTGCTGCATCGGCGCAAGCCTGAGGCCGAGGCTGCAGCGCCGGCCCCCCCACCCCGAGCCGCAAAGCTCGACGGGAGCAGCAACGGCAAAGATGAAGCAAACAGCGCAGGCGACGAAGACTGGGGCGCCATGCCGCCAGAACCCGTCGGCATCGAACGCGTGAAGCCGCTGCGCCCGCTGATCGACCGCACGCAGGCCGCCCCAAAAAAAGCCTGAGCCTCCGGGACGCCGCACCCGCTGGCGCACGCCAGGGTGACCGGAGGCAGGGTTCGCAAAGGGACGCATGGCAGGGCTGCTCGCCGCGGGGCGCGGCCTTCGACTGGCCGCGCACCTTTGTGGCACGCGGCGCCGACGGGCTGCGCGTCGAACACCTGCGCCATCGCCCGCAAGAAGCGCGCAGCGGTGCGTTGCACTGCTTTCTGCTCGACTGCTCGGCCTCGATGCGCAATGACGGCAACCTCGCTAGTGCGAAGGGTCTGCTGCTCGCGCTGATGCAGGAGGCCTACGAACGCCGCGACCACGTCGCGCTGCTGTGCTTTGCTGGCGAGGTGGTCGAGCTGCGCCTGCCGCCACGCCGCGCCAGCGCCTGGAACGACGACTGGGTCGCGCCGATTGCCGCCGGTGGCGGCACGCCGCTCGCGCTGGGCGTGCAGCGTGCCGGCCAGTTGCTCGCGAAGAGCGAGACGCGGCAGCGCTGGCTGTGGCTGCTGACCGACGGACGCAGCAGCGAAAGCCCCGCGCGGCCTGAGGCCGCCGATGTCGCATGCGTGGTCGATTTCGAGGCGGCGCGAGTGCCGCTGCATCGCGCCAAGCAGCTCGCCGCGCAGTGGGATGCGCGCTACCTCACCGTGTAGGGCTGATTGGCGGTTTTTGCACCGCCGTTGCGTTACCGTGCGGCATGAGCGTCAAAACCTGCTTCCTGGCCCTTGCGTTGAGCGTGACGCTGCCTGCTTTCGCACAACCTGCGGTGCCGCCGGATGGCGCGACTTGCCAGGCGGAGGAGGCATTGCTCGAGCGCGACATCGATCTCGCGCGTTCCCGAGGCCAGATGTTGCGCCGGCGAGAGCTCGCCGAAGCATTGAGCGCGCTGCAGTTGCGTTGCAGCAAGACCGCGCCGCCAGCCGAGAGCCGCGCAGCCCGCATCGACAAGCTGGAGCAGGAAGCCCGGGCGCTTCGCCTGGAACTCGATCGCACCGAGGAGCAACTGCGCAAGCTGAAGAGCGAGTCGCCCTGACGTCGATGCCGGGCCGCTTACGGGGCGGGCGCTTCGGTTTCTTCAGGCGCCAGCATCGTCCCCCGACAGCCCGGCGAGCCGCAATGGCAGGGGTACTTCGACGGCGGCGAGCCGTCGTCCGCCGTCAGCGAGTAGTCGATGAACAACTCGTCGCCCGCGTCCACCGCCACCAGCGTCTGGAACTTGAGCACCAGTTCGCCGCCCTCGTCGTATTCCTCCACCGCTTCGCAGTTCGGCTCGCACGAGTGGTTCAGGTGGCGCGTGGCGTTGCCGCCCTTGGAGCCGTCGATGGTCTCGTGGTTCGTCAGCGTGAACAGGTAGGTGAGCTGGTCGTCCCAGACCTTGGTGGCGATTTCGGCCTTGGTGTAGCGGCGGCCTTCGTACAGGCCGAGGAAGGCTTCGGCCGGCAGGTCGCGCGTGGCAAAGGCGCCGAGGCCGTGCACGCCGCTGGGGCCGACCCGGACGAAAGGCGTGGAGGAGGTTTGCTTGCGATGCTTCATTGGGGCAGGGAACGGTGGGTGTGTTTGCTGTCGATGTCTGTCATTCAGGGCTTCGGCTCGCCCAGCGAGGCCAGGCAGCCCACGATGGCATCGGCCGCCTCGTCCAGCCGCGGGCCGGGGCGCATCATCAGGTCGAAGCGCGCCGAAGCAAAGCTGCAGACGCGCCCGCGCTGGATGGCCGACATGGCCGACCAGCCGGGCCGCGAGGCCATGGCCGAGATTTCACCGAGGGCTGACACCATCAATACGTCCGGGTTGGCGCGCACGACGAATTCGGGGCTCATCTTTGGAAACGGGCCGAGTGCGCCTGGCACGGCGTTGCCGAGCCCGAGGCGGGCCAGCGTCTCGCCGATGAAGGAGCTTTCGCTGGCCGCGGCCATGCCTCCGTGTACCTCGAAATACACGCGCCGGCCTTGCCAGCCGGCCGGCACGCGGGCCTTTGCCGCGTCCAGGCCCGCATCGAGCTTGCGCCAGAAGGCCTCGCCCGCGCCGGGCCTGCCTGTGGCGCGGGCCACGGTTTCCATCACGCGGCGCATGTCGGCATGGGTCTTGGCGTCGAGCGCGAGTACCTTGATGCCCAGGCGCTCCAGCGGCTCGGCGGCGCGGCTGCGCGGACGCAGCAGCACCAGGTCGGGCTTGAGCGCGACGATGCGCTCGATGTTCGCGTCGTCGATGCCGCCCACCTGCGGCAGCCCTTTGACCGACGCCGGCCAGTTGGCGTGGCGGTCGATGCCCACCAGCCGGTCACAGGCGTCGAGCGCGCAGACGGTTTCGGTCAGCGAGGGCATCAGCGACACGATGCGTTTGGCCGGCGCCTGCAGTTCGAGCGTGGTGCCACGATCGTCCTCGAGGCGGATGCCGGCTGCGTGCGCGTGCATCGCCGCCGGGCCGAGGCCCAGGGCCACGAAGGCCGCGGCCTTTGCGATCTGTCGTGCGGTGGTGGAAGGGGGCGGGCGCGGGGCGAAAGAGTTCATCGGGCGGGCATCGTGAGCCCGCTATTGTCGCGGCGTCTGCATGCGCAGGCGCCGTGCCGCTTCTTCCTCGCGTGCATCGTCCACCTCGCGCAGCACGTTGCGCAGGTCGACCGGGCCGGTCTCGTGCACGAACGCGCCCGTCAGCTCCGTCTCGGGGCGCAGCAGGCCGCGCTCGTAGAGGTGCCAGATCTCGTCGCCGTAGTGCGTGCGCAGCAGCGCGGGCGCGAACTGGCCGAAGAAGTCGCGCAGGTTCCCGACGTCACGCAGCAGCATGCGCCGCGCGTGGTTGTTGCCCGCGGCGTCCACCGCCTGCGGCAGGTCGATGATCACGGGGCCGTCTTCGGCCAGCAGCACGTTGAACTCCGAGAGGTCGCCGTGCACGATGCCGGCGCACAGCATGCGCATCACTTCCTTCAGCAGGCTGGCGTGGTGGCGTATTGCGTCTTCGGGCGAGAAGGCCACGTCGTTCAGGCGCGGGGCGGCGTCGCCGTTGGCGTCGGTCACGAGGTCCATCAGCAGCACGCCTTCGAGAAAGTTGTGCGGCGTGGGCACGCGCACGCCCGCGGCGGCCAGGCGGTAGAGCGCATCGACTTCGGCGCTCTGCCAGATGGCCTCGGTCACCTGTCGGCCGAAGCGCGTGCCCTTGGCCACGGCGCGCGCCTCGCGGGTGTTCTTGACGCGGCGGTTCTCGGTGTAGTCGACGGCCTGGCGGAAGCTGCGCTTGTCGGCCTCCTTGTAGACCTTGGCGCAGCGCGTCTCGTCGCCGCAGCGCACGACGTAGACCATGGCTTCCTTGCCGCTCATGAGCTGGCGCACCACGGTGTCGATCAGGCCTTCGTCGATCAATGCCTGCAGTCGCTGGGGTGCTTTCATGAACGTGTCTCCTGGAGGAAGGTTCTCAGGCTTTCCGTGCCGATCTGGTAGAGCCCATCATGCCTGTGCGCGGCATAGCCGAGCCGATGGTTGATGGAGAGCATGGGCTCGTTGACCTCGGCGTTGTGGGTAAAAGCCATCGCGACCTCGGGATGGCGCTCGCGCACGAGCTGCAGCATGGTGGCCTTCACGCCCTTGGCCAGGCCCTTGCCGCGCCACCGGCGCGCCACGGCCGTGAGCCGCTGGTGCATGCGGTCGGGAAAGCGCTGGTTCCAGGCGGCGTCGCACACCGCGACCACTTCGTCGCCGTCGAGCAGCAGCACGAGAAAGTGGTCGCCGCCGCGGCGGTCCATGTCGGCGTACCAGGGAGGGAAGTCTTCCAGGTCGTAGCGCATCGGCGGCCGTTCGAGGTTCGTGGTGGGTGCGTCGTTCAGCAGCACGGACAGCGGCGCCATCAGCGTCGCGAGCCGCTCGAAGGGCACGCGGCCCGCGTGCACCTCGGCGCGCAGGCCGTGGGCGGGTGCGAAGCCTTCGGCACGCCAGCGCGCGAGTGCCTGCCAGTCGAGGCTGGCGAAGGCCATGCGGTTCTCGACGGTGCGATGCTTCTCGACAGCGCCGATGGCCTGCAGGAAGGCGTGGCCCTCGGGCAGGTGCGCCTTGATGGTCGCGACGGACTTGCCGTGCGCCTCCATCAGCGCCAGCAAGGTGCGAAGCAGCGCTTTCGCCACGCCGCGGCGCCGGTGCGGACGCAGCACGCCGCCCCAGGCTTCGAGGAACGGCGCAAACGCCTCGTACTCCGGCGTGCCTTCGCGGCGAAAACTCGCGCTCAGGCTGCCGATGAATTCGCCTTGCTCGCCGACGGCCAGCACGCGATGAAAGACGTACAGGGGATTGGGCCGATGCACGTTGTACCGGGTGTCGGCATCGGGAGCGATGGGGTCGCCGGGAAAGTCTTCTTCGGCGCGCAGGCGCCAGTACGCGAGGAAGTTGCCCCAGTCGGCTTCGCTCGCGCGCTGGGGATCGAAAACAGTGGTCACGGTATGCCGCGCAGGTGCGGCACGGGTTTCAAGCATGGTCGTTGGCCTTGATTCGACAAATGAACGGGGCGCCGCCGGCACATGCGTGCCGGTGGCGGCGTTTGAATCGGGGCGGCTTGGGGGCGTCGCGACGGCCGGGAGGCCGTGCGGGGCAGACTGGCTACGCGCTAGACGCGTGAACGATCAGCTGTTCAGATGAGGCCCGACAAACCGCACGTGCATGGGGGCATGAATTACAGCGTCTTCCATCGCGCACCTCCGCTTTCTGTGTGGTTGTCGAAGGAGCGAATGTAGCGGGCTTGCCGCGCGCTGTGAAGTGCCGTGTGGTTTTGACGCATGCAGCGCGTCAGTTCTTCATGCCGTGCACGATCGACGCCAGCAGCGAAGATACGAAGACGGCCGCGATAAAGCGCAGCCAGCCGGGCTTGCGCTGCACGAAGTTGCTGATCGCCACGCCGCCCGTCAGCAGCCAGATCAACGGGCTGGTGCCCGCGAGGAAGACGCTGACAACGTAGAGGGCCTGCAGCATCACGCTGAAGATCCAGCCGAGTTGGGAGGCGAGGCTTGGCACCTGCGCGGCGGCTTGCCCGGGTGGCGGTGCCGAGGTGGTCGTGCGTGCCGTTGCAGGCGCTGCGGGCTTGGCCGGTTGTGGCCGTGCCGCTTCGCGCTGCGCTTTTTTCTCTTCAGCCAGTTGCTCGGCGGTTTTCTCCAGCACCGGTGCAGGTGCTTCTGTCGGTTGCCACCACGCGGGCCAGGGCGCCTTGCCTGCGGCGGATTGCTTGCGGAATTCGCCTGCAGGGAGCTTGCGTTGGGAGGCCTGCGGGGCCACAAGTGTCGCAGCTGCACCGCTTCGTTGGTGCTTGGCAGCCAGCGCACGTACGCGCTGCAGGTACGGCTCGCCACGCGCCGGGTCGGTCATCGTGATGAAGTTCGCGTAGCCGCGCAGCGCGCCGATCACGTCGCTGTTGCCGTTCCATTGCAGGCCCTGTGGCCCATGCCGTTCCGCCTGGTGCAGCACGGCGCGAAAACGCCGCAGGGTGTCGCGGTCGATCGAGAGCTTGTTGTTCACCACGATGCCCGTCACATGCTGCTGCTGGTGCTTGCGCATGACTTGCTGCTTGTCGGGGTGCACCGTGAGGCCTTCGCTGGCCACGATCTGCTTCACGCGCCACAGCAGCTTGCCGGTGTCGCGGCTGTGCTCCGGGTCGGCCGAGAACGTCAGGTCGTCCGCATAGCGTGTGTAGCGAAAGCCCAGCTTGGCAGCGCTCGCGGCCAGCCGCGCGTCGAGGCGGCGGCACAGCAGGTTGGTCAGCATCGGGCTGGTGGGGGCGCCCTGCGGCAGCACGCGTTCGCCGCGCGCGACGAAGTAGCGCCGGCCGTCAAGCTGTACTTCGTCGGTCGGTGCCTCGGTGCACACCAGCGCCAGCAGGCTCGCCACCTGCGACGAATAACCGAGCTGGCGGAACACGCCGCGCACGCGGCGCATGCCGATGGAGGGAAAGAAGTCTTTCAGGTCGAGGTTGATCACCACGTCCTGGCCCACGTGCGGCGCGGCATTGGTGAGGATCGATCGGCCCGGCAGAAAGCCGTGCACGGCCTCGTGCACCGGCATCTTCGCGAGGATGTTGTCGAGCACCCAGTACTGCGCGCGCTTCATGCGCGGCATGGGCGCGGAGATGTGGCGCTCGCCGCCGCTCTTCTTTGCAATGGTGAAACGCTGGTAGTGGCTCACGCTTGCCACGTCGCGGTGCCATGCGAGAAAGCGCAGTTCGCCGAGGCCGATGCCCATAGCCTGCGCCAGGTCGCCTGCGTGGTCCAGCGCAGGCAGGGCGTTGCGGGCCAGTGCCTGGCTGTCGCTGTGTGCCTCGTTGAGGCCGCCCGACACACCATTGCCCACGTAGAGCAGCTCGCGCTGGCGCCGCTCGTGCCATGCCACGGCGCGCGCATGGCGGCCTTGTGCGAGGCGCTGGCGGGTTTCCTCGCGGCGTTCGCGGGCCTTGGCCATGCGTTCTTGGCGCATCGTCTTCAGGGCCCTGTCGCGGTCTTCGATGCCGCGCAGTTCGTCGCCGAGCTTGGAGAGGGCTGTCTGCAATTCGCTTTCGCGGCGGATCAGTTGCGCTTCGACCGTCGGCTGCGCCGCGTCCTGCGGCCAGAAGCCGAGGCGCTGCATTTCTTCGAGGACGACTTCCTGCTTGGAGCCCTTGCGGATGCGCTCGTACAGCTCCTCGCGCGTGAGTGCCGAGTCGGGAATGGAAGAAGAGGAGGCGGGAGACTGCATGGTCATGGCGCTGCGCCACTGGCCGATGCACTGCTGATGATGAATCAGAAAAATTGCGAACGAAGCGGGAATCTCGTCGAAGAGCCTCGGGACTGGAGGGCTCCACTCGACGCCGTATGGCCATGGTGACGCCGATGAGCTTCGAGGAAGCCGCACTGTTATCGCGTCACCATGGCCATACGGCACAGTGAAGAGACGTCCAGTGACGCTTGGGAAGTGCTGTGTGCGAGGACGGCGATACGCCGTCCGGATTGCAAGAGCCTTCCCGCTCCGTTCGCAAAAAGCAGTGTATCAGCCGATGTGTGCGGTGGTCCTTTCCTGATCGGTCGATGTTGCTGCCGGATTGGCCGACAGGCGCAGCGCGAGCATGTGCTCGCACGGGCCCTTGGTCATGCGGTGGCGGATGAAGTGGGAGCACTGGCAGTCGCCCGAGGCCACGCGCTGATCGGCGTCGAGCTGCAGGCTCATGAGGTATTCGCGCTGCCCCGAAGCGCCCTTGCACTTGCCGCTCAGCGTGAGGCCGCCGTCGGGGCGAGCAAGCGTCTTCACGTTGGCGATGCGGCGTGCCTGCACCAGTTCGGCCGCGGCTTCTTCCTCGGGGCTGGCGTAGCGCAGCTTGTCCATGGGCAGCGGCTCGCGGCTCAGCTCGCGCAGCCGCCACACGCCGTGCGCAAGGTCGTACACCACGCGCCCGGCCTGCACATAGCCGCCGAGGGCTGCATCGACCGTGAGGGTCGACAGGCCCGTGGCCGTCGCCAGCTCGGCCGTGGTGGCGCGCCAGCGTTCGCCCAGCGCCGCGAACACGCGCAGCTGGCTGTCCTGGTCGACCGTGTGGCGCGGCTGCAGCAGCTCGAAGTGGCCGTTGCGCGACCAGTCGTTGGCAGTCCAGCCCGAGAGGCCGAGCGTGAATTCCATATCGGGCAACTGCGCTACCCAGAAGCTCGGCATGCCCGTGCCCAGCAGGTGCACGGTGAAGCCCTGCGCCACCGGTACGAGGCGTTCGAGCTGCAGCAGACGCCGCCGGCCCCACACGCGGATGTCGATGTCGGAGGTGGCGCTGTGCGTGGAGCGCGGGCACACCAGCTCGTGGCCCCAGGGCTCGAAAAGGATGCGCACCGGCTGCCCCGGCCGCAGGATGAAGCGCAGCGAGCGCGGGCCCACGCGCTCCTTGCGTCGGCGCAGCACCAGGCAGATGTTGTGCACGTCCATCGGGTGCAGCTGCAGCCGCTGCGCGGGCAGCAGCATCGCGCTGCTCACCTGCAGGAAGCCGCGCACCCAGCTGTCGGGCACGTCGATCTTCGGCTCGTGGAAGGCCGGGTCGTCGTCGCTCTGCACCTGGAAGCCGCCGGGATCGATGGCCAGGCGCGTGGTCTTGTAGTCGCGGATCTTCTGGAACTCGTCGTACAGCGATTCGGAGTAGTCGACGTTGGTGGTGCCGAAGGCGTGGTCGCTCACGCGGTCGAAGATGTCGTGGCTGCACGAGAACATGCCGTAGCTCGACTCGTCCTGGCTGAAGCACTCGAAGAACACGCGGTCGGGGTGCACGGTGATCACCGGATCGAGCACGAACCAGGCTTCGCGGTTGACCTTGTAGATGTGGTCGAAGTAGCGTTGCTGCGCGCTCATGAAGGGCTGCAGCACGGCCCGCTTGCTCTTGCGCAGCTCGGCCAGCTCGTTGCTGATGGGCGCCATCTGCGCTTTCAGCTGGTCGCTGCGCGCCATGAACTGCGCGAGCAATTCGTTCTCCTGCCCGGCCAGCCATTCGAGGTACGCGCTCTTGTCGCGCGGCTTGAATCGCAGGTCGCCCACCACCACGTCGTGCAGCGCCGACATACCTTCGCGAAACGGCAGGTGGCGGTTGATGTCGGCGACGAAGTGCACCGGTGCGCGCAGCGTGTCGGGCGCGAACTGCAGCGCCGTGCTGTTGGCCGTGTGCTGCGCGCCCGAGTGGCCGAAGTAGCGGTACTGGAATCTCATGCGGCGGGCCCTCCGGTGGGGGCAGCAGGTGGTGCACGGCGTGGCGCGACGCTGCGCACCGATGCGGTCTGCAAGGGGTTGTCCAGCCCGGGGAAGGCGGCCTGGATGCTGCGCAGGCCGGCCACGTACTGGGCGCGTTCGGTGATGGCGCCGGTGACAGCCTGCCGTGCGAACACGCGCGCGACGATGCGTGCGATGTCTTCCGAATGCACCGCCTGCGCGGCCAGGAACTGCATGACGCGCGCCTTGGCCAGCCGGCCCCGGTTGGCCTGCGAGAGCACGCTCAGGAAGTAGGGCTCCAGCCGCGCGAGCACGTCGGGCTTCTGGCTTGCGGCCGAGGCCAGCCAGTTGGTGACGAAGAGCTGCATGCCAGGCGATGGATGCTGGCTCAGCTGCAGCATGTAGGTGGTGACGTCGGTCACGTCGAAATGCGTGGTGAGCAGTTCGCGGCCCAGGCGCTGGGCGCCTGCGTCCTTGTGGTCGCACAGGCGTACCAGCAGCGCCGGCGTCCACTGGCTCGCGCCGCTTTGCGCACCGAACCACTGGCGGGCCCAGTCGCGTGCGTCGTCCCAGCGGCTGTCGAATATACGCAGTGCATCGCCGAGCTGTGCCAGCGTGCGTTCCGGGTTCGCGGCCAGCTGGTCCATGGCCCAGCGGCGTGCGGCAACGGTGTCGACGAGGCCGAGGCTGGCGGTCTGCAGCACATCGAAGCCTTGCGGGTCTTGCTGCGGCAGCAGCCATGCGCCCAGGCGCTGTGCGCCCTTGCTGCGTGCTTCGAGCAAGCGCAGCGTGACGGCGGGCTCACCACGGCGCGTGTGCTCGGCCAGCGGGCCGCATAGCCATTGCAGCAGCGCATCGAACACGCCTTCGGCGGCTTCGGCACGGAATAACTCGTCGCGCAGCAGCGGCATCAGTGCGGCGCCGAAGTCCGGGTGCGCGGGCAGCAGCTGTGCGAGTCGGGGCGCGACGGCCGCGCGCACGGCCGGCATCGGGCTGCTGCAGAAGGCGGCGAAAAGCTCCGGCTGGGTGATGAGCGTGGTGTCGGGCAGGGCCGTGAACAGCCGCACGCCGGCGCCGCGCAGGCGCTCGTCGTCGGACTGCAGCAGGCGTGTGAGCACGCCCACAGGCAGGCCCTGGACCGACGCCGGGTGCAGCAGCAGCCATTCGGCGGCGGTGCGCACTACGTCGGGGCTCGCATGGTCGAAGAGCGCGAGCAGTTCGGGCAAGGGCGCCTTGGCGGCCGCGGTGCGCAACAGGCCCTGCAGGGCCCACTGCAGGTTCTCGCAGATGGCGTCAAGCTCGGGTTGCCCGGCGTCGCATCCTGACAGCCATGCGAGCAGGCTGCCGCACAGGGCATCGAGCGTC
This sequence comes from Variovorax multivorans, assembly GCF_051216835.1. NCBI lineage: Bacteria > Pseudomonadati > Pseudomonadota > Betaproteobacteria > Burkholderiales > Comamonadaceae > Variovorax > Variovorax multivorans. The sequence goes on from NZ_JBPJZL010000004.1 coordinate 100,391, forward strand.
GACGGGTTCGGGGCGGCGGCCTGCAGAAGCAGGCGCGACGAGCGGCGCACTTCGGCGTCGGCCGAGGTCAGCAGCATCAGCAGAAGGTCGACCTGCTGGCTGTAGAGGCCTGGGTCTTGCGTGATGTATTCGAGCGCAAGGGCTCGGGCCTCGGCCAGCGGTGAACTCAGCAGCGCTGGAAGCCAGGGCCGGGCCGGCGCACCCGCCGCGATGCGCTGGCGCGCGATGGCGAGGGCGAAGCGTGCGGTGTCGTCCCAGCTGCTGCCCAGCAGGCGCCAGACGGCGGGCGCCTCGAGCGCTTCGCAGAAGGGCTTGTTGTCCTGCAGCGCGCGCGCTGCAAAGGCATGCACTGCGCCGCAGCGGCCCTGCTGCATCAGCTGCAGCAGCGCCCTCGGATGGCGGTCCCAGCGCTCGGGCCAGGCTTCGGTGCGGTTGAGGCGCTGCGCGGGCAGCGGCGTGTTGCGGCGCCAGCGCAGGCCGCCGCGCTGGGCTTCCCAGTCGGCGTCGTGGCGATGCAGCAGCTGCATCAGCACCAGCCAGCGGCTGTAGGGGCCGGTGTGCCAGCTGCGGGGCTCCGGGGTCCAGCGCGTTTCGCGTTGCTGGCCGGCGGTGTCCGCTTCGGCATCGTCGGCCGCGAGCAGCACACCCATGGCCAGCTGCAGCCAACTTGCCTCGTCGGCCGTGCCGGCCAGCGCCAGCCGGCGCAGGCTGCGCCAGGTGCGGCGGCGCAGGTAGTCGCGCGTGCGCTGGCTGTAGGCGAGGCGACTGTCGGGGCGCACGATTTCCTTCGCGATCTCGACGTAGCGGCCGTTGACCTGCGCCCATCGGCCACCGGTGCGGAAGGCCGCACGCTGCGTTTCGAGGCGCTGATGCAGCACGCCGAGCAGGGCGTAGTCGCCCGCGAACTCCGCGCCCTTGTACAGCCGGCGCCATGCGCGGAAGCTGCCGGCGGCAAGCTGCAGCGTCGGTGCGATTTCCATCAGGGCTGTGCGCGCGAGCCCGTCGGTAGCCGGGCTTTCGAGCAGCGCGAGATCGAACAGCTGCTCGACCCAGGCCGCGTACTTCAGACCGTTCCAGAGCGCGGGGTCGGCCAGGTGCTGCCGAAGCAGCGTCATGGCTTGTTCAACGGGCAGCTCGCTCATGGTGGCCCAGGCGCGGCGCAGCGGGGCGGGCCAGTCGTCCACGATGCGCGCCGTTTCGGCCGCGCGTTGTTCGGCAGGCCAAAGGTTCAGCGCGGCCCAGCGCGCAGCGCGGGTGACCACGGGCGTGCGGCCGCGCCGGGATAGTTCACGCATCGCCTCGAACGCGCCGCCGTCGCCGCAGCGGCCGATGGCCCAGGCGATGCAGTAGTCGAGCAGCGGCTCACCGGTTTCGATGTGATCGATGAGCTGCGGCACGGCCGCGGCCAGCCGGCGCTCGCCGATGCGCCACACTACGCGGTTGCGGCGCACGGGGGCCAGCAGGCGCCATGCATCGGGGCGGACGCTGGCCAGCAGCACGGCGTCGCCGGGGTGTGCGAGCACGACGGTTGCCGTGGTGACGACAGCCTCGACAGCCGCCCCTTCGATCGCATAGCCCTGCGCGATCTGCGCCGCCACGGCGCGCTCGAAGGCGGCGTTGGCGGCCTCCAGCGGCAGCGGCGACGGCGTGTAGACCGTCTCCTTCCACTGCAGCCCGTCGCGGCTGGTGCTCACATGCACCACGTGGCCCGGCGCTTCCGGCAGGGCGAACAGTTCCACTGTGCTGAAGCCTGCGGCGCCTGTCGCGCCCGGCTTCGTGCGGATCAATTTCTCGGAGCGAATGCGCTTCACGCGGAGGCCTCCCTGCCTTCGGTTGGGTGCTTGTGCTTTTTGTTTCGCTGCGCATCTTAGCGGCCATGCGTGCCAATTTGCGCGTGTGTAGCATCGCGGCCTGAGATTCACCCCAGACATCTTTCCCATGCCGAATGCAGAACAGACCCCTCAGTCGAGCTTTCTCTACTTCACGGGCCAGGGCTCGGACAAGGTCTACCAGGTGCACCTGCGCCCCAAGGACGATGGCTGGGTGGTCGACTACGGCAACGGCCGGCGCGGCGGCACGCTCTCCACCGGCACCAAGACCAGCAGCCCGGTCGCCTACGAGGCGGCGCTGAAGATTTACGACAAGGTCGTGAAGGAAAAGACGTCGAAAGGCTACACGTCCGACCAGTCCGGCGCGCTCTACACCTCGACCGATCTGGCCGGCCGCATGAGCGGCGAGCTGCCGCAACTGCCCACGCTGATCCTCGAAGAGCAGGCCGCGCGCTACTTCGACGATCCGGGCTGGGGCCTGCAGGAAAAGGCCGATGGCGAGAACCGCATCCTGCTGATCGAGGGCGAGGCGGTGCGCGGCACCAACCGGCGCGGACTGTTCGTCGACATTCCGCAGGCCTGGATCGGCGTTGCTGATGCGCCGGCGGGGCGCACCGTGGTTGCCGGTGAGCACGTGGGTGATGCCTTCATGGCCTTCGACCTGCTGGAACTCGGCGGGCAGGACCTGCGCGGCGCACCGTTCATCGAGCGCTTCGGACATCTGTGCAAGATTGCTGAGCTCGTTTCGTGGATGAGCGTGCTCGAACTCGAACTCACCGCCGAGGGCAAGCGCCGCCGTGCCGCCGAACTGCTGGCCGCGCATGGCGAAGGCTATGTGCTCAAGGCGCTCGACGCGCCGTTCTCCGCGGGTCGCAGCAACACCAGTCTGAAGTTCAAGTTCAACCAGAGCGCGACCTGCGAGGTGATCCGCGTCAACGCCCAGCGCTCGGTGGCCGTGGGGCTGCGCGACGAGGCTGGTGCGATGGTCGACCTGGGCAACGTGACTGTGCCGCCCAACGAGGCGCTGCCGGCAGTGGGCGCGCTGGTCGAGGTGCGTTACCTCTACCGCTATGCGGGCGGCAAGTTCGAGCAGCCCGTCTACAAGGGGCAGCGGCCGGACATGACGCCTGCAGACGCAGTGCTGTCGCAGGTCACGCGCATCAAGGACCGCAGCGCGGTCCTCGACGACGAAGCTGCCTGAGCCATTCAACCCAAAGAACCGAACGCCGCGCGCAGCTTCGCCGCGAGCCGGTTCGCTTCAGCGGCGGTGGCGATGTTGGTGAAGCCCATCAGCAGGCCCTGCTCGCAGGGCCCCGCGACACCGCGTGCCGACAGCGGCTGGCAGTTCAGCCCCGCCTGTTGCGCGCGGCGGGCCAGCGTCACATCGCTTTCGCGGCGCCCGTCGAAACGCGCGATCAGGTGCATGCCGCCGCTGCGCAGGTCGATGCGCACCGTGTCGCCGAAGGCCTTCAGCAAGCCGGCCACGAGCATCGCGCGCCGTCGCGCATAGAGCAGGCGCATCTTCTTCAGGTGGCGCGGGAAGTGCCCCTCGCGCATGAAATCCGCCACCACGGCCTGCGTGATCTGCGGGCTGCCGTTCGACCACGTGCGCGCGGCCTCCTCGAAGCGCGTGCGCAGCGATTCGGGCACCACCACGTAGCCCAGCGCCAGCCCGGGGTAGAGCACCTTCGAGAAGCTGCCCGCGTACAGCACGCGGTCGTGGCCGTCGAGGCTCTTGAGCGCCGGCAGCGGCGCTCCGGCATAGCGGTACTCGCCGTCGTAATCGTCCTCGACGATCCATGCGTTCGCCTGCGAAGCCCATTCGAGCAACTGCAGCCGGCGCGCGAGCGTCATCGATACGCCCAGCGGCGCCTGGTGCGAGGGCGTGACGATTGCCATGCGCGCCTTCGGTGCCTTGCGCTGGCCACGGGCGACGACGAGGCCATCTTCGTCCACCGGCACGGGCACCGTGCGCTGGCCTGCGGCGCGCAGCACTTCCTGCGTCGGCGGAAAGCCCGGGTCCTCGATCCACACGCGGTCATCCTTCTTCAGCAGCGTGCGTGCGACAAGCGCGAGCGATGCGCGGTAGCCGCCCGTCACCAGCACCTGCGAGGCATGGCACGACACGCCGCGCGACACCAGCAGATAGGCCGCAATGGCCTCGCGCAACGGTGCGTAGCCGCAAGGGTCGCCGTAGAACATGTCGGCAGTGTTCGTAGCCCGCGCACGGCGGGCCGTAAGGCGCGACCACAGCTTGCGCGGGAATACGTCGAGCGCCGGAATGCCCAACTGCATGGGTAGCGGTTCGCCCGGCTGCTTGAGTGCATCGCCGGACGCCCGCGCATCCGTGCGCCGGGGCTCCCGCCGTGCTGTCCGATGCAGCGGCAGCGTCGGCGAGACCACGGTGCCCGCCTGCCCGCGCGAAGAAAAATAGCCTTCGCCCATCAGCTGGTTGTAGGCCGTCTCGACGGTGCCGCGCGCCACGCCGAGCTCACCGGCCAGGCTGCGCGCCGATGCCACTCGGTCGCCGGGGCGCAGCGTGCCTTGCTCGATGGCGCTTCGGTAGCGCTCGTAGATCTGGCGGAACAGCGGCGTTTCTTTCGCGCGGTCGAGCTTCGGTGTCATGGCCTGGTCATTTTCAAGATTCTTGGCTCTTTTCGATGGGACATCGTAAATCGATGATCGACCTTCCGAACAGCCTGGAAGGAAGACGCGCAATGAGCGAGAAGGTATTTTTGGCGGGTGCCACCGGAGCGGTCGGCGCTGCGCTGGTTCCGTTGCTTATCGAAGCGGGCTACTCCGTGCATGGCAGCACGCGGCACGCCGACCGCGCGGGCGCGCTGGAGGCGCAGGGCGTGCATCCGGTCGTCGTCGACGTGTTCGATGCGACAGCGCTGCAGGCCGCGCTGGTGCGCATCGCGCCTTGGGGAGTGATCCATCAGCTAACCGATCTGCCGAAAGACCTGGACCCGAGCCGCATGGCCGCGGCTGCGGTGCTCAATGCACGCGTGCGCACCGAGGGCACGCGCAACCTCGTGGCTGCAGCAGAGGCCGCGGGCGCGAAGCGGCTGGTGGCGCAGAGCATCGCCTGGGCCTATGCACCGGAGCCCAAGCCATTCACGGAAGAGCAGCCGCTCGACACGGAGGCTGAAGGCGTCCGCCGCATCAGCGTCGACGGCGTGATAGCTCTGGAGAAATGCGTGATGGCCGCGCAGGGCATGACCGCCACCGTGCTGCGCTATGGGCAGCTCTACGGGCCGAACACTTCGACCGAGACACCTAAAGGCCCGAGCCCGTTGCACGTCGAGGCCGCGGCGCGGGCTGCCTTGCTGGCGCTTCAGCGTTCGCCGGGCGGCATCTTCAACATCGCCGAGGACGGTGCCGAGGTCAGCAGCGAGAAGGCGAAGCGCACGCTGGGCTGGCGCGCCGATGCGCGGATGTCTCAAGGAGCCATGCCATGAACACGATGCCTCTCTTCCTGCGCCACCGCGCGGGCGCCGGGCTTGCGGTGCTCACTGTCGCCGCCGTGGGCTGGGCATTGCTGCCGCACGCGAGCAGGCAATCGACCGTGCAGTTCATCGATGACATCTGCAGCACCGTGAGCCGCCCGATGTTCGCATCGGCGCCGGCCCCCGAAGGCTCAGCCGCCGCGGCACGGCCGCAGACCTCGACCAAGGTGATCTCCTGCGAGGCGCTGCCCAACGTGCCCGGCAAGTCGGTCACCACCGTCCTCGTCGACTTTCCGCCAATGGCCTATTCGCCGGCCCACAGGCATCCGGGTTCGGTGACCGCCATCATTCTCGAAGGCACGGTGCGCTCGCAGTTGGCCGGTGGTCCGGTGGGCGACTACAAGCTGGGGGAGACCTTCTTCGAACCGCCGCGCACGCTGCATCTGTTCGCGGAGAACCCCGATCCGGTGAAGCCCGCCAAGCTGGTGGCGGTGTTCGTGGCGGAAGAGAACTGCGGGCCGCTGCTGCTGCCACCCTGAGCTACCGCACCCGGTCTCCGTCGCGCACCGACTCCACCGCGCCGTTGTAGAAGCGAACGATGCCCAGGAAGCTGCCCTGGCCGCGGTGGTAGACCCAGTCTTCCATCGGCACGCACTGCTGCGTTATCACTTGCTGCGCCGGGCCACCGGGGTAGGGCGAAAGCACCCACGCCACCTGCGGGCGGGGCACGCAGACGAACTCCTTGGACAGTGGCTCGCCGCACTTCTGCACCACCAAGAACTTGGAGTCGCCGACGCCGGAGAGCGAGCCGTTGCAGCTCAGCGATTGGGCAGATGCGGTGCCGGTGTGCATGACGGCGGCAAGTGGGAAGAGTGCGATCGCGGCGAGTGTGCGCATGGTGTCGATGGGCTTCTTGAGCAGTCTGGGACTGCGGCTGGCCCCGATAGTTTTTCTTGCCGTCATCACGACCGCGGGCCGCGCAGCTTGGCGACGCCGAAGCCCAGCGCGAGGGCCGCGCAGAGAAAAGCCAGCAACGCGAGCCAGACCGACCGCGTGAACGCATAGGTGCCCAGCGTGGCACCCGCGGCGAGCGCCACGGCCAGCCATTCGAGCACCGGGTCGATCCAGCTTCTGGGCTTGCTGCTGCTGCTGCGTTGCACGGCTTGCGGTTTTCGCGGCTTCTGCTGCCGCGGGTTGGGGAAGAGGGTTCTCAGCTCCGGCGTAGGCCATGCGTCGTCCGGCGACGCTCCGATGCCCGCCAGTTGCCAGACAGCGTCCGCATCGTGGCGCGAGAGATCCGCCATGAGGCCATCGAGCGCCTTCTTGTCGTTCAAGCGGTCGATGCAGGCCAGCTCGGCGCGCAGCCACGGCTCTGCATCGCCGGCATCAGGCAGCCCTTGGGTGCGCAGCAGGATGTGACTCTCGAAGCTGCGTGCGGTCCAGTCCTCGAAGCCTTCGTAGAGAGGGCGGTAGCGCTCGCCGATGGCCGCGATCACGGCTTCGCGCCGCGTTGCGAGCCGTGTCAACGCGGTGGCCTTGTCGATGACGAGGTACGGGTAGGCGGTGTCGGCGCCGAACTCTTCCAGGCATTCCTCGCGCTCGATGGCGCTGTCTTCATCGTCGATGTCGTATGCGTCGATGAAGCGCGCGTGGCGGATGTCGTTTTCGCTGAAGAGCTCCCGCCAGAACAGCGGAAAGAAGGCGTTGGCCTCGAGCTCTCCGCCGTGGCCGAAGAAGCCGCGCCATTCGTTGCGGCTGCCTTCGGGCATGCGGGGGAGGGTCGAGCTGGACAGGTAGACGGGGTGGGACATCTTCTTCGCTCCGGGCAAGGGGCGGGAGCCATCTTACGAGCGCGGGCGCAGATTGCTTTCTTGTAATCCGCGCGTCAGGCGATCGCCGGATGGGCTTTCCAGAATCCAGCGCGTGCAGTTCTCATCACTCGCCATTCATCACCCAAGGAACACCATTCATGAAGCGCGCATTCCTCACCGCCACCGCTTTCGCCACGTTGCTCGCCGCATCTGTCACAGGCGCAGCCGCATCGGGCGCGCACGACAACGCCATCGGCCAGCCCGGCATGGCTGCCAAGGCGACTCGCACGGTCCAGGTCGACATGACCGACGGCATGCGCTTCACGCCAGCCGACATCAGCGTCAAGCAGGGCGAGACCGTGCGCTTCGTGGTCAAGAACTCCGGCAAGCTGAAGCATGAGCTGGTGCTCGGCACCCAACAGGACCTGAAGGCGCACTACGCCTCCATGATGAAGAACCCGGAGATGGAGCACGCCGAGCCGAACATGGTGACGCTCGCACCGGGCAAGACCGGCGAGGTCGTCTGGCAGTTCACCAAGGCGGGCAAGGTCGACTTCGGGTGCCTGCAGGCGGGGCACTACGACGCCGGGATGAAGGGCGTGGTGAACGTGGCCAGTGCCGCGGGCAAATAGGCCGGGGCGCGGTGCGATTGTTTCCATCACATGAACGCCGCGGTTCCTTTTGCTGCGGGTTTTTACCTACTCATCGGCTCACAATTCATCTCACAGACCAGCCCACAAGCGAATCTGGATGAACAGGCCCCGAGCGAGGTGGCCGCCCCCGAAGGGACGGTGACCCACCCAAGACCGGTTCGAAATCATCCCGTATGCAAAGAACTGAATTGAAGGAAATCCAAATGACCGCCTCGAAGCTCCTCTCCGCCATCTCCCTCGCACTGCTGGCTGCTGCCGGTGCCGCTCATGCCGAAAGCTATGACGGCGTGCATCAACTGACCTCGGCCACCAGCCGCGCCGACGTTGCCAGCCAGGCTGTGGTAGCCGCACGCAGCGGCAACCCCTACGCCGACGGCGCCAACTCGGGCCCCGTGCAACTGATCGCCTCGACGACCAGCCGCGCTGCAGTCCGCGCTGAAGCGGTGGCTGCCGCTCACAGCGAGAACCCGTATGCCGAAGGCGTGACCTCGCGTGTCGCTCCGGTGCTGGCAAGCGGTGTTGATCGCTCCACCGTGCGTGCCGCAGCCCGCGCTGCTGCTCGTGGTGACGCTCTGCCGCTGTAATCGACAACAGCAACGCGCATAAACAAAAGCCGGGCCCTGCGAAAGCGGGGCCCGGCTTTTTGTTTGTTTGTTCAGGGGGAGGGGGCGAGCTAGTAGACGCGCTCTTCGATCGGCCCCACGCGGTCCGGATAGAACGCCACGTAGTCCTTGATCTGCGAGACATGCTCGTAGGGCGACTCGTAGGTCCACACCGCATTCACCGAGCGCTCGCCGCCGGCCGGAATGCTGTAGTAGTTGCACTCGCCCTTGTACGGGCAGTAGGTTGCATGAGACGTGCGCTCGAGCAGCGACATCTTCACGTCCTTGCGGGGTATGTAGTGCACGGTTCCGAAGTGCGCCTCGCGCAGCGTCAACGCTTCGCGCGTATCGGCGACGACGCAGCCATCGACCGACACCACCACGCGAAGCGGGTTGGGTGCAATGGTGATCGGATGGTCGGGGCCGGGGGTCTTGATGGTGCGTTCTGCGGTAGCGAACATGAGAAAGCTCCTTCGGGCAATCGGGGTGACGCAGGAATCGGCGGATGCGCATCTTGCCGCGATGCCGTGGCGATTTGAAGTAGCAAGAAAATCGGCCCATTCGCGACATGGTTAAAGACCGCGAATTCATTTGAACGGCTCTGGGAGCCTTTTAGATGGTGATTCAGCATGCAAGGAATACTGAAGTTCCATATCTTCGATGCGCAGGTTGCGTGTGGTCACGAATGTGTGTGCTTCGCGCATCAGCTTTCGATGAATCGAAGGCCCACGGTACCGCCGATTACCAGCGCGATGCATGCCATCCGCGGTGCAGAAAGCGCCTCCCCGAAGAACAAAACGCCCGTCAGCACCACGCCCACCGAGCCGATGCCGGTCCAGATCGCGTAGGCCGGACCCAGCGGCAGGTAGCGCAGCGCCCTGGTCAGCAGGTAGATGCTGAGCAGTGCGGTCGATACGCCTGCAACCGACGGCACGAGCCGTGTCCAGTCCTCTGATTGCTTGAGTGCGGCGGCCATGGCGATCTCGACGAGACCGGCAGCCAACAGAAATATCCAACCCATGAAAAAACTCCTTCGATGCTGTTGCGGGTAGAGCCGAACCGGATAATTCCGGGCTGGGCACCGATCAACAAGTACGCACCTTTTGGTAACCATGGGAAATTCAAAGACGCCATCGAAGAAGACCGCGCCTGTGGAAGAAGCCGAAGCCGCGCCGGCCGATGTGTGGAGCGCCGATTGCCCCTCGCGCCGCGTGCTGGAGCTCATCGCCAACAAGTGGGCGCTGCTGGTCATTCCGCTGCTGCGCGGCAAGCCGCAGCGCAACAACGAGTTGCTGCGCAAGGTCGGTGGTATTTCGCAGAAGATGCTCACACAGACCCTGCGCGACCTCGAGCTCAACGGGCTGGTGCTGCGCGAGGACCACCAGACGGTGCCGCCGCATGTCGAGTACAGGCTCAGTCCGCTCGGCCTGTCATTGAGCAAGACGCTGATCGCCGTGGACCGCTGGGCCGAGGCGAACCATGCGCAGATCGACGCGGCGCGGCACCGTCAGTGATACCTTCGCCCGACCTCGAGCGACCCACCGAAGGACCGAAGTGAAGAAGAACAAACTCGCCACGCTGTTGCTCGCTGGCCTGGTGGCCGCCGGCGCCTGGGCCCAGGACTGGCCCGCCAAGCCCGTGCGCGTGATCGTGCCCGCACCGGCCGGCAGCTCGCTCGACCTGATCGCGCGCACGCTGGCCGACCGCCTGCGCGTGATGTGGAAGCAGCCCGTGGTGATCGAGACCAAGGCCGGAGCGGGCGGCCTGATCGGCATGGATACGGTGGCCAAGGCGCCGCACGACGGCTACACGCTGGGCATTGGCTTCAACGGCCCGATTGCCTTCGGCCCCTACATGTATGCGCGCATGCCCTATGCGCCCGCGCGCGACCTGGTGCCCATCGTGCTCACGACCTCGCAGCCCAACGTGCTGGCGGTGCAGGCGGGAAACCCCGCGAACACGCTGCCCGAGTTCGTCGAATGGGCGAAGAAGCGCGGCAGCAAGTTCAGCTATGCATCGGTGGGCGCGGGCAGCTCGTCGCACCTCACGATGGAGCTGTTTCGCAGCGCGGCGCACATCGAGGCGGTGCATGTGCCGTATTCGGGCTCGCCGCCCGCGGGGCTTTCGGTGGCGGCCGGTGACACGCAGGCGCTGTTCACGGTGGCGCCCGCGCTGCTGCCGCTGATCCAGGGCCAGCGCGTGAAGCTCATCGCCGTGACCAGTGCCAAGCGCTCCGAGCTCATGAAAGACCTGCCCACCGTGGCCGAGTCGGGCTACCCCGGCTTCGAGTCGCTGGCCTGGAACGGTTTGTTCACCGCCAGCGGCACGCCGCCTGAGGTGGTGCGCCGCATCAATGCCGACGTCAACGCCGTGCTGCAGGAGCCGGCGGTGCGCGAACTGCTGGCCAACCAGGGGCTGGTGGCGGGCGGCGGCTCGACGGAAGAGTTCAAGGCCTTCATCGACAGCGAAGGCCGCAAATGGGGTGCGATCATTGCCAAGGTCGGCATCCGCCTCGACCAATAACACTCTCGACAACCCACGCCAGAAGACTCCAGGAAGAGAAAGAACATGGAACAGCAGTTTCCCCGCGACATCTACACGGAACCCGAGCCCGATCCGCACACGCTCGCCAACCTGGGCCCGCTCACGGCCCTGGCGGGCATCTGGATCGGCAAGGCCGGCCACGACGTGAGCCCGAAGGAGGACGGCCCCGAGGCCGAGGCCTACATCGAGCACGCGGAGTTCCAGCCCATCGACGCGCAGACCAACGGGCCGCAGATCTTCTACGGGCTGCGCTACCACTTGCGCATCGTCAAGCCCGACGACGTGGAGACTTTTCACGATCAGGTCGGCTACTGGCTGTGGGAGCCCGCCACGGGCGCGCTGATCCAGACACTGTCGATCCCGCGCGGGCTCACGGCCATAGCTACGGGGCACGCGAAGGCCGGCGACCGCAGCTTCAGGCTCGAAGCGGTGCGCGGCGGCGAGACCAACGGCATCGTGGCCAATCCGTTCCTGGAGCATGCGTTCAAGACACTGCGCTACAGCATTCAGGTGACGATCCACGACGACGGCAGCTGGTCGTACGAGCTGGAAACGGTGCTCAGCGTGCTCGGAAAGCCCGAGCCCTTCAGCCACACCGACCGCAACACGCTGCGCAAGATCGGCGAGCCCACGCCGAACCCGACTGCGCAAGCTGCGATGGCGGCGAACGCCGCAGCCTGAGCCGCTACTTCGCGACAGCCGCCGAAGGGCACAGCGCCAGCGGTTCCGGCACCCGGATAGAACAAACACGCATAGCTCGCAATCGGTTATGTCGATAGCCTCAGGGCATGGACCTGAAACAGCTGGAGTACTTCATCCGCGTGGCCGAACTCGGCAGCTTCACCCGCGCGTCGGACGTGATCGACATCGCGCAGCCTGCGCTGAGCCGCCAGGTGCGCCAGCTCGAAGTGGAACTGCGGCAGAACCTGCTGGTGCGCAACGGCCGCGGCGTGGTGACCACGGATGCCGGCAAGCGCCTGCTGGAGCATGGCCGCGGCATCCTCCACCAGGTCGAGCGGGCGAGGGAAGACATGAGCCTCATGCGAGATGCGCTGGCCGGGCGGGTCGCCGTCGGCCTGCCGCCCAGCGTGGCCGGCGTGCTGACGGTGCCGCTGGTGCGGGCCGTGCGCGAGCGGCTGCCCGATGCGGCGCTGTCGATCACCGAGAACCTTTCGACCGCGATGCAGGAATCGCTGCTCACCGGCCGGCTCGACATTGCGCTGCTCTACAACCCGCAGCCTTCGCCTGACGTGGACAGCGAGACGGTGCTGGAGGAAGACCTGTTTCTGGTCAGCGCGACCAAGGGCACTGGGCCCGCGCGTCGTGGCGCACCACTGGCCTTGCATCAGCTGGCCGAGCAGCAACTTGTGATTCCGACCCGGCCCAACGCGATCCGCATGCTGGTCGAGGCGGAGCTTGCCGCCATTGGCCGGCGGCCACAGATCGCGCTGGAGATCGACGGCGTTCCGGCCATCCTCGCGCTGGTGGCCGATGGTGCCGGCCACGCCGTGCTGTCGCGCAATGCGGTCACCCTTGCCGGGCGATCGCAGCGCTATGCGATCCGGCCCATCGTCAAGCCCGGCCTGCGCAGCCGGCTGGCGCTGGCGACCAGTTCGCAGCGGCCGGTCACGCGCACGCAGCGGGCCATGGGCGAACTGCTGCGCGAGCTCGTGCAGCAGCATCTCGGCGCCAACGCTGTGACTGGTGCGGCTCAGAAGCGATGACGCACGCCTAGGCCCACGCTGCCACTGTTCCCAAAACCGGTCAGCCGGTCTCGCATGTAGACCGCATACAGGTCGGTGCGCTTTGACAGAAAGTGGTCGTAGCCGGCCGCCCAGGTGGTGCGGTGTGTTTCGGCGGCGCCCGTCACCTTGCGCTCGGTGCGTGCCACCGAGGCGAGGAAACGCCCCGCACCCACAGGAACCGCTGCACCCAGCTGCGCGGTATTTGCTGTGGTACGGATGTCGGGCGTGCGGGTGCGCTGCAGCTGGCCGTACAACTGCACGGCCTTGAAGTCGTAGGAGGCGCCGACCAGCGCAGCGCCCTGCCGGCCGATGGTCGTGGTGAAGCCAGGGCCGGTTTTGGCCTGCTGCACTGACACCACGGCGGCAAAGGGCCCCGCCGCATAGTTGAGGGTCAGGTTCAGGTTGCGGATGCCTTCTCGGTCCTGCACTTCGCCCATGCCGTAGAGCAGGCTGGCGCGCAAGCCGGCGAAGGTGGGGGAGGTGTACTGAATGGCGTTGCTCCACACGCTGTCGCCGAGCACGGCGCGGTTGTACGTGGGCTGCCATGTGTGGAGCATGACGGGCGAGAACTGCAGCGATACGCCGAACGGGTTGAAGGCGCCGCTGGCCACGAACATCGGATTGGTCTGCCGGCCGAGCGACAGCTGGCCGAAACCGCCCGCCAGGCCTACCCACGCATTCCGCGAAAAGTACGGGTCGGTGCTGTTGCGCCCGAAGGTGCCGGAGTCGGTCTGAAAGAAGCTCTCCAATGCGAACTGCGCCTGCAGTCCGTCACCGAGGCTTTCGCTGCCCCGTACGCCCCAGTAGGCCGTCGTCATGCCACCGCTGCCGAGCAGCTTGGTGCGGCCGGGCTCGTCGCTGCGCTGCATCGATCCGACGAAGGCGTCGAGCAGGCCGTAGATCTGCACGCTGCCCGCAGCATCTGCGGCGGACTGCGCCCATATGGGGTGCGTGGCGGTGCAAAGCGCAAGCGCCGGTAGTGTGCGTAGCGAAAGGGCCTGAAGGCGCGAAAGTCTTCTCATGTCGTCTGTCTCCTCGTTGTGATTCGTAGCCTGCAAGGGCGCAGGCGCGCGCGTCCGCACGCCACGGTTGCGCCGTGGCATGGGGAGCGGTGTCGGTGGTGTGTACGAAGCGCGGGCGGCGCTCAGTCGTACCAGTACAGGCGGGTCGGGTTGTCGACCAGCAGCTTGCGAAGCTGCGCCGGGTCGTCGCTGAACAGCGGCAGCAGATCAACGAGCTTGCCGTCGTCGGGCATTTCGCGCACGTTGGGGTGCGGCCAGTCGGTGCCCCACAGCACGCGATCGGGTGCGGCCTCGATCAACTGGCGCGCGAAGGGCACGGCGTCTGCATAAGGCTGCCCCTGGCTCGAGAGGGTCTGCGAGATGCGCTCGGCACCGCTCACCTTGACCCACGCGCGCTCGTCGCGCATCAGCTCGAGCATCATCTCGCAGGCCTGCTGGCCGAGGCCGTGCTCGACCATCGTGCGGCCCATGTGGTCGATGACGAAGGGCACCGGCAGCGTGTCGAGGAATGCGCGGTAGGTCAACAGGTCATCCGCGTCCAGATGCAACACCAGGTGCCAGCCCAGCGGCCGTATGCGCTCGGCCATGCGCAGCACTGTGGGCAGGTCGGGCGCGCCGCCCAGGTGCTGCACGAAGTTGAAGCGCACCGAGCGCACGCCGGCCTTGTGCAGCGCGGCGAGCTCGGCATCGGTGACGCCCGCACCCACCATGGCCACGCCGCGATAGGTGTCGGGCGATTGCGCGATGGCGTCGAGCATGGCGCGGTTGTCGTGGCCGTGCACGCTGGCCTGCACCAGCACCACGCGCTCGATGCCCAGCAGTTCGTGCAGGGCGCGCAGCTTTGCGGCCGGCGCATCGGGCGGCGTGTAGCGGCGGTTGTCCGAATACGGAAACACGTCGCCGGGGCCGAACACATGGCAGTGTGCGTCGCAGGCGCCGGCTGGCAGTCGGAACGCGGGGCGGCTCGGGTTTGAGTGGGGTGGGGCGATGGTTTTCAAGATGTCGTTCACTGCTGCTTACTGCTTGGGAATGCCGGCGCGCTGGATCACGGCCGACCAACGCTGGATTTCGCTTTCCAGCAGCCGCGCCTGTTCCTGCGATGTGCTGCTACGCGGCTCCACGCCGAGGTTCTGCAGGCGCTTCATGACTTCGGGCGAAGCCAGGGCTGCACGGGCCTCCTGGTTCAGGCGGGCGATCACGTCGGGTGGTGTCTTCGCGGGCGCTGCCAGCGCGTTCCATGATGCAACCTGGAAGCCCGGCGTGCCGCTCTCTGCAACGGTCGGCACGTCCGGCAGGCTGGGAGAGCGCTTCTCGCCCATGACAGCCAGCGCGCGCAGCGCCTTGCCTTCGATCTGCGAGAGAACAGGCGAGAGGATTTCCACCGCCACATCAACCTGCCCGCCACGCAGCGCCGTGACCACAGCCGGCGTGCCGTTGAAGGGTACGACCTGCGCATCGATGCCGAGTGAGGTCTTGAGCAACTCGCCTGCCAGGTTCTGCGTGCTGCCAACGTTGATGGTGCCGATGTTGAGCTTGCCCGGATTGGCCTTGGCGTGAGCCACGAGGTCGGCGAATGTCTTGAACTTGCTGTTGCTCGCTGTGAGCACCGCCATGTCGAAGTAGCCGAGCGTGGAGATCGGCGCGAAGTCCTTCACCGTGTCGTAGGGCAGCGACTTGAACAGGCCCACGCTCACGGCATTGCCGTTGGACATCAGCAGCAGCGTGTGGCCGTCAGGCGGCGCCTTGGCCACGGTGTCGGAGGCCACCACGCCGCCCGCGCCGGGTTTGTTGTCGACCACGATGCTCTGGCCCATCGACTCGGACATCTTCTGGGCCACGCTGCGTGCGACCAGGTCCGCCACGCCACCGGCACCGAAGGGCACGATCAGGCGGATCGGACGGGAAGACAAGGGGGCGGCCAGCGCGGGCGATGCGCGCAGGCCGGCGGCCAGGGTCAGCATCAGGCCGACGAAGCCGCGACGGGAATGTCTCATGTGTCTCCTTATTGAACTTGCGTGCGGCCTTGCGCGCCGCTGACCCGAACTATTGCCCGTGGGTCAGCCCCCGGCAAGATCGCGTTCGCACTGGGAGATATAGTTTTTCGGCATGGCTGGGCGCTCGCGTGGCGCTCGGCGTCAATCCAACCGCAGCGACCCCAGCCGTGCGACGATCAGGTCGTGCAGCGTCTGCGCCGCCACCGACAGGCTGCCTTCGCGCCGCTGCACCATGTAGAGCGTGCGCGTGAGGGAAGGCAGGGGCAGCGGCCGCGTCACCAGCGTCTCGCGCTGGAAGTGGAAGAGCGTGAGCGCGGGCACCACGCTGATGCCCAGCCCGGCCTCGACCAGCCCCATCACAGTGGCCAGGTGCTCCACCTCGAACACAGCGTTCAGCCTTTGCGGATGCAGCGCCGCGTCGAGCGCCTGCCGCACGCTGCTGTTGCGCGCCATCTGGATGAAGGGGTGGGGCGCGATCTTCTTCACCGTGAGGCGCGACTCGCGCGCCAGCGGGTGGTCGGCGCGGCACACGAGGTGGAAGCGGTCGGTGCAGAGCTTGCGCGCACGCAGGTCGCTGTCGGCCGTGCCGCCGGCGCCCGAGGCGGCGAGCGCGAAGTCGGCCTGGCCATTGCGCACCAGCGCAATGCAGGCGTCGGACAGCGCGTCGTCCAGGTCGATGCGGATGCCCGGCCAGGCCTGCATGAACTCGGCGAACACGGTGGGCAGCCAGCCAGCCGCGAGCGAGGGCAGGGCGGCTACGCGCACGCGGCCCTTGCGGCGCTCCACGTGGTCGGCAAGGTCGCCCATGGCGCTGCCCATGTCGTCGAGCAGCCGGCGCGCGGAGCCCTCGAACAGCCGGCCTTCGGGCGTGAGCTGCACGCTGCGCGTGTCGCGGTCGAACAGGCGCGTGCCGACCGCGTCTTCGAGCGTGCGGATCAGCGCGCTGAACGCGGGCTGCGAGAGATGGCTGCTCTGCGCCGCGCGCGTGAAGTTGCGGTGCTCTGCCAGCGCGAGAAAGGCGCGCAGCTGTCGCGTGGAGAGGTCGGGCGTCTTTCTCATCATGTCTCTCTTTTTATTTGAAAAGCGGATCAATCGATCCGTATTTCCGATTTTACGGATGACCGATCGCTGCCTACAGTGCACGGCAATGAACTCCATTGATCCGCCCACGCTGCTGATAGGTTGCGCCGCCGGCTTCTCGGGTGACCGCACCGACGCCGCCGGGCCGGTGGTCGACACGCTGATCGCGCGGCTGGCCGGCGGCCCTCAGGGGCTGCGCGCCTTCCTGATCTTCGAGACGCTGGCCGAGCGCACGCTTGCGCTGGCGCAACTGCGCCGCCGCGACAACCCCGACGCAGGCTACGAACCGCTGCTCGACGACATGCTGCGGCCCGTGCTCGCGCGTTGCCTGGCGCATGGCATCCGCATCGTGAGCAACTTCGGTGCCGCCAACCCGCGCGCCGCCGCCCGGCACATTGCCCGCATGGCGCGCGAACTGGGCGCGAGCGCGCCGCGCATCGCGGTGGTGGAGGGCGACGACCTGTCCGGGCCCGAACACCGCGAGCTGCTGAACGAAGCGCTCGGTGCGCAGATGGAAGGCCTGCGCATGGTCAGCGCCAATGCCTACATCGGCGCCGAGCCGATTGCCGCCGCACTCGATGCGGGCGCGCAGATCGTGGTGTGCGGCCGCGTGGCCGATCCGTCGCTCACCGTTGGCCCGGCCATGTCGCACTTCGGCTGGCGCGCCGATGACTGGGCCCGGCTGGGCCGCGCGACCATGGCGGGGCATCTGCTCGAGTGCGGCGCACAGGTGTGTGGCGGCTACTTCGCCGACCCGGGCTACAAGAACGTGCCGGGGCTGGAAGCGGTGGGCTTCCCCATCGCAGAGATCGACACCGACGGCCGCTGCACCATAGGCAAGGCCGACGGCACCGGTGGCCTCGTGAGCGAAGCCACGGTGAAGGAGCAGCTGCTCTACGAAGTGCACGACCCTGCGGCCTACCTGACGCCCGACGTGGTCGCCGACATTGCCGACGCCGAAGTGCACGCGCTGCCCGGTGCGGATCGTGTTGCGCTCTCCGGCGTGCGCGGCCATGCGCGGCCGGGCCGCTACAAGGTCAATGTCTGCCATGAAGGCGGCTGGCTGGCCGAGGGCGAGATCTCCTATGCGGGCCCGCGCGCCGAGGCCCGTGCGCGGCTTGCAGCGGACGTGCTGCGCAAGCGCCTCGACGGATTCGCGTTGCGCGTGGACCTGATCGGCGCGCTGAGCATCCTGGGCGACGACGCGGGCCGTGCGCTGGCGGATACACCTGACGCCGGCTTGCGCGACGTTCGCCTGCGCGTCGCCGCCACGCATGCCGAACGCGCGCAGGCCGAACGACTGGCGCGTGAGGTCATGGCGCTCTACACCTGCGGCCCGGCAGGCGGCGGCGGCGTGCGCACCGCGCTCACGCCGCGGCTCAACACGCTGTCGTGCCTGCTGCCGCGCGAGGCGGTGCCGGTGCGCTTCGAACTGCTCGGCGAGGAGGCCCTGGCATGAACACCATCACCACCGACACCATCGAAGTGCCGCTGTACCGCGCCGCCCATGGCCGCACCGGCGACAAGGGCGACCGTTCCAACATCAGCGTCATCGCCTGGCATGCGGAGCTCTATCCCTTGCTGGTCGAGCAGCTCACGCCCGAGCGCGTCGCTGCGCAGTTCCACCACCGCGCACCGTCGCAGGTGCAGCGCTTCGTGATGCCGAAGCTGCACGCGATGAACTTCGTGCTCGACGCTGTGCTGGACGGCGGCGTCAACGATGCGCTGAACCTCGACGCGCATGGCAAGGCGCTGTCCTTCCTGCTGCTCGACATGCCTGTTCGCGTGCCTCGCGCGCTTGTACCGTTGCTGGCCGGGCCGTAGCGGAGGCTTTCTCTTTCCCCCTTTATCCATTCGATCCGGAGACAAAAAAATGAAACGATTTCCCCTCACCGTGCTGACCGCCGCACTGGCTCTGATGCCATTGCTGAGCCATGCGGATGCCTTCCCCGAGAAATCCATCACCTTCGTCGTGCCCTTCGCGGCCGGCACCGCCACAGACCAGATCGCGCGTGCGCTCGGTAACCAGATCGCGGCGGAGACGAAGCAGGCCGTCATCATCGACAACAAGGCCGGCGCCAGCGGCTTCATCGCCTCGCAGAACGTGGCCAAGGCTCCCGCTGACGGCTACACGGTGCTCATCACCACCAACACCACGCACGCGGCCAACGAGCACCTGTTCAAGAAGCTGCCCTACGACCCGGTGAAAGACTTCGCGCCCATCGCCGCGCTCGGCAAGGGCGGGCAGATCATGGTGGTGAACCCCTCGTTCCCCGCGAAGAACGTGGCCGAGTTCATCGCGCTCGCAAAGAAGGAGCCGGGCAAGTACAGCTTCGGCAGCGGTAGCTCGTCGAGCCGCATGGCGGGCGAGCTGCTGCAGCAGATGGCCGACATCAAACTGCTGCACGTGCCCTACAAGAGCAACACGCTCGCCGTGACCGACCTGCTGGGCAGCCAGATCAACATGATGATCACCGACACGGCCACCGGCCTGCCGCAGGTCAAGGCCGGCAAGCTGCGCGCGCTGGGCATCTCCAGCTCGGCGCGCTCGCCGCTCGCACCCGACGTGCCCACCATCTCCGAAGCCGGCGTGAAGGGCTACGAAATGGGCTACTGGTTCGCGGCCTATGCGCCCGCGAAGACGCCGCCGGCCGTGGTCAAGCGGCTCAACGAGCTGCTGGTGAAGGCTGCGAGGAGCGAGGCTGCAAAGACAGCGTTCTACGAGCCGACCGGCACCGAGGTGTTCACGACCTCGCCCGAGGAACTTGCGAAGTTCCAGGCCAACGAGTCCCAGAAGTGGGGCCGCATCGTGAAGTCGGCTGGCATCGAGGCCGAGTAGCCCGCGCGCCGTAGCGGGGACCGGCGCCGCAACGCGACAAGACACACAACGAAGGAGACAAACCATGAAACGCTGGAGCCTTTGGGCTGCCACGGTGGCTTCGGCCGCCCTTTTTCTGAGCGCATGCGGTGGAAGCGAAGGAGGAGGCGTGCTGCTGCCACCACCCACCACCACGACGCCCACCACACCACCCGTGACTGCCACCGCGCCCAGGTACAAGCTCGCCATTACCGCGACCGAAGACGTGCCCGGCACCTTCGGCAGCGTGGGCGCCTACGAGAAGATCAGCGGCACCTTCACTGGCGAGGTCGATCCGAAGGACGCTCGCAACGCCATCATCCAGGACCTGTCGCTCGCGCCGCTCAACGCCAACGGCAAGGTCGAGTACACCTCCGACTTCGTGCTCTTCAAGCCGAAGGACATGACCAAGGCCAGCGGCGTGCTGCGCTACGACGCGCCGAACCGCGGCAACATCGTGAGCCTCGATCCGTACTTTGCCTCGCGCGGCTACGTTTTTCTGACGGCCGCCTGGCAGGGTGACGTGCCGGCCGCGCCCGGCAAGCTCACGCTGAAGGTGCCGGTCGCGAAGAACGCCGATGGCAGCAGCATCACCGGCACTTATCGCGCCGAGCTGCTGCCTACCGCTGCGAACAACGATTCACTGCCCCTGCCGGGCGGCCCGTTCAATGCGGCGATGCAGGCCTATGCCACCGCGAGCCTCGACAACACGAAGCCCGGCTATGTGCTCACTCGCCGCATCAACGAAGGCGACGCGCGCCAGCTCATTCCCGCGAGCGAATGGAAGTTTGCGAAGTGCAGTGCCACCACGCCGTTCCCCGGCACGCCCGACGAGACAAACGTCTGCCTCAAGGACAAATGGGACCCGGCCTACATGTACGAGCTGGTCTACATCGCGAAAGACCCGAAGGTCATGGGCCTCGGCCTCGCGGCGCTGCGCGACATGATCACCTTCTTCCACCGCGACGCGAGC
The DNA here is from genome assembly GCF_051216835.1 of Variovorax multivorans. Classification (NCBI taxonomy): domain Bacteria; kingdom Pseudomonadati; phylum Pseudomonadota; class Betaproteobacteria; order Burkholderiales; family Comamonadaceae; genus Variovorax; species Variovorax multivorans. The sequence goes on from NZ_JBPJZL010000004.1 coordinate 120,950, forward strand.
GATGCGGCGGGCACAGCCAACCCGGTGGCCGCCGCCATCAAGAACACCATCGCCTCGGGCGTCTCGCAATGCGGCAACTTCATGAAGACCTTCGTGCATCTCGGCTTCAACGAGGACCGCGCGGGCCAGAAGGTGTTCGACGGCGTGTTCGCGCAAATTGCGGCGCGTCAGACCAACATCAACATGCGCTTCTCGATTCCTGGTGGCGGCGGTGGCGTGCGCGCCGACCACACGGCCTTCGGCCAGGCCGGCACGCGCGGCCTTTCGAAGGACTACGTGGACGACGTGGCGCAGCGGCGCGGCGGCATCCTGTCACGCTGTGAGGCGAGCGGCACCTGTCCCAAGCTCTTCATCGGCTTCAGCGGCACCGAGTTCTGGACCCTGCAGGGCTCGCCGCTGCTGACCGATGCCTGGGGCACGACCGACCTCGTGCAGCCCGGCAACGCGCGCATCTACTACTACGCGAGCACGCACCATCTGCTGGGCCTCCCGTCGCTGTCGGGCGCAAGCGCAGGGGCGCTGTATGCGACCAACGGCAATGCTGGCGTGATCCCGGTCGTGCGTGCGCTGTACCAGAACCTCGAAGACTGGGTCGTCAAGGGCACCACGCCGCCCGACAGCCAGGTGCCGAAGCTGGCAGACACCACGCTGGTGCGGCTACAGCAGGTCAAGTTTCCGGCGATTCCGGGCGTGAGCTACACGGGGCTGGTCAATACCTATTCGTTGCTGGACTGGGGCCCCAACTACAGGCCGCAGGACGAGAGCGGCATCGCCGCGCAGGTGCCGCCGGCCTACCTGGGCCGCGACTATGCGATCCTGGTGCCGCAGGTAGATGCGGACGGCAACGACCTCGCAGGCATCCGCAGCCTGGACGTCGCCGTGCCGCTGGGCACGAACACCGGTTGGAACTACACGAACCAGCCCGGCCGCATCGACCAGGCCGGCCTGTTCGGGTCGTACTTTGCGTTTGCCAAGACGGCGGCGCTGCGCGGAAGCGACCCGCGCCCGTCGCTGCAGGAGCGCTATGTGGATCAGGCGGGCTACGTCGCGGCAGTAACCACGGCTGCCAATGACCTGGTGGCGAAGCGCTTCATGCTGCGTGTGGATGCCGATGCGGCTATTGCCAACGCGGTCGCCAATCCGGTACTGCCTTAAGCCGAATGCACCCCAAAGCCCGTCTTGCCCGGCGCGATGTCTTCGCGCAGGGTGAGGGCGGGAATTCGGGAATAGTCGGCGTTCTATCCATGGATCTGAATCGCGGAGCCATCGTCGAGATCTCCGGGCTGAGCACAATCATCCGTCTCTGTCCAAGAAGCTCGAAGAATGAAACGCTGGATCGGTCGTTGGTTCATGGTGGTGGCGGTACTGCACACAGCACTGGCCTTTGTGATGTTCAAGCAGGAAGGCCTCGAACTGCTGCAGATGGGCGTCTATAACGGTGTCCTTGGCTCCCCCCCGCGCGGCAAAGCCGCATGGTTCACTTTGTTCGGGGTGTTGCTATTTCTGTTCGGCATGGTGGTGGACGCACTGGAACGCGCCGACCTTCGCGTGCCATTCAGTGTGGCCATTGGCATATTGACACTTGCTGGCGCGGGCGTCTTGCTCATGCCGTATTCGGGCTTCTGGCTGGTGCTGCCGCCGGCCGTCGCGATTCTTATTGGCCGTGTCCGGAGCGCCAGCCGAGCGACGCCTGTCAACGAAGCAGAACCTATGCGCTGACTAGGTGGCCGAGCGCTTCACACTGCGCGTGGCGTGCGGTGCACTGCGAACCCTGACTGGTCCGGCGCAATGTCGGGCCGCAGGGTGAGCGCGGGAATCTCGTAGTCACCGGCGTTCTGCCGGCGGAACGGAATCGGGTCGGTCGCGAACAGCGTGTCGAGCCGCTGACCCAGTTCCTCGGTGATGCGCGCATAAGCAGCCTCATCGACCTTGTTCGTTCGATGCACCACGTACGGCGGCAACACATCGAAGCCGGGGTAGTAGAGGATGCCGTGGTGAATGGGGAAGAGCAGGTCGTCCATTGGCCCGTTGATGCCGCGCGGCGCGTAGTGCGATGCCCAGCCACCGGTCGTCACCACCAGCATCGCGCGCTTGCCGGCCATCACGCCTTCGCCGAAGCGATCGCCCCAGTGCGTGTCTGAATGCTCGCCGAGGCCGTAGGCAAAGCCATAGGCGTAGATGCGCTCGACCCAGCCCTTGAGGATGGCGGGCATCGAGTACCACCACAGCGGGAACTGCAGGACTACGGCATCGGCCCACAGCAGTTTTTGCTGCTCGGCGGCGATGTCTGCGGTTTGCGTGCCGGCCTCGAACGCATGAAGCGAATCGAGCACGGGGTCGAAGCGCGCGGCGGTGTCGCGTGCGGGGAAGTCGTCGGCGTCGAGTGCGGGCTTCCAGCGCATGGCGTACAGGTCGGACACGCGTACGGAATGGCCCGCAGCCACTAGGCGTTCGAGCATGAAGCGATGGAGCGCGCCATTGAGCGAGGCGGCTTCGGGGTGGGCAAGTACCAGAAGGATGTTCACGGTTTTACAAGAGGTCGAATGAAGATGTCCGCAGGTTAGGCCTCGTGGCGATATATTGGAAATGAATAGTCTGAATCCCAGGAATTGCCATGAACAATTTCAGCCGCCTCGATTTGAACTTGCTGGTCACGCTTGACACGCTGCTGGCCGAGCGCAACGTCACGCGTGCAGCTGAGCGTTTGAACCTGTCGCAGCCCTCGGTGAGCGTGCAGCTCGCCAAGCTGAGGGAAGCGTTCGACGACCCGCTGCTGGTACCCGCGCAGCGCGGCATGCGGCCCACCGCGCGCGCCGACGAACTGCGCGAGCCTCTGCGCGAGGCGCTTGAATCGCTGGGCCGCGCGGTGGCGCCCACGAAGCCTTTCGACCCCGCAGAGGCAACCACCACCTGGCGCGTTGCGGCAGCCGACTATGCCGAGTCGGCCATCCTGCTGCCGGCGCTGGCCGGGCTGCGTGCCGCGGCGCCGCACACGCGGCTGGCCGTGGTGGAGGCGGTGCCATCGCGCATGGCGCGGCAGCTGGAGAGCGGGGAGATCGATCTCTTCTTCCACACCAGCGTGGGCGCGCCGCGTGGCTTGCATGCGCGGGTGCTCTTCCACGAACGCTACGTGCTCGTCGGGCGCGCCGGCCATCCGCGCCTGAAGCGCCGGCCGACGCTCGCGCAGTTCTGCGCGCTGGAGCACGTGGTGGTGTCGCTAGCCGGCGGCGGCTTCGCTGGGCCAACGGACGAAGCGCTGGCCGAGAAGGGCCTGACGCGGCGCGTGGCGCTGTCGGTGCCGCACTTCCTCTTCATGATGTCGGTGCTTGCCAGCACCGACATGGTCGCGATGCTGCCCGAGCGGCTGGCGCGCGGCGCGACCGGGCTGCGTGTGGTGGAGGCGCCGCTCGAGGTGCCCGGCTACGAGATGGCGATGCTCTGGCACGAGCGCCGGCACCGCGACCCGGCGCACAAGTGGCTGCGCGAGCAGATTGTTGCGAGCCTCTGAGCCGGGCTCGGAAGGCGGGCTCAGAAAGCGCTTATGGCCTTGTCGGTTTCGGCCTTGCGGTGCAGCGGCAGCCACAGCGTGAAGCGCGTTCCAGCGCTGCCGGACTGCCAGCTCACCTTGCCACCAATCACCTGCGCGCGCCGCTGCTGGTTGCGCAGCCCCCGTCCGCTTCGGCGCAGGGCCTCTTCCACGTCGAAGCCTTCGCCGTTGTCTTCGATCACCACGTTCACGCCTTCATCGACTGTCGCGGTGCTCACGCAGATGATGGTGGCCCGCGTGTGGCGCAGCACGTTGGCCACGCATTCCTGCACGATGCGCAGGATGTGCAGCGCGCCGTCCGGGTCCAGCCAGGGTAGCGTGGGCACGGGTTGCACTTCCCATTGCAGCGTGATGCCGGCGCTTTCGATGCGCGGCGCGAGGCGAAAGCGCATGGTTGCCAGCAGGAGCAGCAGGTCGGCTTCCACGTTTTCCATGGAATCGATCACCAGCCTCAGGTCTTCCATGCAGCCCTTGAGCACGCGGGAAATCTCGGCCTCGCTCATGGCGCCTCGCTCTACCGAGCGGATGGCGCTGATCAGCGACGAACCCAACCCGTCGTGCATGTCCTGCATGAGGCGGCGGCGCTCGGCATTGAGCATGTGCTGGTTCTCGATCACGCGCAGCCGCTGGTAGCTTTGCTCCAGCTCGGCTTCGCGCGCCTGCAGGCGCTGGGCCAGGCCCTTGTTCAGCCGGGCCACCTCGGCGAACGCGCCCGTGTAGCGCTGGAACATGATGTACGAGAAGACGAAGAACAGGCTGATGATGGCGTAGGGAGAGGTGTACACGGCCTCCGGGCTGACCAGGTTGTTCTGCAGGAGCCCGTCGTAGGAAGTGAAGGCGACGGCGAAGACAGTCCAGCCAGCCACCAGCCGCCCCTCGGGCAGTTGCGCGCGCAGCGCCTTGCGCAGGTTCACCGCAAAGATCGTCACCGCGACGGGCAGCACCATCAGGTTGAGCAGGGGCGTGAACAGGTAGAGGCTGACGATCTCCGTCGACACATGGGGCAGCGTTGCGATATTGCAGGCCAGCGCCAGGGTCACCGACACACGGGTCAGCCAGGGCGATGGCTGCAGGTGCAGGCGCTGCAAGAACAGGTGGATGAGGACGATCAGCCAGAGCAGGCTGGCCACGGTCATCCATTCGAACCAGTCGTCCGAGATCGGGATGAAGCTGCCGCCCGCGTAGTAGTGAAGCGTGCGCAGGAAGGCGAGCGCCGAGATGGCAAAGAACAGCAGGTAGAGCGATTCGCGCCTCTTGAACAGCCACACCGCGAACGCGAATGCACCAACCGCCAGGAACGCGGCGCTGCCCATGAAGGGCAACTGCACCTGCAGCAACTGGCGGATCTGGTAGCGCCAGCTCAGCGATTCCTCGTCGCCCACCCACAGGGTCGAAAAGCCGCTGCCGCTGTTGCGCAGGCGGTCGACGCGAATCAGCACAGATGCCGGGGCGGGCGTATTGGCGGTCGCGTTCAACGGCAGCAGGAGCGGATGGTTGTAGCCGTTGTGGATGGGGCTGCCATGCGACTGATAGAGCAGTACGCCGTCGCCGTACACCGCGATGTTGCCCAGGGTTTTCCAGCGCGGGAGGTACAGAAGCTGCTGCTGCGTCTTCGGCGTCAGCCCGGACAGTTCGATGCGGTACCAGTCGGTGACGGTTCGCTCGCCGCTCGACGCATCGGGCACCAGTTCGCGCTGGGCTGTGTAGGGGAGGTTGATCGTCTTCCAGCCATCGGTTGGCAGCGCGGCATCCACGATATGCCGCGGAGGTGCGGAATAGCCCGTGCCGGAAACCGAGAGCAACTCGGCCTGCGTGATATGGACAGGGCCGTCGTGCTGCGGCACCGCATCCGCCGGGAGTTCATCGGCGTACGCAAAAGACAGGAAGGCCAGCGGCAGGGCCAGCCAAAGCCTTGCGATCCACCGGCTGATTCGCCAACAGCCTTTGCTGCCTAGCCTCATAGATCGCTTCTGCCTTGGAAATCACTTTTCTCGTGCTGTGAATGCGCCGGACGATTGCCGGCACCGTGCTGTAGCCATCTTTTGACGAGCCCAGACTCCCGCTCACGCGGGCGGGCGCAATTATGTCCTCGCCCAGCCTTTCCGGCCAAACCGGGCAACTTGCCGCAAATTCTTGAATGGCATAGACCGTCCGTCGAATGCACAGCGGCGGCCTCGCTCCCTAGCATGGAGCGCGTCGCCGCTCTTGCCGCACTCTGCCCGATGCACCGATGAAAACGCTCGCATTCCTGGCCAGCCTCGCCAGCATGGTCTTGCTTTCGCTCGCCACGGGCGCCGCCGAGCCCGCCAAGGACCACCCGCTGGTCGGCCGCTACGAGGGCGCTGTGCTCGACGGCTACAAGGCCGCCGCCTACGACGAGGTTGGCCTCATCAAGGAGCCGTTCCAGAACTGGGCGGGCGGCAAGCCCGACCTGCTCAAGGTCGAGGGCAAGGTGACGCTCTATCTCTACAGGCTGCCGAAAGACCGCTCGCTGCTCGAAGTGCAGCGCAACTACGAGTCCAGCCTGAAGGCCAAGGGCTTCGAGGTGCTTTTTACCTGCGGCACGGCCAATGCCTCGTGCTACAAGCCGCGGCCCGGCAGCGTGGACACCAACACGCCCTACGACTTCGCGCTGGCCTTCGATGACCCCGAGTGGCCGCGCCTGGGCAGCCGCGGCGACTATGCGCGCAACTATTTTTCGGTGAGCGGACGCTATCTGCTTGCGAAGAAGACCGGGCCCACGGGCACCGTCTACGCCAGCATTGCGCTGGCCGAGCACAACGCCGATGTCGGCAACCACGCCTTCGTGCGCGTGGTCGAGAGCAAGGCGATGGAAGACAACAAGATCGTGTTCGTCGACGCGACGGCCATGCAGAAGAGCCTGGCGGAGACGGGGCGCGTCAATCTCTACGGCATCCTGTTCGACCTGGACAAGGACATCATCCGCCCCGAGTCGCAACCCACGCTGGACGAAATGACCAAGCTGATGCGCAGCAACCCGCCGCTGAAGCTGTCGGTGGTGGGGCACACCGACGCGCAGGGCGAGGCGAAGCACAACGACGACCTGTCGAAGCGCCGCGCGCTGGCGGTGATCGCGGTGCTGGTGAAGGCCGGGGTGGATCCGCGCCGCTTCACCACGCGCGGTGCGGGCGCGTCGGAGCCGGTGGCGCCCAACGACAACGAGGCCGGGCGGGCGAAGAACCGGCGGGTGGAACTGATCCGGCTCTGAGGTTCTGAGGTTCTGAGGAGGCCCGTTCGCGCCCTCAGATGACGGGCACGCTGGTTTCCTTCAGCACCCGCAGCACGAAGTGCGACTTGCTGTGCCGGATGCCCGGGATCTTGTAGAGCTTTTCGCGCAGCAGCCGCTCGTAGTCGCGCGTGTCGCGCACGGCGATGCGGATGTAGTAGTCGTAGTCGCCCGACACCAGGTAGGCCTCCTGTATCTCGGGAATGGTCGCGAGCACGCGGCCGAAGTCGTACAGGGTCTCGTCAGTGTGGCTTTCGAGCGTGACCTGCACGATCACCGAGTCGTGATAGCCGAGCTTGGCCGGATCGACATCGACCGTGTAGCGCTTGATGACGCCGGAGGCCTCGAGCTTCTTGATGCGCGTCCAGCAACTGGTGGGCGACAGGCCGACCTCGTTGCCGATCTCCTGCAGGGTCTTGCGCGAGTCGAGCAGCAGCACGCGCAGGATCGCCAGGTCGGTCTTGTCAAAAGATCCTTCGTTATCGCCGGGTGTTTGCCGATTGGTTTTCATTAATCGAGCTTAAAGAGCCAAAAGAAAGAAGCATATTTTGCTCCCGAACCGGAAGAATTGACGGCATGCGACTGCTCGACCTACCCCTCACGCCCTCCCTCTCCCTTCACCCGGAAACGCCAGCGCGCATTCGCAACGGCGCCGAAGCCCTGCTCGACACGCTGGTCGAGTGCGGCGTGGACACCATCTTCGGCTACCCCGGCGGCGCGGCGCTGCCGCTGTACGACGCGCTGCACGGCGAGCCGCGGCTGCGCCATGTGCTGGTGCGCCACGAGCAGGCAGCCGTGCACGCGGCCGAAGGCTATGCACGCAGCACCGGCCGCGTGGGCGTGGTGCTGGTCACTTCGGGGCCGGGCGTGGGCAACACCATCACCGGGCTGCTGGACGCCATGAGCGATTCGGTGCCGGTGCTTTGCATCAGCGGGCAGGTGGCGACGGCCGTCATCGGTACGCAGGCGTTCCAGGAGAGCGATGCGCTGGGCATGTCGCGTTCGGTGACCAAGTGGAACCGGCAGGTGCGCTCGGCCGACGACGTGCCCTCGCTGGTGCGCCGCGCGCTGGAGATCGCCACCACCGGCCGCCCCGGGCCGGTGCTGCTCGACGTGCCGAAGGACATCCAGCTCGACCGCCTCGGCCATGCGCCCGAGCCGGCGCCGCTGCGGGCCCTGCGCACGAGCCGCACGGCGCTGCCGCCCAAGGCCATGATGCAGCGCGCCGCCGACCTGCTCTCGACCGCGCGCCGGCCCGTCATCTATGGCGGCGGCGGGCTGGTCAATTCGGGGCCCGCCGCGTGCGAAGCCTTTGCGAAGCTCGTGAACCTGCTGCACGCGCCTTGCACGCTCACGCTGATGGGGCTGGGCGCGTTCCCCGCGTCCGACTCCAAGTTCATCGGCATGCTGGGCATGCACGGCATGCTCGAGGCCAACCTCGCAATGCACGAGGCCGACCTCGTGGTGTGCGTCGGCGCGCGCTTCGACGACCGCGTGACCGGCAAGCTCGACGAGTTCTGCCCGCATGCACGCAAGATCCACATCGACATCGACCCCGGCAGCATCAACAAGGTGGTGCGCGTGGACGTGCCGATGGTGGGCGACTGCGAGGTGATCCTCGAAGGCCTGCTGGCGCTGCTGCCAACGGAGGGCTTCGCGCCCGAGCGCCTCGCACCGTGGTGGGCGCGCATCGAGCGCTGGCGTGCCGAAGACTGCCTGGCCTTCGAGGCGCGGGAGGATTCGATCCTGCCGCAGCAGCTGATGTCGTCGCTGCAGCGCGCCATTGGCGGGCGCAACGCCATCGTGTCGACCGACGTGGGCCAGCACCAGATGTGGGCCGCGCAGTACCTGCGCTTCGACAGCCCGCGCCACTGGCTTACCTCGGGCGGTGCCGGGACCATGGGCTACGGCCTGCCGGCCGCCATCGGCGCGCAGATCGGCCACCCCGAAGCGCTGACGGTGTGCGTGAGCGGCGATGCCTCGGTGCTGATGAACATCCAGGAGCTGTCTACCGCCGTGCAGCACCGCGTGCCGGTGAAGCTGGTGCTGTGCAACAACGGCTACATGGGCATGGTGCGGCAATGGCAGGAGCTGAACCACGGCAACCGCCTGAGCCACAGTTGGAACGAGGCGCTGCCCGATTTCGTGGCGCTGGCCAAGGCCTTCGGCTGGGGCGCGCGGCGCGTGTCGGACCCGGCCGAGCTGGAGGACGCGCTTGCCGAATGCCTGGCGAGCCAGGGGCCGTTCTTTCTCGACGTGCAGGTGGCGGCGCAGGAGAACTGCTTTCCGATGATGCCCTCGGGGCACGGGCACCACCGGGTGATGTTGGCGAAGGACCGGTGGTACGAGGAATCCTGAGCGCAGGGTTCTAGACGCTCTGCAGGCGCACGTCGTTTGCGGGAATGGCGTTGAGCTCGGCCCAGTCCATCTCTTCTTCCAGCTGGTGGTAGGCGTCGTCCTCGATCTGCCCGCTGTGGCGCAGTGCTTCGAGCGCCTGCCGCTGCGCGCGGATCGCCACGGCGCGCAGCCGGTCGTGCGCCGTCTTCGCCTGCGGCTGGCGCTCGTCCTGCGCCAGCACGCGTGCCGCGCGGTATTCGTCGCGCACGGCGTCGGCCTCGCGGCTTTCTTCGGCCTCGAGGGCCGACAGCGCCGCGTCCATCATCGCGGTGCGCGCGAGCGACACCTCCTTGTCGAGCGATGCATCGGGCTCGATCTTCAATGCCCTGATCAGTGGCCCGATGGTGAAGCCCTGGATCACCAGCGTGCCCAGCACCACCGCGAACGCGCTGAGCACGATGAGGTCGCGCCCCGGAAAATCCGCCGGCAGCGCGAAGGCCGTGGCCATCGTCACCAGCCCGCGCATGCCCGACCAGCCGACCAGCAGCGCGATGCGTTTCGACGGCACGGGAACGTTGTGCCCCTGCGCGATCAGGCGCACCTTGTAAGTACGCATAGCAGCCCCGTAGAGCATCACCCAGGCCACCCGCACCGCGATGACCAGCACCAGCACGAGGCCGGCGAACTGCAGGGCATGCACCAGCTGCGGCCCCGAAAGCCGCTCGAGAATGCTGCGCGCCTGCAGCCCCATCAGGAAGAAGGCCAGCACGTTGAGCGTGAACACCACCGCGCCCCACACTGCGTAGGAGTGCACGCGGTCGCGCGGCGCATGGCGTTTGGGCGCGTACTGGCCCAGCGTCATGCCGAAGGCGACCACCGAGATGATCGGCGACAGGTGCAGCCGCTCGGCCACGATCCATGCGCCGAAAGTCATCACGAACTGGAAGATGATGGCCGAGCGAGTGCCCGCGAAGAGCGGCGAGCCGAAGTGGATGTTGAGCTTGGCAAACGCGAAGCCGACCAGCGCGCCGCCCGGCACCGCGACCAGCAGCATCGGCAGCGAACTCGTCATGGGCACGTGCGCGGCGCCGGCCGCCGACACCGCCACGCCGAACACCAGTAGCGCGACAGCATCGTTGAGCAGGCTCTCGCCGTTGATGATCGACAGCGTGCGCCGCGGAATGCGGAACTGCTGCATCACCGCCGCCGCGGCCACCGCGTCGGGCGGCGCGACGATGGCGCCGAGCGTGATCGCGGCCGCCAGCGGCAGGCCGGCCAGGGCCCAGCCGGCCCATGCGACCGCCGCAGTGGTCAGCAGCACCGCCACCAGCACCAGCGAGATCAGCGGCATCCAGTTGCGCCGCAGCTCGCGTGGCGAGATGTCGAAGGCTGAATCGAGGAGGGCAGGCGCGATGAAGAGCGCCAGCGCCAGATGCGGGTCGAGGCTGATGTGCGGCACCCAGGGCATTGCGCCCAGGCACACGCCAGCCAGCGCCAGCATCGACGGATAGGGCAGTGCGAGGCGCCGCGAGAGCTGCAACAGCAGGCAGGCGGCGATCAGCATGACCAGCACGTTTTCGAAGATGTCCATCAGAGTCCTCGGTCTTGGTGTTGTTTGACCGAATACTAAGATCAAGGACAGGACTGTCGCCGGTAGGCGCCGGGCGGGGTGCCGAAGTGGCAGCTGAATGCACGGCTGAAATGGCTCGCATCGCCGAAGCCGTTGCGATAGGCAATCTCCGAAACGCTCAGGTGGTCGAGCCGCCGGTTCTGCAGCTCTTCCTTCGCGCGCTCCAGGCGGCGCACTTTGAGGTACATGCCGTACTGCGTGCGCTGCATCTCGAACAGGCGGTGCGTGAGCCGCTTTGAAATGCCCAGCTCCTTCGAGACCGCATCGACCGACAGCTCCGCATCGCCCAGGTGCGCCTCGATGAACGCCACGAGCCGCTGCCAGCGGTCGCGCTCGCGGCGCTTGCCGTCGGCTGCGTCTTCGGCGACCGATTCGCCCATCGATTCGCAATAGGTCGCGGCCAGCAGCGAAACGAACGACTGCTCCGAAAAATACGCCAGCGCCGGCGCAGCCTGTGCCGTACCGGGGAACACATGGCCCATGTGCGCGCGGGCGGCCTCGGCCAGGCGCGAATCCGCCTGCGCGATCGAGGGCACGAAGCGGTCGTGCAGGTCGGCATAGATGCCGAAGAACCGGTCGGAGGGCAGGCGCAGCATCACCAGCTTGCCGGGCGCGGTCAGCGTGCAGGTGGAGGGGAGCCGTGTGGTGCGGAAGGTGATGTCGCCCTTGCGGAAGGGCATGCGCCGGCCGCCCTGGTCGACGGTGCCTTCGCCTTCGACGGCAATCATGGCGAGCACGTCGCCCGTGCCGCCCATACCTCCGGTGGAGGCCAGCGCCGTGTCATGGCGAACCGCCAGCGGCGTCGAGGTGAAGCTGATGGCCAGGCCGCCGCCCACGAGCCGGCAGGCTTCGAGGCTCATGCGCGGGTTGCTGTCCTGCACACTGAGTTCGCCGGGGTAGACCAGCGAATCGAGCGCATTCGAGTAGCCCTGCACGTCGCCCGGATAGAACGGGCGGAAGCAGGGCGCGAAGCTCAGGTCGGATGCTGCTGTGTCGTGGTGCATGGGTGGGGCTCCTGCCGTTGGCCCGCACGCTTCGTGCCAAGCAGGTGCAGTCGGGATGCAGTCTAGGCGGCCATCCGTTGGGCAGGACTTAAGACTTTCCACTAGTTGGCACGCTGGATCAACCCGCGTGCGCCCACGCACAAGAGCAAACCGCGCACCGCTTCTTACATTGGCCGCACCCCGCCGATGCAAAGGAGCCACAGCGTGAACGATACGAGCCGAGCAACCCACGACACCCCCGCGCCGTCTCTCGACGGCCTCAGCTACGGCAACTGGAGCGAGGCTGAGAAGCTCGCGCTCAGCTGCCGCATCCTCGCCAAGGAAGGGCATTCCGAAACCCTGGCCGGGCAGGTCACCGTGCGGCAGCCCGACGGCACCTTCCTGACGACGCCGCTCGCGCATGCCTTCGCCGAGATCCGCCCGCAGTCGGTCATGCGCATCGACGATTCGCTGCGCGTGCTCGAAGGCCGCGGCGTGCCCAACCCCGCGGTGCGTTTCCATCTGTGGGTGTACAGGCGCAGGCCCGACGTGAACTGCGTGATCCACACGCACCCGCCGTACGTCTCGGCGCTGTCGATGACGGGCGAGCCGCTGCAGATCGCCCACATGGACGCCACGCCTTTCTTCGATGACTGCGCCTTCCTGGCCGAGTGGCCGGGCCTGCCGATTGCCGACGTCGAGGGCGAAATCATCTCCGCAGCCCTGGGCAAGAAGCGCTGCGTGCTGCTGGCCAACCACGGTTTCCTGGCCGCCACGGCGACCATCGAGGAGTCGCTCTACATGTCGGTGCTCATCGAGCGCGCGGCGCGCAACCAGCTGATTGCGCAGTCGGCCTACGGGCGGCTCAAGCTGGTGGACCCGGTGCTGGCGAAGGAGTCGCATGACTTCCTTCTGCAGCGCAGCATCGTCAACGCCAGTTTCGCGATGTTCGCGCGGCAGGTCACGCAGGAGCAGCCATGAACAGCATTGCCTCGCCATTGCAGGCACAAGCGGCTACCGCGGAGCGAAAGCACCAGAGCGTGTGGAAGATCGGCGCCGCCACCATGGTCGGCACGGCCATCGAGGCCTTCGACTTCCTTGCCTACGGCACGGCCGCGGCGCTGGTGTTCAACAAACTCTTCTTTCCCAACTTCGACCCCACCGTCGGTACGCTGGCAGCCTTTGGCACCTTCGCCAGCGGCATGCTCGCCCGGCCGCTGGGCGGCATCATCTTCGGGCACTACGGCGACCGGCTGGGCCGCAAGTCGATGCTCACGCTGAGCCTGCTGCTGATGGGCATCTGCACCGTGCTGATCGGCCTTTTGCCGACCTACGAATCGATCGGCCTGTGGGCCGCGGTGCTGCTGGTGCTGCTGCGCATCGGGCAGGGCCTGTCGTTCGGCGGCGAGCTCGGCGGCGCGATGCTGATGGCGGTGGAGCATGCGCCGCCCAAATGGAAATCGCTGGTCGGCAGCATGCCGCAGATGGGCGCACCCATTGGCGTGCTGCTGTCGTCGGGCGCCTTCGCGCTGGTCACGCAACTGCCCGAGGCCAGCTTCCTGAGCTGGGGCTGGCGACTGCCGTTTCTTGCGAGCGCGGTGCTGATCGTGCTGGGCGTGTTCATCCGCATGAAGGTGCAGGAGTCGCCCGAGTTCATGCAGGTCAAGGTACACCAGAAGACGGCGGCACTGCCGGCGCGCGAGGTCGTGGTGGCGCACCTGAAGCCCTTGCTGCTGACCATCGGCGGCAAGCTGGCCGAGGTGACGCTGATCTACACGATCCTGGTGTTCTCGATCTCGTATGCGACCAGCCGCCTCGGGTTTTCTCGCGCCGATGCACTGCACGCGCTGATCGCTGGCTCGACTGTGATGGTCTTCACCATTCCGGCCAGCGGCTGGCTTGCCGACAAGGTGGGCGCGCGGCGGCTCTATGTATTCGGCGGGCTGCTGCTGGCGATCATGGCGGTGCCGCTGTTCCAGGCCATCGGCAGCGGGTCGCTCACGGCCTACACGGTGGCCATGGTGGTGGCACTGTCGATCAACTACCCGTTGATGTTCGCGCCGCAGTCGAACCTGTATGCGGCGCAATTTCCGGCCGAGCTGCGCTATTCGGGCATCTCGATCGGCATTCAGTTCGCGGCAGCCATTGGCGGCGGGCTGGCGCCGATCATCGCGGCCACGCTGGTCGCGAAGTATTCGAGCATCGTGCCGGTGGGCATCTATGTTGCGGTGCTTGGTGTGGTGGCTGCCGTCTCGGCCTGGCTGATGCGCCCGACCGCGAACGAATGACGGCCCGTCAGGAGTGCCCGTCCACCCGCATCTGGAACAGGAAATAGGGCGGTATGCACGCGCCACGCCCTTCGGGCTGGCCCTCGGCCTGCGCGCAAATGTAGTCGTCGCGGCAGGGTTGCTGCGCCGAGCAGCTGCGCAGATTGCCGGGCCGTGTGTGCTTCGCCAGGCATTCGCCGAAGGGCTTCTTTGCGGCGAGGCAGCTGTTGAAGTCGCTGAGGATCGCGATGCCGCCGCAGGTGCCGTTCTTGTCGTTCGGATCGCAAGAGCCCGAGCACATGCCACCCGGGAAGCCGACCGAGGTTTTCTCGCACACGGAGAGCATGCCTTCGCAGGAGATGCGCGGCAGCTTCTCGGCGCGGTCCAGCCATGGGTTGGCGGATGCGGTGATGCGGGTGGGCTCGCAGCGCGCGCCGACTGTCGGCTTCTCGGCCACGGTGTTCGCGTCATCGGGCTCGGCCAGGGGGCGGAACGGATCGGGCCGTGGCGTCGACAGCGCGGCCCGCACATAGGCACCGCGGCGTGTCAGTTCGTCTTGCACATGGGGTGAGTGCGGCACCGCGAGCGCGTTGCCGGTGGTGAATGTGCGCGATGCGCCGCGCCGGTCCACGCCCAGCAGGTGAAAGCCCGCGACCGCGCGGCTCTGGTGGCAGCCCGCGCAGCTCAGGTCGTCGAGGCGGCGCAGCACCGCCTGCGGTGATTGCAGCGTTCGGCTGCCCTGAACGGCCTGCCATTCGCCTGGCGCGAAGAGCTGCTCGAAGGGCCGGTTCGCCAGCCGTTCTAGCCCGCGCGGCGCGACCGAGACGGCTTCGGTCGCGAGGAACTTCTCGGGAATCTGCAAGGTGGCCTCGTCCAGCGCGCGCAGGTTGGCGGGCTGTTGCAGCCATTGCTGCAGCTCCTTGCGCAGCGGGGCGTTGGCCTTGAGCTTTGCGATGTCGGGTGTGTTCTCCAGCGGCGCAACGTCGAAGCGCTTCGCGCCCGCATTCCAGCGGAAGGCGCGCAGCATGTATTCGGCATGGCCGCCCAGATCGGGCCGCACCGCCGAGGGCCAGCGCACGCTCTGCAGGTTGGTCGTGACCTGCGCGATGCGCGCGAGTGCAAGGCGCTGTGGCGCCAGCGGACCATCGGCCGACACCAGCCAGCGGCCTGTCGCCTCGTCGGTCATCGACGCTTGCGGCGGTTGCCAGCGCTTCGCGGTGCTCGCGCAACTGCCATCGGCATCGGGCGCATCGCCGCGCAGCTCGACGTTGACCGTCATCGGCAGGCGCGACTGCATCGCGGCCGTGCGATAGGCCAGGCGGTACACGAGCCGTGTCTCGCCGCATGCGCCGCTCTGGAAGGGCCGGCGGTCCATGCGGTTGGCGACGCCCACCAGTTCGAAGAAGGCATCGGGGCTTGCAAGCCAGCGCGCGTCGAACAGCCGGTGCGGATATTTCGAGATGCCGACGCCGGCCTGCCTGTCGCGCCGCTGGATGCCCGCGAGGCTGGCGCCCAGCGGCTCGGCGATGGAGCGCCAGGCGGGCGAGCGCATCAGGGCCTGGTTGGTGGCGATGCTGTCGCTACCCGGCGCCTCGCCGGTCCAGTGCGCAAAACTTGCACCAGACCTTTCCGCGGCCTGCAAGGCGGCGGGCGACGTGACGAGTAGCACCGGCTCGGCCGTGGCACCAAGGGCGAACGCCAGCGCGAGGCCGGCAGTCAGGCTGTGTTTGAAGGTCGGCACGCGGGCGATTGTGCCGCGATGGACCGCTGCGCTTGCGACCGCCGCCTCAGCGGCGCGGCGAGATGTTCAGCGTCTTGCAGAAGTCGTAGAAGGCTTCGAGCTGCAGCGATTTGTCGAACACCGCATCCACGCCCGCGGACAGCGCGCCTTCGCGCACCTCGGAGGTCGCGTAGTTCATGAGGACCACCGTGCGTTGTGCCGGTGACTTGTGCTCCTGCAGGTACTGCGCCACGGTGAGCCCGTTGCCTTCGGCCAAGAAGATGTCGATGACGGCCGCGTCCCAGCCTTCGGGGTTTTTCTTGAGCCAGTCGATGGCGGCGCCGGAGGTGGTGGCGGTGCCGATCACATTGCATTCGGAAAATTCTTGCAGCCCGTCGGTCAGCGTGGTGGCGATCAGGGGGTTGTCTTCTATCAGGTAGATACGGGTCATCGGGGTCATCGTGCGGAGCCAGGAGCTTCTCGTTGTGTTCGTTCGGCTTGTCTCGGCCGAGGCGGCCATTGTGTCTGCCGACGGGGTGGGGCGAGTCGGACAACGCCGTCATCTGTCGTAGCGGGATCACTGGCGTACAAGACGCGGCGGCGTGTGCGGCCATATCGTGCGGCGGTCTTGAACTTGTCCATACCCGATGCCGCAATCTTTTACGCCTCCTTTCACATCCTCCGGCCGCAGCGCGCTTGTGCAGGCACCGCCCTGGCACTACGCCGGCTGGCTCGTCAACGTAGCCTTCGAATTCGATGCCGCGCTTGGTGCGGCGCTGGTGCCGGCCGAGCTCGGCACGGCCACCGGCAAGGGCTGCGTTCACTTCGCCGACTGGCAGGCCTGTGGTGACGATGGCCGCGAGCTGCTCGACCCCGTGTACGCGCAGTACCGCGAGACCATCGTCGTGCTCGAAATCGCGGCAAGGCCGGGCGGTGGCGATGCGCGCTTTTATTGCCCGCTGATCTACGTGGACCAGGATATTTCGCTGCTGCGCGGCTGGCTCCAGGGCTGGCCCAAGAAGATCGGCCAGACCTGGCTCACGCGGAGCATGCCGCTGATCCATCCGGCGGCCGCGCCGTTGTCGGCCGGCAGCCAATTGGGGGCGAGCCTCAGCGTGAAGGAGCGACGGCTCGTCGATGCCTCGGTCACGCTGTCGGGCGAGAAGGCCGGGCGCCTGGGTTTTCTGGCGGCACCGACCATCGGCGCCATCGGCTGGCCCGACCTGACGCAGCCGGGCAGCGTGGCGGTGCCGCGCTATCTGCGCGCCGACATCATCGACCGCGTCGAGTCGGGCTGGTTCGGTGGCAGTGCGACGCTGCGGTTCCACGATCACCCGGTCGAAGAGCTGGCGCTGCTCGGCCCTGTGAACGCCACGACCGCCAGCGCCGGCTGGATGGGCATCACGGTGCGGGGAGCGCTACCCTTGGAGGGATGAACCCGCGCACAAGCTCACCCGCCTCGCATGTGATCGGCCTGCCGATGGAAGACGGCGCGCAGGTCGAGGCAATGTTCGCGGCCGACCCCAAGGCGCGCTTCGAGCTGCACTGGCATGCCGAGTGGAGCGTGGGCGCCATCCTCGAAGGCCGCTGCGAATTCACCTGTGCCGGCGAGCGACAGGTGGCGCAGGCGGGCGACCTGGTGCTGATGGCGCCCTTCATGCTTCACACCGCCGGCGTGAGCGCGCAGGGCTTTCGCATGGTGATGCTGTATGTGCCGCACGTCTGGGTTGGCGCGCGCTTCGGATGGCCGCAGAGCCAGCGGGGTGCGCTGCGCCGGAGCGTCTGGCAAGACGCGGCCATGGTCGATGCACTGGCCGTTGCGGCGCTGGCGGAAGACGGTGCGCAGGTCGGCCGGCTCCTGGAGCGGGTTCTTGGAGCGCAGACCAGCGGCGAACTGGTGGCGGTCGAACGCCATGCGGGCGACGCGCGCGTGGAGGCCGTCTGCGACGCGCTGGCGACCGAGGATGCGTGCCGCATCGATCCGGGTGCGCTGGCCCAGCGGCTGGGCATGTCGCGCGAGCACTTTCATCGCCTGTTCCGCGTGGCCGTCGGCGTGACGCCGGCGCACTATGCGCGGCTCGCGCGCATCGGCAGGGCCAAGGCGCTGCTGCGCGAGGGGCGCGCGGCGGCCGACGTGGCGGCGCAATGCGGCTTTACGGACCAGGCTCATTTCTCGCGCTGGTTCAGCCGCTGCTTCGGCGTGACGCCGGGCAACTACATGGCCGTGCGGCAACGCGCGCAAAAGGCCGTTTGAGAAGCTCGCAGACCGTCAATGCACAGTGTGCATGCCGCCACCCAACTCGAGGCGATTGACCAGCTCCATCAGAATGCCCTTGACGACCTGCGCAGGCTCAGACAGCGGCAGGTGATCGGAAGCGCATAGCGCCAGCGGAATCTCGATGTGCGGCGACACCAGCCGCCCGACGTCGACCGCTGCCGTGGCCGCGACGGAGCGTGCAAGCGACACGGGCAGGATCGTCGCGCCCACGCCCGAGGCAACCGCGGCGGACAGCGTGCTCGAAGACTCCATCTCCGCCACCACGCGCGGAATGATCTTCGCCGAAGCAAAGGCCCGGTTCACGCTGCGGCGCAGCTGGTTGTCGATGCTGGGCAGGAGCAGGTCCACGTTCCGCAGTTCGGCCAGCGCGAGCTCGTCGCCGTCCATGCGCAGCATGCCGTGGGAGGCCACGACGCAGAGGTCTTCGGTGAGCAACGGGTCGAACGACAAGCCCCGCACCGCATGCTCGCCGCCATAGAGCACGGCCATGTCCATGAGGCCGTTGCGCACCACGTCGCACAGCGTGGTGCCGAAGTTCTCGTTGATGTGCAGCATGAGCTGCGGATGCCGCTCCTGCACCGTCTGCAGCAGCGGCAGGGCCAGGCCCGATGCAGCGGTGCCCGGCGCGAGGCCGACCGACACCTGCCCCGCCAGACTGCGCCCAGCATTGACGACATCGGCGCGCGCCTGCTCGAACTGGCGCAGTATCAATTGCGCGTGGCGGTACAGCACCATGCCGGCTTCGGTGGGCACCACGCCCTTCTGCGTTCGCAGCAACAGGCGCTGGTTGAACTCGCCTTCGAGCGTGGCCAGCTGCTGGCTCAGCGCCGGCTGCGCAACGTGCAGCACCTCCGAGGCTTGCGTGAGGCTGCCCACGTCAACGATCTTCACGAAATATTTCAACCGCCTGAGGTTCACCGGGTCTCCGTCGTCTTGCTGTTCTGTTTGCAAGCAAGCATCGAGCCACGCGTTGGCAGCGTCAACCGGGGTTACGATCAGTTCGCACCCGACTTCCCATGACGGTAAATTTCAAGACCCTCAAGAGCTTCGTGACTGCGGTTGATGCGCGCAGCCTATCCGCGGCCGCCGCGCAGTTGAGCGTTGCGCAACCGGCATTGAGCCAGCACATTGCTTCGCTCGAAGAGCACTTCAAGCACAAGCTGCTGAACCGCTCCAACGCAGGGGTGACACCCACCGCTGCAGGCAACGAGCTCTACCGCCATGCACAGATCATGCTGAGCCACCTGGAGCAGGTGGAGCGCGAACTGATGAACCGCACGGACGAGAGCTTCATCTCGGGCCCTGTCTCGGTCGGGCTGGCCACCTACAGCACGGCTTCGGCGCTGTCGATGCCGCTGCTGCAGGCAGTGCGCAGCGCATACCCGGGCGTCAACCTGTTCATCAACGACAACTTCGGCCTGGTGCTCAGCGAGATGGTGATGACCGGGCGCCTGGACATGGCCATCATCTACGCGGGCAGCCCCATGAAGGGCCTTACGCTGCAGCCGCTTTTGACCGAAGACCTGTTCCTGATCGCCCCGCCGGGCATGGAGCTGGAGCAGAACGACGACCAGACGATTGCCCTGCGCGCATTGGCCGGCATCGACCTGCTGCTGCCGAGCCGCATGCACTTCCTGCGGCGGATGGTCGACGAGGCCTTCGCCCGCATTGGCGTGGTGCCGAACATCCGCGCCGAGATCGAATCCGCCGAAACGCTGCGCCAGGCGATCCAGGCGGGCGTGGGCGCGACCATCCTGCCATCGGCGCTGGCGGACTTTCCGCCAGCCGCGAATCCGCCGGTGATCCGCAGGATCGTCGAGCCTGCGCTGCAGGCCACCGTGTCGCTGTGCGTGCCGGACCACCTGCCGATGTCCGACCAGGCGCGTGCCGTACTGGAGATCTTGCGCGAGCAGATCGACAACCTGTTCGCGGCCGGGCGGCTCGCGGGCATCCGCGCACCGGAAGCCGCGTTACCGCAGCCCTGATTTCTCGAAGCTCAGTGCGCGGCGGCCGCCATCGGCTGCGAGAGGTTGCGCATTGCCGCGACGCCTTCCGTCACGAAGGGGTCCGCGTGGTAGTACAGCAGCTGCGCACCCATCGACACCAGGTGCTCGACGTCCTGCTTCACGACCAGCGTGCCCGCGATTTTTCCTGCCGCGCGAATGCGCTGCAGCGTCTGGTCGACCAGGTCGAGCGCAGGTTGCGGGCGGCGCTTGCCCGGTGCCACAGCGGGCGAGTAGCCCATCGACTGCGACAGGTCGCCAGGCCCGACGAAGAACACGTCGATGCCTTCGACTGCCAGGATCTCGTCGAGGTTGCGCACCGCCTCGACCGACTCCACCATGCCGACCAGCAGCTTCGTCGCATGGTCGTCGGGGCAGGCATAGCGGAAGGTGTGCACCACCTGGCGGGCGATGTCCGCGGTGTGGATCAGCGGCACCATCACGCCGTCCGCACCCGCATTGAGGCAGCGCGTGATGGTGGAGCGCTCCTGGTTCTGCGGGCGCACGATGCCGAAGCCGCCGGCATAGCGCGCGGCCTTGGCCATGTGGTGGATGTCCTCGAAGCTGGCCAGGCCGTGCTCGCAGTCGATGAAGACCGAGTCCGCGCCCGAGCGCACGAGCTTCTCGCACAGCGTGGGGGACACATGGTTGGGGTTGACCATCAGCACGGAGTCGCCGCGTGCCAGGCGTTGATGAAGGGTGTCGCTCATGCTTCGTCTCGTTCAGGGTTTGCCGGGTGTTCCGTCGGGGGCGCCGAGCCAGCGGCTGATTTCGATGTCGGGGCCCTGGTCGCGCGCGCGGGTCGGGCTGATCACCAGCTGCTCGATGGTGGTGCCCTGCGGCAGCGTGCAGGCCAGCAATATGGCGCGCGCCACGTCATCGGGCGCGACCATGGCGGCGCGCTCTTCGGCACTCGGCGGGCGCACGCGCGTGTCCATGATGGGCGTGTCGACCTCACCAGGCAGGATGGTCGTGGAGCGGATGTTGTTGTTGCGGAAGGTGCCGTGCACGAAGCCCATCAGGTTCGTCACCGCCGCCTTCGCCGCGCCGTAGGGCGCGCCGCCCAGCAGGTTCGGGCGCACGGCAGCCAGTGATGACACGGTGACGATGGTGCCGGCACCGGCCGCGAGCATGCCGGGCAGCACGGCCTGGATCAGCACGTAGACCGCCGTCAGGTTGACCGACACCGCCGACTCCCAGTCGTCCGGCTCGATCCAGCGGATGTTGCGCACGCGGCTGGTAAGGCCCGCGTTGTTGACGAGGATGCCGATGGGGCCGACTTCCTTCCCGGCCCACTGCACCAGCTCCAGCAGTTGCTCGCGCTCCTGCAGGTCGGCCTGTCGGGCCCAGGCTTCGCCACCGGCGCTTCGAATCTCTTCGACCACCGCCTGCAGCGGGTCAAGCCTGCGGCCCATCACGACGACGCGCGCGCCCTCGGCGGCGAGCATCAGCGCGGTGGAGCGGCCGATACCCGAACCGCCACCGGTGACGAGCGCGACCTGTCCCTTCAGTGCGCCGGACATCACGCCACCGCCTTCTGCGTTTCGGCGCTCGCCTCGGCCTCGTACCCATAGTCGACCTGCGCGCCGGCCATGCTGACGAGGCCCTGGCGCAAGTCGTCCTCGACCAGATCGCGCGAGCGCTGCTGCGCATCGCCCCAGCCGCCGCCACCCGGCAGCTCGATCGTCAGGCGCTCGCCCGGCGCCAGCACCAGCCGGCCCTTCGGGAACACGGCCTTGCCGTCGTGCAGCACCGCGCCATTGCGTCCGGCCTGACCGCCCAGCACGCCGAGGCAGGGGTACTTCACATGCTCGGTGCTCAGGTAGATGTTCATCTCGCGGTCCGACAGGTTGCGGATCACGCCGCGCTGGCCCAGCCCGCCGCGAAACTTGCCGGGGCCGCCCGAGTCCGGAATGAGCTCCTTGCATTCGGTGAGCACGGGCACTGCAAGCTCGTACATCTCGATCGGCGTCACGCGGCAGTTGGACGGAAAGCTCAGCGTGTCCAGGCCGTCCATCGATGAGCGTCCGCCTTGTCCACCATGAAAGTTCTGCGCACTGCCGTAGGCCGTGCCGTCGGAGCGTTGTCCTTGGCAGTTGATGCCCCAGATCGGCGCGCCGCCGCTGTCGCCCATCGCACCATCGGGCACCACGTGCTGCAGCGCCTTGAAGATCAGGCTCGGAATGCAATGGCCCACGAGGTTGCGCGCAGCGCCCGCCGCATGCGGCCGCGGGTTGAGGATGGAGCCGGCCGGCGCCGAGTCGGTCAGCGCGACCATGCAGCCTTCGTTGTTCGGCGTCTCCGGGTCGAGCAGGCATTTCAGCGCATACACGCTGTGCGCCACGCGGTAGTGCGGCACCACGTTGATGCCGCGCGCCACCTCGGGCGAGGTGCCCGTGTAGTCGACGTGGATCGAGTCGTCGCGCACCTCCACGCTCACGCACAGCTTCACGTCGGATTCGAAGCCGTCGATCGTCATGTCGGCCTTGTAGCTGCCGTTCGGCCAGGCCGCGATGGCCTTGCGCATGTGGCGCTCCGAGCGGCTGAAGATTGCCTCGCCGAGGCCGTCGCAGTCTTCGAGGCCGTATTCGTCCATGAAGCGCGTGAGCTCGCGGCTCATCACCTCGTTGGCGGCCACCATGCTCTGGATGTCGCCGCGCACCTCGTGCGGCAGGCGCACGCTGGCCTCGATGACGGAGAACACGTCGGTGTTCGGCTTTCCGGCCTTGAACAGCTTGAGCATCGGAATGCGGATGCCTTCCTCGAACATGTCGGTCGAGTCGGGCGACTGCGGCCGACCGCCGATGTCCGGCAGGTGGGCGATGCTGCCCGCGTAGCCCACGATCTTTCCCTTGCGGAAGATCGGCGTGAGCATGACCATGTCCGGCAGGTGGCCCGTGCCGATCACCGGGTCGTTGGTGGCCAGCACGTCGCCGGGCTCCAGCGACTCGGGTGGAAAGGCCTTGAGGAAGTAGTTCTGCGCCGCCATCGGCAGCGTGGTGATGAACACCGGAATCGACCAAGTGCACTGCGCGAGCGCGCGCCCCTTGGCGTCGAGCAGCACGTTCACGTAGTCGTGGTTCTCGCGCACGATCGGCGAGAAAGCCGTGCGGCCAAGCGCGCTGTCGGCCTGGTCGGCGATGAAGACCAGGCGGTCCCACATCACCTGCAGGGTGATCGGGTCGTTGAAGTCGGGTTTGAGCATGGACATGGCAAGAAGACCTCAGGACAAAAGCATGATCAGGTTGTGTTGGGCATCGAGCGAGGCGCTGGCATTGGGCCCCATCACCACGGTCGACTCGCGCTGCTCGATGATCGCCGGCCCCTCGACCGGAACGCCGGGCACCAGCGCATAGTGGTCGTAGACCGGCGTGTCGACGTACTTGCCGAGCTCCGGGAAGAAGACCGGCCGCGTGCCCTTGCGTGCATCGCGCGCCACATTCGACTCGCCGCGCAGGCTTGCGAGCGACACCGGCGCCTTCGGCCCGCTGGCACGCACGCGCCAGGTGATGACCTCCGCGTCGGTGCCGCTGACGGCGCGGCCGTACAGGGCCACGTAGTTGGCATGGAAGCGGGCCAGCAGTTCCTCGACGAACTTCGGGTCCGCCGGGTCCAGCTCTGGCAGCGGCACGGAGATTTCGTAGCCCTGGCCCACGTGGCGCATGTCCACGGTGTACGAGTAGCTGATGTGGTCCACCGGCACCTTGCTCGCCAGCACCACTTCGCGCCCCTGGTCGGCGAGGGTGGCCTTCACCACGTTCACCGCGCTCGGATTCCATGCCGAGATGCGCATCGGCAGGCTTGCCGACAGGTCCGCCGCCACCGGCGCGCCCAGCAGCCCGATGGCTGAGGTAACACCGGCGCCCAGCGGGCAGATCACTTTGCGGATGCCCAGCTTGCGGGCCACGCCGTAGGCATGCACCGGGCCGGCCCCACCGAAGGCGATCAGCGGCAGGGCGCGCGGGTCGACGCCGCTGTCGGTGGCCTGCATCGAGGCGGCCTCGGCCATGCTCTCATTGACCATGTCGTGGATGCCCCAGGCGCAGCGCTCGAGCGAAATGCCGAGCTCCTTCGCGAGCCGTGCCATCGCCGATTCGGCGGCGGGCTTGTCGAGCGCGAAGTCGCCGCCCAGGAAGGAGTTTTCGTTCAGGTAGCCCAGCAGCAGGTCGGCATCGGTCACCGTCGGCTCCGTGCCGCCGCGCCCGTAGCAGGCCGGCCCCGGCGCCGCAGCCGCGCTGCGAGGCCCCACGCCCAGCAGGCCGAGCTTGTTGCGCGCCGCGATGCTGCCGCCGCCCGCGCCGATCTCGATCATGTGGATCGACTGGATCTTGAGAGGAAAGCCGCTGCCCTTGCGGAAGCGCTCGTGGCGGGCCACTTCGAGGTCGTTGGCCACCATCGGCTGGCCGTTCGGAATCAGGCACAGTTTGGCGGTCGTGCCGCCCATGTCGAACGACAGCACGCTCGACTCGCCGGCCTGGCGCGCATAGTCCGCCGCCGCCACGGCGCCAGCGGCCGGCCCCGATTCGATCAACCGCACCGGCGTGCGCGAGGCTGAAGAGCTCGGCACCACGCCGCCGCTCGAAGTCATCCAGAGCAACTGCCCTTCGACGCCACGCTGCGACAGCTCGCGCTCGAGGTGGTTCACGTGCCCGACCATCATCGGCCGCGTGTAGGCGTTGACGACGGTGGTCGAGGCGCGGTCGTATTCGCGCACCTCGGGGCACACCGTCGAAGACAGCGAGACCGAGATGCCCGGCGCGACCTCGGCCAGGATCTCCGCCACGCGCCGCTCGTGCTGCGCGTACTTGTAGGCGTGCAGCAGGCACACGGCCACCGACTCCACCTTCTTGTCAAGCAGCACGCGGGCGATGGTGCGCACGCCGTCTTCGTCGAGCGCCTTGATCACCGTGCCGTCCGCGGCAATGCGCTCTTCCACGCCGAAGCACAGCTCGCGCGACACCAGCGGATCGGGGTACTGGATGCGCAGGTCGTACAGGTCATAGCGCCCCTCCGTGCGAATGCGCAGCATGTCCTGGAAGCCGTCGGTGGTGATGAAGGCGGTGTGCACGCCACGGCGCTCCAGCACCGCGTTGGTCACGACCGTGGTCGCGCCAAGAATCTGCAGCTGGCCGTTGCTTTTGGCCTTGCCGCCATCGCGGGCGCGCACCTTGGCCAGCAGCTCGTCCACGCCCTGGAGCACGGCGCGCGCGGGCGCATCGGGCGTGCTCAAAACCTTGTGCAGCAGGATGGTGCCGTCGTCCTCCGTCATCGCGAAGTCGGTGAACGTGCCACCCGTGTCAAATGCCAGTTTCATGCCTTTCAGCTCCTTGAGTGTTCGGTTGAGATGTGTGGTGCTCAGGCAGTGGCCGCGTCGGATGCGCGCCTGCCCGTCATGAACAGTTCGCCCAGGTCGGCGGTGCTCAGCGCCTCGACCGGGCTGTCCCAGATGACCTTGCCCAGGCGCAGCACCACGGCGCGCTCTGCGGCCTCCATGGCCTTGCGGGTGTTCTGCTCGACCAGCAGGATCGTGCGGCCGCCCTTGTGCAGGCGCCTGAGTTCGTTGAAGACCAGCGTGATCGCCTGCGGCGAGAGGCCCACCGAGGGCTCGTCCACCAGCAGGATCTCGGGCCGGCGCAGCACGGCCATCGCCATTTCGAGCAGCTGCTGCTCGCCGCCGGACATGTTGCCGGCGAGCTCGTTGCGGCGCTTGCGCAGAATGGGGAAGAGGTCGTAGACGTACTCGCGCTCGCCTTTCAGGTCGCCGCCCTTGATGGTGTAGGCCGCCATCTCGAGGTTCTCGTCGATGGACATCAGCTGGAAGTTGCAGCGGCCCTGCGGCACGTAGGCAATGCCGTGGCCGAGCATCGCCTGCGGGCGCAGGCCCGCAATGTCCTTGCCCTTCCAGCGGATCGCGCCGCCCTTGTGGGTGGTCATGCCGAAGAGCGACTTCAGCAGCGTCGACTTGCCGGCCCCGTTGGGCCCCAGCAGCGTGACGAATTCGCCGTGCCGGATCTTCAGGTCCACGCCGTGCAGGATGTCCAGATGGCCGTAGCCAGCGCGGAGGTTGTCGATTTCGAGTTCCATGATGCTGTTCTCCGTGTCAGCCGCCGAGGTAGGCCTCGATGACCTCCGGGTTGCGAACGACTTCTTCCGGCGTGGCGTCGGCCAGCTTGGCGCCCTGGTGCAGCACGACCACGCGGTGGCTGAGGTTCATCAGCACGTCGGTGTTGTGCTCGATCACCACGAAGGTCACGCCCAGCTTCTGGTTTGCGTGCTCGATGCACTGGATGACCTTCTCGATGAGCACCGGGTTGATGCCCGCCAGCGGTTCGTCCAGCAGGATCAGCTCGGGCTCGGGCATCAGCATCGACGCGAACTGCAGCAGCTTCTGCTGCCCGCCCGACATGTTGCCGGCAGGCAGGTGCGCCACGCGTGCCAGCCCCGTCACCTCGATCAGTTCCTTCGCGCGTTCGCGCAGGGCCTTGATGCGCCTCTTGGCCGATGGCCCGACCCAGAAGGTAGACAGCACGTTCGGAAAGCGCGACATCTGCCCGGCCAGCACGAGGTTTTCTTCGGAGTCCAGCGTGGGGAAGACCACCGTCTTCTGGAAGCTGCGCAGAAAGCGGCCCTCGCGGGCAATGCGGTTCATCGGCCAGCCGGTGATGTCCACGCCCTTGAGCAGCACGCGGCCCGAGTCGCTGCGCTGCAGGCCGGTGCAGCAGTCGAACAGCGTCGACTTGCCCGAGCCGTTGGGGCCGATGAGCCCCATCACCTCGCCGCGGCGGACTTCGATGTCCACGCCCTGGAGCGCCGCGACGGCACCGTAGTTCTTGCGCAGGCCTTCGATGCGCAGCATTGCGGGTTCAGCGGACATCGCGTGGCCCCTTTCCGATACCGGCAATGCGTTCTGCCGCACGCTGGAACAGCGGCGCCAGCCCCTGTGGGAACAGGAAAACCAGCCCCAGCAGCACGAAGCCGTAGATCACCATGCGCAGCTCCGGCGTGATGCGCAACGCCTCGGACAACGCCACGAAGACGAAGCTTCCGATGATGGCGCCCGGCACCTTGCCCACACCACCGCCCAGCACGATGATCAGGATGGTGTTGGAGTAGTAGGCCTGGAAGACCAGCGGGCTCACGACCGTCGAGAAATGTGCGTAGAGGCTGCCGCCGAGCCCCGCGAAGACGGCGCTCAGCATGAAGACCAGCAGCTTGTAGGTCCAGGTCGGCACGCCCAGCGATTCGGCCAGCGTCTCGTTGTCGCGAATGGCCACCATGCAGCGGCCGGCGGGCGAGCGGATCAGTGCGACGAACGCAGCAACCGCCAGTGCGGCAACGGCGAGCACCAGGTAGAAGTACTCGGGCGCCTTGATGACGGTGTAGACCCAGTCGCCAAAGCCCAGGCGCGGCCGGGCCACGCCCGACAGCCCCATGTCGCCGCGCGTCAGGTCGATCCAGTTCTTCGACACCATCTGCGCGATGACCACCATGCCGAGCGTGCACATCACGAAGGAGGTGTCGCGCAGCCGCAGCGCCGGAATGCCCAGCGGCAACGCGACCAGCCCGGCCACCAGGCCAGCGACCAGGAAGTTCACCAGGAACGGCGTGCCGAAGTGGATCGACATGAGGGCCGACGCATACGCACCGAGCCCGAAGAACACGCCCTGCGCGAGCGACAGCATGCCCGTGTAGCCCAGGATGAGGTTCAGGCCGAGTGCCGGCAGCAGGAAGATCATCGCGAGGACCATCGCGTGCAGGTAGTAGTCGCCGAGGAAGAGCGGCGCGCAAAGCAGCGCGACCACGCCGACGGCGCATGCGCTCCAGTTGACCGCGGCGACCCGGGCGGCCGGCAGACGCGGCGTGTCCAGCGTGGTGTTTGACAAGATTGCCTGTTTCATGACGTTGACGCTCTCAGAAGCGGGCCTTGCTGCTGAACAGGCCGTGCGGCCGGAACATGAGCATGAGCAGAAGCACGATGAAGCCGACGGAGTCGCGGTACTGCAGGCCGATGAAGCCGGCGACGAGGCTCTCGATGACGCCCAGCAGGCAGCCGGCGATGAGCGTGCCGCGCACGTTGCCCATGCCGCCCATCACGATGACGGCGAAGGTCTTCAGCGTGATCGACTCGCCCATGCCGCCGTAGATGCTCACGTTGATCGGCCCCGTCAGGATGCCGGAGAGCGCAGCGATGGCCACGCCGATCAGGAAGGTGCGGCGCACCACCTGCTCGACGTCGATGCCGTTGACCTGGCAGCACTCGATGTTCTGCGACACGGCGCGAATCGAGCGGCCCAGGCGCGTGCTGCGCACCATCCATTCGAGCCCGGCGAACACCGCGATGGTGACGACGACCAGGATCACGCGCTGCTGCGACATGCCGAAGTCGCCGAGCTCGATGGGTTCGAGCCAGCCGCCCGAGAACACCTTGTAGCCACCACCGAAGGCCAGGATGACCACGTTCTGCAGGATGAGCGAAAGCCCCAGCGTGGCCAGCACGCCGGCCTGAAAGGGCTGGCCGATGAGCCGCTGCATCACGCTGCGCCCGATCAGCACGGCGACAACGCTGACGATGGCCACGCCGCCGACGATGGCCAGGCTGTAGTCGGCCATCAGCTTCGACATGACCCACCAGGCCGCGAAGGTGCCCAGCATGTAGTACTCGCCGTGGGCGAAGTTGATGGCCCGCAGCACGCCGAAGATCATCGTCATGCCGGCGGCCACCAGGGCGTAGACCGACCCGGTGATGATGCCGTTGACGATCTGTTCGAGAAGGAATGAGCTCACGGTGTTATCTCAGGCCGCAGAAGGCGCTTCTTCTTCACTTCGCGCCGGCCGCGTAGTCGACCTTGGTCGCGATCATTCCCTTGATGGCCGGCTTGCCGTCGGTGATCTCGAGCAGCACCATGGGCATGACTGCCTGGTTGTGGTCGTCGAAGGTCACGACGCCCATGGGGCTGTCGTACTTGATCTTCGCCATGGCGTTGCGGATGTCCTCGGCCTTCAGGCTGTTGGCGCTCTTGATCGCGGCCACGACGAGGTTCAGCGTGTCGTAGTGCGTGTAGGCATGGTTGTTCGGCATCTCGCCGCCGTTGGCCTTCTTGTAGTCCTCCACGAACTTGAGGCTGCGCGGCGCCGGCACCTCGGGTAGCCACGCGGCGGCCTCGACCGCGCCGTTCATGACCTTCGGCGCGGCGGCGATGGTTTCCTTGGTGTTGAACTCGCCGTTGCCGACCAGCGCGACCTTGCCGGCCAGCCCGAGTTCGAGCATCTGGCGGGCGATGATCGGCGTGGTGTCGGCCTGCCCGTAGAGGATGATGGCCTGCGCGCCCGAGCGGCGGATCTTGCTCAGCACCGAGCGGAAGTCGGTCTCCGAGTCCTTGTAGTAGTCCTCGCTCAGGATCTCGGCGCCCTCGTACTTCGGCAGGTAGCGCTTGGTGAACTTGATGGCGCCGCGGCCGTAGTCGCTGTCGACAGAGAGCACCGCGAACTTCTTGAAGCCCTTGGTCTTCGAGGCGTACTCCAGCACCGTCGCGGCCCGCACCTCGTCGGTCGGGTAGTTGCGGAAGGTCCACTTGAAGCCGCCCACGCCGGCCTTGTAGGTGATGTCGGGGTTCGACGAGGCCGCGTTCACGAGCAGCACCTTCGACTCTTCGGCCAGCGGCTGCATCGCCAGCGTGACCGAGCTGCAGACGTCGCCGATGATCACTGGTGTTTTCTCCAGGCTGATCATGCGCTGCATGGCGGCAACGCCTTCCGCCGGCACGCACTGGCTGTCCCCGCTCACGAGCTCGATCTGCTTGCCGAGCACGCCGCCGGCGGCGTTGATTTCCTTGGCGGCGAGCGCCGCGCCCTTGTTCGCGAAGGCGCCGTAGCGGGCATTGGGGCCGCTCATGGGCGCGATGACACCGATCTTGAAGGTGTCGGTCTGCGCACTGGCGGGCGCCAATGTGCAGAAGCCGGCAATCGCGGCAATGGCCACCAGGGCCGCGCCGCGCAATCTCGAGTTCGTGGGGTAGCTCATTGCTTTTCTCCGGGTCATGGAAGGGTTGAAGGAATAGTAGGAAGAGGGCGCTGCGGCGGCCAATACGTTATGGACCTTCGCCTATAAGGATTCTTGATAGGCAAGGTCCGCAGCCCGGAGGTCAGGCGAGCTTCGCCACTGCCGAGGCGATGCGCCGGCAGCCTTCCTCGATCTGCTCGACGCTCGTGGCCGTCGACATGCGGAAGTAGGGAGATACCCCATACGCCGTGCCCGCCAGCACCATGACGCCGCCCGCTTCGAGCAGGTAGATCACGACGTCGTTGTCGGTCTCCAGCGTCTTGCCCTCGGGCGTTTGCTTGCCGATCAGGCCGCCGCAGTGGGGGTAGAGGTAGAACGCGCCGCCCGGTGCGCGGGCGCGAATGCCCGGAATGTCGTTGAGCAGGCGGGTCGCGGTGTCGCGGCGCTGCCTGTAGGTGGCAACCCAGTCGGGAAGAAAGGCCGCGTCGCTGTTCAGGGCCGCCACGGCCGCGGCCTGGCTTACCGACGATGCACCGCTGGTCGACTGCGACTGCAGCATGTCCAGCGCCGCGATGATGTCCGCGGGGCCGGCCGCATAGCCGATGCGCCAGCCCGTCATCGCGTAGGTCTTGGACACGCCGTTCACCACCAGCGTGCGGTCGCGCAGGCCGGGCTCGATGGCCAGCAGATGGGGCGGCGCCGCATCGGTGAAACGGATGTGCTCGTAGATGTCGTCGGTCAGCACCATGACCTGGGGGTGGCGCATCAGCACGTCGGCGAGCGCGCGCAGTTGCTCGGCGGTGTAGGTCGTGCCGGTGGGATTGGTGGGCGAGTTGAAAACCAGCCAGCGCGTGTTCGGCGTGATGGCTGCTTCAAGCGCCTCTGGAGTGAGACGGAAATCGTCTTCTTCCCTGCAGGTCACGGTGACCGGCGTGCCGTCGCAGGCCAGCACCATGTCGGGGTACGACACCCAGTACGGCGCCGGCACGATCACCTCGTGCCCTTCTTCGACCGTTACCGACAGCGCGTTGAACAGCGCATGCTTGGCGCCGACCGTGACGATGATCTCGCGCGGGCTGTAGCTCAGGCCGTTCTCGCGCAGGAGCTTGGCTGCGATGGCTTCGCGCAGCGCCAGGGTGCCGGCGACGGGCGTGTAGCGCGTCTCGCCGCGCTCGATGGCCGCGCAGCCAGCTTCGCGGATGTGCGCGGGCGTGTCGAAATCGGGTTCACCGATGGCGAGGTTGATGATGTCCTTGCCGGCCCTGCGCAGCTCGGCGAACCGGTCCGCGGCGGCGCTGCTGGGGGAGGGCTTGATGCGGCGTATGCGCCTGGAAATTCGGGATGGGCGGGACGGGCTGGACGGGCTCACGTGACTTCCTCTTCGGTGTCGATGTCGGAGGCATGACGGTAGGAGCGTCCCGGTGCTGGCGCAAAGACGGACTTGTTCTAGGGGTGACGCATTTCCTTATAGGGGCCGCGCGGCATGGTGTCTCAGCGTTACCACCGCCTTCGGCGACGAGGGCACAGTCCGCTGGCTATTGCGGTCCATTGCGCTGCGTCTGCCTGCGCCGGCAATGTCGGCCCAGGCCGACACGCATGCGGCGTCAATAAGCCGCGCCGCCGCCCAGCAAGGCGCGCCGGGCGAGCAGAAAGGTCGCTGCATTCCAGCTCTGCCCGGCCATGCCCATGGGCGCAAGCGTCCGGCCGTGGAACCACTCGGTGAAGCGCCAGTCGTCGAGCGCGTTGACCTGCGCCAGCCGCACGAGTTCGGACCAGGCCTGTTCATGCAAGCCCAGCCTGGCGAGCGCCATCACCCAGAAGCCACCGACGAAGGGCCAGATGCCGCCGTTGTGGTACTGGTGCACGATGTTCTGCTGATGGCGCCCCATGTACGCCCGCCACAGCGGGTGCTGGCGCGACAGCGGATGCAGCACCACGCGCACGGGGTAGGGCTCTGCGGCATGCGCCTGCGTGATGGTGTCGACGATGCGGTGTGCCATGGCCGAGTCGGCCAGCCCGCTCTGTATGGCCAGCACGTTGCCGAACACGTCCCCCTCGTCGCCGACCACGGCCAGGTTGACGAAGCTGAGGTACAGGCCGGGGTCGCGCCGGCCGCGGCGCGCATAGTGCTGCAGCAGCCGGGCCCGGTGGTATTCGGGCAGGTCGCGCTGGAACGGATTGAACAGGTGGTTGAAGTGGTGCTGCGTTGCCTCGGCATGATCGAGTGCATAGCGGCGCTTGACCTCATACCAGAGCGCATTGCTGTACAGCACGTAGCCCGAGCGCGGCATGATGTCGGCCCAGTCGCTGGCCTCGTTCTGCTGCAGCAGCCGGAAATGCTGGTGCTCCTGCGCCAGCAGCCAGTCGACCGCGCGGCTCACCTCGCGGGCCCAGTGCGACGGGCCGACCTGTCCATGGCGGCGCACGTGGTCCACGGCAATCAGCCACCACAGGGTGGCGTCGATACAGCCCAGGTACCAGAAGTCGGCATCGCGGCCCTCCGGGTCGACGTATTTGGGAATCTGTCCGTTGGCCGCCTGTTGTGCCGCGAGCGCGTCGAGGCTCGCCACTGCACCTTGTTCCAGCGCGGGCACGCCGCTGCCGCACATCGCGATCACACATATCGCGGCGTCGCGTCCGAAGATGCGCGTGTAGCGCCGCGCCTCGGCGGCCTCGGTCCTAAGCGCTGCCAGGATGCCGTGCGGCGTCAGGTTGCGTTCCAGAAGCGCGAGCGAGGCCTGCGAGCAGGTGTCGAGCAATGCGAGCGCGGGGGCATCAAGGTCGGTCATGAACACACATCGTGGCCTGGGGCTGTCTTTTTATCACCCGCCGGCGTGCGCACCGGCGGGCGACTCGGGCAACTCTCCGACACGGCGAGGCGGCGCAGACCGTAACCGCGGCGTGCCGCACGCCTGCAAATTGGCACAGGCCATGCGAGAACCGAAGTCGGTCTTCGAACAACAGTTCCGCAGGCCTTCAACAGGAGCGCCGGTGCAGTCGAACCATTCACTCCAGAGCGAGCGAGACGCTTATCTTTTCCGCGAGGGAACCCACTCCCGCCTGTACGACCTGCTGGGTTGCCACCCGCTGGAAGAGGGCGGCGCCCGGTTCGCGGTGTGGGCGCCGAATGCGGAGTCCGTCTCGGTGGTCGGCGACTGGAATTACTGGTCCGGCGACGCCGACCCGCTGGCACCGAGCCCCGACGGCACGGGCATATGGCAAGGGCAGGTTCCCCATGCCGCGATCGGCCAGGCCTACAAGTACCGCATCCGTTCCCGCCATGGCGGCTACACGGTCGACAAGGCCGACCCTGTCGCCTTCAGCGCGGAG
Organism: Variovorax multivorans; assembly: GCF_051216835.1. Lineage (NCBI taxonomy): Bacteria > Pseudomonadati > Pseudomonadota > Betaproteobacteria > Burkholderiales > Comamonadaceae > Variovorax > Variovorax multivorans. The sequence continues at coordinate 154,292 of NZ_JBPJZL010000004.1, forward strand.
CCGCCGCCCGCCACCGCGTCGCGCATCTGCGAACTTTCTTACGAATGGGGTGACGCCGAGTGGATGGCGACGCGCGGGCCGCGCAATGCGCTGGACGCCCCCATGTCGGTCTACGAGGTGCACCTGGGCTCATGGCGGCGCCGCGATGGCCTGTTTCTCGACTATCGCGAGATGGCGCACCAGCTTGCCGCCTACGTGAACGAGATGGGCTTCACGCACGTGGAGCTCATGCCCGTGACCGATCATCCCTTCTACGGTTCGTGGGGCTACCAGACCACCGGCTACTTCGCGCCCACCGCGCGTTTCGGGTCGCCGCAGGACTTCATGTACCTCGTCGATCACCTGCATCAGCAGGGCATCGGCGTGCTGCTCGACTGGGTGCCTTCGCACTTTCCGACCGACGAGCACGGGCTCGGGTACTTCGACGGCACGCACCTCTACGAACATGCCGATCCGCGCCAGGGCTTTCACCCGGAGTGGAACTCCAGCATCTTCAACTACGGCCGGCCTGAGGTGCGCAGCTTTCTGGTGTCGTCGGGGCTGTTCTGGCTGAACCTGTACCACCTCGACGGGCTGCGCGTGGACGCCGTTGCCTCGATGCTGTACCTCGACTACGCGCGAGAGCACGGCGAGTGGATTCCGAACCGCCACGGCGGCCGCGAGAACCTGGAGGCCATCGACTTCCTCCAGACGCTGAACCGTGCCGTGTACCGCGAGCACCCCGACACCATCACGGTGGCCGAGGAATCGACCGCGTGGCCGCGCGTGTCACGGCCCACCGACATGGACGGCCTGGGCTTCGGCGAGAAATGGAACATGGGCTGGATGCACGACGTACTGGCCTACATGAAGCAGGAGCCGGTCCACCGCAAGTACCACCATCACAAGCTGACCTTCTCGCTGGTGTACGCCTTCCACGAGAACTTCGTGCTGCCGCTCTCGCACGACGAGGTGGTGCACGGCAAGGGCTCGCTGCTCAACAAGATGCCCGGCGACGCCTGGCAGCAGTTCGCCAACCTGCGCGCGCTCTACGGCTTCATGTGGGCGCATCCGGGCAAGAAGCTGCTCTTCATGGGTGGCGAGTTCGGCCAGCGGCGCGAGTGGACGCACGACGGCGAGCTCGAATGGTGGGTCTGCAAACAGGAAGGGCACCGCGGCCTGCAGCGCCTCGTGGCCCAGCTCAATCGCGTCTACCGCGGCGCGCCCGCGCTCCACCAGGTCGACTTTTCGTCCTCGGGGTTCGAGTGGGTCGCGGCCGACGATGCCGACACCAGCGTGTTCGCCTTCCTGCGCAAGGCGAGTGACGGCAGCCCGCCCTTGCTGGCGGTGAGCAACATGACCCCTGTGCCGCGCACCAACTACCTGCTCGGCGTGCCGCTGGGCGGCCACTGGCGCGAGCTGATCAACACCGACGCGACGGAGTTCGGCGGAGCGGGCTGGGGCAATTTCGGGGGCGTCGAAGCGGCGCCCGTGCGTTCCCACGGCCGCAGGCAATCGGTGTGCATCACCTTGCCGCCGCTGTCCACGCTGATCCTGGAGCACCGTCCCTGATGAAGAACATTTTCTCGACCAAGCCCGCCCCCGCAGCGGGCGGGACCGACATCGGCGTCGATGACGGCGCGGTCCGCGCGGTCATCGATGCCGTGTTGCCGTGCGTGGACAACGGCCGCTTCCCGGTGAAGTGCGTGGCCGGCGAGCGGGTGCGGGTTCGCGCCCATTGCTTCACCGATGGGCACGACGTGCTGCGCGTGCAGCTGTGCTGGCGCGCGCAAGATCAAGCCCAGGCCCAGGCCCAGGCTCAGGCTCAGGCTCAGGCCGCATTCCGCGAAGTGCCGATGAAGCCGCTCGGCAACGACGTGTGGGAGGCTGCGTTTTCACCGCCGTCGATCGGGCGCTACGTCTACACCGCCGTCGCCTGGGTGGACCCGTTCGAGTCGTGGCGCAGCGAGATGACGCGGCGCGTCGACCCCGATGACGTGCGCATTGCCGCGCAGGTCGGCGCGCTGGAAATCGCTGCCGCCGCTGCGCGCGCCGAGGGCGCCGATCGCACCGCGTTGAACCGCTGGGCCACCGAGCTCGATGCCGTGGCGGCCAGCCCCGCGTACGACGTCGTCTCGCTGAAGGCGCTCGCGCTCGACGACGAGTACGCCGAGCTGGCGCGTCGCCATCCAGACCGCCGGCATCAGGTGCGCCACCCGGTCGAGCTGCCGCTGGTGGCCGACCGCGAGCGCGCGCGCTTCAGCACCTGGTACGAGTTGTTCCCGCGCTCGACCGGCCCCGCGCCCGGCGTGCACGGCACCTTCAGGGACGTGGAGGCGCGCTTGCCGGCCATCGCCGCGATGGGCTTCGACGTGCTGTACTTTCCGCCGATCCACCCCGTCGGCCGCGAGCAGCGCAAGGGCCCCAACAACGCGCTCGAAGCCGGCCCCGGCGACGTGGGAAGCCCGTGGGCCATCGGTGCGGCCGAAGGCGGGCACAAGTCGATCCTTCCGGAGCTTGGCACCGAAGAAGACTTCAGGCACCTGCTCGCACGCGCCGCGGAGCACGGCCTGGAGATCGCGCTGGACATCGCCTTCCAGTGCGCGCCCGACCACCCCTATGTGAAGGCGCACCCCGACTGGTTCCGCTGGCGCCCCGATGGCAGCGTGCAGTACGCCGAGAACCCGCCCAAGAAATACCAGGACATCTATCCCTTCAACTTCGAGTGCGAAGACTGGCGAGGCCTGTGGGCCGAACTCAAGAGCGTGTTCGACCACTGGATCGGCGAGGGCGTGCGCATCTTCCGCGTGGACAACCCGCACACCAAGGCCTTCCCGTTCTGGGAGTGGGCCATCGGCGAGGTGAAGCGCGTGCACCCCGACGTGATCTTCCTGGCCGAAGCCTTCACGCGGCCGAAGGTGATGCACCGGCTCGCGAAGCTGGGCTTCTCGCAGTCGTACACCTACTTCACCTGGCGCAACACGAAGGAGGAGTTGCAGGAGTACTTCACCGAGCTCTCGAGCGGCCCCGGCATCGACTACTTCCGCCCCAACGCGTGGCCCAACACGCCCGACATCCTTCACGAGCAGCTGCAGGCCGGTGAGCCCGCCGTGTTCATGTCGCGGCTGGTGCTGGCCGCCACGCTCGCGGCCAACTACGGCATGTACGGGCCGGCCTACGAACTGCTCGAGCACCTGCCGCGCGGACCCGGCAGCGAGGAATACCTCGACTCCGAGAAGTACCAGTTGCGCCACTGGAACCATGACGACCCCGCCAGTCTCGCGCCCTTCATCGCGCGGGTGAATCGCATCCGCCGCGAGAACCCGGCGCTGCATTGGGACAGGGGCCTGCGCTTCCTGCACATCGACAACGACCAGTTGCTGGCCTATGCCAAGGAATCGCCAGATGGCGACAACGTCATCGTCACCGTGGTCAACCTCGATCCGCACAACATGCAGTCGGGCTGGCTCGGACTGGAACCTGGCAGCGTGGGCGTGCCGGCCGGTCGCAGCTTCCAGATGCACGACCTGCTCAGCGGCCAGCGCTTCACCTGGCAGGGCGACTGGCACTACGTGCGGCTCGATCCCCACAGCGTGCCCGCGCACATCTTCGTGGTCCGTCGCCGCCACGGCGACGAGCGCGACTTCGATTACTTCCTGTGAGGTCGCCTGCCCATGAATGCACCCGTCTCCCACATCGCACTAGAGACTGTCGAGATCGACACCAGCGACGATCCGCTGTGGTACCGCGACGCGGTGATCTACCAGCTCAACGTCAAGGCCTTCTTCGATTCCAACAACGACGGCATGGGCGACTTCAAGGGCGTCACCGCCAAGCTCGACTACGTGAAGGAGCTGGGCGTCAACACCATCTGGCTGATGCCGTTTTATCCCTCGCCGCTGCGCGACGACGGATACGACATTTCCGGCTACGAAGACGTGCACCCGCAGTACGGCACGCTCGACGACTTCCGCGAGATGCTGGCCGAGGCGCACAAGCGGGGCCTGCGCGTGATTACCGAACTGGTCATCAACCACACGTCGAACGAGCATCCGTGGTTCAAGGCCGCGCGGCTTGCGCCGCCTGGTTCGCCCGAGCGCGACTTCTATGTGTGGAGCGACACCGACCAGCTCTACCAGGGCACGCGGATCATCTTCACCGACACCGAGACCTCGAACTGGACCTGGGACCCGGTGGCCAAGCAGTACTTCTGGCACCGCTTCTTCAGCCACCAGCCCGACCTGAATTTCGACAACCCGAAGCTGATGGAGGCGATCCTGAAGACCATGCGCTTCTGGCTCGACATGGGCGTGGACGGTTTCCGGCTCGACGCCATTCCCTACCTGGTTGAGCGCGACGGCACCAGCAACGAAAACCTGCCCGAGACCCACGCGGTGATCAAGCAGCTGCGCGCGGCCATCGACGCGGAATACAAGAACCGCTTCCTGCTGGCCGAAGCCAACATGTGGCCGGAGGACGTGCGCGAGTATTTCGGCGATGGCGACGAGTGCCACATGGCGTATCACTTCCCGTTGATGCCGCGCATGTACATGGCCATAGCGCAGGAAGACCGGCACCCAATCGTCGAGATCATGGCGCAGACGCCCGACATCCCCGAGGGCTGCCAGTGGGCCATCTTCCTGCGCAACCACGACGAGCTCACGCTCGAGATGGTCACCAGCAAGGAGCGCGACTACATGTACACCATGTACGCGGCCGACATGCGCGCGCGCATCAACCTGGGCATTCGCCGGCGCCTGGCCCCGCTGATGGAAAACGACCTCGACCGCGTGAAGCTCATGAACGGCATGCTGCTGTCGATGCCGGGCTCGCCCATCATCTACTACGGCGACGAGATCGGCATGGGAGACAACGTGTTCGTGGGCGACCGCAACGGCGTGCGCACGCCCATGCAGTGGAGCCCCGACCGCAACGCCGGCTTTTCGCGCGCCGACCCGCAGCGCCTGTACCTGCAGCCGATCATGGACCCGATGTTCGGCTACGAGGCGCTCAACGTCGAGACGCAGGCGCGCGACAGCAGCTCGCTGCTGAACTGGACCAAGCGCATGCTCGCCGTGCGCAAGACCAGCCACGCATTCGGGCGCGGCAGGCGCCGCTTCCTGAAGCCGGGCAACCGAAAGATCCTGGCCTACCTGAGCGAGTACGACGGCGACGTGATCCTCGCGGTGTTCAACCTCTCGCGCGCCGCGCAGCCGGTGGAGCTCGACCTGTCGGAGTTCAAGGGCTTCGTGCCGATCGAGATGCTGGGCCGCGCGCCGTTTCCGCCCATCGGCGAGCTGCCGTACCTGCTCACGCTGGCCTCGTACGGCTTCTACTGGTTCAAGCTCACGGCAGAGGCTGACGCGCCGAGCTGGCACGAGCAGGGCGTGGCGCTGCAGGAGTGGCCCACGCTGGTGCTCTTCGACGGCTGGACCAGCTTCTTCCGCGACCGCGTGATGCCGTGGCGCATCGGCATGTCAGAGCGCATGCGCAGCCAGTTCGAGCTGGAGACGCTGCCGCGCCACATCGAGATCCAGCGCTGGTACGCCTCCAAGGGCACAGCCATCCAACGCGCACGGCTGTTCGACCACGCCGTGTGGGACGTGAATGGCCTGAGCTGGATGCTGTCGCTGCTCGACCTCGAAGGCCCGGCCGGGGGCGCCACCTACTTCATGCCGCTTGCGCTGGCCTGGGAAGAGCGAGACGAGGAGCGCATGGCCGGCGTGGCGCAGGCCGCGCTCGCCAAGGTGCGGCAGCAGGCGCAGGTGGGCCTGATGGGCGATGCCTTCTACGACGAGGCCTTCTGTCGCGCGCTGGTGCACGCCATCGCAAGCGGCACCGAGTTGCCGACGCTGAACGGCAAGCTGGTCTTCAGACCGACGGCCGCCTTCGCGGAGATCGCCGCCGACATCGACATAGACGCGCTGCCCGTCGGCCGCCCGAGCGGCGTGAGCAGCAACACCGTGGTCACGCTGGACGAGACCCTGTTCCTCAAGGGCTACCGCCACGTGCGCGAAGGCATCAACCCCGAGCTGGAGATGGGCCGCTTCCTGACCGAGGTGGCGCGCTACCCGCACTGCGTGCCGGTGCTCGGTGCGCTCGAGTACATGACCAACGACGGGCGCACGATGACGCTCGCGATGGTGCAGAGCTACATGGCCAACCAGGGCGACGGCTGGGACTACACGCTCGGCTACCTCGAACGCTTCCTGCGCGATGTGGCCACCACCGACGGTGACATGCCCGACGTGGCCGCGGTGCACGGCGGTTTCCTCGCGCTCATGGCCACGCTGGGGCGGCGCACTGCCGAGCTGCACCGCGCGCTCGCCATGCGCACCGGCTCGGCCGCCTTCGACCCCGAGCCGCTGGCCGCAGCCGACTTCGCCAGCTTCAAGACGCACGCGGCGAACGACGCCACGACCACGCTCGCGCTGCTGCGCGAACGGCTCGACCTGCTGCCGTCCACCGCGCAGGCCGATGCGCGCAACCTGCTGGAAGCGGCCGATGCGCTGCACGCCGGCATCCAGGCGCGCCACCCGGTGGAAGGCGGCGGTATCAAGAGCCGCTACCACGGCGACTACCACCTGGGCCAGGTGCTGGTGAAGGACAACGACTTCGTCATCATCGACTTCGAGGGCGAGCCCGCCCGCAGCTTCGAGGAGCGCCGCACCAAGAGTTCGCCCCTGCGCGACGTGGCGAGCATGCTGCGTTCGTTCAACTACGCCCGCTGGTCGGCGCTGCGCCGCGTGGCACAGAGCACCGACGAAGCCGAGCGGCTGGCCGCGCCGGCCATCGCCTGGGAGCAGGCGACGCGCGATGCCTTCCTGGCCGGCTACGGCGCCACGCTGGCGCCGCCCGACGGCGCACCGCTCGATGCCGAACTGCTCGCGCTGTTCGAGCTCGACAAGGCCCTCTACGAGCTGCGCTACGAGCTCGGCAACCGCATCGAGTGGGCGCAGGTTCCGCTGCACGGCGTGCTCGCGCTGATCCAGTCGTCCCGCGCCTGAAGCCACTGACGCCACCCCTTCACCGGAAGACACACCATGGAAAATTTCGGCATTCACCTGGAGCCGCTGCGCGCCATCCTCTACCAGGTCGGCGCCTTCATTCCGCGCCTGCTGATCGGGCTGGTGGTGGTATTCGTCGGCTGGCTGGTCGCCAAGGCTGCCCGCTTCGCGGTGACGAAGGCGCTGCGCGCCATCAACTTCAACGTGCTCACCGAACGCGCGGGGCTCGACAACTTCCTGCGCCAGGGCGGACTGGCGGGGGACACCAGCAGCCTGTTCGGCATCCTGACGTACTGGCTGGTGATCCTGGCTTCGCTGCTCATTGCCTTCAACGGCATGGGGCTGAGCTACATCGCCGATCTGCTGGGCCGCATCGTCTGGTTCGTGCCGAACGTGTTCGTGGCGTTGCTGGTGCTGGCCTTCGGCTCCTACTTCGCGCGCTTCGTGGGCGAAGCGGTGGGCAGCTATTTCCGCGGCGTGAAGATGCAGGACGCGGTGCTCTTCGGCAAGGTTGCGCAGTACGCGGTGATGGCCTTCGTGATTCTCATCGCGCTCGACCAGATCAAGGTGGGTGGCGACATCGTGCGCGAGAGCTTCCTCGTGATTCTGGCGGGCGTGGTTTTTGCGTTGGCCCTGGCATTCGGGCTGGCCGGCAAGGATTGGGCAAAGGCCCAGATCGAACGCTGGTGGCCGCGGCAGATCAAGGACACCAAGGCGCCGCCGAGCGTGACCACTGTCGGCAGCAGCAATCCCACGCGTTTCGACAACGACCGTCCACCCCGCTGAACCCCGCTGAACGCACCCGAATGACACGAAAAACCAATCCGACGATCAACGCTGTGTGGCCCGGCCGGCCCTATCCCCGTGGTGCGACCTGGGACGGAGAGGGCGTGAACTTCGCCTTGTTCTCGCAGCACTCGGACAAGGTCGAGCTGTGCCTGTTCGACGAGCGTGGCCGCCAGGAGCTGCAGCGCATCCTGATGCGCGAACGCACTGACGGCGTATGGCACTGCTACCTGCCCGAGGCGCGCCCAGGGCAGGCCTACGGCTACCGCGTGCACGGGCCCTACAAGCCCGAGGAGGGGCATCGCTTCAATGCCCACAAGCTGCTGGTCGACCCGTACGCCAAGGACCTGGTGGGCGACCTGCGCTGGGGCGATGCGCTCTACGGCTACACCGTGGGCAGCAAGCGCGAAGACCTCTCCTTCGACCGCCGCGACAGCGCACCGCTGATGCCGAAGGGCCGCGTGCTCGAAACCGCCTTCACCTGGGGCGATGACCGGCGCCCCTCAGTGCCGTGGCAGGACATGGTGATCTACGAGATGCACGTGCGCGGCTTCACCATGACGCACCCCGACGTGCCGCCCGGGCTGCGCGGCACCTATGCCGCACTCGGCTGCGCGCCGGTGGTCGACTACCTCAAGCGCCTGGGCGTGACCACGGTCGAGCTGCTGCCCGTGCACAGCTTCCTCAACGACCGGCACCTGGCCGAGAAGGGCCTGCAGAACTACTGGGGCTACAACACGCTGGCCTACTTCGCCCCCGAGATGCGCTACAGCGCCTCGGGCAAGGTGAAGGAGTTCAAGACCATGGTGAAGACGCTGCACTCGGCGGGCATCGAGGTGATCCTCGACGTGGTCTACAACCACACCTGCGAAGGCAACCAGCTCGGGCCCACGCTGTCGATGCGCGGCGTGGACAACGCCTCGTACTACATCGCCAACGCCGAGAACCGCCGCTACTACGACGACTTCACCGGCTGCGGCAACACCGTGAACCTGGAGCATCCGCACGCGCTGCAGCTGGTGATGGACTCGCTGCGCTACTGGGCCGAGGAGATGCACGTCGACGGCTTCCGCTTCGACCTGGCGTCGGCGCTGGCGCGCGAGGCCGGCAAGGTCGAGAACCTCGGTGGCTTCTTCGACGCGATCCGCCAGGACCCCACGCTCAACCGCGTGAAGCTCATCGCCGAGCCCTGGGACCTGGGCCACGGCGGCTACCAGGTCGGCAACTTCCCGCTCGGCTGGGCCGAGTGGAACGACCAGTACCGCGACGGCCTGCGCGGCTTCTGGAAAGGTGACGGCGGGCTCATCGGCGAGGTGGCCAAGCGCGTCACCGGTTCCGAGGACCTGTACGGCTGGTCGGGCAAGCGGCCCAGCGCCAGCATCAACTTCATCACCGCACACGACGGCTTCACGTTGCACGACCTGGTCTCCTACAACGACAAGCACAACGAAGCCAACGGCGAGGACAACCGCGACGGCAACAGCCACAACGTGTCGTGGAACTGCGGCGTCGAGGGCCCCACCGACGACCCCGAAGTAGTGGCCCTGCGCGAGCGCCAGAAGCGCAACCTGCTGGCCACGCTGCTGCTGTCGCAGGGCGTTCCGATGCTGCTGGCGGGCGACGAGCGCGGCCACACGCAGCAGGGCAACAACAACGTCTACTGCCAGGACAACGAGCTTGGCTGGATCGACTGGACCTCCACGCCCGAGCGCCTGGCGCTCGCGACTTTCGTCGAACGCATGGTGGCGCTGCGCCGCGCGCACCCTTCGTTCCGGCGCCGCACCTTCTTCGCGGGCAAGCCGGCCGAAGGCGAGACCGTGACCGACGTTCACTGGCTCAAGCCCGACGGCCAGGAGATGCGGCCGGAAGACTGGAACGACGCCAATGCGCGCTGCATCGCGATGTACATCCCCGGCGGCGGCATTGCCGACCACGGGCCGCGCGGCGAGGTGCAGCACGACGACGACTTCCTGGTGCTGCTCAACGCCCACCACGACGAGATTGCCTTCACGCTGCCCCCGATGCCGCATGGTGCGTGGCGCTTGCTGGTCGACACGGCCAGCAGCACGCCGCCGCTCGCCACCGAGGACGCAGCAGCGCTCGCCCCGGCATGGGCGCAGCCCAGCTATCCACTTCAATGCCGCTCGCTCGTTGTGCTGAGCCGGCCGGATGTGCGGCCATGAGCGCTCATACACATCGCATGCCGTTCGGCGCCACGGTGCATGCCGATGGCGCGGACTTCGCGCTCTGGGCCCCGTCGGCGGAAATCGTCATGCTCGAACACCACGCGGTGGCTGGCGAAACCTCGTCGCAGCCGATGACGCGCGATGGCAAGGGCTGGCATCGTCTGGCCGTGCCCGGGGTGGGGCATGGCGACAGCTACCGCTACCGCCTGCCCGACGGCACGCGCGTGCCTGACCCGGCGTCGCGCTTCAACCCAGAGGACGTGCACGGCCCGAGCGTGGTCATCGACCCGCAGCGCTTCGAGTGGACCGATGGCGCTTGGCGCGGTCGCCCGTGGGAAGAAGCGGTGGTCTACGAGCTGCATGTCGGCACCTTCACCGAAGAGGGGAGCTTCAGCGCCGCGCGCGAACGGCTGGGCGAACTTGCAGAACTCGGCATCACCGTCATCGAGCTCATGCCGGTCGCGGATTTTCCGGGGCAGCGCAACTGGGGCTACGACGGCGTGCTGCCGTTCGCGCCCGATGCCTCGTACGGCGCACCCGACGAACTCAAGGCGCTGGTCGACACGGCGCACTCGCTGGGGCTGATGGTGCTGCTCGACGTGGTCTACAACCACTTCGGGCCGGAAGGCAACTACCTGCATGCGTACTGCCCCGAGTTCTTCAACCCCGGACACCAGACGCCGTGGGGCGCCGCGATCAACTTCGACGGGCCGGGCTCGCGCACGGTGCGCGACTTCTTCATTCACAACGCGCTCTACTGGGTGGAGGAGTTCCGCTTCGACGGCCTGCGCATGGATGCGATTCATGCCATTCACGACGAGACGCGGCCGCACATCGTGAACGAGATCCGCGAGGCGCTCGATGCCGGGCCGGCCCGCGAGCGCCATGTTCACCTGGTGCTGGAGAACGATGCCAACCAGGCCTCGATGCTGATGCGCGACGGCCGCGGCATGCCAGTGGCCGGCACGGCGCAGTGGAACGACGACCTGCACCACGCGGTGCACGTGCTGGCCACCGGCGAGCGCGATGGTTACTACGCCGACTATGCCGACGACCCGGTGTGCCGCTTCGCCTGCGCGCTGGCCGAAGGCTTCATCTACCAGGGGCAGCCGTCGGCTTTCAGGCATGGCGAACGGCGCGGCGAGCCGAGCACGCGGTTGCCGCCGCAGGCGTTCGTGTCTTTCCTGCAGACGCACGACCAGGTCGGCAACCGCGCCTTCGGCGAGCGCATTCACGCGCTCGGCGATCCGGTGCTGGTGCGCGCGGCGCTGGTCTGCCTGCTGCTGTCGCCGCACGTGCCGATGCTGTTCATGGGCGACGAGTTCGCGGCCTCTACGCCTTTCCAGTATTTCTGCGACTTCGGGCCGGAGCTTGCGGCGGCAGTGTCCGAAGGGCGGCGTGCGGAGTTCGGCGGATTCGCGATGTTCGCGGACGAAGCCGCGCGCGCGCGCATTCCGGACCCGAATGCCGAGGAAACCTTCCTGGCCTCGAAGCTGCGCTGGCGCGAGCGCGGGACACGCGCGCATTTTTCAAGGCTCAGCGAGGTGCAGCAGCTGCTGGACCTGCGTCACCGCCTGATCGTGCCGCGGCTCGCCGGCATGGCGGGCGCGGGCGTCTACCGGTGCGAGAACGACATGCTCCAGGTGCAGTGGGACATGGCGTCGGCGCGATTGCATCTGCTCGCTCATTTCGGCGCGCAGCCTGTGGAGGGCGCTACGGCGCCACCCGGCGAGGTGGTCTACAGCGACGGGGCGACGGCCGATAACGAAGGCGCGTTGCACCTGGCGCGCGGCGCGGTGCGCGTGACGCTGGAAGCGCTGCATGGCGGATGAAGCAGGCCACGGCCCTGTGACGGGCGATCTCGGGCGGCTGTGCGCGCACTTCGGCATTGCCACCGGTTATTTCGATGCCTTCGGCGCGCGGCGCGAGGCTTCCGCCGAAAGCCTGATCGCGCTGCTGGGCGAGTTCGGCGTGCGGCTCGACGGCGCAGCTGACGCAGACCGTGCATTGGAGGCCGCACATCGCGCGCGTTGGGCGCAGGCGCTGCCGCCGGTGCGGGTCGTGCAGGCCGGCAGCGCTGCGTGGTCGGTGTCGTTGCGGCTGCCGGCGTCCATGCGGCGGCTGCGCTGGCAGCTTGGCGACGAGCAGGGGCGCGAGCTGCAAGGCGAGGCCGACGCCGAGGCGTTGCTCGAGACCGGCCGCATCGACATCGATGGCATTTGCCTGTGCGAGCGCGTTCTGCAGATGCCGTTGGCGCTCGAAGCGGGCTATCACCGGTTGCGCATCGAAGGCCTGCGCGGCGAGACGCAGGTTCTTGCAACGCCCGGCCGCTGCTACCGGCCGCTCGCGATTCGCGATGGCGGTCGCGTGTGGGGCGCGGCGGTGCAGCTCTACAGCCTGCGCTCGCCGAGGAACTGGGGCATCGGCGACTTCAGCGATCTGGAAGAACTCGCCATGCGCATGGCAGCGCAGGGCGCGGACATCATCGGCCTCAACCCGCTGCACGCGCTGTTCGCGAGCACGCCATCGAATGCGAGCCCGTACAGCCCGTCGTCGCGCCAGCAACTCAACGTGCTCTACATCGACGTGGAAGCAGTGGATGGTTTTGCAGACTGCGACCCGGCCCGCGAGCGGGTGCATTCGCCTGACTTCCAGGCGCGGCTCGCTGCGCTGCGCGCGACGCAGCTGGTGGATTACGCGGGAGTGGCCGCGGCGAAGTTCGAAGTGCTCGAATTGCTCTTCGGCCATTTCTGCGCGCGGCACCTGCCTCAGGAAGGCGCGCCCGACGAGACGGGCAGGGAGTTTCTGGCCTTCGTCGCGGAGCGCGGCGAGGCGTTGCGGCAGCACGCTCTTTTCGAAGCACTGCACGCGCACTTTCTTGCAGCCGAAGGCGGCGCTTGGGATTGGCATGCATGGCCCAGCGCCTACAGGGACCCGGATTCCGCCGAGGTGACCGCATTCGCCGTGGCGCATGCGCAGCGCGTGCAGTTTCACCAGTACCTCCAGTGGCTGGCCACCCGGCAACTGGCACGGGCGGCCGCGCGCTGCGATGCGCTCGGCATGGGTGTGGGCCTGTACGTGGACCTGGCGGTGTCGGTCGACCGCGCCGGCTCCGACACCTGGGGCGCGCAGCAGGTGTTTGCGGAGGGCGCCAGCGTCGGCGCGCCGCCGGACGAGTTCAACCCCGCCGGGCAAGGCTGGGGCCTGCCGCCGCTGCGCCCTGACCGCTTGCGCACCGATGGCTATCGCTTCTTCATCGAGACGCTGCGCGCGAGCATGCGCGGCGCGGGCGCGCTGCGCATCGACCACGTGATGGGCCTGATGCGCCTGTTCTGGATTCCGCAGGGCCGCGGCGCACGCGAGGGCGCGTACGTCTACTACCCGCTCGACGAGATGCTCGCCATCGTGGCGATCGAGAGCCACCGCCACCGCTGCATGGTCGTGGGCGAGGACCTTGGCACGGTCGAAGATGCGGTGCGCGATGCGCTGGCGCAGGCCGACGTGCTGTCTTACCGCCTGCTGTATTTCGAGAAGCAGCGCGACGGCCGTTTCACGCAGCCCGAGGCCTATCCGCCGGCTGCCCTGGTCGCGATCAGCACGCACGACCTCGCGACCTTCGCGGGCTGGTGGACGGCCGACGATTTGCGCGAGCGGCTCGCGCTGGGCCTGTTTCCCGATCCGGCGATCTTCGACAAGCAGCTGATGGACCGGGCGCAGGAGCGCATCGAGTTGATGCAGGCCTTGCAGCAGGCGGGCCTGGTGTCGCGCGAGGAAGTGGCGCAGGCGGCCGGGCTCGCGATGCCGTCCGCGCGCATCGTGGAAGCGGTGCACGCTTTTCTGGCGGCTGCGCCGTCGGCGTTGATGATGGTTCAGCTCGAGGACGTGGCGGGCGTGGTGGCGCAGGCCAACATGCCCGGCACGGTGGACGAGCATCCGAACTGGCGGCGCAAGCTGCCCGGGTCGGTGGCGGCGCTGGCCGGCGGAGAGCGCATGCGCGGGCTGGGCGAGGCGCTGCGCGCAGCACGGCCGCGCCAGTTCGAATCGGCCGGGCGAAGTGAGTCACCGGGTCTGACGACTCGCGTGCCTCGCGCCACCTACCGGCTGCAGTTCCACAAGGATTTCGGCTTCGACGACGCGATCCGCGTGCTGCCGTATCTTGCGAAGCTCGGCGTGAGCCATGTGTACTGCTCGCCGATCCAGCGCGCCCGCGCAGGCAGCATGCACGGCTACGACGTGGTGGCGCATGCGGAGATCAACCCCGAGCTCGGTGGCGAAGAAGGCTTTGCGCGCTTCGTCGCGGCGCTGAAGGTCAACGGCCTCGGGCAGCTGCTGGACATGGTGCCCAACCACATGGGCGTGTTCGGCGCCGACAACGCGTGGTGGATGGACGTGCTGGAGAACGGACCCGCGTCGCTGTTCGCGCAGCACTTCGACATCGACTGGCAGCCGCTCAACGTCGAGCTGACCGGCAAGGTGCTGCTGCCCGTGCTGGGCGTGCACTACGGCGAGGCGCTGGAAAACGGCGAGCTGATCCTGCGCTTCGAGGACGTGAGCGGCAGCTTTGCCATCGGCTACTACGACCACCGGTTTCCGCTGGCGCCCGAAAGCTATCCCGTGGTGCTCGAACGGGCGCTGGCGCGGCTGGGCGACGCAGCGGCATCGGGGCGACTGGCGAGTTTGTCGACCGCTTTCGGTCATCTGCCGGGGCGCGGCACGGCCTCTGCGCAGGAGCAGGCAGAACGCGTGCGCGACAAGGAATTGCTCAAGGCCCGGCTGGCGCGGCTTGCCCAGCGCCATCCTTCGGTGGTGCAGGCGCTCGTTGCGTCGGTGGCGGAACTGAACCTCACATTGCCGGAAGCGCGCGACGCACTGCACAAGCTGATCGAGCTGCAGGCGTACCGGCTCGCGCATTGGCGGGTGGCGGCGGACGAAATCAACTACCGGCGCTTCTTCGACATCAACGATCTCGCGGCCGTGCGCATGGAGCGCGAGGAGGTGTTCGAGGCCACGCAGTCGTTCGCGCTGGACCTCGCCGCATCCGGCGTGGTGGACGGCCTGCGCATCGACCACCCCGACGGGCTCTACGACCCGGCCGAGTACTTCCTCAAGCTGCAGGAAGGCTATGCGCGACGCGCCGGGCTGATGCTGCCCACACATGACGCGCAGGGGCGGCCCGCGCGGCCTCTGTACGTGGTGGCCGAGAAGATCGCCGGTGCACACGAAGAGGTGCCCGAGAGCTGGCATGTGCACGGCACCACCGGCTATCGCTTCGCGAACGTGGCAAACGGCGTGCTGGTCGATACCGCGGCCGAGGCGAGCGTGGTGCACGCGTGGCAACGCTTCACCGGCGAGATGGAAGACTTCGCCTCGGTGTCGCGCGCCGGCCGGCGCGAGGTGATGCGCAATGCGCTCGCGTCGGAGCTGAACGTGCTCTCGACCGAGCTGCTGCGCATCGCAAGGGCCCACCGCAGCACGCGCGACTACACGCTCAATGCGCTGCGCCGCGCGCTGGCGGATGTCGGTGCGTGCATGCCGGTCTACCGGACCTACATCGTCGAACGGCCGTCGGAGCAGGACGCGCGCTTCATCGACGAGGCCGTCGACGAAGCCGCCCGGCAGAGCGGGGACGCCGACCGCTCGATCTTCGATTTCGTGCGGTGCGCGTTGCGGGGAGAGGCCGTCGCTTCCGCTGCGCCGACGTTGGGCGAACGGGTGCGCCGCTTCGCACTGCGCTTCCAGCAGTTCAGTGCACCGGTGGCGGCGAAGGGCGTGGAGGACACGGCTTTCTACCGCTACTTTCCGCTCAGCTCGCTCAACGAGGTGGGGGGCGAACCGGACCTGTTCGGCATCGAGATCGACGCATTCCATGCTGCGAGCGCCGACCGCGCTCTGCGCTGGCCCCACACCATGCTGGCGACTTCGACGCACGACAACAAGCGGTCGGAAGACGTGCGCAACCGGATCGACGTGCTGTCCGAAATACCCAACGAGTGGGTGCTGGCCCTGACGCGCTGGCATGGCCTGTGCCGCGGCACGCGGAAGAAACTGGCCGGCGGCGAGGCGCCGTCGCGTGCCGACGAATACCTGCTGTACCAGACGCTGCTCGGCACCCTGCCTCTTGGCGGGCTCGATGCCGGCACGGTACCCGGCTACAGCGACCGCATCTGGCAATACATGCAGAAGGCTGCCCGCGAGGCCAAGCTGCGCACGAGATGGTCCCAGCCCGATGCGGGCTACGAGGCCGCGCTCGAGCGTTTCGTGCGCGAGCTGCTGGCCGATCCGGAAAAGAGTGCATGCCTTGCGGACATCCAACGGCTGGCAGACACGCTGTCATGGTTCGGCGCATGGAACAGCCTCACGCTCACGCTGCTGAAATACAGCTCGCCCGGTGTGCCCGATCTCTACCAGGGCAGCGAGCTCATCGAACTGAGCCTGGTCGATCCGGATAACCGGCGCCCGGTGGACTACGCCCTGCGCCAGCGGCGGCTGGCCGCGCTGCGGGCAATGGTTGGCCAGGAAGGGGATGGCCTGGCAGCGCGGGTGCGCTCGATGGTCGAGGCGCCGCATGACGGCCGCGCCAAGCTCTGGTTCATCTGGCGCCTGCTGTCGCTGCGGCGGGAGCAGCCTTTGCTGTTCAGCGAAGGAAGCTACGAGCCGCTGGCGGTCGAAGGGCCGCTGTCGAAGCATGTCGTGGCCTTTGCGCGCAGGCATGAGGACCAGGTGCTCGTGGTTGTGGCGGGGCGGTTGTTCGTCGATCTCTCGCGCCGCGGCGCGGATGACGGTGCGATTCCGGCGCTTCCTGAGGCGACGAGATGGAAGGGCACGACGGTGCGCCTTCCCGAAGGCGTCCGCTCAGCGGTGCTCGAGAACCTGCTGACTGGAGAGTCGCTGTCGGTCGGGGAGGGCAGTATTTGCCTGGACGACGCACTGCGACGGATGCCCTGGGCCGTCTTCAGCCGTACAGCGCCTCGGGAGAAATACGCATGATCTGCACCTGCTGGGCAGCGTCGATGACGCGAGCGACCGGCTCCCAGACGCTCGAATAGACCGGCAAGGCGTCAGGCGCGAAGCTCGTGTGCGGCCAGTCGGAGCCCCAGGTCTGCGATCCGGGACCAATGCTCCGGCCGCGCGTACCACTGCACATGCCATCCCACCGGCTGGATGCGCGGGGGCGAGTGCATGAAAGTGCGCGTCGATGTCCCGGTCATTGCCAACCGGCGATACAAGGTTGAATCGCACGCCTCGCACGCCTCGCACGCCTCGCACGCCGCGGGAATGCATCGATGCCATTGCGCGTCGGTCGTGCCGGACTCCAGCACTGCCACGCCCCGATGCCGGCCGTTGCCCTGACGCAGGGCTTCGAGCATCACCGTGTTGTCGTAGTCGTAGACGCTGGGTTGCAGCAGCACGAGGTGCGCGACATCATGGTGCTCGGCCAGCTGCTCGATGTTTGTCAGCGGCCGGTCCACCGGCCGGTAGTGGCCAGGCACGACCGGAGCTTGCGCGTCGGAGACATTGCGCGCGAATCCCCTGAATCCTTGCCGCATGAGAAACTACCGGCTTGATGTAGCCGATGCCCGTGCAGATGCTGACAGGACCGGCGAGCGAGGTCGGATCCTTGGTCTTCGAACGGTTGGCGGGGTTCCAAGTGTATGAGTGACAACGCTAAGCCATTGAATTTAAAAGAGAAAACTATCTCGGTCGCCCCGATGATGGATTGGACGGACCGCCATTGCCGGTACCTCCATCGCCTGCTGTCGCGCCACGCGCTGCTCTACACCGAGATGGTGACGACCGGCGCGCTGGTGCATGGCGACGTGCCCCGTCACCTGCGCTTCAACGCTGAAGAGCATCCGGTGGCACTGCAGCTCGGCGGCAGCGAACCGGCTGACCTTGCGCATTGCTCGAAGCTTGGCGAAGAGTGGGGCTACGACGAGATCAACCTCAACTGCGGCTGCCCGAGCGAGCGCGTGCAGCGCGGCGCGTTCGGCGCCTGCCTGATGAACGAGCCACAGCTGGTGGCCGACTGCGTGAAGGCGATGGTCGATGTGGTGGGCGTGCCCGTCACGGTCAAGCACCGCATCGGCATCGACAAGATCGAGAGCTACGAATTCGTGCGCGACTTCGTCGGCCAGGTGAGCGAGGCCGGCTGCCAGACTTTCATCGTGCATGCGCGCAATGCGTGGCTGCAGGGCCTGAGCCCGAAGCAGAACCGCGAGATTCCGCCGCTGCGCTACGAGCTGGTGCACCGGCTGAAGCACGAGTTTCCGGCGTTGTGCTTTGCCATCAACGGCGGCATTTCGGTCAACGCGCAGGTGCATGAACACCTGCGCCTGCTCGACGGCGTGATGGTCGGGCGCGAGGCGTATCACAACCCCTGGTGGCTGGCCGAATGGGACGCCGAGTTCTTCGGCGCCGAAGCACAGCCGCTGACGCGCGAAGAGGTCGAATCGCTGATGTGCGACTACATGGCCCGCGAGGCGGCCGAGCACGGCACGCAGTGGTGGTCGATCGCGCGGCACATGCTGGGCCTGCGCAACGGCCTGCCGGGCGCACGCCGCTGGCGCCAGGTCTGGAGCGATCACCGGCTCAAGACGCTGCCTGCGCACGAGGTGATGGCGATGGCGCGCGAGCCTGTCGCGCAAGCCGCCTGAACCCGAAGCGCATCGCGCGCTTTCTCCCCGGGAGGCGGGCCTGTCACGGCCCGCAAATTTTCAGTTGAAACGGTGTTCCAAAAATCGCTACTTCACGATAAGTGGCGCGTCAACCGTTTTTTGCTGAAAAATGAGGAGCATCAGGGACATAAAAAGGTTTGGATACATGAATGACGCGATTGGCGGCAAAGAAGAAGTAAGTGCGCTCGCCAGGGGATTGGCCCTTCTCCGGGTCATCGGCATGGCATCGGCACCGATAGGCAATCGCGAACTGGCAGACACCACGGGCATCCCCAAGGCCACGGTGTCGCGGCTCACCGCCACGCTGGTGAGTGCGGGGTATTTGCGACAGTCGCAGGACAGCGAGCGCTTCAGCCTCGGCCCGGCGCTGCTGGACATGAGTAGCCGCTACCTGCGCCATTTCGACCTGCGCACGGTGGCACGGCCGCACCTGGCGGCGCTGTCGGAGTCTGCGGGCGTGAGCGTGCACATGGGCGTACGCGACGAGCTCGACATGCTCGTCATCGATTCGCTGCGGCCACGCTCCGTGGTCATCAGCTCGCGCATCGAGGTGGGCACGCGCATGGCCATCGCCACCTCGGCCGCCGGGCGCGCCTATCTGGCGGCGCTGCCCACGCCGGAAAAAGCCGAATTGCTGGCGCAGATCCGGACCGAAAGCGGGGAAAGCTGGAACGCCATCGAGCCTGGCCTGATGGCCAGCCTCGACGAGTACGACCGGCTGGGCTACTGCGGCTCTTTTGGCGAATGGAATCCGCATATCCACGCCATCGGCTTCGCACTGGAGGGTCCGCGCGGCGAGCGCTACTCCGTGAGTTGCGGCGGCCCCGCCTACCTTCTGCCCAAGGACACGATGGTGGTGCGCATCGCGCCGCTGCTGCTGGAGACGGCGCAGCGTCTCGTCGGGGAAACCGGCACGTCGACCTAGAACTGAAGGGTCTTCGGCCCTAGTGGTCGTTGCGCAGCGCCAGCACGTAGCCCTCGCCGCGCACGGTGTGGAGCAGTTTCAGGTCGAAGGGGTCGTCCAGTTTCTGGCGAAGCCTGAGGATGCCGACCGTGACCATGTTGTCCCGCTCGCCGTTGCTCGCTCCCCACACGGCCTTGATCAGCTCGGCGCGCGACAGTACCTGGCCCCTGCGTGCCATCAGCGCGTCCAGAAGCTCGAACAGCGTGGCACTGAGGCCGAGATCCACGCCTTGCCGAAACGCCTTGCCGCTCGCGCGGTCGATGGCCAGGTCCGCCAGCCGCAGGACGGCCGCCTCCGGACCATGACCGCCTGACGCCAGCGCCCAGGCACGCGCGACCAGATCGGCGGGTGCACAAGGCTTGACCAGGTACTCGGTCGCGCCCTGCGCCAGTCCTTCGAGACGGTCGGCCACCTGGTCTCGTTGCGTCAGCACCAGCAGCGGGGCACTGCTGCTGCGCCGAACGGAACGTATCGTCACGTGCGCGGCAGCTGGCTGCGCGGCGTCGAGAAGAATCAGTGCGTACGGCTTGCTTGTGAAAAGCCATGCGTCGGCATCGCGGGAGTCGATCACGTCGACAGCCAGGCCACATCGTCCGAGCACGCCGCCAAGTTCGTCGCGCGTTCCGTTTCCGGATCTGAGAAACAGGACATTCATGGGTTGGAACCCCTTGCCGGTGTCGAAGCCAGCGCGGCTGGAGCATTCGGGGACATGTCGGGTTGCCTGTGCGCGCAGCCGTCCATCAGAAAGACGCCAACCACCATCGCGAGGACCGCGGCGTGAGCGACTGCAAAGCTGGAGAGGTATTTCATTTCCTGTCGTTTGCCTTTGAGTGTTTCAGTCGAGAAGGACGACGCGATCGCTTGCGCCGGGCTGGCAGCCGTCGACGACGGGCTCCCAGCCGCGGTGCACCACGACCTGCCTGCTGTCGTGGCACAACTCGATGCGCTCGCTCCCGGGGCGTTGTTCGCGCACAAAGGCTTCCACGGTCGAGGGCAGGCTGACGCGCAACTTCAGCGCATAGATGTCGTCCTGCGGGTGGTCGTCCAGATGCAGCAGCGGCACGAAGTTCGACGCAAAGACGAGCGCGTGCGAGCCGACATCGACCGGCTCGGGCTTGTAGGGCGCCTCGCGCAACCATTGCTGAGCGCGCTCTCGCAGGTCGTCTCCGTCGGGCAACTCGCCCCACGCCACGGCGAGCAGCTCCATGACCCACTGGTTGCAGTTCTGGTAGCGCAGGCTGAACGGATAGGCATTGGCGCTGTAGCGCGCGGCCAGCAGATGCAGGGCGCGTGGCGTGTCGAGCGCCGCGCTGCGCAGCGCCTGTGCCGCTTCGGAGGGCAGGGCGACGATGGAGACGTAGCCCAGCGCGGAGTCGTCGATGCCCATGACGAAGCCGGCCAGGCCCTGGTCGTAGAGGCGCGGATGCCCTTCGTCGCAGGCGTAGTACAGCTGCCGCGCGGACCAGGTGCCGTCCGCGGCTTTCCAGGCGATGGCGGCGTGGGAGTAGCGGATGCGGAAGCGCGAGAGATCGAGTCCGGAACGGCTGATCAGCACAGCGTCGCTGCCTGTGGCTGAAAGCGCTTCCTGCACGACGGCGGTGAAACGCAGCAGGCGATCCTGCTGGCTTGCGGTGAGCGGTTTCGCGCGATCGCAGAACTGCGAAGACGCCGCATGCACAACGCCACCCGCCAAGGCGAGGAAGGCCGAGAGTCCCAGCAGCAACAGACGGCGGGCGACGATCAAAGGCTCACGGGGCGCGCGGCGAGCCCCCCGTACCAGTCGTCGGCCAGCACGAGGTAGAACGCCTCGCGCGTGTCGCCACGTGCAAAGGCGGTGCCGTAGGTGCGTTGTTGCGCGTGCACGAGATCGCCGAGGCCCAGGCGTTCCTTCGCGAAAGTGGCTTGCGGCAGTTCGAGCACGATGCGCTGCTGCGCGTCGCTGTCGCTCTGCATCGCGACGCGCGTGAAGCCCTCGCGGCCTGTGGCTTGCGCGACTTCCGTGATGCGGTAGTCGCCTTCGGCCACCTTGTCGCCGTCGAACGAACTCTTGCTCGAGCCGCGCAGCGACGCGGACACGCTGCCGCTGGACGCCGAGCCGGCACTGGAGGCCACGGACGACGTGAAGCTGTCGGCATGGGCATTGAAGGCCGTGGCGAGTACGGCTGTGATACCCGCGAGGCGGAAGAAATTGAGGAAGGTCATGGAATGCTCCGGCTGTGTGTGAGGGAGGAGGTCATTTCGCGTGGAAGATGCCGAGCCTGGACCGGCGGGCCCGTGCGAAGGCGCACTGCAACTTGATGCAGGTCCTGCGCAGTTGTCTCCAGAGCGGCGTCGTCATTGCAGGTACGCGACCAGCTGGTCGGCTCCGTTTTCAATGCCTGCGATGGAAGCGCTCCGGGCCCCGATGCCGGCCTTGAGATTCCATGCGTTCGGGTATTGCTTGGTGACGTAGGCGCCGAGCAGTTCGTTGGTCGAGGCGTCGTAGATTTCGACGGCAAAGCTCACCGAGCCCGTCATCGCACCTTCCTTGCCGCGGATGGCCTGCACCGCGTTGTAGGGGCCGCCCAGCAGGTCGAAGCGCGAGAAGGTGCTGAGAACGGCCGTGTTCGTCTTGGCGCCGGTGAGCGTCAGCTTGATCCGTACGGCGTTGGCGTTTCTGCCAGGAGCGTTCCGGAAGCGCGCATTCAGCTTGTCGGTGAACTGGTTTTGCATGTAGCGCGCCAGGAAGACTTTGTCGTCTTCCGACACGTCTTCGAACTGGCCATCGTTGCCGCGATAGATGGCGACCGGATCGAGGACGAAATCCGAATACCGCCGCCAGTCGATGTTGGTCTTGTATTCGAAGGGAATGCGACCGGAGTCGTCATGCTGGCTCGGTCGCAACTGGGTTGCGGAGGCGATGCCGGCATATGGCACCGGCTGTGTGCTGGCGCACGCCGTGAGGATCAGGCAGACCGCCAGGGTGATGGCCTTGGGGGCATCGGAAAGAGCACGCATCGCGTTCCTTGAATTGGGAAGAAGTGAATGGACAAGTGAAGAGGGCAACGACCGTGTCCAGATTTAAAACTGTACGGTACGGTTTATTATTGAGGTGGATTTTGGCGATGTCAAGAAAACTGTACAGTTGGGTATTCTTTTAAGGGAAATGCGATGAAGGTCAGGACAGAAGCGCGGCGCACCGCCATCCTTGAAGCGGCGGTGGCGCTGTTCAAGGAGCTGGGTTACGAGCGCACGTCGATGAACGAGCTCGCAAAGCGCCTGGGTGGGTCGAAGGCCACCCTGTACGGGTACTTCGCCTCGAAAGAGGAGCTCTTCAGGGCGGTCGTGCAAACCGTGGCCGTCTCGCATCTGGCTGAGGCCGCGGCCGAGTTGCAGGAGGCGAACGAGACCGCCACGCTCGAGGCGCAATTGATGCGGTTCGGCGAGCGGATGCTGTTCGTGTTGACCAACGACGCGGACGCGCTGGCGGTCTACCGGATGGTTCTTGCCGAAGCCGGGCGCTCCGACGTGGGGCAGCAGTTCCAGGAGTCGGGGCCTGCCGAATACATCCGAACCCTCGCGGGGTTCATGGATGCGGCGATGAAGCGCGGCGAACTACGGCACCGGGACCCACACGTGACCGCGCTGCAGTTCACCACGTTGATCACGGCGGAAACCCAGGCGCGGCTCTTCCAGGTCGACCCCGAGCCCGTGTCGGTAGAGCAGATTCACGCGCTGGTTCAGCGCGCCGTCGACATGTTCCTCGCTGGCGCCGCGCCGCGCTGACAGGCGCTAGTTCGCGGCTTCGAGCCCGTTCTGGAAGTGCTCGCGCATGCGGGCCATGGCGGCTTCTGCGTCCCGCGCCTCGATGGCGGCCATCACCGAGCGGTGCTCCGCCAGCGACTCGGCGATCCGGCCGGCCTTCAGCAACGAGTTGTGCCGGTTGAGCTTCATCACCTTGCGCAGGTCGGCCACCATCTGGTCGCGCCACTTGTTGTTGGCGATGGCCAGCAGCCGCATGTGAAAGCGCTCGTTCAGGGCGAAGAAATGCTCCCGGTTCTCAGGGGAGGCCGCTGTTTCCAGTTCGGCGTGCAGCGCCTTCAGCTCGGCGCGCTGTGCGTCGGTGGCGCGCTCGGCCACCACGCCGGCGGCGTCGCTCTCCAGCAGCGAGAGCAGGTGGTACACGTCGGTCAGGTCCTGCTCCGACACCTCGGTCACATAGGCGCCGCGCCGCACCTTCATCGTCACCAGGCCTTCGGCCGCCAGCACCTTTAGCGCCTCGCGCAGCGGCGTGCGGCTGATGCCGTATTCCTCGGCCAGCTTGAGTTCGTCGATCCAGCTGCCGGGCTCCAGTTCGCGGCGAAAGATCCGCTGGCGCAGCAGCTCGGCCACCTCTTCATAGAGGGCGCGGGGGGTGAGGGTGACGGCGGACATGGGCCGGACTGTACTTCAAAAACGGTGTTTGAATTAATAATTATGGATCGGTTAGACTCGCGGCCGGCTTGCAAATCCGTGCAGGCGAATTTGCGAATACCCTGCAAGACACTGCGAACGGCCCCTTCATGAGCAGCACACCCGAACCCTCTTTCAAGCCCGCCGACCTCGAAGCCTGGGCCAAGGCTGCTGCCAAGTCCGCACCCGGCGGCGACGTGAACGCGCTGAACTGGATCACGCCCGACGGCATCGCCGTGAAGCCGCTGTACACCGCCGCCGACCTGCAGGGCCTGAAGTACACCGACACGCTGCCCGGCTTCGAGCCCTACTTGCGCGGCCCGCAGGCCACCATGTACGCAGTGCGCCCCTGGACCATCCGCCAGTACGCCGGCTTCTCCACCGCCGAAGAGTCGAACGCCTTCTACCGCAAGGCGCTGGCCGCCGGCGGCCAGGGCGTGAGCGTGGCCTTCGACCTCGCCACCCACCGCGGCTACGACAGCGACCATCCGCGCGTCACTGGCGACGTCGGCAAGGCTGGCGTGGCAATCGACTCGGTCGAGGACATGAAGATCCTGTTCGACCAGATCCCGCTCGACAAGGTGAGCGTGTCCATGACGATGAACGGCGCCGTGCTGCCGGTGCTGGCGGGCTACGTGGTCGCGGCCGAAGAGCAGGGCGTGGCGCAGGACCAACTCAGCGGAACCATCCAGAACGACATCCTCAAGGAGTTCATGGTCCGCAACACGTACATCTTTCCGCCAGCGCCGAGCATGCGGATCATCGGCGACATCATCGAGTACACGGCGCAGAACATGCCCAAGTTCAACTCGATCTCGATCAGCGGCTACCACATGCAGGAAGCCGGCGCCAACCAGGCGCTGGAGCTCGCCTTCACGCTGGCCGACGGCAAGGAATACGTGAAGACCGCACTGGCCAAGGGGCTCGACGTCGACGGCTTCGCCGGACGCCTGAGCTTCTTCTGGGCCATCGGCATGAACTTCTATCTCGAGGTTGCCAAGATGCGCGCGGCGCGCCTGCTGTGGTGTCGCATCATGAAGGAGTTCAACCCCAAGAACCCCAAGAGCCTGATGCTGCGCACGCACTGCCAGACCTCGGGCTGGTCGCTCACCGAGCAGGACCCGTACAACAACGTGGTGCGCACCACCATCGAGGCAATGGCCGCGGTGTTCGGCGGCACGCAGAGCCTGCACACCAACGCGCTCGACGAAGCCATCGCGCTGCCCACCGAGTTCAGCGCCCGCATCGCGCGCAACACGCAGCTCATCATCCAGGAAGAGACGCACATCACCAACGTGATCGACCCCTGGGCCGGCAGCTACATGATGGAGAAGCTCACGCAGGACATGGCCGACGCGGCCTGGGCAATCATCGAAGAGGTCGAGGCCATGGGCGGCATGACCAAGGCCGTGGACAGCGGCTGGGCCAAGCTCAAGATCGAGGCGGCCGCCGCCGAGAAGCAGGCGCGCATCGACTCCGGCAAGGACGTGATCGTCGGCGTCAACAAGTACAAGCTCAAGAACGAAGATGCGATCGACAGCCTCTCGATCGACAACGTGAAGGTGCGCGACCAGCAGGTGGCGCGGCTCAAGAGCATCCGCGCCTCGCGCGATACCGCCAAGGTGCAGGCCGCGCTCGACGCGCTCACCGAAGCCGCCGAGAACAACACCGGCAACCTGCTGGCGCTGAGCATCGACGCCGTGCGCCTGCGCGCCACGGTGGGCGAGATTTCGGACGCGCTCGAAAAATCATTCGGCCGCCATCGCGCCGACACGCAAAAGGTGACCGGTGTGTACGCAGCTGCCTATGACTCCGCCGAAGGCTGGGAAGCCCTCAAGACCGAAATCAACGCCTTCGCCGAAGAGCAGGGCCGCCGTCCACGCGTGATGATCTCCAAGCTCGGGCAGGACGGCCATGACCGCGGCGCCAAGGTCGTCGCTACGGCTTTTGCCGACCTGGGCTTCGACGTGGACATGGGCCCACTGTTCCAGACCCCCGAAGAATGCGCGCGGCAAGCCATCGAGAACGACGTGCATGCAGTGGGCGTGAGCACGCTCGCAGCCGGCCACAAGACCCTCGTGCCAGCCATCATCAATGAACTCAAGAAGCAGGGCGCGGACGACATCATCGTGTTCGTCGGCGGCGTGATTCCGCGGCAAGACTACGACTTTCTCTACGAGGCCGGCGTCAAGGGCATCTACGGACCGGGCACGCCCATTCCGGCCAGCGCCAAGGACGTGCTGGAGCAGATTCGCGCGGCGGTCACGGCCTGAGGCGCGACGTGGGCGATCTCTTGTCGCGGCTGTCGCTGCAGCCGGTGGATTCCAGCGATTTCGAGGCCATGCTGGCCCTGCGCATCGACGCGATGCGCCCGAGCCTGGAGCGCGTGGGCCGTTTCGACGCAGCGCGTTCGCGCGAGCGCCTGAGCGCGGGCTTTCTCGTGCCGTACATGCACCACATCGTGCTCGATGGCGACCAGCGCATCGGCTTCGTCACGCTCAAGCCCGAGGACAGCGATGCGCTGCGCCTCGACCACCTCTACCTGCGCACCGGCTTCCAGGGCCTGGGCATCGGTGAATGGGTGCTCGAATGGGCCAAGTCGCAGGCGCGCGCGCAGCAGCTGGACATCAAGCTCACCGCGCTCGTGAAGAGCGACGCCAACCGCTTCTACCTGCGGCACGGCTTCGTGCTCGAAGGCGAAGAGGGCGTCGACCTGCACTACCGCTGGCGCGTGGCTTCGGAGGCCGCGTGCTGAACACGGCGCAGGCGCTCGAACGCGCCGTCGCCGAAACCGACGGCATGGCGCAGCGACGCGCCATCGCTAAAGCCATCACGCTGCTCGAATCGACGCGCGCCGACCACCGCACGCAGGCCGACGAACTGCTCACCGCGCTGCTGCCGCGCACGGGCAACTCGTTTCGCCTCGGCATCTCGGGCGTGCCGGGCGTCGGCAAGTCGACATTCATCGAAACGCTGGGCTTGCTGCTGATCGGCAAGGGCCACCGCGTCGCGGTGCTCACCATCGACCCGTCGTCCACCGTGTCGGGCGGCTCCATCCTCGGCGACAAGACGCGCATGGAGCGGCTCTCGGTGCACGAACGCGCCTACATCCGCCCGAGTCCTTCGAGTGGCACGTTGGGCGGCGTTGCCGAGAAGACGCGCGAGGCGATGCTGGTGTGCGAGGCGGCCGGCTACGACATCGTCATCGTCGAGACTGTCGGCGTGGGCCAAAGCGAAACCGCCGTGGCCGGCATGACCGACATGTTCGTGCTGATGCAACTGCCCAATGCCGGCGATGACCTCCAGGCCATCAAGAAGGGCGTGATGGAGCTGGCCGACCTCGTCGTCATCAACAAGGCCGACCTCGACAAGGACGCCGCAACACGCGCGCAGGCGCAGATCACCTCGGCGCTGCGGCTTTTCGGCCACCAGGGCAACCCCGATCACGCACATGCGGTGCACGACGCACACAGCGGCGCAGAAGTGCGCTTCTGGCTCCCCAAGGTGCTGCAGCTGAGCGCGCTCGCCAACACCGGCGTCGACACCTTCTGGGACGCCGTCACGCAATTCAGGCAACTGCAGACGGCCAACGGAAAGCTGGCCAAGCGCCGCGAGAAGCAGGCGACCGCGTGGATGTGGGAGCGTATCGACGCCGGCCTCAAGCACGCCTTCAGGCATCACCCGCAGGTGCGCGAGTTGTTGCCGCAGCTCACGCAGCAGGTGGCGCAGGGCACGCTGCCGGCATCGGCCGCGGCGCGCAATCTGCTCGCCGCAGTCGCCATCACGGCCAGACCATGAGACACGACATTCAGGACCACAGCTTCGGAAGCACACCATGCAAGAACTGATCGAACAACTCGAAAAGCGTCGCGCCCAGGCGCGTCTCGGCGGCGGGCAGAAGCGCATCGACGCGCAGCACGCCAAGGGCAAGCTCACGGCGCGCGAGCGCATCGAGCTGCTGCTCGACGACAACACTTTTGAAGAGTGGGACATGTTCGTCGAGCACCGCTCGGTCGATTTCGGCATGGCCGAGCAGAAGATCCCCGGCGACGGCGTGGTCACCGGCTACGGCATGATCAACGGCCGCCTGGTGTTCGTGTTCAGCCAGGACTTCACCGTTTTCGGCGGCGCACTCAGCGAAGCGCATGCCGAAAAAATCTGCAAGGTGATGGACCAGGCCATGAAGGTCGGCGCGCCCGTCATCGGCCTGAACGACTCGGGCGGCGCTCGCATCCAGGAAGGCGTGGCCTCGCTCGGCGGCTATGCCGACGTGTTCCAGCGCAACGTGATGGCCTCGGGCGTGGTGCCGCAGATCAGCATGATCATGGGCCCCTGCGCGGGCGGCGCGGTGTATTCGCCGGCCATGACCGACTTCATCTTCATGGTGAAGGACAGCAGCTACATGTTCGTCACCGGCCCTGAGGTGGTGAAGACCGTGACGCACGAAAGCGTCACGGCCGAAGAGCTCGGCGGCGCCATCACTCACACCACGCGCAGCGGCGTGGCCGACATGGCGTTCGAGAACGACGTCGAGGCGCTGCTGATGCTGCGCCGCCTGTACAACTACCTGCCGCTCAACAACCGCGAGAAGCCCCCGGTGCGCTTGGGCAACAATGGCCTGGGCGACCCGGCCGACCGGCCCGACTATTCGCTCGACACGCTGGTGCCCGACAACCCGAACAAGCCCTACGACATCAAGGAGCTGATCCTGAAGGTGGTGGACGACGGCGACTTCTTCGAGCTGCAGCCCGACTACGCGAAGAACATCGTGATCGGCTTCGCCCGCATGGAAGGCCAGACCATCGGCATCGTGGCCAACCAGCCGCTGGTGCTGGCGGGCTGCCTGGACATCAAGAGCAGCATCAAGGCCGCGCGTTTCGTGCGCTTCTGCGATGCCTTCAACATTCCGGTCGTCACCTTCGTCGATGTGCCAGGCTTCATGCCCGGCACGGGGCAGGAGTACGGCGGCATCATCAAGCACGGCGCCAAGCTGCTTTACGCATACGCAGAGTGCACGGTGCCGAAGATCACCGTCATCACGCGCAAGGCCTACGGCGGCGCCTACGACGTGATGGCCTCCAAGCATCTGCGCGGCGACGTCAACCTCGCATGGCCGCGCGCCGAGATCGCGGTGATGGGCGCCAAGGGTGCGGTGGAAATCATCTTCCGCGAGGACAAGAACGACCCCGAGAAGCTCGCTGCCCGCGAGGCTGAATACAAGGCGCGCTTCGCCAATCCGTATGTGGCCAGCGCACGCGGCTACATCGACGACGTGATCCTGCCGCATGAGACGCGCAAGCGCATCTGCCGCTCGCTGGTGATGCTGCGCGAGAAGAAGCTTGAGAACCCGTGGCGCAAGCACGGGAACATCCCCCTCTGAAGACGCAGGACGACAACATGTTCAAGAAGATCCTGATCGCCAATCGCGGCGAAATCGCCTGCCGCGTCATCCAAACGGCCAAGAAGATGGGCATCCTCACGGTCGCTGTCTATTCCGACGCCGACAAGGAAGCCCGCCACGTCGAACTGGCCGACGAGGCCGTGCACATCGGCGCCGCGCCCAGCCGCGAGAGCTATCTGCAGGCCGACCGCATCATCGCGGCCTGCAAGAAGACCGGCGCCGAGGCCGTGCATCCGGGCTACGGCTTCCTGTCGGAGAACGAAGCCTTCGCGCGCAAGGTCGAGGAAGAGGGCATCGCCTTCATCGGGCCGAAGCACTATTCGATTGCGGCGATGGGCGACAAGATCGCCTCGAAGAAGCTCGCGAATGAAGCCCAGGTCAACACCATTCCGGGCTGGAACGACGCCATCGAGACGGCGGAGCGCGCGGTCGAGATCGCGAAAGACATCGGCTACCCGGTGATGATCAAGGCCTCGGCCGGCGGCGGCGGCAAGGGCCTGCGCGTGGCCTTCAACGACAAGGAAGCCTTCGAGGGCTTCACCTCGTGCCGCAACGAGGCGCGCAACAGCTTCGGTGACGACCGCGTGTTCATCGAGAAGTTCGTCGAGGAGCCGCGCCACATCGAGATCCAGGTGCTGGGCGATTCGCACGGCAACGTGATCTACCTGAACGAGCGCGAATGCTCGATCCAGCGGCGCCACCAGAAGGTGATCGAGGAGGCGCCGTCGCCCTTCATCTCCGACGCCACACGCAAGGCGATGGGCGAGCAGGCGGTGCAATTGGCCAAGGCGGTGAAGTACCAGAGCGCGGGCACGGTGGAGTTCGTGGTCGGCAAGGACCAGAGCTTCTACTTCCTCGAGATGAACACGCGCCTGCAGGTGGAGCACCCAGTGACGGAGTGCATCACCGGCCTCGACCTGGTCGAGCTGATGATCCGCGTGGCCGCCGGTGAGCAACTGCCGTTGACGCAGGAGCAGGTGAAGCGCGACGGCTGGGCCATCGAGTGCCGCATCAACGCCGAAGACCCGTTCCGCAACTTCCTGCCTTCGACCGGCCGGCTGGTGAAGTTCCAGCCGCCCAGCGAGACCATGTTCGCGAGCGACACCGAGCATCTGCAGGGCGTGCGCGTGGACACGGGCGTGTACGACGGCGGCGAGATCCCGATGTACTACGACTCGATGATCGCCAAGCTCATCGTGCACGGCAAGGACCGCCAGCATGCGATTGCCCGCATGCGCGAGGCGCTCAACGGCTTCGTGATCCGCGGCATCAGCAGCAACATTCCGTTCCAGGCGGCGCTGCTGGCGCATCCGAAGTTCGTGGCGGGCGATTTCAACACCGGCTTCATCGCCGAGCACTACGGCAAGGGCTTCCATGCGGAAGACGTGCCGCACGCCGATCCGTCGTTCCTGATCGCGCTCGCGGCCTATGTGCACCGCCGCTATCGCGCGCGCGCCTCGGGCATCAGCGGGCAGCTCGAAGGCCACGGCGTGAAAGTGGGCGAGAAGTTCGTGGTGGTGGAGCTGGGGCCGCAGGGCAAGCACGTGCAGCACCCTGTGTCGGTCACCGACTTCCACGGCAAGACCGGCGCGAGCGCGGTGGCCGTGGGTGGCAAGAACTACAAGATCGACAGCAGCCTGGCGCTGGGCGCGATCCGCGTGCAGGGCACGGTCAACGACAAGCCCTTCACCGCGCAGGTGGAGCGTGGCGCGGGCAAGAGCCCGCTGGCGCTGCGCGTGTCGCACGACGGCACGCAGATCGAGGCGATGGTGCTGTCGCCGCTGGGCGCGCGCCTGCTCGAGCTGATGCCCTACAAGGCGCCACCGGACCTGAGCAAGTTCCTGATGTCGCCGATGCCGGGGCTGCTGGTCGAGGTGTCGGTGCAGCCGGGCCAGCAGGTGCGCGCGGGCGAGAAGCTGGCCGTGATCGAGGCCATGAAGATGGAAAACGTGCTGTTCGCCACGCAAGACGGCGTGGTCGGCAAGGTTTCGGCGGGCAAGGGCGAATCGCTGGCCGTCGATCAAATCATTCTGGAGTTCAACTGATGGGTGCCAACGACTTGCAACAGGCGATCACGCTACATCGGCCCGCCAAGGCTGTAACGCCGCAGGGCCCGTGGTCCGTCGAGGCGATCCAGGCGCTGCTCGACAAGCCGCTGATGGACCTGCTGTTCGAGGCGCAGACCGTGCACCGCCAGCATTTCCCCGAAGGCGACATCGAGCTGGCCACGCTGCTGTCGGTGAAGACCGGCGGCTGCCCCGAGAACTGCGGCTACTGCCCGCAATCGGCCGAGTTCGATACCGGCGTTAAGGCGCAAAAACTCATGGAGGTCGAAGAGGTGGTGCGCGCCGCGCAGGCCGCCAAGGACGCCGGAGCGACGCGCTTCTGCATGGGCGCAGCATGGCGCGCGCCGAAGGACCGCGACGTCGAGAAGGTGGCCGTGCTGGTCGAGGCCGTTAAGGGCCTGGGCATGCAGACCTGCGCCACGCTCGGCATGCTGGAGCCGCACCACGCGCACCAGCTCAAGGCCGCCGGCCTCGACTACTACAACCACAACCTCGACACCGCGCCCGAGTACTACACCGACGTGGTCGACACGCGCACCTACCAGGACCGGCTCGACACGCTGGCCCACGTGCGCAGCGCGGGCATCAGCGTGTGCTGCGGCGGCATCGTCGGCATGGGTGAGGCACCGGTGCACCGCGCGGGGCTGATCGCGCAACTGGCCAACCTGAACCCGTACCCGGAATCGGTACCGATCAACAGCCTGGTGCGCGTGCCCGGCACGCCGCTGGCCGACTCGGACCCGGTCGATCCCTTCGACTTCGTGCGCATGATCGCCGTCGCGCGCATCACGATGCCGACCGCGCGCGTGCGCCTGTCGGCGGGCCGCCAGCAGATGGGCGACGCGGTGCAGGCGCTGTGCTTCATGGCGGGCGCGAATTCGATCTTCTATGGCGACAAGCTGCTCGTTACCGGCAATCCCGATGTCGAGGCCGACACGGTGCTGCTGCGCAAGCTCGGCCTCAATGCGCGGCAGGTTCAGGAGCAGCCGGAAGGCTGTGCCGCATGACCACCACCACCGCACGTCCCTTCAAGGTGCTGGGCATCCAGCAGATCGCCATCGGCGGACCCGACAAGCTGCGGCTGCAGAAGCTGTGGGTCGACATGCTGGGGCTCGAAGTCACGGGCACGTTCAAGAGCGAGCGAGAGAACGTCGACGAGGACATCTGCGCGATGGGCGTGGGGCCGTTCAAGGTCGAGGTCGACCTGATGCAGCCGCTCGATCCGGAGAAGAAGCCTGCCGTTCACACGACGCCGCTGAACCACGTGGGGCTGTGGATCGACGACCTGCCCAAGGCCGTCGAATGGCTTACGGCGCAGGGCGTGCGCTTTGCGCCCGGCGGCATCCGCAAGGGCGCGGCCGGCTTCGACATCTGCTTCCTGCACCCGAAGGCGAACGACGAGTTTCCGATTGCGGGCGAGGGCGTGCTCATCGAGATGGTGCAGGCGCCGCCCGAGGTGGTGACGGCGTTCAGCGCGCTCGCAGCTACGCGTTGAGCACCTTCCTGATCGGCGGCTTCACGTCGGAGCGCTGAGGCGGCAGCATCGCCTGGTGCTCGCGCGCCGGGTTCAGGATGATCGAGGTCGCCGTCTCGGTGAGGATGCAGAACTTGGTGAGTACCGCGTCGAGGTGGCTCACGTCGATCACCGCAATCTCGAGGATCCAGCTGTCCTCGCCGGTCACGTTGTAGGCATTGACGCATTCGGGCGTCTCCTGCACCAGCTTCACGACAAGGTCGTAGTCGGCACGGCCGACGCGGATGATCGCGCGGATGCCGTAGCCCAGCTTGCCGAGGTTGACGGTGGCGCGGTAGCCGCTGATGACGCCAGCGGCCTCCAGCTTTTTCACGCGCTCGGTCACGGCCGGCTGGCTCAGGTGCACGCGGCGGCCGAGCTCGGCCATGGTCAGGCGCGCGTCGGCCTGCAGTTCGGCGAGGATGCGGGTGTCATGGGCATCCAGCGAGGGGTTCAAGGAAAAGTCCATGCAACTCCTTCAAATCGACGGTGTAGTGGGGGTAGAACCATGAAATCTGCATGGCTGCCGAGGGATGGCTTTCATACCATGACCGGGCATTCAATACCAAGAAGAGACACCCTCGATATGCCGACCCTCGCTTCTCCCGCCCATGCCGCGCCAGCCGCGGGCCGCCCCGGATTGCCGCCGCTGCTGTGGCTCTGCCTCGCCGCCACCTGGGTGGTGTGGGGCTCAACCTACCTCGCGATCAAGTACGCGCTGATCAGCTTTCCGCCGTTCCTGCAGATGGGCTCGCGCTTCCTGGTCGCGGGTGTGCTGCTGGCAGCGTGGATGCGCTGGCGCGGCGCGCCTTGGCCGTCGCTGGTGCAATGGCGCAACGCCTTCATCGTCGGCGCGCTGATGCTGGGTGGTGGCATGGGCGGCACGGCGAACGCCGAGGTGTCGATCGGCTCGGGGCTGGTGGTGGCGTTCATCGCGGTGATCCCGCTGCTGATTGCGTTGCTCAATCTGATCTGGGGCGTGAAGCCGTCCCGGCTCGAAGCCGCGGGTATCGCGCTTGGCCTCGTCGGTGTGCTGATGCTGACGCAGGGCAGCGGCTTCCGCTCTTCGCCCGAGGGGCTGGTTGCCATCTGCATCGCCTGCGTCTGCTGGTCGCTTGGCAGCGTGCTGAGCCAGCGCAGCCTGCCGCTGGCGTCCGGTGCGATGGGCTTTGCGAGCGAAATGCTCTGCGGCGGCGTGGTGCTGATGGGGCTCGCCGCGGTGTCTGGTGAAACGATGAGCTGGCCGCCACAGGCCGAGGCGGTCGCTGCGTGGATCTATCTGGTGGTGTTCGGCTCGCTGATCGCCTTCAACGCCTACATGGTGCTGCTGGCCAGGGCGCCGGCCGCGCTGGCGGCGAGCTACACCTTCGTGAACCCGGTGATCGCGATGCTGCTGGGCGTCTGGATCGCCAACGAGGCTGTCACGCGCTTCGAGTGGTACGCGGTGGCCGTGGTGCTGGCGGGTGTGCTGCTGTTGCTCTTCAAGCGCCGGGGCGGCGCCACACAGCAAGCGTAGCGGCGAGCAGCCACATGCCGGCCGCGCAACCGCGGTTCATTGCCTTGAGGCCGCGCTGTGAGAGGAAGCGCACGGCCTGCGTGCCGGCCGACGCATAGGCCAGCATCACGCAGGTATCGAGCACGACGAACACTGCACCCAGCAGCAGGTACTGCGGGCCTTGCGGCCTCGCGATGTCGACGAACTGCGGCAGGAATGCCGCGAAGAACAGCACCGTCTTCGGATTCGACAGCGCCACCATCAGGCTGCGCAGCAGCGCGACGCGGCCCTGCGGCCGGACTTCGAGCGGCGACTTGGCCAGCGCGGTGCGCAGGTCGGTGGTTTCGCTGCGCCACAGCTTGACGCCCAGCCATACGAGGTAGGCCACGCCTGCGACACGGATCGCATTGAAGAGCCACTCCGAGGCCGCCAGCAACGAACCCAGTCCGAGCGCGACGACTGCGATCAGTGTGATGCTGCCGAGCGATGCACCCGCAATACCCCAGCTCGCGCGGCGCATGCCGCCCTCGATGCCGTTGGACAGCGCCAGCAGCATCGTTGGCCCGGGGATCAGGGCCAGCGCGAGCGAAGCGACGATGTAGATGAGCAGCGTGTCGAGCGTCATGGTTTGGTGGCCGGTGGGCGTTGTTGCGAGGCGGCGCGGGCACGCGCCAGTGCGGCTTCGACGATGGCGCGCTTGCGGGCGCCGGCGTCTTGCGGGGCTTCGGGCTCGGGCGCCGTTTCGGCCAGCCGGGCGTCGGTATTGCGGTGCCTGCCATGCACCTCGTAGCGGCGCCGGGCCTTGTCGGCCTGCTCGGCAGCCCAGGCCTGCCAGCCGCTGAGGCCTGGCGTTTCGACTTCGAGGGAGATGCAATCGACGGGGCAGACCGGAATGCACAGTTCGCAGCCCGTGCAGTGGGCTTCGATCACCGTGTGCATGCGCTTGTTGATGCCGACGATGGCATCGGTGGGGCAGGCGTCGAGGCACAGCGTGCAGCCGATGCACCAGGCCTCGTCGATGACTGCCATGGCGCGCGGGCCTTCGGTGCCGAATTGAGGATCGAGGGGGAGCAATGCGCGGCCGGTGAGCAGTGCGAGCCGCTCGATGCCTTCCGCGCCGCCCGGCGGACACTGGTTGATGCCGGCCTCGCCGCTGGCCACGGCCTGTGCGTAGCCTGCGCAATCCGGGTAGCCGCACCGTGTGCACTGAGTTTGAGGCAGTGCGTCGTTGATGCGTGCGGCCAGCCCGTTCACTTGGTGATGAGGTTGCGTGCGCGCTCTTCAGCGCGCCGCACCGGTGCCGGGCTTCTTGCGCGCGACGGGCTTCTTCACAGCCACGGCCGTGGCCTTCTTTGCCGGCAGCTTCTTGGCCGCGACGGCGGGCACCTTGCGGCCGGGCTTGATGGTGTCTTCGGCGGCCAGGCCGCCGCGGTTGCCGGCGCGGCTCTGGGGCTGGTCGTTGGCCGCGATGAATTTCAGCACCTTCGGGTAGACCAGTTCGCGCCAGCGGCGGCCGCTGAAGATGCCGTAGTGGCCGGCGCCCTTGACTTCATAGTGCTCGCGCTTGTCGTCGGCGATGCCGGTGCACAGGCTGTGCGCCGCTTCGGTCTGGCCCGAGCCCGAGATGTCGTCGAGTTCGCCTTCGACCGTGAGCAGGGCGGTCGAGTGAATGTCTTGCGGGTGCACGCGCTCCACCTGACCCTGTGGGTTCTTCACGTCCCAGGTGCCGTTGACCAGGTCGAACTCCTGGAACACGGTGCGGATGGTCTCGAGGTAGTAATCGGCGTCCATGTCGAGCACGGCGTTGTACTCGTCGTAGAACTTGCGATGGGCCTCGGCGCTGGCGTCATCGCCCTTGATCAGGTCCTTGAAGTAGTCGTAGTGGCTGCTGGCGTGGCGGTCGGGGTTCATTGCCACGAAGCCGGTGTGCTGCAGGAAGCCAGGGTAGACCTTGCGGCCCGCGCCTGGAAAGCCCTGCGGCACGCGGTAGATCACGTTGTTCTCGAACCACTCGTAGCTCTTGTTCATCGCAAGGTTATTCACCGCTGTGGGCGACTTGCGCGCGTCGATGGGGCCGCCCATCATGGTCATGGTCAGCGGCAGCTGTTCGCCGCGGCTGGCCATGAGCGACACGGCCGCGAGCACCGGCACCGTCGGCTGGCACACGCTCACCACGTGGCAGTTGCCGTATTCGGCCTGCAGGCGGCGGATGAACTCCTGCACGTAGTTGATGTAGTCGTCGAGGTGGAACTCGCCTTCGGACAGCGGCACCAGGCGTGCGTTCTTCCAGTCGGTGATGTAGACCTTGTGGTCCTGCAGCATGGTGCGCACGGTGTCGCGCAGCAGCGTGGCGTAGTGGCCCGACAGGGGCGCCACGATCAGCACCACGGGCTGGCTCTTGAGCGTCTTGAGGATGTGCGG
Organism: Variovorax multivorans; assembly: GCF_051216835.1. NCBI lineage: Bacteria > Pseudomonadati > Pseudomonadota > Betaproteobacteria > Burkholderiales > Comamonadaceae > Variovorax > Variovorax multivorans. The sequence continues at coordinate 191,216 of NZ_JBPJZL010000004.1, forward strand.
CTCGTCGGTGAAGCGCTTGAAGCGGCGCAGTTCGCAGAATGGCTTGTCGAGTTCGACAGCCTCCTGGATCACGACCTCTTCGCCGTCGACCTTGACGGACTTGATGTTGAACTCGGGCTTCTCGTAGTCCTTGCCGAGGCGGTAGAGCAGGTCGTAGCCTGCGGCCATGCGCTGGGCCATGGGCAGCTGGCCCCACACGGCGCCCTGGCCGTAGAGTTTGGAGGCCGCCTGCGCGAAGTCCGAGAACGGCTCCATCAGGGAACGCTGGGCTTCGTAGAGTTGATAGAGCATCGCTGGTCTTGGAGTGGAATGTTGCGGTGCAATATATCAGCGCATTCGCTGCGTTGCAGGGGGCCTTACCCCTACATCGGCCCCGCCGCGAGGAGCCTTCTTCATTGAGCGTGAAGGAATCGTCGCGAAGGCGATTCCCTCACACTTTGCTGTCACCTAGATGACTTTGGCGATCGAGGCGCAGACGTACTCGATGTTCTTGCTGTTGAGCGCGGCCACGCACATGCGGCCGGTGTCGGTGCCATACACGCCGAATTCGCTGCGCAGGCGCACCATCTGGTCCTTGCTCAGGCCCGAGTAGCTGAACATGCCGATCTGCGTGGTGATGAAGCTCATGTCTTCCTTCACGCCGGCGGCCTTGAGGCCATCGACCAGCTTCTGGCGCATGGCCTTGATGCGCACGCGCATCTCGCCCAGTTCCGTTTCCCACAGGGCGCGCAGTTCGGGGTTGCCGAGCACCGCAGCCACCACGGCGCCGCCGTGCGTGGGCGGGTTGCTGTAGTTGGTACGGATGGCGATCTTGAGCTGCGACAGCACGCGGCCGGCTTCTTCCTTGCTCTCGCACAGCACCGACAGGGCGCCCACGCGCTCGCCGTACAGGCTGAAGCTCTTGGAGAACGAGGTCGACACGAAGAAGGTCAGGCCGGCATCGACGAACTTGGCGACGGCGGCGCCGTCTTCCTTCAGGCCGTAGCCGAAGCCCTGGTAGGCCATGTCGAGGAAGGGCACCAGGCCCTTGGCCTTGACGGTGGCGACGACCTGGTCCCACTGCTGCGACGTGATGTCGTAGCCGGTCGGGTTGTGGCAGCAGGCGTGCAGCACGACGACGGTGCCGGCAGGGGCTGCGTTGAGCGCGGCCAGCATGCCGTCGAAGTCGATGCCGCGCTTTGCGGCGTCGTAGTAGGGGTAGCTTTCGACTTCGAAGCCGGCGTTGGTGAACAGCGCGCGGTGGTTTTCCCAGCTCGGGTCGCTGATCAGCACCTTGGCGTTGGGGTTGAGCTTCTTCAGGAAGTCTGCGCCGACCTTGAGGCCACCGGTGCCGCCGATGGCCTGGATGGTGGCCACGCGGCCTGATGTAACGGGTTCGCTGTCGGCGCCGAAGACCAGCACCTTGACGGCGTTGTCGTATGCGGCAATGCCGTCGATGGGGAGGTAGCCGCGCGCCGTGGGCGCTTTCATCATGTTCTGCTCGGCTGCCTGCACGCACTGCAGCAGTGGCAGCTTGCCGTTGTCGTCGTAATAGACGCCGACGCCGAGATTGACCTTGTTGGGGTTGGTATCGGCTGCAAATTGCTCGTTGAGGCCGAGGATCGGGTCGCGCGGTGCCATTTCGACCGCGGTGAACATAGACATGGAAAGGTCCTTTGGGATGAAAGCTTCGCTGCAACCGGAGGAGGCTTTATCCTTTCCGGTTGCCTTGAATTTTACCGGCGCGAGCGCCACCTGTCGGGAACAGCCATGCCAGAGAACAACGAAGCCATAGCAGACCTGAAGAAACTGGACCCGATCGGGCCGGCGAAACAGGGGGAATTCATCCGCTATCCGGACTCGCCTTTCGAGCTTTTCCAGCCCTATCCGCCGGCCGGCGACCAGCCGAAAGCAATCGAGGGGCTGGTGGAGGGCGTGATCGACGGCGAAGTGTTTCAAACCCTGCTGGGCGTGACCGGTTCGGGCAAGACCTTCACCATGGCCAACGTGATCGCCCGGCTGGGCCGCCCGGCCATCGTGTTTGCGCCCAACAAGACGCTGGCGGCGCAGCTCTACAGCGAATTTCGCGAGTTCTTCCCGAAGAACGCCGTCGAGTACTTCGTGAGCTACTACGACTACTACCAGCCCGAGGCCTACGTGCCGCAGCGCGACTTGTTCATCGAGAAAGATTCATCGATCAACGAGCACATCGAGCAGATGCGGCTGTCGGCCACCAAGAGCGTGCTGGAGCGGCGCGACACGGTCATCGTGGCCACGGTGAGCGCCATCTACGGCATCGGCACGCCCGAGGACTACATGGAGATGCGGCTGATTGCCCGCGTCGGCGACAAGGTCGGCCAGCGCGACCTGATCTCGCGGCTGATTCGCATGCAGTACCTGCGCAACGAGCAGGACTTTGCCCGCGGCACCTTTCGCGTGCGGGGCGACACCATTGATGTGTTCCCGGCGGAGCACAGCGAGCTGGCGATCCGCTTCGAGCTGTTCGACGACGAGATCGAGTCGCTGCAGCTCTTCGATCCGCTGACCGGGCGTGTCCGGCAGAAGGTGCCGCGTTTTACCGTGTATCCGTCGAGCCACTACGTCACGCCGCGCGACAAGGTGCTGGCCGCTGTGGAGACCATCAAGATCGAGCTGGGTGAACGGCTCAAGGAACTGGTGAGCGCGGGCAAGCTGGTCGAGGCGCAGCGGCTGGAGCAGCGCAGCCGTTTCGACCTTGAAATGCTCGCCGAGATCGGCCATTGCAAGGGCATCGAGAACTACACGCGCCACCTGTCGGGCGCCGCGCCCGGCGAGCCGCCTGCCACGCTGACCGACTACCTGCCGAAGGACGCGCTGATGTTCCTCGACGAGAGCCACCAGATGATCGGCCAGCTCAACGCCATGTACAGCGGCGACCGGGCGCGAAAGACAACGCTGGTCGAGTACGGCTTTCGCCTGCCGAGCGCGATGGACAACCGGCCGCTCAAGTTCGAGGAGTTCGAGGCGCGCATGCGCCAGTGCATCTTCGTTTCGGCGACGCCGGCGCAGTACGAAAAAGACCATTCCGGCAATGTCGTCGAGCAACTGGTGCGGCCGACCGGCCTGATCGACCCAGAGGTCGAGGTGCGACCCGCCACACACCAGGTGGACGATGTGCTGGGGGAGATCCGCATCCGCGTGGACAAGAACGAGCGGGTGCTGATCACCACGCTGACCAAGCGCATGGCCGAGCAGCTGACCGACTACCTGGGCGACAACGGCGTGAAGGTGCGCTACCTGCACAGCGACGTCGACACGGTCGAGCGGGTGGAAATCCTGCGCGACCTTCGCTTGGGCACTTTCGACGTGCTGGTGGGCATCAACCTGCTGCGCGAGGGGCTGGATATTCCCGAGGTGTCGCTGGTGGCGATCCTCGACGCCGACAAGGAGGGCTTCCTGCGCGCGGAGCGCTCGCTGATCCAGACCATCGGCCGCGCAGCGCGGAACCTGAACGGCAAGGCCATTCTTTATGCCGACCGGATGACCGAGTCGATGAAGAAGGCCATCGGCGAAACCGAGCGCCGTCGCGCCCGGCAGATCGCGCACAACGAGGCGAACGGCATCACGCCGCGCAGCATCGTCAAGCAGGTGCGCGACCTGATCGATGGCGTTTACAGCGAGAAAACGGGCAAGGAAATGGCCAAGCTCGACCTGGAACGCGCCAAGGTCGAGGACATGAGCGAAAAGGACATCGCCCGGGAAATCAAGCGGCTGGAAAAGCAGATGCTGGAGCACGCCCGCAACCTCGAATTCGAGAAGGCAGCCCGGGTGCGGGACCAGTTGGCGCTGCTGCGGGAGCAGGCGTTCGGGGCGTCGGGCGGCGACAACATCGCCATCCCGCCGCAATAGGTCAGACGTTCGCATTCTTCAAGCGAACCGCGCTGGGGTTTACCCCAGCAGACCTCGGGGGCTTCTGTTATACTTGAGCGAAACAGTCAACAACAAGAAAAGAACTTCGCGATGAAGGACCGACTCCTACCGACTGGTTCACCAGCGTCAGGGGTCGGGCAGGGCGGAGACGAAGTCACCGCGGTCCAGGACCACGGTGTCATTTCAACGGTAAGCACTTGAAGGAGCTTGCGATGCGTCTCACTACCAAAGGCCGTTTTGCGGTCACAGCAATGATCGATCTGGCGTTGCGTCAGAACACCGGTCCGGTCACGCTGGCTGCGATCAGCCAACGGCAGCAGATTTCGTTGTCGTACCTCGAACAGCTGTTCGGCAAACTGCGCCGTCACGAGCTGGTCGAGTCGACCCGCGGCCCCGGCGGCGGCTACAGCCTCGGTCGCAAGGCTGCGGACATCACCGTGGCCGACATCATCGTTTCCGTCGATGAACCCATCGATGCCACCCAGTGCGGCGGCAAGGAAAACTGTCTCGGCGAAGCTGGCCGTTGCATGACGCACGAGCTCTGGGCCTCGCTGAACCAGCGCATGGTCGAGTTCCTCGACTCCGTCACGCTGCAGAAGCTGGTCGACGACCAGATCGCCAAGGGCGTGCAGATCGAGAACAAGCCGGTCGTCAAGCGTGCGATCTCGGCCCAGCCGGTGGTCAAGCCGATCCGCGTGAACGCACCGAATTCGGTGTTCGCTCTCGGCAACGCCTTCGCCAAGTCCTGAGTACTGAGTCCCCGGCGGCGCCTTCGGGCGCCACCCCTGAGCAGCCCAGATCAAAAAACAACCCCCACGCCAGCACGAGCCAGCCATGGACGTAACTCCTCATTTCCCGATCTATCTCGATTACGGCGCGACCACGCCGGTCGACCCGCGTGTGGTCGACGCCATGATTCCCTGGTTGCGCGAACACTTCGGCAACCCGGCGTCGCGCAGCCACGCATGGGGCTGGGAGGCTGAAGAGGCGGTCGAGAAGGCGCGTGGCCAGGTGGCTGACCTGATCAATGCGGATCCCCGCGAAATCGTCTGGACGTCGGGTGCGACCGAATCGATCAACCTCGCGCTCAAGGGGGCAGCCCAGTTCTACAAGGGCAAGGGCAAGCACCTGATTACCCTGAAGACCGAGCACAAGGCCGTGCTCGACACCATGCGCGAACTCGAGCGACAGGGCTTCGAAGTCACCTACCTCGACGTCGAGGAAAACGGCCTCGTCGACCTCGAGAAGTTCAAGGCCGCGATCCGCCCCGACACCATCCTGGCCAGCGTGCTGTTCGTGAACAACGAAATCGGTGTGGTCCAGGACGTGGTCGCGATCGGCAACGTCTGCCGTGAAAAGGGCATCATCTTCCACGTCGACTCGGCCCAGGCCACCGGCAAGGTCGACATCGACATCACGAAGCTGCCCATCGACCTGATGAGCCTCGCCTCGCACAAGACCTACGGCCCCAAGGGCATCGGTGCTCTGTACGTGCGCCGCAAGCCGCGCGTGCGGCTCGAGGCGCAAATGCACGGTGGCGGTCACGAGCGCGGCATGCGTTCGGGCACGCTGCCCACGCACCAGATCGTCGGCATGGGCGAGGCCTACCGCATCGCCAAGCTCGAAATGAAGGACGACATCGCCCATGCGCGGCGCCTGCAGAAGCGTCTGCTCGACGGCCTGAAGGATGTCGAGCAGGTGTTCATCAACGGCGACCTCGAACACCGCGTGCCGCACAACCTGAACATGAGCTTCAACTACGTCGAAGGCGAGTCGCTGATCATGGGCATCAAGGGCCTGGCGGTGTCGTCGGGTTCGGCTTGCACCTCGGCCAGCCTCGAGCCTAGCTACGTGCTGCGCGCCCTGGGCCGCAGCGACGAACTGGCTCACAGCAGCCTTCGCATGACCATCGGCCGTTTCACGACCGAAGAAGAAATCGACTACGCCATTTCGACCATCAAGCACAACGTTGCCAAGCTGCGCGAGCTGAGCCCCCTGTGGGAGATGTTCCAGGACGGCGTCGACATCAGCACGATCCAGTGGTCGGCCCACTGACGCAGGCCCGCACCAGGCTCCACGATTGAACAAAGTTTGAGAGGTACACCATGGCATATTCTTCCAAGGTCATCGACCACTACGAAAATCCACGCAACGTCGGCTCCTTCGAAAAAGGCGACGACTCGGTAGGCACCGGCATGGTCGGTGCGCCGGCCTGCGGCGACGTGATGAAGCTGCAGATCAAGGTCAACCCCGAAACCGGCGTGATCGAAGACGCACGCTTCAAGACCTACGGCTGCGGCTCGGCCATTGCGTCGTCGTCGCTCGTGACCGAATGGGTCAAGGGCAAGACGCTCGACGAAGCGGCTGCGCTCAAGAACGCTCAGATCGCCGAAGAACTGGCGCTGCCGCCCGTGAAGATCCACTGCTCCATCCTGGCCGAAGACGCGATCAAGGCCGCCGTGAGCGACTACAAGGCCAAGCACGGCGTCAAGACCGAAGCTGCTGCTGCGGAAGCTGTCCACTGACATGGCCGTCACGCTGACCGAAGCCGCTGCGCGACACGTCACCCGCTACCTCGGCAAGAGGGGCAAGGGCGTGGGCGTGCGGCTGGGCGTGAAGACCACGGGCTGCTCCGGCCTGGCCTACAAGCTCGAGTACGTGGACGAGTTCACGCCTGAAGACGTGGTGTTCGAAGACCACGGCGTGAAGGTGCTGGTCGACCCGAAGAGCCTGGCCTACATCGACGGCACGCAGCTCGACTTCGTGCGCGAGGGCCTGAACGAGGGCTTCAAGTTCATCAACCCCAACGAACGCGACCGTTGCGGCTGCGGGGAAAGTTTTCGCATCTGATGCGCCGTCGCTGACCGCGACAACAGCCGCCACCATGTCATGTGCTGGCGGTTTTTTCTTGCCATGAACCTGAACGACACCGACTTTCAACTGTTCGCCGTCCCGGCGACTTTCGCGCAGGACCGTGCCGTGCTCGACGCGCGCTGGAAAGAGCTGCAGCGCGAAGCCCACCCGGACCGCTTTGCCGCGCAGGGCGCCGCCGCGCAGCGCGTGGCCATGCAGTGGTCGGTGCGCATCAACGAGGCTTACCAGCGGCTCAAAGACCCGATCCGACGCGCCAGCTACATCTGCGAACTGCACGATGCGCCGCTGAACGCCGAGAACAACACGGCGATGCCGCCGGAATTCCTGATGCAGCAGATGGAGTGGCGCGAGGCGCTCGACGATGTCGAAGATGCTGCTTCACTCGAGAAACTCCAGGCCGAGGTTGAAGCCGCTCGCGCCCGTGCGCTGTCGTCGCTCGACTGGCTGATCGACGAAAAAGGCGACTACCCCGCCGCGGCGCAGCAAGTGAGAGCCCTCATGTTCATTGAGCGCTTCGGACAGGACGTCGAAGCCAAATTCGATCAGTTGGGACAATAGAGACATGAACCCCCACGCTCATCACTTCGTGTATTCGCTGCCCCCCGAGGGGGCGCAAGCCCCCCTTGGGGCGGCCCGGCGGGAGGCCTGATGGCTCTTCTTCAGATTTCCGAGCCCGGCCAGGCGCCCGACCCGCATCAGCGCCGCATTGCCGTGGGCATCGACCTCGGCACCACCCATTCGCTGGTGGCCGCGGTGCGCAACGGCGTGGCCGAATGCCTGCCCGACGACCAGGGCCGCGTGCTGCTGCCTTCGGCCGTGCGCTACCTTGAAAACGACCGTCGCCAGATCGGCTTCGATGCACTGGCGGCGCGCGCCCAGGACCCGACCAACACGATCACTTCGGTGAAGCGGCTCATGGGCCGCGGCCTGGCCGACATCGCGAACCGTGAAGCGATGTCGTACCGCATCGGCAGCAGCGATGGCGGCATGGTGCAGGTGCAGACCCTGGCGGGTGAGAAGTCGCCAGTCGAGATCAGCGCCGAGATCCTGGCCACGCTGCGCTTTCGTGCCGAGGACACCTTCGACGACGAGCTCTACGGCGCCGTCATCACAGTGCCGGCGTACTTCGATGAAGGCCAGCGCCAGGCAACCAAGGACGCCGCACAACTCGCCGGCCTCAACGTGCTGCGCCTGATCAGCGAGCCCACGGCGGCCGCCATCGCGTATGGCCTGGACAACGCGAGCGAAGGCGTCTATGCGGTCTACGACCTGGGCGGCGGCACCTTCGACATTTCGATCCTGCGGCTTACGCAAGGCGTGTTCGAGGTGATCGCCACGGGTGGCGACTCAGCCCTTGGCGGCGACGACTACGACCACGCGCTGGCCGACTTCGTGCTCGCGCAGACGGGCCTGCAAGCCGGCAGCGATGCCGACAAGGCCGCGTTGCTGGTCGCCGCACGGGCCGCGAAAGAGGCGCTGACCGATTCGAAATTGGCCCTGTTCAAGGCCGATGTGGCAGGCAAGACCGCTTCGTTCGACCTGACCCGCGAACAGTTTTACACCGCCACGCGGCCGCTCACCGATCGCACCATTGCTGCCGTCCGCAAGGCGCTGCGCGACGCGAAGCTCAAGCCCGACGACCTGCAGGGCATCGTGCTTGTCGGCGGCTCCACCCGCATGCCGCAGATCCGCGGCGCCGTCGCCGAGTTCTTCGGCCGCGAGCCGCTGGTCAACCTGAATCCCGACGAAGTCGTGGCCCTCGGCGCAGCCATCCAGGCCAACCAGCTTGCCGGCAACAACGGCGCGGGCGAACTGCTGCTGCTCGACGTGATTCCGCTGTCACTCGGCATCGAGACCATGGGCGGCTTGGTCGAGCGCATCGTGCCGCGCAACCAGACTATCCCCACCGCGATGGCGCAGGACTTCACGACCTACCAGGACGGGCAGACCGCATTGGCGCTGCACGTGGTGCAGGGTGAACGTGACCTCGTGGCTGACTGCCGCAGCCTTGCGCGCTTCACGCTACGCGGCATCCCGCCGATGGCAGCCGGTGCGGCGCGCATCCGCGTGACCTTCACGGTCGATGCCGATGGCCTGTTGAGCGTAAGCGCGAAGGAGCAGGGCAGCGGCGTCGAAGCCAGCGTGGCGGTCAAGCCGTCATACGGCCTGTCGGACGACCAGATCGCGACCATGCTGCAGGAGAGCTTTTCCACGGCGCAGCAGGACATGCAGGCCCGTGCGCTGGTCGAGGCGCGCGTCGATGCCGACCGCATGCTGCTGGCCACGCAGAGTGCGCTCGATGCCGACGGCGACCTGCTGAGCGACGAAGAGCGCGCCGTCATCGACGCATCGATGGCGCAGCTGCGCGAAGCCGCCAAGGGCAGCAACGAAGCCGCGGCCATCGAAGCCGCCACCAAGAAACTGGCCGACGACACCGAGGCCTTTGCCGCACAGCGCATGAACGCGGGCATTGCGCGCGCACTTGCCGGCCGCAAGGTCGAATCTCTTTAGAACAACAACATGCCCACGATCAAGATCTACCCGCATCCCGAGTACTGCCCGCAGGGCGCTGAAATCACCGCGCCCGCCGGCACTTCGATCTGCGAGGCGCTGCTCGACAACAACATCAACATCGAGCATGCCTGCGAGATGAGCTGCGCCTGCACCACCTGCCACGTCATCGTGCGCGAGGGCTTCAACTCGCTGAACGAGGCGGAAGAAGGCGAAGAAGACCTGCTCGACCGCGCCTGGGGCCTGGAGCCGCAGTCGCGCCTGAGTTGCCAATCGATCCTGGCGCAGGAGAATGTGACCATCGAGATTCCGAAGTACTCGATCAATCACGCCAAGGAAAACCACTGATGTCGCGCCAGATCGTTCTTGATACCGAAACCACCGGCCTCTCCGCGGAGAACGGCGACCGGGTCATCGAGCTTGGCTGTGTGGAGCTGTTCGCTCGCAAGCTCACCGGCAACGACCTGCACATCTACTTCAACCCTGAGCGCGAGAGCCATGAGGACGCGCTGAAGGTCCACGGCCTGACGACTGACTTCCTGCGAGACAAGCCGAAGTTCGCCACCCTGGCCAACGACATCGTCGAGTACCTGCGCGATGCCGAGCTGATCATTCACAACGCGGCCTTCGACGTCGGCTTTCTCAACAAGGAATTCGAGCGTGCCGGCTTGCCGCCGCTGCGCACCTTCGTCAGTGAAGTGACCGACACGCTGGCCATGGCCAAGCAGGTGTACCCGGGCAAGCGCAATTCGCTGGACGCGCTGTGCGACCGCTTCGGCGTCGACCGTTCGAACCGCACCTTCCACGGCGCCAAGCTCGACGCGCAGTTGTTGGCCGACGTCTACATCAACCTCACGCGCGGCCAGGATGCGCTGTTGATCGACGTGGCTTCGAACGAGCCTGAACTGGGTACCACGGTGGTGGCCATCGACCTGAGCCAGTTCGAGCTGCCGGTGATTCTGGCCGCCGAGCACGAACTGACCGCGCACGAAGCGGTGTTGGGGCAACTCGACAAATCGAGCGGTGGTCGCACGCTGTTTCGCGAAAACGGCTGAAAAGCTATGGCATAATCTGAGGCTTCGCACAACGCGATACGTTTTCAGAACGCTGCAGTCAATCAGCAGCGTTTCGGGCGGTTAGCTCAGGGGTAGAGCACAGCATTCACACTGCTGGGGTCGGAGGTTCGAAACCTCCACCGCCCACCATTCAAAGCAACGACTTACGGCACCTTCGGGTGCCGTTTTCGTTTGTCGCGCCTACTTCATTCATCGACTGAACTGTCGGCCTGCACCGACGGCAAGTGCAGCCAAGGGCTGTTGAACTTCCCGTGGTAGCGGCCTAGAACAGAGGGGCAAGGAGCACCGCCATGGCCACTCATCCAGATCTTCCGACCCCCGTCACTCCAAACCTGCCCGTCGAGCCTGACGAAGGGGCCGAGACGCCACCCGACGAACCCACCGATCCGGAGCCGCCGCCCTCCGTGCAATAAGGAAATCCGCGTGCGAGCCGCGCTAAGCTCGCGCGATGGACGAAATAGATTGCGCCGTCATCGGCGCTGGTGTGGTGGGGCTGGCAGTGGCGCGCGCCCTGGCGCTCGCGGGCCGGGAGGTGCTGGTGCTTGAATCCGAAGGTGCCATTGGCACGGGGACGAGTTCGCGCAACAGCGAAGTCATTCACGCCGGCATCTACTACCCGCAGGGCTCGCTCAAGGCGAAGCTCTGCGTCGAGGGAAAGGAAATGCTGTACGCCTACGCGGCGGAACGTGGCGTGCCGCACCAGCGCTGCGGCAAGCTGATCGTGGCGACCTTGCCCGAGCAGGCAGACCAGCTCGAAGTCATCCGGATGAAGGCGGCTGCGAACGGCGTCGGCGATCTGACGTTGATCACCGCACAGCAGGCTATGGCGATGGAGCCGCAACTGCATTGCGTGGCGGCGCTCCATTCGCCGAGCACCGGCATCGTCGATAGCCACTCGCTCATGCTGAGCCTGCTCGGCGACCTCGAGAATGCGGGCGGCATGCTGGCACTGAAATCGCCCATCACGCGTGCCGAATGCGGCGATGGTGCCATCGTCCTGACGGCTGAGGATGGCACTGCGTTGCGTTGCCGCAGCGTGGTCAATGCCGCGGGTCTCGGCGCCCCTGCGCTGGCTCGGCGCTTCGAGGGCCTGCCGCCCTCGATGGTGCCCAGGGAGTACTTCGCCAAGGGCAACTACTTCACCCTGTCGGGGCGGGCGCCGTTCGGGCGTCTGATCTATCCCGTGCCCGAGCCGGGCGGGCTGGGCGTGCACCTCACGATCGACCTGGGTGGCCAGGCCAAGTTCGGGCCCGACGTGCAGTGGGTGTCTTCGGCCGACGAACTGGTGGTGGACCCGAAGCGCGGCGAGGGCTTCTATGCCGAGGTGCGCAAGTATTGGCCCGCGCTGCCCGACGGCGCCCTGATTCCAGGTTACGCGGGCATGCGGCCGAAGATCTCGGGCCCGGGCGAGCCGGCGGCCGACTTCATGATCGACGGGCCTGCGTCGCACGGGGTGCCGGGGCTGGTCAATCTCTTCGGCATCGAGTCGCCTGGCCTCACGAGCAGCCTGGCCATCGGGCGCCATGTGGCCGGCTTGCTGGCGGATGCGTGAAGCTCGCTTTGAGCGTCACGAAGTGGCATCTCGCGTCAAAGTCTGCACATCTGTAGCGCCTGAGGGTCTTTTGAGCCTGTAACATGACAGCACGCCATTTGCTGGCGCGAAGCCGCCGGCGCGGTGCCGGTGTCATCACGGAGGAAAGTTTCCAATGAGTGCATCCCAAAATCTTGAAGCAGCAGCCGAAGACATTGCAAGCGACGTGCGCGGCGTGCTGGCAAGCAAGGACCTGGATTCGGTTCCCCACATCAAGGCGCTGCGCCAGCGCATCGACACCAAGCTGGCCATCGCACGCGAACTCGCGGCCGAGAAGAGCAAGCTCGCCGCCAAGAAGGCCCGTGAAGCGGCCACCTCCGCCAACGCCTACGCCCACGACGAACCATGGCAGATCGCCGGTGCCGCACTGGCCGTCGGCGTGCTGGTGGGCCTGCTGCTTGGCCGCCGCTGACCTGAGCGCACACGGCAGCAAGATCGTTCATCCGGACATGGCCGGAGCCAGCCCATGAGGCTGCTGTCCATGTTCGGGCTGAACGCCCGGATTCGCCGGCTGCGCATTGCCGCGGCCGAAGGCGCCTTGGCGGCCGAAGACCGGGTGCAATTGCTGCGCATGGCCTGGGAGGACGAGAAGCAGCGTCTCAAGCTGATGCTCGTCTTCAGTCTGGCCGTGCTGGGGCTGACCACGGTCACGGTGGCCTTGCTGTCCGTGGCGGTGGTGGTTCATTTCTGGGAAACACCGTACCGCATCACCGCTGCGTGGTCGGTGGCAGGCGTATGGATCGTGCTCTGGCTGGCGGCCGCCGTCGGCTTGCTGCTGACCCTGCGCAATGCGTCCAACAGCTTCGTGCCGGCGCGCCACGAGTTCGAGCGCGACTGGGCCTGGGTCCAGGACAGTTTCGGCTTGGGCAAGGATCCGGAGCAGGACGAAGAAGCGCCGCGCCCCCCGCGGCCGGCCACGCGCGAAGAACTGCTGGCGCGCATGGAGCGTCAACGCGAGCGCATCGCGACGCTGCAGGGTGGGCGCGAGGCACAGCCTGCGGGCGGTTCGGGCGAAGGCGAAGCGCCTCCGCCCAATGAATCCGCCGCTGCCGCTGCCCTGCGCATCGCCCGTGCGCATCCCGTGGTCACCGGCGTCGTTGCTGCGGCCGCCGTGGTGGTGATCAAGCCGAGGCGCTTGCTGCGCTGGGCTGCGGTCATCGCGCCAATACTCTGGCGCATGCGCTGAAGAGGAAAGAAAAAGCTCAGGCCTTGCTGTGATCGCGCAGCAGCGCCTGAGCGGCTTCGCGGACCAGCGCCGGTCCGCGATAGATCAGGCCGGTGTAGATCTGAACCACGTCCGCACCTGCGGCGATCTTGGCCTTGGCATCCGCACCGCTGAGGATGCCGCCCACCCCGATGATCGGAAAGCCCGCGCCCAGTGCCGCGCGCAATTGAGCGATCACACGGTTGCTTGCCTCGCGCACCGGTGCACCCGACAGTCCACCCGCTTCCTCGGCATGCAGCAGGCCTTTGACCGCATCGCGCGAGAGCGTGGTGTTGGTGGCAATCACGCCATCCATGCCATGGCGCTTCAGCGTGGCGGCAATGACCGCCACCTGGGCTTCGTCGAGATCGGGCGCGATCTTCACGAACAGCGGCGAGCGCTTGTTGTGGCGCGCGGCCAGAGCTTCGCGCCGCTCGGCCACCGCGCCGAGCAGCGCATCGAGCGCTTCGTCGCTCTGGAGCGTGCGCAGGTTGGCCGTGTTGGGGCTCGAGATGTTGATCGTCACATAGTCGGCATGCGGGTACACGCCGTCGAGGCAGATCAGGTAGTCGTCCACCGCACGCTCGATCGGCGTGGCGGCGTTCTTGCCGATATTCAGGCCCAGCAGCATCGGCTGCTTCGCACCGCCGCTGCCCTTGCGAAAGCGCGCCTTCTGCACGTTGGCCAGGAAGGCGTCGAGCCCTTCGTTGTTGAAGCCGAGCCGGTTGATCAGCGCGTCGCGCTGCGGCAGGCGGAACATGCGCGGCTTGGGATTGCCCGGCTGGGCCTTCGGCGTCACCGTGCCGACCTCGACGGAGCCGAAGCCCATGGCGGCGAAGGCATCGATGCAGCGGGCGTTCTTGTCCAGCCCGGCCGCCAGGCCCACGCGGTTCGGAAAGGTCAGCCCGGCGAGCTGGACCGGGTCGTCGACGCGCGGCGCCGAGTAAGCGCAGGCCAGCGGCGTGTTCTGGGTGCGCGCCAGCCCGTCCAGCGTGATTTCGTGGGCATGCTCGGGGTCGAAACCGAACAGGAAAGGGCGGGCCAGGCCGTAGAGCGAGGAGGGCATCAGCAGGGGCATCGGATAATTCTGGACTTCAATGAGCCAAGGATTCTCCGCGATGACCGCACCCGCCTCCCCAACCCCCTCCAACCCACTTTCTCAGGACGAACTCAAGGCCCAGGTCGGCCTTGCCGCGCTGGCCTATGTGGTCAAGGGCGAGATCGTCGGCGTCGGCACCGGCTCGACGGTGAACAAGTTCATCGATGCGCTGGCCAGCATCAAGGACGAGATCAAGGGCGCCGTCTCCAGCTCGGTCGCCTCGACCGAACGCCTGCGCGCCCTGGGCATTCCGGTGTTCGACAGCAACGAGGTGGAAGAGCTGGCGGTCTACATCGACGGCGCGGACGAAATCGACCACCGCGGTTTCATGGTGAAGGGGGGCGGCGCCGCACTCACGCGCGAGAAGATCGTCGCGGCCCAGTCGCGCAAGTTCGTCTGCATTGCCGACGCATCCAAGCTGGTCGAGGCGCTGGGCGCCTTTCCGCTGCCGGTGGAAGTGATCCCGATGGCTGCGCGCCGCGTGATGCGCCAGTTCGCCGGTATGGGCGGCATCGCCCAGGTGCGCGAGAAGGACGGCCTGCCACTGGTCACGGACAACGGCCAGCACATCGTCGACGTGACGGGTCTGCGAATCACCGATCCGCTGGCCTTCGAGTCTGAAGTGAGCCAATGGCCGGGCGTGGTGACGGTGGGTGTCTTCGCGCACCAGAAGGCAGACGTGTGCCTGCTGGGCACCTCGACTGGTGTGAAGACGCTGCAGTTCGGCGCCTAGAGACGAAAGGCCGCGCGAGCGGCCTGGCTCAGAACTTGATGCCGGCGGGGTTGCTCGGGCTCGGCTCGCTCGATGCGGGGGGCGGTGGCGCGGGCTGTGCGGCCGGTGCCGCGGCGGCACGGGGCGCGGGTGCTGCCTGCTGCGCGATCAGCGGTCGCGCCGGGCCGTTGCGGTAGCCCGCAGGCAGGCTGTTGCTCTTGGGGTAGCCGGCTGCGTCGAGGTACTGCGACCATTCGACATCCGAGAAGCCCTTGAGCTGCTGCGACCCGATGGTCAGCAATGGCAGCGAGCTCTGGCTGCTCAGGCGCTGCAGCGCCTCGATTTCCTCGTTGCTCTTGACGGTGCGTTCCTCGAACGGAATGCCCCGCGTGATGAGCAGCGAGCGAGCCGTGCTGCACGGCCCGCATTCGTCGCTGCTGTACAGCGTAACGGGGTAGCGCTGAGCCACTTGCCGCAGCTCGTAGGGCAGGCCCGCATTCGCCGGCGTGGTGGAGCCGCCTTGCGAGGCCGAGGCCGGCTCGGTGCTGGCCGTGGGGGCGCGGTCCGAGAAAGTGACCTTGCCATTCTTGTCGACCTGGCGATAGACCTGCTGTGCCATGGTGCCCGTGGCGATGAGCACAAGGGCCAGGCCGGTCAGGCGATGCAGTGAGAATTTGTAAATCGGATGCATCGCCCGAGTATCGCAAGCTTCAGCGCCGCATCAAGCGGGCTGGGGCTCCGCCATGCCCTGGTGTCGCAGCAGCGCATCAAGCTGGGGCTCGCGGCCCCGGAAAGCCTTGAACGAATCCATGGCGCTGCGGCTGCCACCAGCCTCCAGGATGGCCTGGCGGTACTTGCGGCCGGTTTCGATGTTCGGCTCGCCGTCGGCGCCCACGGTTTCCTCGAAGGCCGCGTAGGCATCAGCGCTCAGCACCTCGGCCCACTTGTAGCTGTAGTAGCCGGCCGCGTAGCCGCCCGAGAAGATGTGGCTGAAAGTATTCGGTGTGCGGCTGAACGGCGGCGAGGGCATCACCGCCACCTCGGCGCGCACCTTGCCGAGCAGCGCCATCACGTCGCCGGGCTTGGCGGCGGCCGCGTGGTACTCGGTGTGCAGCAGCATGTCGAACAGCGAGAACTCGATCTGGCGCAGCGTTTGCAGGCCGCTCTGGAAGTTCTTTGCAGCGGTCATCTTGTCGAACAGCGCGCGGGGCAGCGGTTCGCCGGTGTCGACGTGGGCGGTCATGTGCTTGAGCACGTCCCACTCCCAGCAGAAGTTTTCCATGAACTGGCTCGGCAGCTCGACTGCATCCCACTCGACGCCGCTGATGCCCGAGACGTCGCGCTCGTTCACCTGTGTGAGCATGTGGTGCAGGCCGTGGCCGAACTCGTGGAAGAGGGTGGTCACGTCGTCATGCGTGAGCAGCGGCGGCTTGCCGTCGACGCCGCTGGCAAAGTTGCACACCAGTTGCGCGATGGGGGTTTGCAGCACGCCGTTGTCGGGGCGCAGCCAGCGGGCGCGCACGTCGTCCATCCAGGCGCCACCGCGTTTGGCGGCACGGGCAGAAGGGTCGAGATAGAACTGGCCGACCTTCTGGCCAGCACGTTCGATGCGATAGAACTCGACGCTCGGGTGCCACGTGGGTGCCGAATCGCGGCGGATCGACACCTCGAACAGCGTCTCGACGATCTTGAACAGCCCGGCCATGACCTTCGGAGCGGGGAAGTACTGCTTCACCTCCTGCTCGCTGAAGGCGTAGCGCGCTTCCTTGAGCTTCTCGCCGATGTAGCTCCAGTCCCAGGGCTGCGGATCGGTGATGCTCAACTGCTCCGCGGCGAAGACCCGCAGGTCGGCCAGGTCGCGTTCACCGTAGGGCTTGGCCTTGGTTGCGAGATCGCGCAGGAACTTGACGACCTGCTCGGGTGATTCAGCCATCTTCGGCACGACCGAGAGCTCGCCGTAGTTCTTGTAGCCCAGCAGCTTCGCTTCTTCCTCGCGCAGCGCGAGGATTTCGGTGATGAGCGCGGTGTTGTCGAAGGCGGCGTCGCCGAACTCGCTGGCGCGCGTGACGTAGGCTCGGTAGAGCTTCTCGCGCAGCGCGCTGCTCTTGGCGAACTGCATCACCGGCAGGTAGCACGGCATCTTCAGCGTGAGCTTGTAGCCTTCCTTGCCATCGGCTTCGGCGGCTGCGCGCGCTGCGCTCACCACGTCTTCGGGCACGCCTTCGAGTTCGCCGAGCGCGGCGTAGTAGGCGAAGGCGTCGGTTGCGTCGAGTGCGTTCTCGCTGAACTTCTGGCTCAACTCGGCCTGGCGCTCCTGGATCTCGGCGAAGCGCTTCTTGGCGTCGCCCTGCAGTTCGGCACCGCCCAGCACGAAGTTGCGCACGGCATTGCGATGCGCCTGGCGCTGCTCGGCGTTGAGCGTGGCGACGTCGATGGCCTTGTACTTGGCATACAGCTGCTCGTCGGAGCCCAGCCGGGTCCAGAAGGCGGTCACGCGCGGCATGGCCTCGTTGTAGGCGGCGCGCAATTCGGGCGTGTCGGCCACGGCGTTGAGGTGGCCGACGGCGCTCCAGGCGCGGCTGAAACGTTCGGAGGCCACGTCGAGCACCTTCGAGATCGCATTCCAGTCAGCGGGAAAACCGGGCGCCGTCACGGTCTGCAGCGCGGTCTCGGCATCGGTCAGCAGCGCGTCGACAGCGGGTGCGACGTGCTCGGGCCTGATGCGATCGAACAGCGGGAGATCATTGAAATCGAGGAGGGGGTTGTTCGTCATGGCCATGAAAGTTACTTGGCGGCGCGTTCGGCCGCTTCAAGGGTGTTGGCGAGCAGCATGGCCCGCGTCATGGGGCCGACGCCACCGGGCACGGGCGTGATCCAGCCGGCCACTTCCTTCACGCCGTCGAAATCGACGTCGCCGGCCAGCTTGCCGTCTTCCTTGCGGTTCATGCCCACGTCTATGACGACTGCGCCCGGCTTCACCATGTCGGCGGTCAGCAAGTTGAGCTTGCCCACCGCCGCGACGATCACGTCGGCCTGGCGCGTGATGGCGCCCAGGTCTTGCGTGGCGCTGTGGCAGATGGTCACGGTGGCGCTCTTGGCCAGCAGCATCATGGCCATCGGCTTGCCGACGATGTTGCTGCGGCCGATGACCACGGCGTGCTTGCCGCGCAGGTCGTAGCCGATGGATTCGAGCATCTTCATGCAGCCGTGCGGCGTGCAGGGCCAGAAGCCGGGGGCGCCGGTCATCAGTGCGCCGGCGCTGGCGACGTGGAAGCCGTCGACATCTTTGGCGGGCGAAATCGTCTCGATGACCTTCTGGCTGTCCATGTGCTTGGGCAGCGGCAGCTGAACCAGGATGCCGTGCACCTTCGGGTCGTCGTTGAGCGTGCGAATGCGGGCCAGCAGATCGGCCTCGCTCATGTCGGCGGGGTAGGTCTCGAGCGTGGCTTCCAGGCCAGTCTGGGCGCTGTCGTTGACCTTGTGCTTCGTGTAGACCTGGCTGGCCGGGTCTTCGCCCACGAGGATGATGGAAAGGGCCGGGTTCACGCCACGGGCCTTGAGTGCGGCGGTGCGGCCGGCAACTTCGGCGCGAATGGTTTTGGCGAGGGCGTTGCCGTCGATCAGTTGGGCGGTCATCGGTTTCGATTTTCCAAGTAAAAACGCCCGCTTGCGCAGGCGTGGGATTCATTCGTCGCTATCTGCCGGATAGCTTCTAGGCCTTGGCAGCGGGCGCCGCCTGTCCGAGCGCGATCTTGAGCAGATCGGCCACCGTGTTGGCGTTGAGCTTTTCCATGATGTTGGCGCGGTGCGCCTCGACCGTCTTGATGCTGATGCCCAGGTCGTCGGCGATCTGCTTGTTCAGGCGGCCGGCGACGATGCGTTCGAGCACCTGAGCCTCGCGGCCCGTGAGCTTGGACAGCAGCGCGTCGCGGCTGGCCGACTGCTGGTGCTGCGTGAAGGCGCCGCGCGCATGTTCGAGCATGCGCTCGACCAGCGTGACCAGCTCTTCGTCGTTGAAGGGCTTCTGGATGAAATCCATCGCGCCCTTCTTCATGCTGTCGACCGCCATCGGCACGTCGCCGTGACCGGTGATGACCACGATCGGCAGCGGGGAGCGCCGTTCGATCAGCCGATCCTGCAATTCGAGGCCGGTCATGCCGGCCATGCGGATGTCGACGATCAAACAGGCGACTTCGCGTGGGTCGTATCGGGAGAGAAAGGATTCGGCGGAATCGAAACAGCGGACTCTGTAGTCCTTGCCTTCGAGCAGCCATTGCAGCGAATCGCGTACGGCTTCGTCGTCGTCGACGACATAGACCGTGCCCTTCTTCGGAATCAAACTCATGCAGGTACCTTTGCCTCGTCGCTAGCTACGGAACTGATAGCGTCCAACACCGGAATCCAGAAGGAAAAGCGGCATCCGATCACATCCGGGCCATTGTAGATGTTCTCCGCCTGCATCCGGCCGCGATGCGACTCGACGATGGTGCGGCACAGATTCAGCCCGATGCCCATACCCTCGGGCTTGGTGGAGAAGAAGGCTTCGTAGAGCCGGTCCATCACTTCTGGCGCCAGGCCCTTGCCCGTGTCCTGCACCGAGAACTCGATGGCGTTGTGGCCCTCGATCACCTTGGGCAGCACGCGCAGTTCGACGCTGCGGCGTGCCAGCGGGCGGTCGGCGATGTCGATGGATTCGGCGGCGTTCTTCAGCAGATTGACCATCACCTGCTCGATGAGGATCGGGTCGACGCGCACCACCGGCAGCCGCGCGGCCACGTAGTGGTTCAGGCGCACATTGCGCCGGCGCAGCTCGATGCCGGCGAGCTCGACCGCCTCGCTCACCATGGTGGCCACGTCGGCCGGCGTGCGATTGGGTTCGCTGCGCTTCACGAAGGAGCGGATGCGCTGGATGATCTGGCCCGCACGCTGCGCCTGCTTCGACGTTTTTTCGAGCGCGGCGAGCAGGGCCTCGGTGTCGATCGACTGGCCCTTGATGCGCGACATCATCCCGTTGCAGTAGTTGGTGATGGCGGTCAGCGGCTGGTTGAGCTCGTGTGCCACGCTCGACGCCATTTCGCCCATCGTGATGAGGCGGCTGGCGGCCTGGGCCTTGTCGGCCTGCGCGGCGGCTTGTTCCTCAGCATCGCGGCGCGGCGTGATGTCGGTGGCGATGACGAGCTGCGCCAGGCGGCCGTCGACCCAGGTCAGGTAGCGCGAACGCACTTCGAGCCACTTGCCGAGATGGGGCACGAAGATTTCGTTGTTGGCGGTCTGCGCCGCGGTGAGCGTGTCGATGGGCAGGCCGGCATACGGGTCCACGTCGTCGAGGCCTTCATCGTGCGCATTCGATGCGGGCACGCCTGCTTGCGCGACCATGCCCAGGTGCCCCACGGTGTCCGAGCCGAACCACAGGCGGTACAGCTTGTTGGCGAACAGCAACTCCTCGCTGCCGATGGGGGCGACCGACACGGCTGCGTCGAGCGCTTCCAGCACGGTGGTGAAGCGCTCGTAGGAGGCGGACAACTGCTCGCGGATGCGCGTGGGTTCGGTGATGTCGGTCATCGACGTCATCCAGCCGGTCTGGTGGCCGCGAGCGTCGATCAGCGGTGACACGTACAGCCGCGCGTTGAACACGCTGCCGTTCTTGCGCTTCACGCGCACCTGGAAGCCGCCGGGGAGGGCGCGGCCGTGCAGCTCTTCTTCAAGCCGCTCGTTCATCACCTCGCGGTCGGATTCGAGCCAGTAGGGAAAGGGCGGGGTCTGGCCGACCAGCTCTTCCTCGCTCCAACCCGTCATGGCGCAGAAGGCGGCGTTGACGTAGGTGATGCGCCCTTGCAGATCGAGCACGCGCATGCCCGTGAGCATGGAGTTTTCCATTGCTCGGCGGAAATTGGTCTCGGCCACCAGCCGCTGTTGTGCCTGAAGCCGTCGTCGCGTGTGGCGCCAGGTGCCGATCAGCATCCAGCTCGTGAGCACGCTGAGCGCGCAAACCAGCCAGAACAGGCCGTTGCCGACCACGCCCTGCGAGGTGCGATAGGCCTGCGCCCGCAGCACCAGCGCATTGCCCACGGGCGACACCGGCACTTCGTACTCGTTGGTTCGCTCGCTCCAGGGCAGCAGGCGCGTGCCGCTGTCTTTCAGGTTGGTGGTATTGCCGGCGATCACATGGCCCTTGGCGTCGAGCAGCGACACCGCGTAGCGCGCCTGAACCTCGGACGGCATGCCGTAGCGCAGCAGCCCGTCGACCGAGAACTCGCCCAGCACCACGCCTGCGAACAGGCCCTGGTCGAAAAGGGGAATGTGCAACTGCAGCATCGCCGCAGGATCGCCTCCGGCCACGGGCTGCGAGTACACCGGCTGGCGCAACTCGCGCGCCAGCGCATAGTTGCTCTCGATGTCGCCAGGACGCAGCACGTCGCCGATCAGGTGCTGCTGCGCGGGGTGCACGCTGGGTGCTGCATAGCCGGCCTTGAAGCGGCGGCGGTCGTCGATCCAGGTGATGGTCTGCAGTTCAGGGAACTGGCTCACAAGGGACTCGGCGCGACTGGTGAATTCGACCGGGTCGATCTCGCGGTTCGACGCATCGCGCGCGATGCGCATCAACTGCTCTTGCCGTTCCAGCAGCCGCAGCCGCATGCGCTGCTGTGCGTATTCGACGTCGCGGCGTACCGACTCCTGCTCGCGCTCGACTTCTTCAGTGCGCAGGTACCAGAAGGCGGAAACGATGGCGGCAAGAAACAACAGCACGGCTGCCATCGGCGCGAGCATGGCGACCGCGTCCTGCAGCACCGGCGTCTGCCGGCGCCACCACCTGCGCCACCAGGACAGGGGCGAGGCACTGCGGGCAACGGCCAGCGGGGAGGAAAGAGGCATCACCCGAGTTTAGGTGAAGCCCCTCCCGGAAGCGATGTGGCGCTGCCGTGGGATGGGCTTGGTGGTGGTTGCGGGATGGTTGTCGTCCCGATCAGTGCGTTGTCATAAATATCACATTAAGAAATCGTCACGCACTATTTGAAATCTCAATGTTTCTATGAGAAACTCCGCCGCGCTGATCCCATAGCGCACTAAATTACCGCCACAGCCCTAAAAGGAGAGACAAGCATGTCGGCAAATCCCGAGAACCTGTTCGGCTCGGCCGCAAACGATGCGGACGCCCAGGAAACCCGTGAATGGATGGATGCACTGTCCTCCGTCATCCAGAGCGAGGGTCCGGAGCGGGCCCACTTCCTTCTCGAGCAACTGCTCGAACATGCCCGCCAGAACACGGTCGACATGCCGTTCTCGGCCAACACCGGCTATGTCAACACCATCGAGCCTTCGCAGGAGGCTCGCAGCCCCGGCAATCTCGAGATCGAACAGCGCCTGCGCGCCTACATGCGCTGGAACGCAATGGCGATGGTGGTCAAGGCCAACCGCCACCATCCGGCCGAAGGCGGCGACCTGGGCGGCCACATCGGCTCCTTCGCGTCGCTGGCAAGCATGTTCGGCGCCGGTTTCAACCACTTCTGGCACGCCGAGAGCGAAAACCACGGCGGCGACCTGCTCTACATCCAGGGCCACGTTTCGCCCGGCATCTATGCCCGCGCCTACCTCGAAGGCCGCCTGTCCGAAGAGCAACTGCTCAACTTCCGCCAGGAAGTGGACGGCAAGGGTTTGTCGAGCTACCCGCATCCCAAGCTGATGCCGGAGTTCTGGCAGTTCCCCACCGTCTCGATGGGCCTTGGCCCGCTGATGGCGATCTACCAGGCGCGCTTCCTCAAGTACCTGCATGCACGCGGCATCGCCAACACCGAGAACCGCAAGGTCTGGGTTTTCTGCGGCGACGGTGAAATGGACGAGGTCGAATCGCTGGGCGCCATCGGCCTCGCGGCGCGCGAGAACCTCGACAACCTGATCTTCGTCATCAACTGCAACCTGCAGCGCCTGGACGGCCCGGTGCGCGGCAACGGCAAGATCATCCAGGAGCTCGAAGGCGAGTTCCGCGGCGCCAACTGGAACGTCGTCAAGCTGATCTGGGGCAAGGGCTGGGACGCTCTGCTCGAGAAGGACCATGACGGCGCGCTGCGCAAGATCATGATGGAGTGCAACGACGGCGACTACCAGTCGTTCAAGGCCAACGACGGCGCCTACGTCCGCAAGAACTTCTTCGGCCGCGACCCTCGCACGCTGAAGATGGTCGAGCACCTGACCGACGACGAGGTCTGGAACCTCCAGCGCGGCGGTCACGACTCGCAGAAGGTGTTTGCCGCCTTCCACTCCGCCCAGAACCACACCGGCCAGCCCACGGTGCTGCTCGTCAAGACCGTCAAGGGCTTCGGCATGGGCAAGATCGGCGAGGGCAAGAACACGGTCCACCAGACCAAGAAGCTGAGCGACGACGACATCAAGGCCTTCCGCGACCGCTTCAACATCCCGATTCCCGACAGCCAGATTGCCGAGCTGCCGTTCTACAAGCCGGCCGACGACACGCCGGAAATGCGTTACCTGCACGAGCGCCGCAAGGCCCTGGGCGGTTACCTGCCGCACCGCCGCGTCAAGGCCGACGAGAGCTTCACGGTGCCGTCGCTCGACACCTTCAAGGCGGTGATGGAGCCCACAGCCGAGGGCCGCGAGATCTCGACCACGCAGGCCTACGTGCGCTTCCTCACGCAATTGCTGCGCGACAAGGCGCTGGGCCCGCGCGTGGTTCCCATCCTGGTGGACGAGGCGCGCACCTTCGGCATGGAAGGCCTGTTCCGCCAGATCGGCATCTACAACCCGCACGGTCAGCAGTACACCCCGGTCGATAAAGACCAGGTCATGTACTACAAGGAAGACAAGGCCGGCCAGATCCTGCAGGAAGGCATCAACGAAGCCGGCGGCATGTCGAGCTGGATCGCGGCAGCCACGTCGTACAGCACGAACAACCGCATCATGGTGCCGTTCTACGTGTACTACTCGATGTTCGGCTTCCAGCGCATCGGCGACCTGGCCTGGGCGGCCGGCGACATGCAGGCGCGCGGCTTCCTGCTCGGCGGCACCTCGGGGCGCACCACGCTGAACGGCGAAGGCCTGCAGCACGAAGACGGTCACAGCCACATCCTGGCCAACACCATCCCGAACTGCGTGAGCTACGACCCGACCTTCGCGCACGAAGTCGGCGTCATCCTGCACCATGGCCTCAAGCGCATGGTCGAGAAGCAGGACAACGTCTACTACTACCTGACGCTGCTCAACGAGAACTACGCGATGCCTGGCCTGCAGCCCGGTACCGAAGAGCAGATCATCAAGGGCATGTACCTGTCGAAGCAGGGGCCCGCGCTCAAGGCCAAGGCACCCACGGTGCAACTGCTGGGTAGCGGCACCATCCTGCGCGAAAGCTTCGCTGCGCAAGAGCTGCTCGAAAAGGACTGGGGCGTGTCGGCTTCCGTGTGGAGCTGCCCGAGCTTCAACGAGCTCACCCGCGACGGCCAGGATGCCGACCGCTGGAATCTGCTGCACCCCGACCAGACCCCGCGCGTGCCCTTCGTGGCCGAGCAGCTCGGCGCCTCGGCCGGCCCGGTGGTCGCATCGACCGACTACATGAAGGCCTATGCCGAGCAGATCCGCCCCTTCATCCCGAAGGGCCGCACCTACAAGGTGCTTGGCACCGACGGCTTCGGCCGAAGCGACTTCCGCAACAAGCTGCGCGAGCACTTCGAGATCAACCGCCACTACATCGTGGTGGCCGCGCTCAAGGCGCTGAGCGAAGATGGCACCGTGCCGGTGGCCAAGGTGGTGGAAGCGATCAAGAAGTACGGCATCAATGTCGACAAGGTCAACCCGCTTTACGCTTGAACATCAACAACCAACGAACGAACGGCGCCTTACGGCGGGAGACAACGATATGGCAGCAGTGGAAGTGAAGGTGCCGGACATCGGCGATTTCGATGAAGTCGCGGTGATCGAGGTGCTCGTGAAGGTGGGCGACACGGTCAAGGCCGAGCAGTCGCTCATCACAGTCGAATCGGACAAGGCATCGATGGAAATCCCGTCGTCCACGGCCGGTGTGGTCAAGGAACTGAAGGTCGAAGTCGGCAGCAAGGTGAAGGAGGGCTCGGTGGTGCTCGTGCTCGAGGCCGAGGGAGCGGGTGCTGCAGCAGCGCCGGCCCCTGCGCCTGCAGCGGCTCCCGCAGCCGCCGCGCCTGCGCCGGCCGCCGCAGCTCCTGCTGCCGCCCCGGCAGCCTCGGGTCCGGTCGAGATCAAGGTGCCGGACATCGGCGATTTCAAGGACGTCGCCGTCATTGAAGTGCTCGTGAAGCCGGGCGACGCGATCAAGGTCGAGCAGTCGCTGATCACGGTGGAGTCGGACAAAGCCTCGATGGAGATTCCGTCGTCGGCTGCCGGCGTGCTCAAGGAACTCAAGGTCAAGGTCGGCGACACGGTCAACATCGGTGACCTGATTGCCGTGCTCGAAGGTACTGCGGGCGCTGCTGCCCCGGCGCCTGCACAGGCTGCGGCCGCCGCCCCGGCAACCGCAACTGCCAGCGCGCCCGCAGCGGCCGCCGCCGCATCGGCGCCTGCTGCAGCCGCTCCGGCCCACCAGCCGACGGTCGCGCCCAGCGCCGGCCTGCCGCACGCCTCGCCCTCGGTACGCAAGTTCGCCCGCGAACTCGGCGTGCCGCTCGAAGAGGTCAAGGGCTCCGGTCCCAAGGGTCGCATCACGCAGGAAGACGTCCAGAGCTTCACCAAGGCCGTGATGAGCGGCCAGGCCAGCACCAAGGCCTCGGCGGCCAAGGCGCCGGCAGGGGGCGGCGCCGACGGCGCGGCGCTGGGCCTGATCCCGTGGCCCAAGGTCGACTTCACCAAGTTCGGCACTGTCGAGCGCAAGGACCTGTCGCGCATCAAGAAGCTCAGCGGCGCGAACCTGCATCGCAACTGGGTGATGATTCCGCACGTCACCAACAACGACGAAGCCGACATCACCGAGCTCGAAGCCTTCCGCGTCTCCACCAACAAGGAGAACGAGAAGTCGGGCGTCAAGGTCACGATGCTGGCCTTCGTGATCAAGGCGGTGGTCTCGGCGCTGAAGAAGTTCCCCGACTTCAACGCCAGCCTCGACGGCGATCAACTGGTCTACAAGCAGTACTTCCACATCGGCTTCGCGGCCGACACGCCCAACGGGCTCGTGGTGCCGGTGCTGAAAGATGCCGACAAGAAGGGCATCCTGCAGATCAGCGCCGAGATGGGCGAACTCGCCAAGAAGGCGCGCGACGGCAAGCTCGGCTCGGCCGACATGCAGGGCGGCTGCTTCTCGATCAGCTCGCTCGGCGGCATCGGTGGCACGCACTTCACGCCCATCATCAACGCTCCTGAAGTGGCCATCCTCGGCCTCTCCAAGGGCCAGATGAAGCCGGTGTGGGACGGCAAGCAGTTCGTGCCGCGTCTCACGCTGCCGCTGTCGCTGTCGTACGACCACCGCGTGATCGACGGCGCCCTGGCTGCGCGTTTCAACGCCTACCTGGGCCAGGTGCTCGCGGACTACCGTCGAATCCTGCTATGACCACCGTAGTGGCCGTCCGCAAAGGCGGCCAGGTCACGATGGCAGCCGATTCTCTGGTGACCTTCGGCGACACGCGGCTTTCGCACCGCGCCGAAGCCAACCAGAAGATCTTCACCGTCGAGGACGCGGCGGGGCAGAGCTTGTTCGCCGTGGCCGGCGCCGCCGCGCACTTCCTGGTGCTGCAGCACGCGCTGGCCGCGCAGGAGCGCGAGAAACTGCTGTTCGGCAGCAAGCACGAGATCTTCCGCACCTTCACGATGCTGCATCCGGTGCTGAAGGACACGTTCTTCATGCAGACCAAGGAAGACGAGCACGAGCCCTACGAGTCGAGCCAGTTCACGATGCTGATGGCCAACCAGAGCGGCATCTACGGCATCTACAGCTACCGCGAGGTGTTCGAGTTCAAGGAGTTCTGGGCCATAGGCTCGGGACGCAGCTTTGCACTCGGCGCCATGCACGCGGCCTATGACATCAAGTCGCGCACCTCGCGCGACGTGGCGGAGGCAGGCATTGCCGCCGCCTGCGAATTCGATCGCAATTCGGCCCCACCGGTCGACGTTCTCACACTCAAACTGAAAGTGTCCAAATGAGCGAACAACAAATCAAGGTGCCCGATATCGGCGACTTCGACGAAGTCGCGGTGATCGAGGTGCTGGTCAATGTCGGAGACACGGTCAAGGCCGAGCAGTCGCTGATCACGGTCGAATCGGACAAGGCCTCGATGGAGATTCCGTCGTCCGCCGCCGGCGTGGTGAAGGCGCTGGCCGTGAAGGTGGGCGACAAGGTCAAGGAAGGCTCGGTCGTGCTGACGCTGGAGGTGAGCGGCGCCGCGGCGCCCGCGCCCGCAGCGGCGGCGCCTGCGCCAGCGGCTGCAGCCCCGGCACCCAAGGCGGCCCCCGCCTCGGCGGCCGTGGCCGTGTCGAGCTACGGCGGCAAGGTCGATGTCGAGTGCGACGTGATCGTGCTCGGCGCCGGCCCCGGCGGTTATTCGGCCGCTTTCCGTGCAGCCGACCTCGGCTTGAAGGTCGTGCTGATCGAGCGCTACGCCACTCTCGGTGGCGTGTGCCTGAACGTCGGTTGCATCCCGTCGAAGGCGCTGCTGCACGTGGCTTCCGTCATGGACGAGGTCAAGCACTTCGCCGACCTCGGCGTGAGCTTTGCCGCGCCCACGGTCGACCGCGCCAAGCTGCTCGGCCACAAGAACAAGGTGGTGGGCAAGCTCACCGGCGGCCTCACGGCCATGGCCAAGATGCGCAAGGTGACGGTGCTGCGCGGCGTCGGCAACTTCATCGACCCGTACCACATCGAGGTCGAAGAAACCTCCGGTACCAGCTGGGACACCACGGGCAGCAAGCAGACCGTCAAGTTCCGTAACGCGATCATCGCGGCCGGTTCGCAGTCGGTGAGCCTGCCCTTCATGCCAAAAGACCCGCGCGTGGTCGACTCGACCGGCGCGCTCGAGATGGGCACCGACCCCAAGCGCATGCTGGTGCTGGGCGGCGGCATCATCGGCCTTGAAATGGGCACGGTGTATTCCACGCTGGGCGCGCGCCTGGACGTGGTCGAAATGCTCGACGGCCTCATGCAGGGCGCCGACCGCGACCTCGTGAAGGTCTGGCAGAAGATGAACGCGCCGCGTTTCGACAACATCATGCTCAAGACCAAGACGGTCGGCGCCGAAGCCACGAAGGAGGGCATCAAGGTCACCTTCGAGGGCGAGCAGGCACCGAAGGAGCCGCAGGTGTACGACCTGGTGCTGCAGGCCGTGGGCCGCAGCCCCAACGGCAAGAAGATCAGCGCCGAGAAGGCCGGCGTGGCCGTGAGCGACCGTGGCTTCATTCCGGTCGACATCCAGATGCGCACCAACGTGCCCCACATCTTCGCCATCGGCGACATCGTGGGTCAGCCCATGCTGGCGCACAAAGCGGTGCACGAGGCGCACGTGGCAGCTGAAGTCATTGCCGGCGAGCAGAAGGGCGACAAGGAGCTCTCCAGCGCCGCCTTCAATGCCCGCGTGATCCCGAGCGTGGCCTACACCGACCCTGAAGTGGCGTGGGTGGGCCTCACCGAAGATCAGGCCAAGGCCGAAGGCATCAAGATCAAGAAGGGGCACTTCCCGTGGACGGCCTCGGGCCGTGCCATTGCCAACGGCCGCGACGAAGGCTTCACCAAGCTGCTGTTCGATGCAGAGACGCATCGCATCCTCGGCGGCGGCATCGTCGGCACGCACGCTGGCGACATGATCGGAGAGATCGCGCTGGCCATCGAGATGGGTGCGGACGAGATCGACATCGGCAAGACCATCCATCCGCATCCGACGCTGGGCGAAAGCATCGGCATGGCGGCGGAAGTGGCGCACGGCACCTGTACCGATCTGCCGCCTGCGAAGAAGAGCTGACAAGACAGAACAGAAGGGCGCTGCTGATCGAGCGCCCATGAAAAATCCCGCCGAGGCGGGATTTTTTTCGTTCTGAATTCGGGGGAAGGCTCAGTTGCCGGTATTGGCGACGGCTGCAGCCTTCACTTCGTCCGTCGGTCCACCCAACACGCGGCGGGCGCCGTCGAAGCGGCGCTGCCAGTAGCTGCCGTTCATGTCTTCCACGCGAACCTGCGCGCCGGAGCGGGGCGAGTGGATGAACTTGCCTTCGCCGACATAGATGCCGACATGGCTGAAGGCGCGGCGCATGGTGTTGAAGAACACGAGGTCGCCAGGCTTGAGCTGGCTGGCGTCGATCTTCTCGGTGGCGGCAGCTTGCTCTTCGGCACGGCGCGGGAGCATGTGGCCGACCGTCTGGTTGTACATGGCGCGGACGAAGCCGCTGCAATCGAAACCCGATTCGGCGGTGTTGCCGCCGCGGCGATAGGGAACGCCCAAGAAACCGATGGCAGTCACCACCAGATCGGAAGTGCGCTCTGTGACGGTTTGGCGAACCTGCTTGAGCTGCCCGATGATGCCTTTGTCGGCCAGCATTCGTGCCAACTCGTCATCGGTCTTTTCCTGTTGAGGGGCCGCATGAACAGCGACGGCAAATAGGAGGGACGCGGGTAGGACGAAAAAACGCATGGCGCGTAGGATATTGATGACGCGCGGTTATGTCAATTTAATCAGAATTAGCGAATGCATCTGTAAGTTATTGATTTACATGAAAAATTTTGATCCGGTCGAAGAAAAAATGTAACGGTGAACGTTTATTGCTCATAAGTGGTTGACCGCGAATGGGCCTTTGGGCTTCGGGTGAACCGGCTGTCAAGCTGGATTCGGTTGCTATTTCTCGCCAAGATCGCCGCAACTACCCGGAAAAGTCATGAACTTGCAGATACAGCCGTCCTTTTCTCTTGTTTGCCGCTTTGCAGTGGTTGCCGCGCTGGGTCTTTGTGTCAATGCGATGGCACAGATGCGCCCCGAAACGGTGGCTACGGGCCTGGAAAACCCTTGGGGCGTCGCCTTTCTGCCGGGCGGTCGATTCGTGGTGACAGAGCGGCCCGGCCGCCTCCGGCTGATCGATGCCGACGGAAAGATCGGCGCACCCATTGCGGGTTTGCCTCCCATCGCAGCAGGCGGTCAGGGCGGTCTGCTCGACGTGCTGGCCGATTCGGGCTTCGAGAAAAACCGCACGCTGTACTTTTGCTTTTCCGAACCCGATGCCGGCGGTTCGGCCAACAGCACGGCGCTGGCCCGCGCCAATCTGTCTGCCGACGGCACGAAGCTCGAAGACCTGAAGATCATCTTCAGCCAGCAGCCGAAGGTGGCGAGCCGCAACCACTTCGGCTGTCGCATCGTCGAGGCGCGCGACGGCACGCTGTTTCTTACGCTCGGCGACCGTTTCAGTCGCAAGGAAGATGCGCAGAAGCTCGACAACCACCTTGGCAAGATCGTGCGCATCGGCAAGGACGGCACAGTGCCCAAGGACAACCCCTTCGTCGGCAAGGCGGGTGCGTTGCCCGAGATCTGGAGCTACGGCCACCGCAACGGCCAGGGCGCAGCGCTCGCGCCCGACGGCCGCTTCTGGATGACCGAGCACGGCCCGCAGGGCGGCGACGAAATCAACATCCCGCAGGCCGGCCGCAACTACGGCTGGCCCGTGATCACCTATGGCGAGAACTACGGCGGCGGCAAGATCGGCGACGGCATCACCGCCAAAGACGGCATGGAGCAGCCGCTGCACTACTGGGTGCCGTCGATCGCGCCGTCCGGCATGGCGTTTCTTATCAGCGACCGGTACGGCGCGGGCTGGAAGGGCAACCTGTTCGTGGGTTCGCTCAAGTTTGGCTATCTCGACCGCATCGAATTGAAGGGCGGCAAGGTAGTGGCCGAGCACAAGCTGCTGGCTGAGGGGCGTGCTCGCATCCGCGACGTGAAGCAGGGGCCCGATGGACTGCTCTACGTGCTGACCGATGAGGCCGACGGCAAGCTGCTGCGCTTGCGGCCGAACTAGGGCGCGGCGCTTTCAGCCCGGGCAACCCGGCAGAGGCAGGGTCGGCAGCATGCGGCGCCAGAGGCGAGTCCATTCGGGCCAGTCGTGGCCGCCCTCGGTCGTGAATGCGCGCTCGGCCGGCAGCACTTTCGCGAGCAGCCGGTTGCTGAAGGCAAAGCGGTCGTCGACGCCATAGCCCAGGTAGAGCGGCGGCCGGGCGCTCGCCGTGTTCGTGAAGCCGGCGTAGCCGCGCAGCCATTGCCAGAGCTGCGTTTCGTTGGGCGTGCGGGGAGGGCTCTCGGCCGGATCGACCAGCGGACCGTTCCACTTGGCAAGGCCGCCGGCATTGGCGATGTCGGTGCCGAGCGTGCGCTCGCCGAGGTAGGGCGCGAGCGTCACCAGCCCCGCGAGTTCGCCGGGGTGCGTCTGCGCATAGAGCATCCCGCCGAAGCCGCCGAGGGAAATTCCGACGAACCAGATGTGCTTGTAGCCCTGGTTGCGCGCCGGAGTCATCACGTCGGCGCTCAGTCGCTCGAGGATGGTCTTGCTGTTGTAGTAGCCGAGATGCGCGTCGACCAGCATCACGTCCGCCGCGATGCGGTTCTCGCGGACGGCGCGGACGAAGCCTTCGCGCTCGAACTCGTCGGGCGTCGAGTACGCGCCGGGAAGCATCACCAGCAACGTGTCGACATCGCTGCGCGCACAGCTGCTTTTTTCGAGCGAGGTCGCCATCGGCACCGTGGCCTTGCGCACGCCGCCGCAGGCCACGACGAGCAGTGCGGCACCCACGCCCAGCGCTGCGAGGCACAGCCGCTTCGAGAAGATCTTCATCCGCCTGAGTCTAGGCGCGCCGCGATGCCGGCAGATCGACCATCACGGGTTGCCCGGGCGTGGTGCAGCCGGTGTCGCAGCATTTGCCGGGCTGGCGGTTGCGGGTGATGGCGCGGCCCGGGTCGTGCGGCGCGGCGGCGGCCGAGCCGTCGGCCGCGACGCCGCGTTCGAGGATGCGTTCTACCAGCTCGACCTTGGAGCCGACCGGGTAGTTGCGCCAGATCTCTTGCTTCATGGCTGCGGGCGAGCCGCCGCCGTGCAGGCTGATCACGCTGTACCAGCCGCCTTGGTAGCCAGCTGTCAGGTCTTCGATGAAGCGGGCTGTTTCGATGCGCTGCTCGTAGGGAATGGCCGGGTTGGCCCGCAGCACGTCTGAAAGGCGGGCGGCGGTCTCGGGGTTGTGGTCTTCGTCGGGGCCGGGGAGGGTGACGATCAGGCCGCCACTCACGTAGTGCGCGATGCGGTGCATGTCGTAGATCTTGGTGGCCAGCAGCAGCTTGCCGATGTTGCTGAATACCGCATCGGGCATGAAGACTTCGCAGTGCTCGTCGGCCTTGCCGTAGACACTGGCCGCCACGCCGCAGGCGAAGAAACTCTCGGTGATGGTGATGAGCTCGACCATCTGCTCGCGCAGGTGGCTTTCCTTGCCCGGGTCGAAGCCGTTGGCCTCGCACATCAGTGCGCCGGCGCCGATCAGCAGGTCGCCGAAGCCGGCGCGCGCGCCGATGCAGCTGTGGCGGTGGTGCGTGGCGTAGCTGTAGGTCAGGTGGCCGGAATGTTCCCACTCGCCGGCGTAGAACACGCGCTCCCACGGCACGAAGACCCTGTCGAACATGCACACGCCGGTGCTCTGGCCGTACTTGCGGCTGAAAAGTGCGTCGCCGTGCTCGAGCTTTTCGCCGGGCCGGCCGGCTGGCCGGGCGACGATGGTGAGACCGGGCGCGTCCAGCGGCACGGCGCAGCAGACGGCGAAATCGGCATCCTCCTTGCCCATGTTGCGGCAGGGCATGACCAGCAGATCGTGCACATAGGGCGCGCCGGTCACGATGGCCTTTGTGCCCGATATGACGATGCCGCGCGCGTTGCGCTCCACCACGTGAAGGTAGCTATCGATGTTGGCCTGCTCGTGCGGCCGGCGGCTGCGGTCGCCCTTGGCGTCGGTCATGGCCACGCCCAGCGTCAGGTCTTGGTCCTGCACGCGATGCAGGTAGTCGTGGAAGCGGGCGGTGTGCTCGGTGCTGCCGCGGGCGTCGTCGATGCGGGCCGACACCTGGGCGATGGCGTTGAGCGCATCGTGCGTCAGGTAGCGCTGGGCGCAGCCCGTTTCCTGGCACACCAGCCGCACGGCTTCGAGCTTGTTGAGCAGGTTGCCAGCGCCCGTGTTGATGTGGGACAGCCGGTTGACTCGCTTGCCGCTGGTGTGCTGCACGGCGGTCATCAGTGGCTCGTATTCCTTCTTCAGGGCGTAGTCGTAGGTGAGGGCGATGGCATTGATGCCGGGCTGGAACGCCGGTTCGTCGGCCACGCTGTCGACGCGGCGGCCATCGACGAAGACGTTGGGGCTGTAGCGACGCAGCGACTCGCGGTAGTCGTTGCCGGACATGAGGGTGGCGCTGGGGAGCGGGGCGTTCATCGTGTTTGTCTCCTGGATTTTGTCCAAATTTAAACATCGTTCAATTTTTCAATCAACGATTAAAAAATTGGAGCTGTGATCAATCCAGGGGCTATAGTCCCGCCCATGCACGCCAAGCTCCAACGCCGCCAGGCGCTCACCGACGCCCGCCGCACGCTCGTGCTCGACGCCGCTCGCGCGGTCTTCCTGGAGGCCGGCATCGAGGGCGCGAGCATTCGCGAAATTGCCCGCAAGGCCGGCTACACGCCGGGCGCGATCTATTCGTACTTCGAGAGCAAGGAGGCGATCTACGCGGCCTTGCTCGGCGAGTCGATCCAGCGCTTGCAGGCGGCCGTGGCCGATGCCCCCGTGGCGCCGGACAGCCCCGACCAGACGCTCGCCGCCAAGGCCCAGGCGTGGTTCGACTTCTACGCCGCGAACCCGCGCGAACTCGACCTGGGCTTCTATCTGGTGCAGGGCATGCGCCCGCGCGGCCTGACCAGCGAGCTAGACCACGAACTGAACGACCACCTCTACCAGGCCTTGCGCCCGTGCGAAGAAGCGCTGCAGGCGATGGGGCTCGACGCAGACGCCGCCTTGCAGGAAAACACTTCGCTGTTCGCGCACGGCGTCGGCCTGCTGCTGATGCAGCACACCGGGCGCATCCGCATGTTCAGGCAGTCGGCCGATGCGCTGTTCAAAGCCTACGTTGCGCAACTCGTGCAGCGCGTCGATGGCGGCCCGCGCCAAGCCGGTCTTTTCGGTGGTACGGTTCAGCCCAATTCAACCGATACCTGAAAGAAACTGTTCATGCTGCTCGACGCCTCGCAATCCCAACTCGTTCTGGTCGACTACCAGGCGCGGCTGATGCCGGCGATCTTCGAGGGAGATGCGGTCGCGCAGAACGCAGTGCGGCTCGGCAAGATGGCGCGGCTGTTCCAGGTGCCGGTGTTCGGCACAGAGCACAACCCATCCAGCCTGGGCGAGAACCTGCCCGACATCCGCGCGCTGTGCCAGCGTACCCTGTCGAAGATGCACTTCAGCGGCGTGGAAGAGGGCCTGGGCGAGTGGCTGCGCGTGCCAGCCAAGGCGCCGCAGGGCAACGCACGCAGTCTGCCCAAGCATCTGCAAAAGCCCGCTGCCGCGGCCGAGGAGCGCAACAGCATCGTGATCGCCGGCTGCGAAGCCCATGTCTGCCTGCTGCAGACCGCGCTCGACCTGCTGGAAGACGAATTCGAAGTCTGGGTCGTCACCGATGCCTGCAGTTCGCGCACCGAGCGCAACCGCGATGCCGCCTTCGACCGGCTGGCCGGCGCCGGCGCCGAGCTCGTGACGACCGAGATGGTCGGCTTCGAGTGGCTGCGTACGGCGGAGCACCCCGCATTTCCTGAATTGCTTTCGCTCGTCCGGTAACCGGACCGCAGGCCCTGCAGCCTGCGCGGCAGGGCTCGGCCGGATTGTTCCGGCCGTCAGCTTGCTGCAAGATCGGTCTCCATAATTATGAATTCAGTTTTGGCGCTGCCGCCGGAACGGAATAAATAACAGGAGACAAATCAAGATGAGCCGCTACGAAGAGTTCTATCGCCAATCCGTCGATGCGCCCGAGGCCTTCTGGGCCGAGCAGGCGAAGCTGATCGACTGGCAGGCGCCCGCGCAACAGATCCTCGACGCCAGCCAGCCGCCGTTTGCGCGCTGGTTCGTGGGTGGTACGACCAACCTCTGCCACAACGCCGTCGACCGGCATCTGGCGGCACGGGGCGACCAGCCCGCACTGATCTTCGTTTCCACCGAAACCGGCGTCGAGAAGAGCTACAGCTTCACCAAACTGCACGCCGAGGTGCAGCGCACCGCGGCCAGCCTGGTCGAGCTGGGTGTGGGCAAGGGCGACCGCGTGCTCATCTACATGCCGATGATTCCGGAGGCAGCCTTCGCCATGCTGGCCTGCGCGCGCATCGGTGCGATCCACTGCGTGGTGTTCGGCGGCTTCGCGAGCGGCTCGCTGGCCACGCGCATCGAGGACGCCGAGCCCAAGGTGATCGTGAGTGCCGATGCCGGCTCGCGCGGCGGCAAGGTCATCGCATACAAGCCGTTGCTCGACGAGGCGATCCGGCTGTCGAAGCACAAGCCTTCGGCGGTGCTGCTGACCGACCGCGGCCTTGCGCCGATGGAACTGACGGCCGGCCGCGACCATCTTGCCGCCGAGCTGCGCCGCAAACACCTCGACGCCAGCGTGACCTGCACATGGCTTGCCTCCACCGACATCAGCTACACCATCTACACGAGCGGCACGACCGGCAAGCCCAAGGGCGTGCAGCGCGACGTGGGCGGCTATGCGGTCGCGCTGGCTGCGAGCATGAAGCACATCTTCGATGGCCGGCCCGGGGAAACCTACTTCTCCACCAGCGACATCGGCTGGGTGGTGGGCCACAGCTACATCGTCTACGGCCCGCTGATCGCCGGCATGGCGACGATCATGTACGAGGGCCTGCCCACGCAGGGTATCGACCGGCAGCCCGACGGCGGCATCTGGTGGCGCCTCGTCGAGAAGTACAAGGTCACGGTGATGTTCAGTGCGCCCACGGCCGTGCGCGTGCTCAAGAGGCAGGACCCGGCACTGCTGAAAAAGTACGACCTGTCGACGCTGCGCGCGCTGTTCCTGGCCGGCGAGCCGCTCGATGAGCCGACTGCCCGCTGGATCAGCGAAGGCCTGGGCGTGCCGATCATCGACAACTACTGGCAGACCGAATCGGGCTGGCCGATGATCACGATCGCCAACGGCGTGGAGGCCAAGGCCAGCAAGTTCGGCAGCCCGGGCGTGCCGATGTATGGCTACCGCGTCAGGATCCTGCACGAATCGACCGGTGAAGAGTTGACCGGCGCGAACGAGAAGGGCGTCGTCGTGGTCGAGGGGCCGACCCCGCCGGGCTTCATGCAGACCGTGTGGAAGGACGACGCGCGCTTCGTCAACACGTACTGGAAAAGCGTGCCCGGCAAGATGGTCTATTCGACCTTCGACTGGGGCATTCGCGACGAGGACGGCTATTTCTACATCCTCGGGCGCACCGACGACGTGATCAACGTGGCGGGCCACCGCCTGGGCACGCGCGAGATCGAGGAGAGCATCTCGGGCCACGCCAACGTGGCCGAAGTGGCGGTGGTCGGCGTGGCCGACGCACTCAAGGGGCAGGTAGCCATGGCCTTCGTCGTGCCGAAGGACAGCCGCGCCGTGACCGACGCCGACGTGGCTCTGAAGCTCGAAGGCGAGATCATGAAGGTGGTCGCCGACCAGCTCGGCGCCCTGGCGCGGCCGGCCCGCGTGCGCTTCGTCAGCGGCCTGCCGAAGACCCGCAGCGGCAAGTTGCTGCGCCGCGCCATCCAGGCCGTGTGCGAGCAGCGCGACCCCGGCGACCTGACCACCATCGACGACCCCGCCACGCTGCAGCAGATCAAACAGTTACTTTCTTCGGGCTGAGTGAGCGGGTCAGGGGTTGCGAAGCCCCGTCGAACCGTCATATGGTTGACGTGGCACAATGCCAAGGTACTCAGGCCCTTCCCCAGCCACAGTCGCATCCGCCAATCGGTTCAGCCGTGTCGCGGAAGGTTTCTTAACCAGCTAGTGCTTCCTTCAGGGAAGCGAAGGTCAGCGGATCATGAGCGATTCATCGACGCCATCGGCGTATACCGCCTATCAAGGCAACACGTACCTCTTCGGCGGCAATGCGCCCTATGTCGAGGAGATGTACGAGAACTACCTCTCCAACCCCGGCAGCGTGCCTGACAACTGGCGTTCGTATTTCGACGCGTTGCAGAACGTTCCCGCCGCCGACGGCACCAACACCCGCGACGTCCCGCACCTGCCGGTCATCAACGCTTTCGCCGAACGCGCGAAGCAGGGCACGACCAAGGTCGTGCAGGCCAGCGGCGCTGATTCCGAACTCGGCCGCAAGCGCACTTCCGTCCAGCAGCTGATTGCCGCCTACCGCAATGTCGGCGCCCGCTGGGCCGACCTCGACCCGCTCAAGCGCGCCGAGCGTCCCGCCATTCCGGAACTCGAGCCCTCGTTCTACGGCTTCACCGACGCCGACCTCGAGACGGTGTTCAACACCAGCAACACCTTCTTCGGCAAGGAGACCATGTCGCTGCGCGACCTGCTCAACGCCTTGCGCGAAACGTACTGCGGCACGATGGGTGCCGAGTACATGTACACCACCGACCAGAACCACAAGCGCTGGTGGCAGCAGCGGCTCGAAGGCGCCCGCACCAATCCCAAGCTCAGCGCCGAGCAGAAGAAGCACGTGCTCAACCGCCTGACCGCGGCCGAAGGCCTCGAGCGCTTCCTGCACACCAAGTACGTCGGCCAGAAGCGCTTCTCGCTCGAAGGCGGCGAAAGCTTCATCGTCTCGATGGACGAGCTGATCAACCAGGCCGGCATCAAGGGCGTGCAGGAAATCGTGATCGGCATGGCCCACCGCGGCCGCCTGAACGTGCTGGTCAACTCGCTCGGCAAGATGCCGGCCGACCTGTTCGCCGAGTTCGATCACACCGCCCCCGAAGACCTGCCCAGCGGCGACGTCAAGTACCACCAGGGCTTCAGCTCGGACGTGACCACCCCCGGCGGCCCGGTGCACCTGAGCCTTGCGTTCAACCCCTCGCACCTTGAAATCGTGAACCCCGTGGTCGAAGGCTCGGTGCGTGCCCGCATGGACCGCCGCGCCGATCCGCTGGGCAAGCAGGTGCTGCCCGTGATCGTGCACGGTGACGCTGCCTTCGCAGGCCAGGGCGTCGTGATGGAAACGCTGGCGCTGGCCGAAACCCGTGGCTACTCCACCGGCGGCACGGTGCACATCGTCATCAACAACCAGATCGGCTTCACCACCAGCGACCCGCGCGACAGCCGCTCGACGCTGTACTGCACCGACATCGTCAAGATGATCGAAGCACCGGTGCTGCACGTGAACGGTGACGACCCCGAAGCCGTGGTGCTCGCCACCCAGCTCGCGCTGGACTTCCGCATGGAATTCCAGAAGGACGTGGTCGTCGACATCATCTGCTTCCGCAAGCTGGGCCACAACGAGCAGGACACGCCTTCGCTCACCCAGCCGCTGATGTACAAGAAGATCGCCCAGCACCCCGGCACGCGCAAGCTGTACGCCGACAAGCTGGCCGCTCAAGGCCTGGGCGACACGCTCGGCGACGACATGGTCAAGGCGCAGCGCGCGGCTTTCGACGAAGGCAAGAACACGGTCGACCCCGTGCTCACCAACTTCAAGAGCAAGTACGCCGTCGACTGGAGCCCGTACCTCAACAAGAAGTGGACCGACGCCGGCGACACCGCCATTCCCTCGTCCGAGTGGAAGCGCCTGGCCGAGAAGATCACCACGCCGCCGCAAGGCTTCACCGTGCATCCGCTCGTGAAGAAGGTGCTGGACGACCGCGCCGCCATGGGCCGCGGCGACGTCAACGTCGACTGGGGCATGGGCGAGCACATGGCCTTCGCCTCGCTGGTGGCCAGCGGCTACCCGGTGCGCCTGTCGGGTGAAGACTCGGGCCGCGGCACGTTCACGCACCGCCACGCCGTGCTGCACGACCAGAACCGCGAGAAGTTCGACACCGGCACCTACACGCCGCTGCAGAACGTGGCCGACAACCAGGCTCCCTTCGTCGTGATCGACTCGATCCTGTCGGAAGAAGCCGTGCTCGCGTTCGAATACGGCTACGCCTCGAACGACCCGAACACGCTCGTGATCTGGGAAGCCCAGTTCGGCGACTTCGTGAACGGCGCGCAAGTGGTGATCGACCAGTTCATCGCCTCGGGCGAAGTGAAGTGGGGCCGCGTCAACGGCATCACGATGATGCTGCCGCACGGCTACGAAGGCCAGGGCCCCGAGCACAGCTCGGCACGCCTGGAGCGCTTCATGCAGCTGAGCGCCGACACCAACATGCAGGTGGTGCAGCCGACCACGGCCAGCCAGATCTTCCACGTGCTGCGCCGCCAGATGGTGCGCAACCTGCGCAAGCCGCTGATCATCATGACGCCGAAGTCGCTGCTGCGTAACAAGGATGCGACCTCGCCGCTGTCCGAGTTCACCAAGGGCAGCTTCCAGACCGTCATTCCCGACAGCAAGGGCCTGAAGGCCGAGAAGGTCAAGCGCCTGATCGCCTGCTCGGGCAAGGTGTACTACGACCTGGCCAAGAAGCGCGAAGAACGTGGCGACGAAGACGTGGCGATCATCCGCGTCGAGCAGCTCTATCCGTTCCCGCACAAGGCATTCGCCGCCGAGATCAAGAAGTACCCCAACCTCGTCGACGTGGTCTGGTGCCAGGACGAGCCGCAGAACCAGGGCGCCTGGTTCTTCGTGCAGCACTACATCCACGAAAACATGCAGGACGGCCAGAAGCTCGGCTACTCCGGCCGTGCCGCTTCGGCATCGCCGGCGGTGGGCTACTCGCACCTGCACCAGGAACAGCAGAAGGCGCTCGTCGATGGCGCGTTTGGCAAGCTCAAGGGCTTCGTGCTGACCAAGTAAAACCAGTTTCTTTTCACACGAATACCCTGAAGAACAAAACGGAGCTCACTCCAAATGTCTATCGTAGAAGTCAAAGTCCCCCAGCTTTCCGAATCCGTGGCCGAAGCCACCATGCTCACGTGGAAGAAGAAGGCCGGCGAAGCCGTCGCCGTCGATGAAATCCTGATCGAGATCGAGACCGACAAGGTCGTGCTCGAAGTGCCCGCGCCTTCGGCTGGCGTGCTGGCAGAAATCGTGCAGCCCGACGGCGCCACCGTGGTGGCCGATCAGCTGATCGCCAAGATCGACACCGAAGGCAAGGCTTCGGCCGCCACCCCGGCGGCAGCGCCCGCAGCAGCAGCTCCGGCTGCCGCCGCGCCTGCCCCGGCAGCAGCTGCAGCCGCCACCGGTGGTTCGAAGTCCGACGTGGCCATGCCCGCCGCCGCCAAGCTGCTGGCAGACAACAACCTGAAGACCAGCGACGTCGCAGGCACCGGCAAGGACGGCCGCGTCACCAAGGGTGACGTGCTCGGCGCGGTTGCCTCGGGCGCCAAGCCTGCTGCGGCTGCCGCCACCGTCGCGGCACCGGCCGCCAAGCCGGCGCTGCCGCAGGTCGCAGCACCGACCGGCGCGCCCGACCTGGGTGAGCGTCCGGAGCAGCGCGTGCCGATGAGCCGCCTGCGCGCCCGCATCGCCGAGCGCCTGCTGCAATCGCAGTCGACCAACGCCATCCTGACCACGTTCAACGAAGTCAACATGGCGCCCGTCATGGAACTGCGCAAGCGTTTCCAGGACAACTTCACCAAGGAACACGGCGTGAAGCTCGGCTTCATGTCCTTCTTCGTGAAGGCCGCTGTGCATGCGCTGAAGAAGTACCCGGTGATCAACGCATCGGTCGACGGCAATGACATCCTGTACCACGGCTACTTCGACATCGGCATTGCCGTCGGTTCGCCGCGCGGCCTGGTGGTGCCGATCCTGCGCAATGCCGACCAGATGAGCTTTGCCGACATCGAGAAGAAGATCGCCGAGTTCGGCAAGAAGGCGCAAGACGGCAAGCTGGGCATCGAAGACATGACCGGCGGCACGTTCTCCATCTCGAACGGCGGCACCTTCGGCTCGATGCTCTCGACCCCGATCATCAACCCGCCCCAGTCGGCCATCCTCGGCGTGCACGCCACGAAGGACCGCGCCGTGGTTGAAAACGGCCAGATCGTGATCCGTCCGATGAACTACCTCGCCATGAGCTACGACCACCGCATCATCGACGGCCGCGAAGCCGTGCTGGGCCTGGTTGCCATGAAGGAAGCGCTGGAAGACCCGTCGCGCCTGCTGTTCGACATCTGAGGAGAAAAAATCAGATGGCAAACAAGCAATTCGACGTCGTCGTCATCGGCGGCGGCCCTGGCGGCTACATCGCGGCCATTCGTGCCGCGCAACTCGGCTTCAACGTGGCCTGCATCGACGAGTGGAAGAACGGCAAGGGCGGCCCCGCACCGGGCGGCACCTGCACCAACGTCGGCTGCATCCCGTCGAAGGCGCTGCTGCAATCGTCGGAGCATTTCGACCAGGCCGGCCACCACTTCGCGGACCACGGCATCAAGGTCGAAGGCCTGGGCCTCGACCTCGACAAGATGCTGGCCCGCAAGGACCAGGTCGTGAAGCAGAACAACGACGGCATCCTGTA
Source organism: Variovorax multivorans (assembly GCF_051216835.1). Taxonomy (NCBI): domain Bacteria; kingdom Pseudomonadati; phylum Pseudomonadota; class Betaproteobacteria; order Burkholderiales; family Comamonadaceae; genus Variovorax; species Variovorax multivorans. Next base: position 232,743 of record NZ_JBPJZL010000004.1, read on the forward strand.
CCTGTTCAAGAAGAACAAGATCACGTTTTTCCATGGCCGCGCCTCGTTCGTGAAGACTGACGAAACCGGCTATGAGATCAAGGTGGCGGGCGCCGCCGAAGAGTCGATCAGCGGCAAGCACATCATCGTGGCCACGGGCTCCAATGCCCGCGCACTGCCGGGCGCACCGTTCGACGAGGAAAACATCCTCTCGAACGACGGCGCGCTGCGCATCGGCGCGGTGCCGAAGAAGCTGGGCCTGATCGGCTCGGGCGTCATCGGCCTCGAAATGGGTTCGGTGTGGCGTCGCCTCGGCGCGGAAGTCACGGTGCTCGAAGCACTGCCGACCTTCCTCGGCGCAGTGGACGAGCAAATCGCCAAGGAAGCCAAGAAGGCCTTCGACAAGCAGAAGCTCAAGATCGAACTCGGCGTCAAGGTCGGCGAGATCAAGTCGTCGAAGAAGGGCGTGAGCGTTGCGTGGACCAATGCCAAGGGCGAAGCCCAGACGCTGGAAGTCGACAAGCTGATCGTGTCGATCGGCCGCGTGCCCAACACCATCGGCCTGAACGCCGAAGCCGTGGGCCTGAAGCTCGACGAGCGCGGCGCCATCGCCGTGGACGACGAGTGCAAGACCAGCCTGCCCAATGTCTGGGCCATCGGCGACGTGGTGCGCGGCCCGATGCTGGCGCACAAGGCCGAGGAAGAGGGCGTTGCCGTGGCGGAGCGCATTGCGGGCCAGCACGGTCACGTCAACTTCAACACGATCCCGTGGGTGATCTACACCAACCCCGAGATCGCGTGGGTCGGCCAGACCGAGCAGCAGCTCAAGGCAGCGGGCCGCGCCTACAAGGCCGGCACCTTCCCGTTCCTTGCGAACGGCCGCGCGCGTGCTCTGGGCGACACGACCGGCATGGTCAAGTTCCTGGCCGACGCTGCCACCGACGAGATCCTGGGCGTGCACATCGTGGGCCCGCAGGCCAGCGAACTGATCTCCGAAGCCGTCGTGGCGATGGAGTTCAAGGCCAGCGCCGAAGACATCGCGCGCATCTGCCACGCTCATCCGTCGCTGTCGGAAGCAACGAAGGAAGCGGCACTCGCCGTGGACAAGCGCACGCTGAACTTCTGATCTCGCGATCTTTCTTTTGACCAGCGTCAAACAGGCCTATGAGGCGGAACTCGCAGCGCGCGGGTTCCACAGCGATCCAGCGCAGCTGCACGCCGTGGAGGCGTTGGATCGCTGCGCCAACGAATGGGCCGAGTACAAGGCCCAGCGCTCGAATGCGCTGAAGAAGTTCATCAACCGGCCGGAGCTTCCGCGCGGCGTCTACATGTACGGTGGCGTCGGGCGGGGCAAGAGCTTCCTGATGGACCTGTTCTTCAACGCCGTGCCGCTGCGGCGCAAGACGCGCCTGCACTTTCACGAGTTCATGCGCGAGGTGCACCGCGAACTGCGCGAGTTGCAGGGCACGGTCAATCCGCTCGACGAGCTTGGGCTGCGCATTTCCAAGCGCTACAAGCTGATCTGCTTCGACGAGTTCCACGTGGCGGACATCACCGACGCGATGATTCTTCATCGGCTGCTGGTGTCGCTGTTCGAGAACGGCGTGGGTTTCGTCACCACCTCCAATTTCAAGCCGGACGATCTGTACCCCGGTGGCTTGCACCGCGACCGCATCCTGCCCGCCATCGCGCTGCTGAACGAAAAGCTCGAAGTGCTGAGCGTCGACAACGGCACCGACTACCGGCGCCGCACGCTCGAACAACTGCGCATGTACCTCACGCCGAACGACGCGGCGGCCGAGAAGGAAATGCGCAAGGCTTTCGACAAGCTGGCCGAGACGGCCGACGAAAACCCCGTGCTGCACATCGAGCAGCGCGAGATCCGTGCTCGGCGCAAGGCCGGCGGCGTGGTCTGGTTCGATTTCAAGACGCTGTGCGGCGGTCCGCGCTCGCAGAACGACTACCTCGAAATTGCGAGCCAGTTCCACACCGTGCTGTTGTCCGATGTGCCGCACATGCCGGTGCGCATGGCTTCGGAAGCACGCCGTTTCACGTGGCTGGTCGACGTCTTGTACGACCGGCGCTGCAAGCTCATCATGTCGGCTGAGGTTCCGCCCGAGGCGTTGTACACCGAGGGGCCGCTGTCGCACGAGTTTCCGCGCACGGTCTCCCGGCTCACCGAAATGCAATCGAGCGAGTTTCTCGCCCTGGAACGCCGCATCGTCGACACCCGACTCACATGAAAAAATTCGCTCTTGCCCTGCTCATGACGTTGGCCAGCCTGCCGCTGTGGGCGCAGTCCAACGCCGCCGCGGGCAATGCCGACCTCGAGGGCGAAAAGCGCCGGCTTTCCACCGAGCGTGAGGCCATCGAGAAGCGCTTCGTCGAAGAGCGGGCCGCCTGCTACAAGAAGTTCGCGGTGGAAGACTGCCTGCGCGAGAGTCGCAGCCGTCGCCGCAAGGAAACCGACAACATCAAGCGGCAGGAAACCGCCATAAACGACATCCTGCGACAGCGAAGCGGCGCGGCCGAGCTGCAGAAGCTCGACCAGAAAGCAGGCACTCAGCGCCCGCAGGACACTCGCGAGAAGCAGGAACAGTCGATCCAGGGCCAGAAGGAGCGCGAACAACGCGCAGCCGACCATGCGGCCAGCCGCGCAGCTACAGCGGCCGAGACAGCCGAGCGCGAGCGTCAGTTCCAGTCCAAGCAGCAGGCGCACGCCGACGAGCAGGCCAAGGCGGCCCAGCGTCAAGCCGAGGCGCCTACGGCCGCCAAGCGTTTTGAAGACAAGCAGAAACGCGCCGAAGAGCACAGGGCCAGCCGCGACCGGCAGAACGCCAACCGCAGCAAGCCGCGCGGAGCTCCGCTGCCGGCACCGGCAGCTTCGTCGCCCACGCCCTGACCGGGCACCGCTCAGGCGGCGACCGGTAGCGGATCGAGCCTCAGAACAGCAATCGAGATGTTGTCGCCGGTGCCCCGGGCCCGGCGGCGCGCTTCACCCACCAGGATTTCGACCGCATCGCGCGGCGGCTGCGCATACAGCACGCTCGCCAGTTCTTCTGGGCTGAAGTAGTGCCAGAGCCCGTCGCTGCAAGCCATCAGCAGGTCGCCCGCCGCCAGCTTCGGGATGTAGTAGGGGTCGACGGGCGGCGGCGTGGTCGTCATGCCCAGGCAGCCGAGCAGGATGTTGCCCTGCGGATGGATGTTGGCTTCGGCCTCGGTGATCTGGCCGCGGTCGATCAGCACCTGCACGTACGAATGGTCGCGCGTGCGCCTGATGAGCTGGCCGTCGTGGAAGTGATAGATGCGCGAGTCGCCGGCATGGATCCAGGCGCAGTCACCCTTGGGGGTCATGAGGAAGGCCGCCAGCGTGCTGTGCGGCTCCTGTTCGCTGGAAACGGCGGTGAGCTTGATGACCGTGTGCGAGTCTTCGAGGATCTGCTTCAGCACGGCTTCCGGGTCGTCGCGCCCGGGCTGGTAGCGGGTGAAGAGCTGGCGTGCCGTCATCAGCACCTGGTCAGAGGCCTTGCGGCCACCGCTGCGGCCGCCCATGCCGTCGGCCACGATGCCCAGCACGCAGCCAGGCACGCGCGGATGGCTCATCAGCAGCACCTGGTCTTGTTGGTACGGGCGGTCTCCCTTGTGGAGTCCGGTGGCCGCGGCGAGTCGAAAGCCTTGGGTCATGAGGCATATGCGCCTGAAGCGCGTGTTTCTGTCTGCTCGGAGATTCGTGTCAGGACGTATTATCGAATGAACATGCGCCGCAAAAACTTCGCGTGCGCTCCCCACCGTTGGACTCCAATCTTCACTCCCTTTCCCGTCAGCTGATCGAACTGCGCATCGAGCACGCCGATCTCGACGCCACCATCGACCGGTTGGCCGAAGGCTCGCCGCAAGACGAGCTGCTGCTGCGGCGCCTGAAAAAGCGCCGCCTCGCGTTGCGTGACCAGATCACGCGCCTCGAAAACGACCTCGATCCGAAAGAGCCGGCGTGACAGGTGCGCTCGAAGACAAGGTGCGCGACGCCTTCGCGCAGGACGGCGCGCTGTCGCGTGCCGCCGACCAGTTCCGCGAACGCTCGGGGCAGACCGAAATGGCAATGGCCGTGGCCCGCACCATCGACCAGGGCGGCGTGCTGGTGGTCGAGGCAGGCACCGGGGTGGGCAAGACCTTTTCGTACCTCGTGCCGGCCCTGCTGAGTGGCGAACGCGTGCTGCTGTCGACCGCCACCAAGACATTGCAGGACCAGCTGTTCGGCCGTGACCTGCCGCGTCTTGTCGAAGCTTTCGGCCTGCCGGTGCGCACGGCGCTGCTCAAGGGGCGCGCCAGCTACCTGTGCCTGCACCGGCTCGACCAGGCGCGGCATGACGCCTCATTGCCGGAGCGAGGCAGCCTGCGCACGCTTGCCAAGATCGAGCAATGGTCGAAGGCCACGCGCACGGGCGACCTGGCCGAGTTGCCCGGGCTCGACGAGCGCTCGCCACTCATTCCTCTGATCACGTCCACGCGAGAGAACTGCCTGGGCGCGCAATGCCCGCAGTTCAAGCCCTGCCATGTCAACTTGGCGCGACGCGAGGCGCTGGCGGCTGACATCGTGGTCATCAACCACCATCTTTTCTTTGCCGACCTCGCAGTGCGCGAGACCGGCATGGCCGAGCTGCTGCCGACCGTGAGCGTGGTGGTGTTCGACGAAGCCCATCAGCTCAACGAAACCGGCGTGCAGTTTCTCGGTGCCCAGCTCGGCAGCGGCCAGGCGCTCGATTTCGCACGCGACATGTTGGCGGCCGGCTTGCAGCATGCGCGAGGCCTTGTCGATTGGCAGCAATTGGTCGGCGCGCTCGAACGGGCTGCGCGCGAACTGCGGTTGGTGGTCGGCAAGCAATGGCCGGGCGCCAAGCTGCGCTGGCTGGGCGCGTCGCCCGAGGGTATCGATCCCGATGCATGGCAGCGCGCGCTGGATGATCTGCTCCACGCGTTCGAGCTGGCTGCAGAGGGGCTTGCCACCGTCAGCGAAATTTCGCCCGACTTTGTGCGGCTGCACGAGCGAGCCCGTCAACTCGCGAAACGCACCGCACGCTTCGCCTTGCCGTGCGAGGTCGATTCGGTGCGCTGGGTCGATGTGGGCACGCAGTTGCGGCTCATCGAGTCGCCGCTGGACATCGCCGATGCCATGCGCAAGCGGGTGCTCAAGATCGTCGATGCAGACGCTGATGTTGGCGACGATGACGACGACGAAGAACTCGACGGTTACGGTGAGCGGCCGGCGCTCGAGGCAGCGGCGGCGCAGGAAGACAGCGGCCGTGCCTGGGTCTTCACCTCGGCCACGCTGGGCGATGAGCCCACGCTGCGCTGGTTTACCGAGCCCTGCGGACTGCAGGACGCGGAAGTGCTGCGCGTACAGAGCCCGTTCGACTATGCCTCGCAGGCCGCGCTCTATGTGCCGCGCGCGTTTCCCAAGCCCAATGATCCGTCGCACAGCCAGCGCGTCGCGGAATTGGCTGCGCGCGGCGCGACGGAGCTCGGCGGTCGCACGCTGGTGCTGACGACCACGCTGCGAGCACTGCGCACCATTGGCGACGCGATGAAGCAGCAGTTCGAACTGCTCGACGCGCAAGTGCGGCCCGAAGTGCTGGTGCAGGGCGAGTTGCCCAAGCGCGTGCTGATGGACCGCTTCCGCGAAGGCGCGAGCGCCGGGCGCGCGGGTTGCGTGCTGGTGGCATCGGCCTCGTTCTGGGAGGGCTTCGATGCACCGGGCGATGCACTGCAGCTGGTGGTGATCGACAAGCTGCCATTCCCGCCGCCCAACGATCCGCTGGTCGAGGCGCGTTCACAGCGCCTGGAATCACAAGGACGCAGTTCGTTTGCCGACTATTCGCTGCCCGAGGCGGCCGTGGCGCTCAAGCAGGGGGCGGGGCGGTTGATTCGGCGGGAAACCGACAGCGGCGTGCTGGCGATCTGCGATACGCGGCTGGTGGCCATGGGCTATGGCCGCCGGTTGCTGTCGGCGCTGCCGCCGATGCGGCGGCTCGAAAACGAATCGGATTTCGAGGCCGCGCTGGACGCGCTCAAGACCTAGTTTCTGACTAGGAAGAGCGCGTCGTGAGCGCGCGTGCTCTGGTGGCTTACCAGAGCTTCCACCAAGGGTCGTCCTTGCCCTTGAAGCCGTTCGCGAGGTAGGTGCTCTGCGGATAGTTGGTGGTCAGCACGCGCTGGGCGTCGTCGCGCAGGTCCTTCATGCCGAGAGCGTCGTACGACTTCACCATGATGAACAGGGCTTCTTCGAGTGCCGGCACTTCGCGGTAGTCGGCCAGCGCGATCTGGGCCCGATTGATGGCGGCCAGGTAGGCGCCGCGCGAGTAGTAGTAGCGTGCCACGTGAACTTCGTACTGCGCGAGCGAGTTCACGATGTAGTTCATGCGCTGGCGCGCGTCAGGGGCGTAGCGCGAATCGGGGAAGCGCGTGACGAGGTCCTTGAACGACTCGAACGATTCCTTGGCGGCCTTCTGGTCGCGCTCGGACAGGTCCTGGCGCGTCATGAACGCGAACATGCCGAGGTCGTCGTTGAAGTTGATCACGCCCTTGAGGTACAGCGCATAGTCGAGAGCCGTGCTCGCCGGATGCAACTTCATGAAGCGGTCGATGGTGGCGATGGCGCTTGCCTTTTCGCCCGACTTGTACTGGGCGTAGGCCTTTTCCAGCTGCGCCTGCTGCGCGAGTGGTGTGCCGGCGGCGCGGCCTTCGAGCTTCTCGTAGAGCGGAACGGCCTTGTCGTAGGCGCCCGATCCGGCCTCTTCCTTGGCTTCAGAGTAGATGCGGTTGGGACTCCAGTTGGCGGTCTTGTCGACGGAGGTAGACGAGCAGCCAGCTGCCAGCAGAGCCGCCGCGCTGAGCGCGATCCAGCTGGGGACCGATAATTTGGCGCGAAACATCACATACGGCTTTCGTGAAACAGTTGCCCTCAATTATATCGACCGACCCTTTGGGCAATACCCCCGAGACCGCCGAGGTGGCCGAACTCGAAGAGGGCGCCGATCCGATCGAGCCCAGCGAGCAGCGGCCTTTCGTCATCGACCCGGCCCAACACGGCCAGCGGCTGGACCGCGCGCTTGCCGCGCTGGTACCCGAGTTTTCCCGCAGTTACCTGCAGCAACTGATCGAGGCTGGGGCTGTGGAGCTGCAGGGCCGCACGCTCACCAAAGTCTCGGCCACAGTGAAGGCGGGGCAGGCCGGCCGCATCGAGTTGCGCCCCACGCCCCAGAGCCAGGCTTTCCGGCCCGAGGCGATGGATATCGTCACCGTGCACGAGGACGAGCACCTGCGCATCGTCGACAAGCCGGCTGGCCTGGTGGTGCACCCGGCGCCTGGGCACTGGAGCGGCACGCTGCTGAACGGCCTGCTGGCGCTGGACCCGAAGGCCGTGCTGCTACCGCGCGCCGGCATCGTGCACCGGCTCGACCGCGACACCAGCGGCCTGATGGTGGTGGCGCGCACCCGCGCCGCCATGGATGCGATGGTGGCGCTGATCGCCGCCCGCGAGGTCAAGCGGCAGTACCTGGCCGTCGGCCACAAGCCGTGGGAGGGCGCCGCGGCTCGCCAGGTCGACGCCCCCATCGGCCGTGACCCGCGCAACCGGCTGCGCATGGCCGTGGTCGACCTCGAACGGCATGCGGGCAAGACGGCGCGCACGCTGATCGAGCGGCTCGACAGCAACGCCGAAGGCTGCGCCGTGCGCTGCACGCTCGAAACCGGGCGCACCCATCAGATTCGCGTGCACATGGCGTCGATCGGTCATCCGTTGGTGGGCGATGCGCTTTATGGCGGCGCGCCGGCTGCCGGGCTGTCGCGCCAGGCGCTGCATGCATTCAGGCTGGCCTTTGTGCATCCCGTCACGCAAGAGGCGATGGAGTTCCGCTCGCCGCCGCCGCCGGATCTCGTTCAGGCTTTGCAGTCCTGGGGGCTGGATTACAATCGCGCCTGACGGCCCGAGGGCCGCGCCGGTCACCCGAGGCCGGCCTTGCGTTGCATTTGCCGCGTGCCTGCAGCGCCTACTCCTTTCATCCTTCTGAACAAGCGTCCCTGAGGCGCCTTTTCCCGGATAACGCGAACCATGAATACGGCGGATGCCAAGCGCATTCTCGAAACCGCCTTGATCTGTTCGAGCCAGCCGTTGCCGGTGCGCGATATGCGCGTGCTGTTCGACGACGAACTGGGTGTGGACACCATCAAGGTGCTGTTGCTTGAACTGCAGGAAGACTGGGCGCAACGCGGCCTGGAGCTTGTGAGCGTCGGCAGCGGCTGGCGCTTCCAGAGCCGGCCGGAAATGCGCGACCACCTCGACCGCCTGCACCCCGAGAAGCCGCCGCGCTACACGCGGGCCGCACTCGAGACGCTGGCCATCATCGCCTACCGGCAGCCGGCCACGCGCGGCGACATGGAAGACATCCGCGGCGTGACGATCAATTCGTTGATCCTCAAGCAGCTGGAAGATCGCGGCTGGGTCGAAGTCATCGGCCACCGCGAAACGGTCGGCCGACCGGCGCTGTATGCAACCACGCGCCAGTTCCTCGACGACCTGGGCCTGGCTTCGCTCGATCAGCTGCCATTGATCGAAACGCCCGCGCAGCAGGCCGCGCTGGTCGATGCGCTCGAACGGGCGTCGGGTGAGCAGCAGGGGCTGCCTATCGATGCCGCGCCGGAGGCTGAAGCACTGGCCGAGGGCGATGCGGATGCGTCGGCGATGGCGGAGCTGGAGCCAGCCGCCGCCGAAGCCGAAGCGACCGAAGCGGAGCAGGAAGTCGCTGCCTCGCGGCAAGATGAAGAAGAGCCGGCAGAAGAGCCCGCCGAGCCCGCCGTCATCGACATGGCGCCAGAAGTCGCCGAAGAGGCGGTCGAAGCCGCCGAAGCGCAGTTTGCCGAGAACGCGGCAGACACCGAATCCCCCGCCGAGCCCGCCCAGGCGCCGTCGCCAGAACCCGAAGCCCCGTCCCAGGACGAGGTCGACCCTCACGCTCCCTCTCCCGGAAAAACCTCATGAGCACAACCGACACCGAAGACGCGGCGATGCTGCCGGCCGAGCCCGAAGTCAAAAAGAAGAAGAGGGCGGCCGCGCCCAAGAAGGCTGCAGGTGATGCTATTGAATCGGTAGCGTCCGAGGTCGCGGCGCAGGAAGCCGCCGCACCGGCGGAGGCTGAAGCACCCAAGAAGCCGCGCGCGCCCCGCAAGAAGAAGCCGGTGGAGCAAGCTGTGGCGGATGAAGTAGCGGCGTCGCCTGCCGCGGAGGCGTCCGAGATGGCCGTGCCGGCAGCTGTTGGTGCAGAGGAAGCATCAGTTGTCTCCGCTGCAGTTGAAGAAGAGGCTCGCAATCCAGCGCCAGTCGAGGCCGCCCGCCAAGCGCCCCAGCCCGAACAAGCCGATCGCATCCACGACCGTGACGACGAAGAACGGGACGAGGACGAAGACGAAGAGGAGCCCGACGAGGAGGAAGACGACCTCGACCGCGCCCGCCGTGCCGCCGAGCGCGAGCAGCGCAATGCCTTGCCGCCCGAGCCGATCCGCTTCGCGGACGTCATCTCCGGCCAGTTCGATGCCGACGAAGAAAGCCCGGAGGTCCCGCCGCTCAAGCGCGTGCTGCTGCCCGAGGCCGATTCGCCCAAGCTTCACAAGGTGCTGGCGCAGGCTGGCCTCGGCTCGCGGCTAGAAATGGAGCAGCTGATTCTCCAGGGCCGTATTTCTGTCAACAACGAGCCGGCCCACATCGGCCAGCGCATCCAGTTCGGCGACCAGGTCAAGATCAACGGCAAGCCGATCCGCTACCGCATCGCGCCCCCGCCGCCCCGCGTGATCGCGTATCACAAGCCTGTGGGCGAGGTGGTGACGCATGACGATCCGCAGAACCGCCCGACCGTGTTCCGCAAGCTGCCGCGCCTGCAACAGGGCAAGTGGCAGTCGGTCGGCCGTCTCGACCTGAATACCGAAGGCCTGCTGCTGTTCAGCAGCTCCGGCGACCTGGCCAATCAGCTCATGCACCCGCGCTTCGGCCTGGAGCGCGAGTACGCGGTGCGCGTGCTGGGTGCACTCACCAGCGAAGAAAAGCAGAAGCTGCTCGACGGCGTACGCCTCGACGACGGCATGGCGCAGTTCGGCACCATCGAAGACGGCGGTGGCGAGGGCTCGAATTGCTGGTACCGCGTGACCATTTCCGAAGGCCGCAACCGCGAAGTGCGCCGCCTGTTCGAGTCGGTGGGCCATGCGGTCAGCCGGCTGATCCGCATCCGCTACGGTGCCATGGTGCTGCCGCGCGGCCTGAAGCGCGGTGCCTGGATGGAGCTCGACGAGCGCGACATCCGTGCGCTGTTCCAGGCCTCCGGCGGCGCAGCTGCCCGGCCCGGTCCACAACAGCAGCAGCGCGGCCCGGGGCAGGAGGGCGGTGGTGGCAATGGCCGCAACGGGCGCAACAAGAAGCGCCGGGGCAACCGCAATGGCGGCGGTGGCGGCCAGCCGCCGCGCGACATGCGCGATGCACGCGAAGATGGCGGGCGTGAAGCGCCGATTCCGAACCCGCTGGGCGACGGCCGTCCGCCGCGCGGCGACCGGGGTGCCCGCCCCAATCGTGGCGGTGGCAACGGCGGTCCGCCCCAGGGGCAGGGACGCCGCGGCAACAGCGGCAATAGTGGCAACCGCCAGGGCGGCGGCAATCGCCAGCAGGGCGACGACCGTCAGCCGAGCGGCGCCAACCAGCCCGATCCGATGAAGACCTCGTTGGGATATATCGGCGCAGACAGCTTCTCGCGCCAGCGCAAGGAGCAGCGCGGAGGTCCGCGTCGCGGTGGTGGAGGCGGGGGCGGTAGTGGCGGCTTCGGCGGTCAGGGCGGCCAAGGTGGCGGACGCCGCCGCGGGCGCTGAAAGCCAGCCGTCGGAGCGCGGCCTTTCGCGGGGTTTTCACCAATCCGCAAGGCTGCGCCGGTTAAAATCAGAGGCTTTGTCGACATGTGACGCAACAAATTCGTTGCAGTTGTGACAAAACACTTCAAAATCAAAGCTCCAGGAAGCATTTCAATGGCTATCGAACGTACCCTTTCCATCATCAAGCCCGACGCAGTTGCCAAGAACGTCATCGGCAAGATCGTTTCCCGTTTTGAAGCTGCTGGCCTCAAGATCGTCGCCGCCAAGCTGGTGCATCTGTCGCGCAACGAAGCCGAACAGTTCTACGCCGTGCACAAGGAACGTCCCTTCTTCAAGGACCTCGTCGAGTTCATGATCTCGGGCCCCGTGTTCGTGCAAGTGCTCGAAGGCGAAAACGCCATCGCCAAGAACCGCGACCTGATGGGCGCCACCGACCCCAAGAAGGCAGCCGCCGGCACCATCCGCGCCGACTTCGCCGACAGCATCGACGCCAACGCCGTGCACGGTTCGGACGCTGCTGAAACCGCAGCGAACGAAGTCGCTTTCTTCTTCGCCGGCCTCAACGTCTACGCACGCTGAAGCCGTATCTCGACCGATTCCATGACCACGGCCAATCTGCTCGACTTCGATCTCGAGGGGTTGGCTGCGTTCTGCGAAAAACTCGGCGAGAAAAAATTCCGCGCCACGCAGCTGTTCCGCTGGATTCACCAGCGTGGCGCCAGCGACTTCACCCAGATGACCGATCTGGCGAAGTCGTTGCGCGAGAAGCTCGCGACTACCGCGCGCGTGGAGGCCCTGCCGGTCATCACGCAGCACGAATCCAAGGACGGCACGATCAAGTGGCTGTTCGACGTCGGTGACGGCAATGCCGTCGAAGCCGTATTCATTCCCGAGGACGACCGTGGCACCTTGTGCGTGTCGTCCCAGGCCGGCTGTGCGGTCGGTTGCCGCTTTTGCTCGACCGGGCATCAGGGCTTCAGCCGCAACCTGAGCACGGGCGAAATCGTCGCCCAGCTCTGGTTTGCCGAACACTTCCTGCGCAAGCACCTCAAGCGCGACGAACGCGTCATCTCCAACGTGGTGATGATGGGCATGGGCGAGCCGCTGCAGAACTACTCGGCGCTGGTGCCCGCGCTGCGCACCATGCTCGACGACAACGCCTACGGGCTGTCGCGCCGTCGCGTGACGGTGTCGACTTCCGGCGTGGTGCCGATGATCGATCGCCTGGGCGCCGATTGCCCGGTGGCCATGGCCGTTTCGCTGCATGCGCCCAACGACGCGCTGCGCGACGACCTCGTGCCCCTCAACCGCAAGTACCCGATTGCTGAACTCATCGAGGCCTGCAAGCGCTACCTGGCGCATGCGCCGCGCGATTTCATCACCTTCGAATATTGCATGCTGGATGGCGTGAACGACCAGCCCGAGCATGCGCGGCAGCTCGTCGAACTGGTGCGCACGCACGGCATCTCGTGCAAGTTCAACCTGATTCCTTTCAACCCGTTTCCGGCCTCGGGCCTGCTGCGCTCGCCGCAGCCGCGTGTGTTGGCATTCGCCAGGACGCTGAGCGAAGCCGGTCTTGTGACCACCGTGCGCAAGACGCGCGGCGACGACATCGATGCCGCCTGCGGTCAGCTCGCCGGCGACGTCAAGGACCGCACCCGCGCGGCCGAGCGCATGGCCCAGCGCCGTGCAACCGAGCGCCCCGTTGTTTTGCATCCGGTCCGCAAGGCCGCCCCCCAGGAGCATTGAACCGATGAGCATGGTCATTTCGACGACAACCGCGAACGTGCAGCGGATGCTGACTACAGGTTTCGCGGGTGTCGCCGTGGCGTTGCTGCTTGCGGGCTGCGTGAACACGCGCACCACCACCACCAGTCTGGCCGATACCAGCTCAGGCAAGGGCACCGAGGTGGTCACCGAGTCCGACGAGTCCAGCCGGCAACGCCGCGCGCGCCTGCGCATGGAACTGGCTGCCGGCTATTTCGAGCATGGCCAGACCACTGTTGCGCTTGACGAGCTCAAGCAGGCGCTGGTCGCCGACCCCAACAACGCCGACGCCTACAACCTGCGCGGCCTGGTCTACATGCGGCTGGACGACGCCGGCATGGCCGAAGACAGCTTCCGCCGCGCCATCGCCATCAATCCGCGCGACCCCAACGCACGCCACAACTACGGCTGGCTGCTGTGCCAGCAGAACCGCTATGGCGACGCGGCCGCGCAGTTCACCGAGGCACTGGCAGTGCCGAGCTATGCCGACCGCGCCAAGACGCTCATGACGCAGGGCGTGTGCGAACTCAAGGCAGGGCAGCGCGTGCAAGCCGAGCGCAGCCTCATGCAGGCCTACGAGATCGACGCCGGCAATCCGGTGGTTGGCTTCAACCTTGCTTCGGTGTTGGCGCAGCGCGAGGAATGGTCGCGCGCGCAGTTCTACATTCGCCGCGTCAACAACAGTGCCTCGGCCAGCGCCGAGACGCTCTGGCTCGGCATCAAGATCGAACGAAAGCTGAACAACCGCGAGGCAGTCGCGCAGTTGGGAGGCCAACTGCAACGACGCTTCCCCCAGTCGCGGGAGGCAACAGCGTACGAGCGCGGGAATTTCAATGACTGATCGGGTTTCGGAGTTCGGCACTTCCGCAGCGCTGCCGCTGGAAGAAGGCGACATCACGCACAAGACCGCCGGCGACCTGCTGCGCGAAGCGCGCGAGGCCCATGGCCTGCACATCGAGATGGTGGCGGCCGCCCTCAAGGTGCCGCCGCAGAAGCTCATGGCGCTTGAAGCGGACGACATTGCCTCGTTGCCGGACCCGGTCTTCGCTCGCGCCCTGGCGAGCAGTGTCTGCCGTGCTTTGCGCATCGACCCGGCGCCCGTGCTTGCGAAGCTGCCCAGCACGCAAAGGGTGTCGCTGGCCGAGGCCGACCGAACCCTTCGGACGAACATCACCTCGGGCACGCCGCGCTGGAACAGCAGCGGACGCTCCAGCGGGCTGCCTTCGCGCGGATTGCTGATCGTGGTGCTGGTGCTGCTGGTTGGCGCGGCTGCGTTGTTCTGGTTGCCGCAATCGGTGTTCGACCAGATCAGTGCTTCCGTGTCGCGCCTGACGGCGCGCAGCGAGACTGATACCGAATCGGCGCCCGCGAACGGACCGGCTTCGGCCAGCGCAACTGGCGCCGTGGCCGAAACGGTGCCCTCGCAGGCTGTGGCACCGAGCGCTCCGGTGGGCCAAGCGCCCGCCGCAGTCGCTGCCAATGCGCCATCTGCCCCCGCAGCGGTTGCGGTTGCCCCCGCCGCGCCCGTGGCGACTGCCGCAAGCGCAAGTAGCCAGCAACTCGTTTTCGTGGCACGTGAAGAGTGCTGGATCACCGTGACCGAAGCCGGCGGCAAGCAGTTGCTGCGTCGCAGCCTGCAGGCCGGCGAAACGGTCGGCCTGTCGGGCGCGCTGCCACTGTCGGTGGTGGTGGGCCGTGCGTCGGCGGTCGATGTGCAGGTAAGCGGCAAGCCTTACGATCTGACGCCTGTCACGCGCGGCGGTGGCGTGGCGCGCTTCGAGGTGAAATCGTGACCGACTGCTATCCCGATCCCATTCCATCGGCGGCGCCCAAGGCGCGCCGCTCGCGCCAGTCCAGCGTAACCTGGGGCTCGCGTGTGGTCACGGTGGGCGGCGACGCCCCCGTGCGCGTGCAGTCCATGACCAACACCGACACCGTGGACGCCATCGGCACCGCGATCCAGGTGAAGGAGCTGGCCATCGCCGGCTCGGAAATGGTCCGCATCACCGTCAACACGCCCGAAGCTGCGGCGCAGGTGCCCTACATCCGCGAGCAGCTCGACCGCATGGGCATCGACGTGCCGCTGATCGGCGACTTCCACTACAACGGCCACCGTCTGCTCACCGACTATCCGGCCTGCGCCGAGGCGCTGAGCAAGTACCGCATCAACCCCGGCAACGTGGGCAAGGGCGACAAGCGCGACCGCCAGTTCGGCCAGATGATCGACGCGGCCATGCGCTGGAACAAGCCCGTGCGCATCGGCGTCAACTGGGGCAGCCTCGACCAGGAACTGCTCGCCAGCCTGATGGACACCAACAGCCAGCGCGCCGAGCCGTGGGACGCCAAGCAGGTGATGTACGAGGCGCTGATCACCTCGGCCATCGAGTCCGCAAAGCTCGCTGAATCGATGGGCATGGCCGGCAACCAGGTCATCCTGTCGTGCAAGGTGAGCGGCGTGCAGGACCTGATCTCGGTCTATCGCGAGTTGGCCCGCCGCTGCGACTATGCGCTGCACCTGGGCCTCACCGAGGCCGGCATGGGCACCAAGGGCACGGTGGCCTCGGCCACGGCGCTGTCGATCCTGCTGCAGGAGGGCATCGGCGACACCATTCGCGTGTCGCTCACGCCGCAGCCGGGCGAGTCGCGCACGCAGGAGGTGGTGATCGCCTCCGAAATCCTGCAGGCTCTGGGCCTGCGCGTGTTCGTGCCCAGCGTTACGGCCTGCCCAGGCTGCGGCCGCACCACCAGCACTACCTTCCAGGAACTGGCCAAGCAGATCGACGACTATCTGCGCATGCAGATGCCGGTCTGGCGCAAGAAATATCCGGGCGTCGAGACGATGAAGGTGGCCGTCATGGGCTGCATCGTCAACGGCCCTGGCGAGAGCAAGCATGCCGACATCGGCATCAGCCTGCCCGGCACCGGCGAGGCACCTGCCGCGCCGGTCTTCATCGACGGCGAAAAGGCACTCACGCTGCGCGGCGACAATATCGCCAACGAGTTTCACCAACTCGTCGAAACCTACATCGAAAAGCGCTTCGGCGGCGAACACGCTGTCGCGGCCTGACACCTCCGCAGACTCATGGCTGAAAAATTGAATGCCGTCAAAGGCATGAACGACATATTGCCGCCCGAATCGGCGCGCTGGGAATGGCTCGAGGCCACCGTGCGCGACCTGATGGGGCGCTATGCGTACCGCAATGTCCGCACACCGATTCTCGAGCGCACGGCGCTGTTTGTGCGTGGCATCGGTGAAGTCACGGACATTGTCGAGAAGGAGATGTACTCCTTCGAGGATCGCGCGGACAAGCATGGCAAGTTCGAGCACCTGACCATGCGCCCCGAGAACACTGCCGGCCTGGTGCGCGCGGTGATCGAGCACAACATGCTGTACGAAGGCCCCAAGCGCCTCTGGTACACCGGACCGATGTTTCGCCGCGAGAACGTGCAGCGCGGACGCTTCCGCCAGTTCCATCAGATCGGTGCCGAGGCCTTGGGCTTTGCCGGGCCTGACGTCGATGCCGAGCTGATCCTGCTGGCGAGTGCACTCTGGAAAGCCATCGGACTGACCGACGTTCGCCTCGAGCTCAACAGCCTCGGGCAGCCGGCCGAACGCGCATTGCACCGCGCTCAGCTCATCGCGCACTTCGAGAAGCACGCCGACAAGCTCGACGAAGACGGCAAGCGCCGCCTGCACAGCAATCCGCTGCGGATCCTCGATACGAAGAACCCTGCGATGAAGGAAGTGGTCGAGTCGGCGCCGAAGCTGATCGACTTCCTTGGTGCGGAGTCGCTGGCCCACTTCGAGGGGCTGCAAGCCATCCTGAAGGCCAACGATATCGGCTTCACGATCAATCCTCGCCTCGTGCGCGGTCTTGACTACTACAACCTGACCGTCTTCGAGTTCGTGACCGATCGCCTTGGCTCGCAGGGCACGGTGTGCGCAGGCGGGCGCTATGACGATCTGATCGCGCAAATCGGTGGCAAGCCCGCGCCAGCCGTTGGCTGGGCGCTCGGCATCGAGCGCGTGCTCGATCTGCTGAAAGAGCAGGGCGCTGAAATTGGCGCGCCCGCGCCCGACGCTTACGCCGTCGTGCCGGATGCCGCGTCGATGCCCGTTGCGCTGCGCACCCTCCAGCAGTTGCGCGAGTCGGGCATCAGCGTGCAGATGCATGCGACGACGGCTGAGGGCCTCGCCAGCTTCAAGGCGCAGCTGAGAAAAGCCGATGCCAGCGGCGCCACCTACGCCCTGATCTTCGGTGCCGATGAACTTGCACGCGGCGAAGTGACTCTCAAGGCGCTGCGCGACGGAAGCGGCGCGCAAACCTCCCGGCCACTTGCTGAAGTGGCCGCCTGGGCCGCCACCCTACAATCGCCGGCTCCCAACAACTGACAGCGCATGGCAACCCATCTCGACCTCGAAGAACAGGAACAGCTCGACCAGCTCAAGCATTTCTGGAATACCTACGGCACCCTGATCACTTCGGTCGTGCTGCTCGTCGCTGGCGCCTTCGTGGCCTGGAACGGCTGGCAATGGTATGGCCGCAACAAGGCGGCGCAGGCCTCGTCGCTCTACGACGAGGTCGAGAAGACGGCGCAGGCGGGCGACCCGGCACGCATCGCTCTCGTGCTCGACGACATGAAGAAGCGCTTCGCCGGCACCGCCTATGCGCAACAGGCCGGCCTGCTGGTCGCCAAGACGCTGTACGAGAAGGGCAATGCCGCGGGCTCGCGCGCCGAGCTCGAATGGGTCGCGCAGAACGCCATCGACCCCGGCTACAAGGCCATCGCCCGACTGCGGCTTGCGGCCGAATTGCTCGACAGCAAGTCTTACGACGATGCCCTCAAGCAGCTCGACGGCAGCGTGCCCAAGGAATTCGAACCTCTGGTAGCCGACCGCAAGGGCGACATCTATCTGGCTCAAGGCAAGCGCACTGAAGCGCAGACCGAATACCGCAAGGCGTGGACCGGCCTTGGCGCCACCTCGGACTACCGCCGTCTGGTTGAAATCAAGCTCAACGCGGTCGGTGTCGATCCGAAGAGCCTGGCGCCTGTCGTCACCGTCACACCCGCAGCCCCCAAAACTCCCTGACCGCATCATGAATTTCAAGCGTTTCATGCCTGAATCGACCGCCCTGCGCGCGGGATCAGCTCTTGTTTTGGTAGCGTTTCTCGCCGCCTGTTCGGGCACCAGCAAGCCGAAGCCGGCTGAACTGCCCGCGAACCCGGCCCTGATGAGCGTGCGCCAGGCCTGGACTGTGCGCATCCCCGAAGTCCAGTTCCCGCTCACCACCGATGTCAGCGGCGACACGGTTACCGTGGCCGGCAGCGACGGCACGGTGGTCGCCATCGATGCCCGCGCCGGCCGCGAAAGCTGGCGCGCCAGCGCCGGTGCCCCGCTGGCAGCCGGTGTCGGCAGCGACGGGTCGATGGCCGCGGTCGTCACCACCAGCAACGAACTGGTCGCCATCGAGAACGGCAAGGTGCTGTGGAAGCAGAAGCTCTCGGCCCAGGCGTTCACCGCGCCGCTGGTGGCAGGCCGCCGCGTGTTCGTGCAGACCGCCGACCGCAGCATCAGTGCCTGGGACGGCCAGAGCGGCCGTCGCCTCTGGATCCAGCAGCGCGCAGGTGAAAACCTGGTGCTGCGCAAGTCGGGCGTGCTCATCGCCGTGGGCGACACGCTGGTGGCCGGCATCGGCGGCCGGTTGGTCGGCATCAACCCCGCCAACGGCACCTCGCGCTGGGAATCGCCCATTGCGGCTCCGCGCGGCACCAACGACGTGGAACGCCTGGTCGACCTGACCGGCAGCGTGAGCCGCTTCGGCGACACGGTCTGCGCCCGCGCCTACTACGCCAGCGTCGGCTGCGTCGAAACCGTGCGCGGCTCGCTGGTCTGGAGCAAGCCGGCCTCGGGCGCGGACGGTGTGAGCGGCGACAGCGGTTTTGTCTACGGCACCGAGTCCGACGGCAGCGTCGTGGCCTGGCGCCGTGCCGACGGTGAACGCGCCTGGCAGATGAGCCGCTTCAAGAATCGCAACCTCACCGCACCGCTGGCCGTGGGCCGCTCGCTGATCGTCGGCGAAGACACCGGCACGCTGCATTTCGTCTCGCGCGAAGACGGTGCGCTGCTCAATCGCATCACGCCCGATGGCTCGGCCATCACCATTACGCCGGTACTGGCCGGCAACACGGTCGTGGTGGTGACTGCCAAGGGTGGCGTTTTTGGCTATCGCCCTGAATAACTTTTCTTTCTTTTTCCAAGGCCCGACCATGAATACCGAGCCATCGAAAGGCCGGCCATGAAGCCGGTCGTGGCCCTGGTCGGGCGGCCCAACGTCGGCAAATCGACCCTCTTCAACCGCCTGACCCAGACGCGCGACGCCATCGTCGCCGACTTCGCCGGACTCACGCGCGACCGCCATTACGGCAACGGCCGCCTGGGCAAGCACGAGTTCATCGTGATTGACACCGGCGGCTTCGAGCCCGACGCGGGCAGCGGCATCTACAAGGAAATGGCCAAGCAGACGCGGCAGGCCGTGGCCGAGGCCGACGTGGTGATCTTCGTGGTCGACGCCCGCGAGGGACTCTCGGCGCAAGACCACGACATCGCCAACGAGCTGCGCCGCCTTGGCAAACCCTGCGTCTTGGCGGCCAACAAGGCCGAGGGCATGCACGACGGCACCAAGCTGGTCGACTTCTACGAGCTGGGCTTCGGCGATGTGCATGGTGTGTCGGCAGCGCACGGGCAGGGTATGCGCGACCTGGTCGAGCTTGCTCTCGAGCCGCTGAACCTGCCTGATCCAGACGACGAGACGGACGAGGACGAGGTCAATAAGCCGATCAAGCTGGCCGTGGCCGGCCGGCCCAATGTGGGCAAGTCCACGCTGATCAACACCTGGCTGGGTGAAGAGCGCCTGGTGGCCTTCGACATG
The DNA here is from genome assembly GCF_051216835.1 of Variovorax multivorans. Taxonomy (NCBI): domain Bacteria; kingdom Pseudomonadati; phylum Pseudomonadota; class Betaproteobacteria; order Burkholderiales; family Comamonadaceae; genus Variovorax; species Variovorax multivorans. The sequence continues at coordinate 252,323 of NZ_JBPJZL010000004.1, forward strand.
CCGGGCACCACGCGCGACGCAATCTCCGTGCCCTTCGAGCGAAACGGCCAGCGCTTCGAGCTGATCGACACGGCCGGCCTGCGCCGCAAGGGCAGGGTGTTCGAGGCGATCGAGAAGTTCTCGGTGGTCAAGACGCTGCAGGCCATCGAGTCGGCCAATGTCGTGCTGCTGCTGCTCGATGCCACGCAAGGCGTGACCGACCAGGACGCGCACATTGCGGGCTACATCCTCGAGAGCGGTCGCGCGGTAGTGATCGCCATCAACAAGTGGGACGCGGTCGACAGCTACCAGCGCGAGCAGATCCAGCGGCAGATCGAGACCCGGTTGCCGTTCCTGAAGTTTGCGGCGCTGCATTTCATCTCGGCCATCAAGCGCCAGGGTCTGGGCCCGGTGTGGCAGGCGATCGCGCAGGCCCACAAGTCGGCCACGCGCAAGATGTCGACCCCGGTGCTGACACGCCTGCTGCTGGAGGCGGTGCAGTTCCAGGCGCCCAAGCGGGGCGGCATGTACCGCCCCAAGCTGCGCTATGCGCATCAGGGGGGCATGAACCCGCCGGTGATCGTGATCCATGGCAATTCGCTGGAGCATGTTACTGATGCCTACAAGCGCTTCCTCGAGGGGCGCTTCCGCAAGGAATTCGACCTTGTGGGTACCCCCTTGCGCATCGAGTTCAAGAGCTCGCACAATCCATTTGCCGACAAGGACGATTGAGGGAGCTTGGCCGCCGATGGCGGCCAATGAGCTGCAGCAGGAGTGGAAGTTCCGCCTTTTGAGAACCGTTATTTTCTCAAGGCTTTTGACCCCGATTGCTGCAGCGCAGAAACCCTGTGTTAAGGTCATCTCTCCAACAACTACTCTTGAACACGGAGAATATCGTGAGCAATAAAGGGCAACTTCTGCAAGACCCGTTTCTGAACACCCTGCGTCGTGAGCACGTGCCGGTTTCCATTTATTTGGTGAACGGCATCAAGCTGCAGGGCCAGATCGAGTCTTTTGACCAGTACGTCGTGTTGCTTCGCAATACGGTGACGCAAATGGTCTACAAGCACGCCATTTCCACCATCGTGCCGGGTCGTGCCGTCAACTTCTCGGCTGCCGAGAACGACGACGCCGCAGCCTGATCGCGCGGAGCGCGGCAGCCCTGCTGCCGCGCTTTTTCCCAATTTCTGATCCCGCTTGTCTGAACTGATCCCCCGCCAGGAAGGCGCCGCCGTTCTCGTCGGCGTCGATTTCGGGCTGCCCCATTTCGACAGCGAACTCGAGGAGCTCGGCCTGCTTGCGCAGACCGCAGGCCTGACGCCCGTCGCCCGTCTTGCGTGCAAGCGCAAGGCGCCCGATGCGGCATTGTTCGTTGGTAGCGGCAAGGCCGAAGAAATCAAGGAGCTGGCTGCCCTGTACAGGGCGAGCGAGGTCATCTTTGATCAGGCCCTGAGCCCCGCGCAGCAGCGCAACCTCGAACGCCAGCTCGACGTTGCCGTCTACGACCGGACCTTTCTCATCCTCGAGATCTTCGCCCAGCGTGCGCGTTCGCACGAAGGCAAGCTGCAGGTCGAGCTGGCTCGCCTGCAGTACCTCAGCACGCGGCTGGTCCGCCGCTGGTCCCACTTGGAGCGCCAGACCGGCGGTGCCGGTGTGCGCGGCGGCCCGGGTGAAAAGCAGATCGAGCTCGACCGCCGGATGATCAGCGAGTCGATCAAGCGCACGCGCGAGCGTCTCGCCAAGGTGCAGAAGCAGCGCGGCACGCAGCGCCGCCAGCGCGAGCGCCGCGAGACCTTCAACATCTCCCTGGTGGGCTACACCAACGCGGGCAAGTCGTCGCTGTTCAATGCGCTGGTCAAGGCCCGCGCCTATGCGGCCGACCAGCTGTTCGCCACGCTCGATACCACCACACGCAACCTCTACCTGGGCGATGCTAGGCGGCAGGTATCGATCTCCGACACCGTAGGCTTCATCCGCGACCTGCCGCACGGCCTTGTCGATGCCTTCAAGGCCACGCTGCAGGAGGCGGTCGATGCCGACCTGCTGCTGCACGTGATCGATGCCTCCAACCCGCATTACCCCGAGCAGATGGCCGAGGTGCAGGCGGTGCTGCGCGAGATCGGTGCCGACACCGTTCCGCAGCTTTTGGTATTCAACAAGCTCGATGCCCTTGAAAGCGCGCAACATCCGCTGCATCTGCAGGACGAGATGGAAATCGATGGCGTGCAGGTTCCCCGCATCTTCCTCAGCGCCAAGAGCGGCGAGGGCGTGCCGCTGTTGCGGGCCGAGCTCGCCCGGCAGTCGGGCTCCGTAGCCGATACGATGACCCCTGGGGCAAACGCTGAATTGCACGATGCAGCCGATTGATTGGGCACAATCCCGCCACTGACAAGAGAACGAAGCGAATGAATTCAAAGCCAGCGCGGAGAGGGTTTCTGGGCATGTTCAACCTGAACGATGGCCGATGGGGTCGCGGCGACGAGCCGTCGTCCTCCAACGGCGACCGCCCAGCCGGCAACCGCCCCCCCGATGCCAATCCCCCCGGCGCACCGACGCCTCCGCCTTCGGGCAACAACAACAGCAACGACAACCGTCCCCGTGGACAAGGTCCGAACCAGGGCCCGCCTGACCTCGACGAACTCTGGCGCGACCTCAATCGCAAGCTCGGTGGCTTCTTCGGTGGCAAGGGCGGCGGCAACCGCCCCAACGGCGGCAGTAGCGGCGGTGGTGGCAACGGCTACAGGCCCGACATGAAAAACGCAGGATTCGGCCTCGGCCTCGTGGCCGCGGTGGCGGTCCTGATCTGGCTCGGCACCGGCTTCTTCATCGTGAACGAAGGCCAGCAGGCCGTCGTCACGCAGTTCGGCAGCTACAAGAGCACCGTGGGCGCAGGCTTCAACTGGCGCCTGCCGTACCCCATTCAGCGCCACGAAGTGGTGGTGACCACGCAGATCCGCTCCGCAGACGTGGGCCGCGATGCCATCGTGCGCTCCACCGGACTGCGCGAATCGGCCATGCTGACCGAAGACGAGAACATCGTCGAGATCAAGTTTGCCGTGCAGTACCGCCTGAGCGACCCGCGCGCATGGCTCTACGAGAGCAAGTCGCCTGCCGACACCGTCGTGCAGGTGGCCGAGACCTCCGTGCGCGAGGTGGTCGGCAAGATGAAGATGGACGCCGCGCTGGCCGAAGAGCGCGACCAGATCGCACCGCGCGTGCGCGCGCTGATGCAGACTATCCTCGACCGCTACAAGATCGGCGTCGAAGTCGTCGGCATCAACCTGCAGCAGGGCGGCGTGCGTCCGCCCGAGCAGGTGCAGGCCGCGTTCGACGACGTGCTCAAAGCTGGCCAGGAGCGCGAGCGCACCAAGAACGATGCACAGGCCTACGCCAATAACGTGGTGCCGCTTGCCACTGGTACGGCTTCGCGCCTGAAGGAAGAGTCCGAAGCCTATAAGGCGCGGATCGTGGCGCAGGCCCAGGGTGATGCAGGCCGCTTCAGCGCGGTGCTGGCTGAATACCAGAAGGCCCCGCAGGTGACGCGCGACCGCATGTACACCGACGCCATGCAGCAGATCTACGCCAGCACGACCAAGGTACTGGTCGACAGCAAGCAGGGCTCGAACCTGCTGTACCTGCCGCTCGACAAGCTCATGCAGATGGGCGGCAACAGCGGCGCCACCGCCACCCCGGTCGATGCGGCCAGTCCCAACGTTGCCGGCACCGCGCCGGCCCAGTCCTCGGTGATCCCGGTGGCCCCCGCGACGACCGATGTGCGTGGCCGCGATGGCCGCTCGCGTGACCGCGACGTGCGTTGAGAAAGGCCCGAAAGAATATGAACAGAATCGGATTCATCGCCACCTCGATCCTCGTGCTGCTCGTGCTGGCAAGCTCGACCCTCTTCGTGGTCGACCAGCGCCAGTTCGGCGTGGTCTATGCCCTCGGCCAGATCAAGCAGGTCATTACCGAGCCCGGCCTCAACTTCAAGCTGCCGCCGCCGTTCCAGAACGTGTCGTACATCGACAAGCGCCTGCTGACGCTGTCGAGCGTGGACACCGAGCCCATGCTTACCGCCGAGAAGCAGCGCGTGGTGATCGACTGGTACGTGCGCTGGCGCATCAGCGACCCGCAGGCCTATATCCGCAACGTCGGTCTCGACGAGAACGCCGGTGCAATGCAGCTCAACCGCGTGGTGCGCAATGCGTTCCAGGAAAACATCAACAAGCGCACCGTGCGCGACCTGATCTCGGTGCGCCGCGAGGCCCTGATGGCCGACGTGCAGCGCGAAGTGCTGTCGGTGGTCAAGGGTGCAAAGCCCTGGGGCGTGGACGTGGTCGACGTGCGCATCACGCGTGTCGACTACGTGGAGGCCATCACCGAATCGGTCTATCGCCGCATGGAAGCCGAGCGCAAACGCGTGGCCAACGAGCTGCGTTCGACCGGTACGGCCGAAGGCGAAAAGATTCGCGCCGATGCCGATCGCCAACGCGAGGTGATCGTGGCGAACGCCTACCGCGACGCCCAGAAGATCAAGGGCGAGGGCGATGCCCAGGCCGCTTCCGCTTACAGCGAGGCCTTCGGCCGCGATCCGCAATTTGCGCAGTTCTACCGAAGCCTCGATGCCTACAAGCAGAGCTTCAACAAGAAGAGCGACGTGATGGTGCTTGACCCATCGTCGGACTTCTTCCGCGCCATGCAAGGCTCGGGCTCTACCACCAACGCCCCTCGTCGTTGATTCTTCGCCAGGAGCCGTGAGCGCCGACACTTTCTGGAGCGCATTGGCGCTCGTCCTGGTGATCGAAGGCATCCTGCCTTTTGTCTCACCAGGAGGGTGGCGGCGCGGCTTCGGGCAGCTCATGCAGCTGCGCGACGGCCAGCTTCGTTTCTTCGGACTTTGCAGCATCCTGCTGGGTTTGCTACTGCTCTGGATCCTGGCCTAGTCTTGGGCTGGTCGCGGTCCCGGTAGAATCCCGGTTTAACCACGCCCCCGATCCCCATGTCCGCCTGGGTCCTCCCGGATCACATTGCCGATGTGCTGCCCTCCGAGGCGCGCCACATCGAAGAACTTCGACGCCAGCTGCTCGATACCGCCCGTGGCTATGGCTACGAGCTGGTGATGCCGCCGCTGCTCGAGCACCTCGAATCGCTGCTCTCGGGCACCGGCGAGGCGCTCGACCTCCAAACCTTCAAGCTCGTCGACCAGCTTTCCGGCCGCAGCATGGGCCTGCGTGCCGACACCACTCCCCAGGTGGCGCGCATCGATGCCCATCTGCTGAACCGTGACGGTGTGGCCCGCCTGTGCTACTGCGGCCCGGTGCTCCACACTCGGCCCGACCGCCCACACGCCACCCGCGAGCCCCTGCAGTTCGGCGCCGAGATCTACGGCCATGCCGGGCTCGAAGCCGACACTGAAACCCTGTTGCTGGCGCTCGACTGCCTCGATGCCGCCGGCCTGCGCGACGGCGTGATTGTCGACCTGGCCGATGCCCGCATCGTGCGTGCCCTGTTCGCCGGCGTGCCGGTCGATGCGGCCGCGCTGGCCCGGGTGCATGCAGCGCTGGCCGCCAAGGACGCGAGCGAGCTCGAATCGCTCACCAAGGATTTCCCCGCTGCTTCGCGCGAGGGGCTGCGTGCGCTGGTTCAGCTGTACGGCGATGCGTCGGTGCTCGACGAGGCCGCCAAGGCCCTGAAAGGCACGCCCGCCGTGGGCGCTGCCCTGGCCGACCTGAAGCAGCTCGCCGCCGGTCTGCAGGGCGTGGCCGGCCGCCAGATCAGCTTCGACCTGGCCGACCTGCGCGGCTATGCGTACTACAGCGGCATGCGCTTCGGCATCTACGTGCCCGGCGCGGCCGACTCGCTGGTGCGCGGTGGCCGCTACGACGAAGTGGGGGCCGTGTTCGGCCGCAACCGTCCGGCCGTCGGCTTCAGCCTCGACGTGCGCGAACTGGTCGGCGTGCTGCCGGCCCGCCCGCTGCGCGCCGCCATCCGCGCACCCTGGAGCGATGCGGCCGGCCTGCGTCAGGCAATTGCCCAATTGCGCAAGGCCGGCGAAACGGTAGTCTGCGTGCTGCCGGGCCATGGCAGCGAAATCGATGAATTCCACTGCGATCGCGAGCTCATCGAGCAAGCTGGCCAGTGGACTGTCCGAGCGATCTGAATTTTTGAAGTAATGGAACGAGCATGAGCGTAACCACCGGAAGAAACGTGGTCGTCGTCGGCACCCAATGGGGCGACGAGGGCAAAGGCAAGCTGGTCGACTGGCTGACGGAAAGCGCCCAGGGCGTGGTCCGTTTCCAGGGCGGCCACAACGCGGGCCACACGCTGGTCATCAACGGTGTGAAAACCGCGTTGCACCTGATCCCGAGCGGCATCATGCGGCCCGGCGTCAAGTGCTACATCGGCAACGGCGTGGTGCTGTCGGCCGCCAAGCTCTTCGAGGAAATCGAAGGGCTGGAGAAGGCCGGTGTCGAGGTGCGTTCGCGCCTGCGCATCAGCGAGGCCTGCCCGCTGATCCTGCCGTTCCACGCCGCGCTGGACATCGCGCGCGAGGCCTACCGCGAGAAGGGCGGCATCGAGAAGATCGGCACCACCGGCCGCGGCATCGGCCCGGCCTACGAAGACAAGATCGCGCGCCGCGCGCTGCGCGTGCAGGACCTGAAGCACCCCGAGCGTTTCGCGGCCAAGCTGCGCGTGCTGCTCGACCTGCACAACCACGTGCTGACGCAGGTGCTGAGCGCCCCGGCCATCGACTTCGACGAAGTCTTCAACGAGGCCATGAGGCACGCCGAGCTGCTCAAGCCCATGATGGCCGACGTCTCACGCGAACTGAACGACGCGCACAAGAACGGCGCCAACCTGCTGTTCGAAGGCGCGCAGGGCACGCTGCTCGACGTCGACCACGGCACCTACCCGTACGTCACCTCCAGCAACTGCGTGGCCGGCAATGCCGCCGCCGGTTCGGGCGTGGGCCCGGGCATGCTGCACTACATCCTCGGCATCACCAAGGCCTACTGCACGCGCGTGGGCGGCGGTCCGTTCCCAACCGAGCTCGATTGGGCCACGCCCGGCACCCCGGGCTACCACATGAGCACCGTGGGTGCCGAAAAGGGTGTGACCACCGGCCGCAGCCGCCGTTGCGGCTGGTTCGACGCCGCGCTGCTCAAGCGCTCGGCGCAGGTCAACGGCCTGTCGGGCCTGTGCATCACCAAGCTCGACGTGCTGGACGGCCTCGAAAAGCTCGAGCTGTGCACCGGCTACGAACTCGACGGCGAAATCACCGACATCCTGCCGATGGGCGCTGACGAGATCGAGCGCTGCACGCCGATCTACGAAACCCTCGAAGGCTGGAGCGAAAGCACCGTCGGCGTCACGCAGTACGACAAGCTTCCGATCAATGCGCGCCTGTACCTGCAGCGCATCGAGCAGGTCACCGGCGTGCCGATCCACATGGTGTCGACCAGCCCCGACCGCGACCACACGATCATGATGCGTCACCCCTATCTGGCCGACTGAAGAGGAAAAGAAGAACCATGTTGACCGAAGACGGCAAGCATCTCTACGTCAGCTACGACGAGTACCACAACCTGATCGAAAAGCTCGCGATCAAGGTGCACCAGTCGGGCTGGCAGTTCGACACCATCCTGTGCCTGGCGCGCGGCGGCATGCGCCCCGGCGACGTGCTCTCGCGCATCTTCGACAAGCCGCTGGCGATCATGTCGACCAGTTCGTACCGCGCCGACGCCGGCACGGTGCAGGGCCACCTCGACATCGCCCGCTTCATCACCACGCCCAAGGGCGAGATCGCAGGCCGCGTGCTGCTGGTGGACGACCTGGCCGACTCGGGCCACACGCTGCATGCCGTCATGGACATGCTGCGCAACAACTACCCGCCCATCACCGAACTGCGCAGCGCAGTGATCTGGACCAAAGCGCTGTCGACCTTCACGCCCGACTACCAGGTGGAATTTCTTGCCACCAACCCGTGGATCCATCAGCCCTTCGAAGGCTACGACTCCATGGGCGCCGAGAAGCTGATCGAGAAGTGGTCGGTCTGATCCATCGGCCGACCCTTCGGCAATAAGCAGCGCCGCCGGCTCACCCTGCGTCGCTGAGCATCGCGGTGTAGCGCCGCTGCATTTCTTCCGGCGTCAGCTTCTCGATGCTGTGCCCCACGTTCCAGCGATGGCCGAAGGGGTCGTGAAAGACGCCGGAACGTTCCCCATAAAACTGATCCTGCGGCGCCATGTTCAGCGTGGCGCCCGCGGCGACCGCGCGCGCCACCACCGCGTCGGCATCGTCCACGTGCAGGTGCAGCGTGACGGCCGTGCCGCCCAGCGTCTTCGCGCTGTGGATGTTGAACTCGGCGAATTCGTCCGAGATCATCAGGATCGCGCCATTGTTGAAGTCCAGCTCCGCATGGCCGATGCGGCCGCTCGGCTCGGTCAGGCGAAAGATTTCCTTCACCTCGAAGACCTTGCAATAGAACTCGATGGCTGCGCCGGCATCGTGGACGCAGAGGTACGGAAACAGCTCGTGGATGGCCATGGTTTTGTCCGGTCTGTTTGATGAGATAGGCGCGATTCTGGTGGCCGGTGCTTTCCAGGTCTTGAACAAATTTGACCTGCGGGTGAGTAGTCAGATTCGCACATGCCGGGACGATGCTGGTGCTGCCCGCCGATACGCCTGCGGTGACATACCGGCGATGGCCAGGAAGTCGCGGTTGAAGTGCGCCTGGTCGCTGTAGCCGGCCTGCAGCGCCAGATCGACCCAGGGCTGGGTGGGGTCCATGGCGAACTGCCCGATCACGCGGTCGAAGCGCAGCATCCGCGCGTACTGCTTGGGTGCCAGGCCGGTCATGCCGCGGAACAGCGCGATGAAGCGCCGGTGGCTGTAGCCGCTTTGCTTCACCAGCTCGCGGATGGCGCCGGCTTGCGCATCGTCGCTATTGGCGCTGGCGTCGGACATGCGCGCCAGCGCCTGCGCCACTGCGGGATGCAGTCCGTGCATGGCGGAGGCGGCAAGGCGTGCGCCCAGCAGGGCATCGGCGATCGCGAGTTGCCGCGTCAGCGAGTCGGTGCCGTGGAGTTGCTCCAACGCGAAGTCAGCGTCCGCGCCCCAGAGCGCGTCCAGCGATGTGTGGCGGTCGGCCAGCGCGTCCTCGGGTACACCGAGCAGCGCCTTGGCCGCGCCAGGCTGCAGCATGGCGCCCACCGAGCGCGTTTGCACCGACACGTCGCGCACGAAGAACGCCGAGCGGGCTCCGCCCACCATGGCATGGCCCACCGTGAAGCCCCGCGCATCGGCATCGTCCTGGAACAGGCGCAGCGGCGGCCCCGAAAGCCGGAACACGAGATGCATCCCACCTGTGGGGAGCACGTGTTCGCGCGCGCCCGGCCGCCCCTCGTGCGGCCCATCGGGCGCGGAGGCCCACAGCAGCCGCACGAAGGGGCGCAGATGGGGGGAGGGTGGTCGGGTCAGCTGCATGACGCGGGAAGTGTCTGCCGAGCCGCCACGCGACGCAATCACCGCGCCCGCGAAATCCCCGGATGCGACGCTCGCGCTAGCATCGCTCCATGAGCAAGCCTTCCACGACCCTGATCCACCACCCCTACGTCCCGCCCGCCACCTTCGCCGCGCCGCAGCCCGGCGTGTTCAAGGCATCGACCGTGTTCTTCGCCGACGTGGCCGCCATGCGCGCGCGCGACTGGCGCACCAAGGCCGGCTACACCTACGGCCTGCACGGCACTCCCACCACCTTCACGCTGGAAGAGCGCCTGGCCACGCTCGAAGGCGGCACCGAATGCCTGCTCGTGCCCAGCGGGCTGGCGGCCATCTCGCTGGTGTCGTTCGCCTTTCTCAAGACCGGCGACGAGGTGCTGATTCCCGACAACGCCTACGGCCCCAACAAGGCGCTGGCCACCGGTGAGCTGGCGAACTTCGGCATCACACACCGCATGTACGACGCGATGAATCCGGCCGACCTCGCGGCCAAGCTGTCGGATCGCACGCGGCTGGTCTGGGTCGAGGCGGCGGGCTCGGTGACGATGGAGTTTCCCGACCTGCCCGCCCTCGTCAACGTCTGCCGCGCGCGGGGTGTGATGACCGCGCTTGACAACACCTGGGGCGCGGGCCTGGCCTTTGCGCCTTTCGATTTCAACGACAGCGGGCAGGGCGTCGACATCTCGGTGCACGCGCTCACCAAGTACCCGAGCGGCGGCGGCGACGTGCTCATGGGCAGCGTGATCACGCGCGACGAGCGGCTGCATCGCGCGCTCAAGCTCACGCACATGCGCATGGGCTTCGGCATCGGCGTGGGCGATGTCGAGACGCTGCTGCGTTCGCTGCCCAGCATCGCGCTGCGCTATGCCGCGCACGACCGTGCGGCGCGCGAACTGGCCGGCTGGCTCAACGGCTGCGACGAGATCGCGCAGGTGCTGCACCCCGCGCTCGAAGACTCGCCCGGGCACGTGCACTGGCGCGCGCTGTGTGGCGAGACCAACCTGGCCGCAGGCCTGTTCTCGGTCGTGTTCGACGAGCGCTACAGCACCGAGCAGGTCGACCGCTTCTGCGACAGCCTGCAGCTTTTTCGCCTCGGCTACTCGTGGGGCGGCCCCATCAGCCTGGTGGTGCCGTACGACATCGGCTTGATGCGCGATGCCTCCGTGGCGTGCTGGCCTTACAAGGGAACGCTCGTTCGTTTTTCGATCGGCCTTGAAGACGTGGAGGACCTGCGCGCCGACTTGCAGCAGGCGCTGGCACGGATGTAAAAAATCGCTTCTCGCTCTCTGGGAGCGTCATTGGGTACCGTCTTGGGACTGCACCGTTATCGCTTACAGTAGGCCACGCGCAGTCACCCTGACTGCCTCGCCCAAGGAGAAGCAGTGGCAACACCCAATTACGGCTACGAGAAGCGCCAGAAAGAGCTGGCCAAGAAGAAGAAGAAGGAAGAAAAGCTCCGGGAAAAGGCGAACCGCAAACTCAATCCGAGCAGCGACGGCTTGGCCCCCGGAGACCCGGAAACCGACGTGGCCTCGCTCGAACGCGATCCACCCACGGTGCCCGAGTTGCCCACCAAGAACGGTTGATCCGCTCCTGGCGTACCCATCAAGAAGCCGCCGCAGGCCTGCGCCTGCGGCGGTTTTTTTATTTCGGCAGCAGCTTGCGCAGCTCGGGCCAGACGTTGTCCAGCAGTTGAGGCTGTGCCGCGGCGGTCGGGTGGATGCGGTCGGCCTGGAACAGCGAGAGCGCATCGGGCGTATCGGCCACGCCCTTGAGCAGGAAGGGCACGAGCGCGGACTTGGTCGCGCCCGCTACCTTGGAGAACACCGCCTCGAAGCGCCGCGTGTAGTCGCCGCCGTAGTTCGGCGGCACCTGGATGCCGACGATCAGCACCTTTGCGCCCGCAGCCTGCGCGGCCTTGGTGATCTGCATCAGGTTGCTTTCGGTGTCCGAGAGTGGCAGGCCGCGCAGCGCGTCGTTGGCGCCGAGCTCCAGCACCACGTGGCTGGGCTTGTGCTGTGCGAGCAGCGAGGCAAGGCGCGAGCGCCCGCCGGAGCTGGTGTCGCCGCTGATGCTGGCGTTGACCACGGTGGCCGCGATCTTCTGCTGCGCAAGCCTTTTTTCCAGCAAGGGTACCCAGCCTTCGCCGCGCTTGAGGCCGTACTCTGCGCTCAGCGAATCGCCGAGCACCAGGATCACCGGCTTGCCAGCCATCGGTACCTGGGCCTGAGCCTGGGCCTGCGCCGCGGTCGTCCATAGCCCCGCGCTGCCGAGCGCGGCGGTGGTCAAGATAAAGTCACGTCGATTCAAAACCAAAGCCTTTCCATGTCCCAACCCCCGTCTGATGCAATTGTCGCCGTCGAGCATGTCTTCAAGTCCGTCACCGATTCGGCCGGCACGCTGGACATTCTGCAGGACATCGATTTCACCCTCGGCGCGCGGGAAACCGCGGCCATCGTCGGCGCCTCGGGCTCCGGCAAGAGCACCCTGCTGTCGATCATCGCGGGGCTAGACACACCAACGCGCGGCACGGTGCGCATCGCCGGCGAAGACATCTTCGCCATCGACGAGGACGAGCGCGCCGCCGTGCGCGCGCAGCGCGTGGGCTTCGTGTTCCAGAGCTTCCAGCTGTTGGGCAACCTGAGCGCGCTCGAAAACGTGATGCTCCCGCTGGAGCTGGCCAACCGAAAAGATGCGCGCAAGGCGGCCACCGAAATGCTCGGCCGCGTCGGCCTCGGCCAGCGGCTCGGGCACTACCCCAAGGTGCTCTCGGGCGGCGAGCAGCAGCGTGTGGCGCTGGCCCGTGCCTTCGTGGTGCAACCGGCGCTGCTGCTGGCCGACGAGCCCACCGGCAGCCTCGACTTCGCCACCGGTGAGCAGGTGATGCGGCTGATGTTCGACCTCAATCGCGAGCTCGGCACCACGCTCGTGCTCGTTACCCACGACCGGGGCATCGCAGCCCGATGCGAGCGACGCATCACCATCGAGGCCGGTCGTGTCGCACTTAATGAAAAAGTGGCTCTGGCGCCCGCCTGACAAGCGCAATAAGCTATTAAACATAAGTAAATAGCCAGCCACACAGGAGATATTCATGGAGGAGCTTCCGCCCGACGCCGCCCTGGCGCTGCAGCGCGGCAGGATGATCGAGGCCATCAAGATCGTGCGCGACCGCACGGGCGTGGACCTCAAGTCGGCCAAGGACGCTGTCGATCGCTACGCCGACAGGCTGGAGCGAGGGGAAGGCGATGCCCGCGGACGCGGTGCGCCTGCCGCCGCCATGCAGGACCGCGGCTTCGCCTCCATGCCCTCCATCGCACTCGCAGCCCTGGCGCAGGGCAACAAGATCGAGGCCATCCGCCTCACGCGCGAAGCCACGGGCCTGAGCCTGTCTGCGGCCAAGCGGCTGGTCGACAACCATGACGACCCGGCGCTCGGAAGTTTCAGCCCCCTGACCCAGCACATGCCCCGCCGCCCGATGGACGAACCGGGCCGCGTACATGGCGACGGCTACAAATGGCTGCCGGCGTTGATCATCGTGCTGGCGGCGGTCATGGCCTGGTTGTTGATTGCCGGAAAGGCTTGAGTCGATGATCGTTCCCCAGTTCTGGGCCGAAGGCCGTATCCAGGAGAGCGTGGGCGGCAAGCAGTTCACCGTGCGCCGCTTCGGCTGGTCCGACGAGAGCCCACTGGCCGCGCAGGCGCACGCCGACCAGCGCACGCGCGATGCCTTCGACCGCATCGTCCACAAGGGCGAGAAGCTCGAGCGCCGCGAACGCAAGATGCCCTACAACGGCGCCGACGGCATGCCGATCCGCGAGGAAATCGTCGAGCGCCAGGGCGACACCGTCATCACGCGCAACACCTACGGCGCGCGCTGCCTCAACACGCCCGACGTGCTGTTCGTCGACATCGACTTCGAGGAGCCCTTGCGCGGCAGCGTGTTCGGCTTTGCGCTGGTGCCGGCGCTGATCGCCGGGGTGGTCGGCGGCTGGGCTGCCAAGACCTGGCTGGGCGGGCTGATCGCGGGCATCGTGGTCTTCGTCGTGGCCTGGGTCATCGGCCAGCGCAAGAAGCGTGGCGAGCACAGCGGCAACCCTGCGCCCGAGAAGCGGGCGGCCGAGCGCATCGGGCGCTTCATGCAGCAGCACCCCGACTGGCATCTGCGCATCTATCGCACGCCCGCGGGCTTCCGGGTGCTGGCGATGCACGATGTCTTCGATCCGGCCGACACCGCGGTGGCCGACTGCTTTCATGCAATGGGCGTCGACAAGGTCTACGCACGCATGTGCCGCAACCAGAAATGCTTTCGTGCCCGGGTGAGCGCCAAGCCCTGGCGCATCGGCATCGGCGAACACATGCGGCCCCAGCCGGGCATATGGCCGGTGTCGCCCGAGAAGCTGCCTGCGCGCGACGCCTGGATCGCGCGCTACGAAAAGGCAGCCGAGGGCCATGCGGCCTGCCAGTACCTGGAGAGCGTGGGCAACGGCGCGAAGGTGCATCCGAGCGCGTTGGCTGTGCAGGAACTGCACGATGAGCGCACCCGCGCGCTCAGTGGTTTGCCGATCGCCTGACCACGCGAAATGGCCAGGTCCCGGGGGTAGGGATAATCGCCGGATGTCTTCCCCCAAAGTGATCTTCGGCTTCCATGCCGTGGGCGTGCGCATCAAGACCGCGCCGAAATCGGTGCTCGAAGTGATGTTCGACGCCAGCCGGCGCGATGCGCGCATGAAACAGTTCATCGCGCGTGCGCAGGAAGCCGGTGTGCGGCTGGTCGAGGCCGACGGCCTGCGGCTGTCCAAGCTCAGCGGCAGCCACGGCCATCAGGGCGTGGTGGCACGGGTCGAACCCGTGGCCCAGGTCCGCTCGCTCGACGAACTGCTCGAAGGCCTCGAAGAGGCCGGCACCGTGCCCCTGCTGCTGGTGCTCGACGGCGTGACCGACCCGCACAACCTCGGTGCCTGCCTGCGCGTGGCCGACGGTGCCGGCGCGCATGCGGTCATCGCCCCCAAGGACCACGCGGCCGGCATCAACGCCACCGTGGCCAAGGTGGCGAGCGGCGCGGCCGAGACTGTGCCGTACTTCATGGTCACCAACCTCGCGCGCACCCTGAACGAACTCAAGGAACGCAACATCTGGTGCGTGGGCACCAGCGACGACGCGCCGGGCACCATCTACCAGAGCGACTTCAAGCGCCCCCTGGCGCTGGTGCTGGGCGCCGAAGGCGAAGGCATGCGGCAGCTCACGCGAAAGACTTGCGACGAGCTGGTGAGCATTCCGATGGCCGGCGCGGTCGAGAGCCTGAATGTCTCGGTGGCCAGCGGCGTGTGCCTCTACGAGGCGATGCGGCAGCGCGGCGCCTGAGCGTCTTTTTCTAGCTCTTGGGCAACGATCCACCCTTGCGGTGGAAGTAGATGAGCTCCGCCACCCGCCGCATCTGCGGCGTGCCCAGCAGGTGGTTGAACATCCAGTCGGTCTGGAAATGGTCGAAGGCCAAGCGCAGCGCGCGCTTGAGCCGGAAGCCCGGGTAGCCACGAACGAACCACGTGGCCGGGTCGCCGGCCTCGCCACGCACGAAGCTCGCCACCGCCTCGCCCGCGCGCTCCCCGTGCAGCAGCGCCGTGTGGATGCCGCCGGCCGTCACCGGCGACACCATGCCCGCCGCATCACCCACCAGCAGGGCCCGTTCGCGCGCTACCACCGGCAGCACGCCGCCGCACGGGATCATTCCCGCGCGTACCGCGACCGGCGGAGCGTCGCCGGGCGTGACCACCGAAGCAATCTTGCGCAGCAGCGGATCGAGCTTCAGCGCGCCCGCGCTGTTGTGCACCATGCGGCGCGCCAGCCCGATCTGGCTAACGCCGACGCCGTCGAGCGCCCAGCCGATGTAGCCGGGCGCGAGCTTGCGGTCGATGAAGCAATGCAGCAGGCCGGGCGCCATCCGCGCGCCGTGATATTCGTGCTCGATGCCGTAGAGGAAGCGCGTGTTGCGCGACAGGCCCAGCGCCTTGGCAACGCGCGAGTGGGGGCCGTCAGCGCCCACGAGGTAGGTGGCCGTGATGCAGGGTCCTTGCGTCACAGGCACCTCCCACCGGCCGTTGAGCCACAGCGCCTGCTCGAACAGCGTGCCCAGCCGCACGTCGACGCCGCTGGCGCAGGCAGAGCCGACCATCCAGTCGAGCAGGGCGGGCGCGTCGGTGGCCCAGAACCAGTAGCCCGGCGCATGCAGGTCGACATGGCGCATGTTGGGCGCATAGAGCCGCACCCCTTCGATACGGCGCACGAGTGCCGCAGGCACTTCGGCCAGCCACGGCACGCTGTCGACCGCGTCCTTCACGATGATGCCGGTGGTGTGCAGCTTGGCGCCGGCACTGCTCTTCTTCTCCAGCACCATCACGCTGAGGCCTGCCAGGGCCGCGGCCCGGGCACAGGCCAGGCCCGCAAAGCTCGCGCCCACGACGAGAAGGTCGACCTTGATGCTGCCGGGGTTTGCTGCCGGAGCCGGCTGGGGCGCTGCGCAGGATGAGGAGGCGAGGGGAGAAAAGAAGCTGGAAGAAGTGTGCATGGGGCAGCCAACTGGATTCGATGCGCACCGCGGTCTGCGGTGCGCATGCGAAGTTAGCTACGCCATGTGCGCGCGGCGTGAAGCCTGTGTGAACCCGATTGATGTACCCGGTGATGCACCCGGCCGCTCAGGACGGGTCCTTGCCACGCGTGCGACCGACCGCGCTGAAGATGCCGATCCCCAGCAGGATCACCGCGCCGATGCCGATGTAGAGCGTCGGCACGCCGGCGACGGAGGCGCCCCAGATGAGGCCGCCCAGGAAGATCACGAAACCGATCATGTAGAGCGCGAATGACATCGTCGTTCCTCTGGAAGCTGAGATGCCTTGCAGTATCCGGAGCAGTGGCAGGTGCCGCACAGGCATCGGCCGCCAGTGCGTGTCGGAGCTTGCCTACCCTGCGCGTGCGGCTACTCCGGGTTCGCCACCAGCAGATAGCGGCAGGCGGTGCGCCCCAGTGCCTTGAAGACCAGCGGCCGGTCCACGCCGAAGTCGAGGCAGTCGCCCGGTGCGAGCTCGAAGCGCTCGTCGCCGTAGTCCACCCGCAGAGCGCCTTCGAGCATCCACAGGCATTGCCGATAGGGCTTGCCGCTCCAGCGCGGGTAGTCGACCTGCGCCGAGCGCGGCAGCTCGACCTCGACCAGTTCGATGCCGCTGCCCGCGTGCCGCTCCGCGACCTGCCGCCGCAGGTAGCCTGCCTTCGGGTCGCGCCAGACCTCCTGCTCGGCACGCGTGCGCAGGCGCTGCGGTTGCTCCTTCTCTTCCGTCAGGAGCTGCGCTAGCGGCACGCCGAGCCCGGCCGCCAGCCGCCCCAGCAGCACGGCCGTGGGGCTGCTCTGCGCGCGCTCCACCTTGGAGATCATGGCCTTGCTCACGCCCGAGCGCTCGGCCAACTCCGCGAGGCTCAGCGCTTGCGCCTGCCGCAGCGCCAGCAGCCGGGTGGCGATGAGCATGTCGATGTTCTGGCCGGGCGTGTCGTCTCGAGATGAATCGTTTCTCATATGAGATTATTATTCTCCTATATTGAACGATATTTCAACGAGGACACCATGCGTCTCATCTCCTGCACCGAAGAAGCGCACGCCGCCGCGATCCTGGCCATCCTCAACGAGGCCATCGTCACTTCCACCGCGCTGTACGACTACAAGCCGCGCACGCCCGAGAACATGGTCGCGTGGTTCGCCACCAAGCGTGCCAACGGCTTCCCCGTGATCGGCGCCGTGGACGATGCCGGCAAGCTGCTGGGTTTCGCGAGCTACGGCACGTTCCGCGCCTTTCCCGCCTACAAGTACACGGTGGAGCACTCGGTCTACGTCGACAGCGCGCACCGCGGCGAGGGCCTGGGCCGCACGCTGATGGAGGCGATCATTGCCGAGGCCATCGCGCGCGACGTGCATGTGATGGTCGGCGCCATCGATGCCGCCAACGCCGGCAGCATCGCGCTGCACGAGCGCCTGGGCTTCGAGCATTCGGGCACCGTGCGGCAGGCCGGCTTCAAGTTCGGCCGCTGGCTGGATGTGGCCTTCTACCAGCGCATTCTTGCGACGCCGCTGAATCCGGTCGACGGCTAGCAGCTAGATCAGCGCGAAGAAGCGCATCACCACCTCGGCCGGGTGGCGTACCCCGGCGCCGACGAACATGCGTTCGTTGATCCACTTCAGCGAAGGCGAGGCAGTCTCGAAGCGCGGGCTGCAGCGAAAGTACACCTGCGACGGATCGACCGGCTCGCCGCGCAGCAGCTTGCCCATTACCTCGGGCGAGGCCGAACGCACCGCATGGTTCTGCACGTAGACCAGATCGCCCGCATCGGTCTCCAGGCCGTAGCGCGCGTCGAGTTCGGAAAGCGTGTCGCTCACGATCAACTGAAAGTCGCTGCCGCCCGGCAGCACGCGCGCCCGCCAGCCGTGGCCGATGGCGTCGCCGCCCGTGATCGGCACCACGCGGCGCAGTCCGCGCGGGCTGTTGCCCAGCACCTGCGGCGTGCCCACCTCGACGCGCAGGTCGACGAAGTGCTCGAATGCGGGCGCTGCGATGGTGTCGAACATGCTCATCGCCGGGAGCCGCTCAGGCAGCGGGTTTTGCTTCAGCGCTGGCGCGGTCGAGCATCTCGATGGTGCCCGCGTCGAGCTTCAGCTGCGTCGCGACCACGAGCTCTTCGAGCTGCGCGATGGAGGTGGCGCTGGCAATGGGCGCCGTCACGCCCGGTCGCGCGATCTGCCAGGCGATGGCGACCTGGCCCGGCTTGGCGTTGTACTGCTGGGCCACCTTGTCGAGTGCATCGAGGATGCGCAGGCCGCGCTCGTTGAGATATTTCTTCGTGGTGTTGGCGCCGCGCGCGCTCTTGGCGGCATCGGCCTCGGTGCGGTACTTGCCCGTGAGGAAGCCGGCGGCCAGGGCGTAGAAGTTGATCACACCCACTTCGCGCTTGATGCACAGCGGCTCCAGCGCATCTTCGAACACGGCGCGGTCGTACAGGTTGTACAGCGGCTGCAGGCTTTCGTAGCGGGCGATGCCCAGGCGTTCCGACACGTCGAGCGCCTCGGCCAGCCGCGGTGCACTGTAGTTCGAGGCGCCGATGGCGCGGACCTTGCCTTCCTTGATCAGGTCGTCGAAGGCGCCGAGCGATTCTTCGAGCGGCGTGTTGGCATCGTCATCGTGCGACTGGTAGAGGTCGATGTAGTCCGTCTGCAGGCGCTTGAGCGAGGCCTCGACGGCTTCGCGGATGTACTTGGGCGCCAGGCCCACCTTGCCTTCGCCCATCGGCTTGCCGACCTTGGTGGCCAGCACCACGCGGTTGCGCTTGCCGCTGTGCTTGAGCCACTTGCCGATGATCGTCTCCGACTCGCCGCCGGTGTGGCCCGGCACCCATGCCGAATACACGTCAGCGGTGTCGACGAAGTTGAAACCCGCATCCAGCCAGGCATCGAGCAGCTTGAACGAGGCCGCTTCGTCGACGGTCCAGCCGAACACGTTGCCGCCGAAGGCGAGCGGGGAAACCAGGAGGCCGGAGCGGCCGAGCGGGCGAAGTTGCGACATGTCGAGTGTTCCTGAAGAAGAAAGGGATGAGACGAAGGATCAGACGAAGCCCACTGCGCCCAGCACCGCTCCGGCGCCGAGCAGCCAGAGCAGGTGAATGCGCGTGCGCCAGACGATAAGCGCGGACACACCGGTCAGCAGCCACAGGTGCCAGGCAGGCGCATTGCCGGCATGGTTTCCCGCCGCCAGCACCCAGCCGGTGGCGATCAGCAGGCCCACCACCACGGGCGCCATGCCCTGCTTGAAGGCGCGCACCTCGCGGCGCGTGCGGTTGCGGTGGCCCCAGCGCGTGGCGAAGTAGGTGAGGGTGGTGCTCGGCAGCATGATGCCGACCATGGTGAGCATCAGCCCGAAGAAGCCGAGCAGCCAGGCCGAGGGCCCGGCACTGATGCCGCCGCCCGCGTTGAGCCCGACGTTCCAGCCCATCAGCGCCACGAACAGCACGTTGGGGCCGGGCGCTGCTTGCGCGATGGCAATGGAGGAGCTGAACTGCGCATCGGTGAGCCAGCTGTGCTGGACTACGAGGTAGCGGTGCATGTCGGGCACTGTGGTGATGGCGCCGCTGATCGACAGCAGCGACAGCAGCGCGTATTGCCCGAACAGGGCCAGCCAGTCGTGCCATTGCATCGTGATGGTCATGGCGCGATCTTCTTCCAGGTCCACACGCAGGCGACGCCACCGACCACCAGCAGCACCCATCCGAGCGGGATCTTGAACACCGCAATGGCCACGAACACCAGCGCCATGAAGGAGAGGCAGGTTGCAAAGCCCAGCGGATGCTTGCGCAGCTGCGGCACCAGCTTGATGCCGGTCGCGGCAATCAGTCCGCCCGACACCGCGCCCATGCCGCGCAGCGCGGCCGCCACCTGCGGGTTGCCGGCGAAGTGTGCATACAGCACGGCCAGCGCAAGGATGACGACCAGCGGAATGGTCAACATGCCCGCCAGGGCGGCGAGCGCGCCGCGCAAGCCGAAGTAGCGGTCGCCGATCATCAGCGCGAGGTTGATCACGTTGGGCCCCGGCATCACCTGCGCCACGGCCCAGTCTTCGAGGAACTGCTCGGGCGTGAGCCATTTCTTCTTCTCGACCATCTCGCGCTGGACGATGGCGAGCACACCGCCGAAGCCCTGCAATGCGAGCCAGGTGAATGAAACAAAAAGGTCGCGTGGCGACTGGGGCTGAGCAGCGGGGGGAGACGGGTGCATGTGGAGCGATTATCGTAGGCACGCTTTCAACATGCCGGGCGCCGGATCGACATGGCGCCGGGCGATTCCACAGGGACACTTCAGCATGCTCAAGCAACTGCGCGCACTCTTCGATCTCTGCCAGCGGGCCTTCAACTCCTGGTCGAACGATTACGCCCCGAGCATGGGTGCTGCGCTGGCCTACTACACAGTGTTCTCCATTGCTCCGCTGCTGCTGATCGTGATCGCTGTGGCCGGCCTGGTCTTCGGGCAGGAGGCCGCGCGCGGCGAGATCTTCGCGCAGCTCTCGGGCCTGATGGGCGAGCAGGGCGCGGCGGCGGTGCAGGGCATGCTGAAGGCCGTCAACAAGCCGGCCGAAGGCATCGTCGCCACGGTGATCGGCATCGGGCTGCTGGTGCTGGGCGCCACCACCGTCTTCGGCGAACTGCAAGATGCGCTCGACCGCATCTGGCGCGCGCCGGCCCGCGCCAAGAACAAGGGGCTGTTCAACATGCTGCGCGTGCGGATGCTGTCGTTCAGCATGATCATGGGCATCGGTTTTTTGCTCATGGTGTCGCTGGTGGCGAGCGCCGCGCTCGCGGCCCTGGGAAAGTGGTGGTCGCCGGTGTTCGGCGCGTGGGAAACCACTGCGCAGGCCGTCAACTTCGTCTTCAGCTTCGCGATGGTGACAGCGATCTTCGCGATGATCTACAAGATCATGCCGCGCGCCAAGGTGCAGTGGCGCGACGTGTGGGTGGGGGCGGCTGTCACGGCGCTGCTCTTCACCGTGGGCAAGCACCTGATCGGGCTGTACATCGGCAAGAGCAGCGTGGCCTCGGGCTACGGGGCCGCGGGCTCGCTGGTGGTGGTGCTAGTGTGGGTTTACTACTCGGCGCAGATCTTCCTGCTGGGGGCCGAGTTCACCTGGGTCTATGCGCGCACCTACGGCTCGATGAAGGACACGAAGGGCATCGCCGACCTGAACCCGTCGCCGACGCGCGACGTGCCGCTGCCGCACAACGACACCTGAACCTCGCTTCAGCCGGCGAAGCCGCCTTCGTCGAGATACTTCTGCTCTTCCGCCGTGGTGCTGCGCCCCAGCATCCTGTTGCGATGCGGAAAGCGGCCGAAGCGCGCAATGATGTCCCGGTGCAGCACCGCGTAGCGCTGCGTATTGGCGTCGAGCGCGGCGTTGAGCTCGACCGAGCGCTCCTGCTCGGCCAGCACTTCGGAATGCATGAAGGGCAGGTAGAAGAAGCGTCGCAGCACTGGTTCGCACTGCCGGTCGAAGCCTGATTCGACTGCCTGCTTCGCCACGGCCAGCGCCTTGCCGTCGGTGGCCAGCATGTGCGGGCTGCCGCGCCAGGTGTTGCGGGGAAACTGGTCGAACAGCACCAGCAAGGCCAAAGCGCCTTCGGCATCGGATGCCCAGTGGTCGAGTTCGCCGCGGGCTGCGGCCTGATGGGCATGCGAGAAGCGGGTGGCGAATTCGGCGTCGAAGGCGTCGTTCTTGGCAAACCAGCGGTCCGGGCCGGCTTCGCGCCAGAAATCGACCACATCGCGGGCGGTGGGGAGGGCGTTGAGGGTCATCGTTGCATTTTCTTTCAGCCTTTTGCAGCCCTTTTCAGCCATTTGGCGGCCATCGAAGTCGGGGTGGTGGCCGACAAGCCAAGCCCGCCGTGCTGCCTATGCTGTGGAGGCTTTCATAACTCAGGAGATCAAGCTCATGACCAAATATGGCACCTTTTTGCGCGCAGCCCTCATCACCGGGGTGGCCAGTGCCGCGCTGGTCGGCTGCGGAATGATGTCGAAGTCGAACGTCGCGAGCTTCAGCGGCGCGATGAACGCAGCCAGCGAAGTCCCGCCCAACATGACGCGCGGCAGCGGCATGGCCGAGGCTTGGCTCGACCGCGACACCAACGTGCTCAAGTACAAGATCACCTACACCGGCCTGAGCGGCCCGGCCACCATGGCGCACTTCCACGGCCCGGCCGCCGCGGGCGCCAATGCGGGCGTGGTGCTGCCCTTTGCCAACCCGGCAAGCCCGATCGAAGGCCAGGCCACGCTCACGCCGGCGCAGGCCGCCGACCTGTCCGCGGGCAAGTGGTACGCCAACGTGCATACCGCCGCCAACCCGGGCGGCGAGATCCGCGGACAGATGCTGCCGAAGATGTGACATCGTCCCGGGGGCAACAACCCCTGGTCAGGTTGGTGTCGCGGGGCTGGTGTCAAATGAACGCATGACGACGACACCACCGAAGAAAAAACCCCGTGCCGCCTCCTCCAAACCCCTCAACCCTTTTGCTTCGCGCCGCGAAGACATGCGCACCGCTCGCAAGGCGCTGGTGCTGCAGGGTGGGGGCGCGCTCGGCGCCTACCAGGCCGGCGTGTATGCGGCGCTCAGCGAAACCGAACTGCAGCCGCACTGGATTGCCGGCGTCTCCATCGGCGCCATCAATGCGGCACTGATTGCGGGCAATGCACCGGAAACGCGCGTCGATCGGCTGCGCGAGTTCTGGCACCTTGTGTCTTCGGGGCCTTCGCAGCGCCTGCCTTCGTGGCTGGGCGACCGGGCACTGCAGAACCAGTACAGCGCCACCATGGCCTCGCTGGTGGGCATTCCGGGCTTCTTCGAGCCGCGGTATTCGCCGGCCTTCCTGATGGGCGGGGCGGCGCCGCTGCTGAGCTACTACGACACCTCCGCGCTCAAGTCCACGCTGGAGCGCCTCGTCGACTTCGACCGCATCAATGCCTGCGAGGCACGCTTCAGCGTGGGCGCGGTCAATGTGCGCACCGGCAACTCGGTGTACTTCGACAACACGCGCCAGCTCATCGGTCCCGAGCACATCATGGCCAGCGGCGCGCTGCCGCCGGGCTTCGCGCCGATCAGCATCGACGGCGATGACTACTGGGACGGTGGCATCGTGTCGAACACACCGCTGCAGTACGTGCTTGACACGCATCCGCGCAACGAGCCACTGGTGGTGTTGCAGGTCGACCTGTTCAATGCGCGCGGCGAGATGCCGCGCACCATGGCGGGCGTGATGGAGCGGCAGAAGGACATCACCTACTCCAGCCGCACCCGCATGAACACCGACGCGCTGGCCGCCAACATGAATCTGCAGCAGGCGATTGCCGACCTGATCTCCAAGCTGCCGGCTGGCCTGCGCAGCGACCCGAGTGTGCTCGCGGTGCAGTCGCAGCTCACGCACGAGCCCATCGACATCTTCCACCTGATCTACCGCGACAAGCCCTACGAACTGGAATCGAAGGACTACGAGTTCTCGCGCGCTGCCGTGGAAGAGCACTGGGATTCGGGTGCGCGCGACATGCGCAACACGCTGGCCCATCCCGAGACGCTGCGTGCCGACGCAACGGTCAACGGCGTGACCACCTTCGACCTTGGCGAGCATGGCTCGGGGCGCGTCAAGCGGCCGGGCCTGTCGCGCTGACGCGTGCGATTCAGCCTCAACTAAGAAACCAGCGCGAGACTGGGCCGTCACTTCAACAGGAGGAAATGTTTTCATGAAAATTGAAGATGTGCGACGAACGGCATTCGCGATGCCGCTGACCAGTCCTGCTTTTCCGCCCGGCCCGTACCGGTTCGTGCGGCGCGAATTTCTCATCCTCACGTACCGCACCGACATGGACGCCCTGCGCGCCGTGGTGCCCGAGCCGCTCGAAGTGGTCGAGCCGCTGGTCAAGTACGAATTCATTCGCATGCCCGACTCGACCGGCTTCGGCGACTACACCGAGTCGGGCCAGGTCATTCCGGTGCAGCTGCGCACCGCCAAGGGGGTGGAGAAGGGCGCGTACGTGCACGCGATGTACCTCAACGACCATCCGCCCATTGCCGGCGGCCGCGAGCTCTGGGGCTTTCCTAAGAAGCTGGCCTCGCCGGTGCTCGACTACGAGACCGACGTGGTGGTCGGCACGCTCGACTACGGCAAGGTGCGCGTGGCCAAGGCCACGATGGGCTTCAAGCACCGCGCGCTCGATCCCGAGCCCATCCTTGCGGGCATTGCGCAACCCAACTTTCTGCTGAAGATCATTCCGCACGTCGACGGCACGGCCCGCATTTGCGAACTGGTGCGCTATCACATGGTCGACGTGACGCTGCACGGCGCATGGGGCGGGCCCGGCTCGCTCGAACTGCACCCGCACGCGCTGGCGCCCGTGGCCGACCTGCCGGTGCTCAAGGTCGAATCGGCCGTGCACTACATCGCAGACATGACGCTCGCACTCGGCACGGTCGAGCACGACTATCTCGCCTGATTCTTGCTGCCCTTTTCAAACCCGACTCTTACCAAGGAACATCACCATGCAACTCAAGGACAAGGTCGCCTACATCACTGGCTCGGCCAGCGGCATCGGCAAGGAAATCGCCATCCTGTTCGCGCAGGAAGGCGCCAAGATCATCATTGCCGACCTCAACAAGGAAGCGGCCGACGCCACAGCGGCCGAGCTCAAGGCCGCGGGCGCGCAGGCCATTGGCGTGGGCGTCGACGTGACGAACGAAGACCAGGTCAACGCCTCGGTCGAGGAGGGCGCTGCAGCCTTTGGCGGCATCGACATCCTCATCAGCAACGCCGGCATCCAGATCGTGCACCCGGTGGAAGAGTTCAGCTTCGCCGACTGGAAGAAGATGCTCGCCATTCACCTCGACGGCGCCTTCCTCACCACGAAAGCTTGCCTGAAGCACATGTATGCACAAGGCCGTGGCGGCAGCGTGATCTACATGGGCTCGGTGCACTCGAAGGAAGCCTCGCTGCTGAAGGCCCCTTACGTCACGGCCAAGCACGGCCTCATCGGCCTGGCCAAGACGGTCGCTAAGGAAGGCGCCAAGCACGGCGTGCGCGCCAACGTGATCTGCCCGGGCTTCGTGCGCACGCCGCTCGTCGAAAAGCAGATTCCCGAGCAGGCCAAGACCCTGGGCATCAGCGAGCAGGAAGTCATCAAGAACGTGATGCTGAAGGAAACGGTCGACGGTGAGTTCACGACCACGGAAGACGTGGCACGCGTCGCGCTGCTGTTCGCGGGCTTCCCGACCAATGCACTCACCGGCCAGTCGCTCGTCGTGAGCCACGGCTGGTTCATGCAATAAGCAGACGCTACAGCTTCAGCTCCCAGGTCTCGCCAACCTGCGGCGAGCCGTAGCCCTCGTGCGGCTCCGACTTGGTGAGCTGGAAGCCGCGCTTGGCGTAGATGCCGCGTGCGGCCACTAGGCAGCTGTTGGTCCACAGCACCATCTTCTTGTAGCCCTTGAGGCGCGCGAAGGCGATGCATTCGTCCACCAGCTTGCCGCCCAGGCCCAGCCCGCGCGCAGCGGGCGCGAGGATCAGCAGGCGCAGTTGCGCCACCGCAGCCGACTTGCGGACCACGAAGATCGCACCCACACGCTCTCCGTTGAGTTCGGCGATCCAGCAGCGCTCCCACTCGGGCTGGAACTTGAGCAAAAACTCACCCGCGATGCCGGCCACCAGCGCCTCGAAGCTGCTGTTCCAGCCGTACTCGCGCGCGTAGACCTCGCCATGCTGCTGAACCACCCAGCCGATGTCGCCGGGCGCCGGGTCGCGCAGGATGGCGGCCTGGGTCTTGGCCGGGGCGGCTTCGGGGTCGAGTAGCGACTGCACCGTGCCCATGGCCTGCACCAGTTGTTGGCGCTGCGGCGGCGCTAGCGAGGCGAGCAGGGCGGTGGCTTCTTCGCGCGATTTCTGTTGCAACGGTGCGAATGCGGCGTGGCCAGCTTCGGTCAGGCGCAGGACGCTCTGGCGCGCATCGCGCGGATGCGGCTCGCGCGTGAGCCAGCCTTCGTTTTCGAAGCGGCGCAGGATGCGGCTCATGTAGCCCGCGTCCAGCCCAAGGTCGCGCCCGATTTCGCTCGCGACCGCCACCTCGCGGTGCGCCAGCTCGTACAGCACGCGCACGTCGGTCAACGACATGGCGCTGCCGAGGTAGGGGTCGAGGGCGCCGATGCGGCGCGTGTAGAAGCGGTTGAATTGGCGGATCGCCTTGACGGCGGCGGGATCGATGGGGGGTAAAGTCGCTGACATGGTTGCCATTGTCATTTAGAAGGTTGACTTTGGCAATCAATTGAGACTTCAAAGAGGCCCGGTCACAGGATGTTTGCCGCGACAGACATGATGGAAAACCCTAAAATCGAGGGTTGCCCACAACGGCGCTCCCGCGGCGCTGTCTACTCCCACCGATGAACGCCCCCGTCGACGTCTCCTTTTTCGCGCGCGCCGCCAAGCCGCTGACCAGCTACCGCAAGTACTGGGCGGCCCGTTTCGGCACGGCCAAGTTCCTGCCGACTTCGCGCAAGGAAATGGAAGCGCTCGGCTGGGACAGCTGCGACATCATCGTGGTCACGGGCGACGCCTACGTCGACCACCCCAGCTTCGGCATGTCGGTCATCGGCCGCATGCTGGAGGCGCAAGGTTTCCGCGTCGGCATCATCGCCCAGCCCGACTGGCAGAGCGCCGAGCCCTTCAAGGCGCTGGGCAAACCGAACCTGTTCTTCGGCGTGACCGCCGGCAACATGGATTCGATGATCAACCGCTACACGGCCGACCGGAAGATCCGCAGCGACGACGCCTACACCCCCGGCGACGTCGGCGGCTCGCGCCCCGACCGCGCGGCCATCGTGTATTCGCAGCGCTGCAAGGAAGCCTGGAACGACGTGCCGATCATCCTCGGCGGCATCGAAGGCAGCCTGCGCCGCATCGCCCACTACGACTACTGGTCGGACAAGGTGCGCCGCTCCATCGTCGTCGACTCGAAGTGCGACCTGCTGCTGTACGGCAACGCCGAGCGCGCCATCGTCGAGATCGCGCACCGCCTGGCCGCCAAGGAGCCGGTGCAACAGATCACCGACGTGCGTGGCACAGCCTATGTGCGGCGCGAAACGCCCGAGGGCTGGTTCGAGATCAACTCCACCAGCGTCGACGAACCCGGCCGCGTCGAGGCGCACGTCAACCCGTACCTGATGGTGTCCGACCAGGCCAAGGCCAACGGCGCCACCTGCGCGAAGGAAGACGAGGCCGACGCCGTCGCCAAGGCTGCAGAAGCCGCTGGGTCAGCCGCCGGCTCGGTGGTCAACCCCGCCATCAAGCCGCTGACCTTCGTGCCCAACCCGGCGCTGCAGCCCCGCGGAAAGATCGCCGTTCCCCCGCGCGACCGCTCGGTGATCCGCCTGCCGGCCTACGAGCAGGTGCGCAGCGACCCGGTGCTCTACGCGCACGCCAATCGCGTGCTGCACCTCGAGACCAACCCCGGCAACGCCCGCGCGCTGGTGCAGGCGCACGGCGAGGGGGCCACGGCGCGCGACGTGTGGATCAACCCGCCGCCCATTCCGCTCACCACGGCCGAGATGGACCACGTGTTCGACCTGCCGTATGCGCGCAGCCCGCATCCGAGCTACGCCGACGAAAACGGCAGCCACGACGGCGCGACCAAGATCCCCGCGTGGGAAATGATCCGCTTCAGCGTGAACATCATGCGCGGCTGCTTCGGCGGCTGCACGTTCTGCTCGATCACCGAGCACGAGGGCCGCATCATCCAGAGCCGCTCGGAAGATTCGATCATCAAGGAGGTCGAGGCCATCCGCGACTCGGTGAAGGGCTTCACCGGCACCATCTCCGACCTCGGCGGCCCCACGGCCAACATGTACCGCATCGGCTGCAAGTCGCCCGAAATCGAATCGGCCTGCCGCAAGCCCAGCTGCGTGTACCCGGGCATCTGCCCGAACCTCAACACCAACCACGACCCGCTGATCAAGATCTACCGTCGGGCGCGTGCGTTGAAGGGCATCAAGAAAATTCTCATCGGCTCGGGCCTGCGCTACGACCTGGCCGTGCAGTCGCCGGAGTACGTGAAGGAGTTGGTGCAGCACCACGTCGGCGGCTACCTGAAGATCGCGCCGGAGCACACCGAGCAGGGCCCGCTCACGAAGATGATGAAGCCCGGCATCGGCAGCTATGACAAGTTCAAGCAGATGTTCGAGAAGTACTCGGCCGAGGCGGGCAAGAAGCAGTACCTCATTCCGTACTTCATTGCCGCGCACCCGGGCACCAGCGACGAGGACATGATGAACCTCGCGATCTGGCTCAAGAAGAATGGCTTCCGCGCCGACCAGGTGCAAACGTTCTACCCGAGCCCGATGGCCACGGCCACGACGATGTACCACACCAACAAGAACCCGCTGCGCAAGATCACGCGCGAGAGCGAGACGGTGGACATCGTGCGCGGCGACAAGCGCCGCCGCCTGCACAAGGCCTTCCTGCGCTACCACGACGCCAACAACTGGCCGCTGCTGCGCGAGGCGCTCAAGAGCATGGGCCGCGCCGACCTGATCGGCAACGGCAAGCACCACCTCATCCCGACGTGGCAGCCGCTGACCGACGGCGGCTACACGAGCGCGCGGCGCAAGAACTCGACCGTCGCACCGGCGGTCGGCAAGTCCGCGCCGGTCAAGCTGGCGCCGGTGAAGCCCTCGAAGGGCCGCATCCTCACGCAGCACACCGGCCTGCCGCCGCGCGACAACGGCTCGGGCGCGGCGCCGCGCAAGGCTGCCGGCCCGGTGCGCGGCAGCATCCGCAAGCCGCGCTGAGTTTCAGAACGCCAGCAGACCCGCTGGCAGCAGCTTGCCGACCCAGGCACCCATGGCCGCCATGTGTGCCAGCACCGTGGCCCAGTAGCCCGCCATGAAGCTCGTCTTGCGCACCTTGTGGTGGAACAGCCGCTGCGCGACCCAGGCGCCCGGCCAGCCCCCGATCAGCGAGAGCAGGTGCAGCGTGTTCTCCGCAGTGCGCCAGCGGCCTGTTTCGGCCGCGTTCTTGTCGAAGCCGTAGATGAAGAAAGTCAGCAGGCTGAGCAGCGCCAGTACGCCAAGCGCGATCAGTGGAAGGCGTGCGGTCCATACGCCGTAGCCGAGCAGCGCGCAGTACGCCACGAGCAGCAGAGCCATCGGCAAAGGAGACGAAGAAGAAGCTGTCGAAGAACGCATCGGGCGATCAGGTTGCCGGCGAGGCGGCGCGGACCTTCGCTGCGGCTGTGATTGCGGCTGCCGTGCTGCACCGGCTGCCTGTACCGACATCGCACGCGGCCCCTTGCCGCCCACGTGGATCTCCTCGAAGTTCACCCTCATGCCGACCTGCGGCGCGGTGCCCCGGTCGGTGAAGTCGCGCAGGTGCACGAACACATCGGCGGAGATGTCTGGGCAGCGGATGAAGCCGAAGCCCCGGTCTTTCTCCCATCGAACGAGCGTGCCCTGGCGTTTCATCGGCGGGATTCTCGTCGCTATGCGTACTGCATCTCGCCGTTGCCGAACGACCAGTTCTCCTTCGCCACCTCGACGAGGTTGATGAACACGTCCTCGCGCCGGATGCCCAGCCGGGCGTGCAGGTCGTCGGCCACTCGCTTGTAGAAGGCCTTCTTCATCTCCGTCGTTCTTCCGTGATTCAGCGTGATCTGGATCAGCACGAAGCCCGGCGAGTAGACAACCCCGAGGTAGCTTGCCGGATGGACCAGCTCGCGGGCGTCGTGCCGCGTGATGACCTGGAACTTGTCATCCTCCGGCACGTTGATGGTGTCCCGCATGGCCTGATAAATGAGATCCCCGATGGCCGGGCCCAGGGTTTCGGGGCTGTCATTGGAAAGATCGATCCGGACGAGTGGCATCTGTGGTTCCTCGAAAAAGAGTAGGAGCCTAAGGTACATCCCGTATCGATCGGCCATGGCGGGCGCAATGCTGATGTTGGTGCGGCGCAGCAAGCCCGCGCAGTCCGACTGAAGGCGAGGGTGGAGCGGTCCGCTGTATGGTGTGGTCCATGAGCAGTTCGTACTACCCGTCAGCTTCATGGACGATGCGCACCCTGGCGGGAGCGCTGCTGCTACTGCTACTGCTCGCAGCCTCGGCGCAGCAGGCGCTTGCCGCCGCACCGGAGAATTCTTCTGCCCAGGCGCTGCGCGCCACCCACCAGCGCTTGAGCGACAGGCTCGACAAGAGCAGTTTCGGGCGGCCCGTGCAGCTCGATTCCATGGAGACGGCCGACGGCCTGCAGGGCGACGTCTACGCCGTGGTCGAGCATCCGCTCGCGGAAATCAGCACCGCGCTGAAGGGATCGGCCCACTGGTGCGAAGTGCTGACCCTGCACATCAACAACCGGCGCTGCAGCACGGCCAGCGGCCCGCAGGGGCGCGAGATGTTGACGCTCTACGTGGTGCGGCGCTACGACAAGCCGATCGACCAAGCCTTCGAACTGCCGTTCGTCTACCGGGTAGCGAGTGCCACGCCCGAGCACCTGATGGTCGAGCTGTCGGCCGAGACCGGGCCGCTGGGCACCAGCAACTATCGCGTCACGCTCGAAGCCGTGGCGCTCGACGAGCGCAAGAGCTTCCTGCACTTCAGCTACAGCTATGACCACAACACCATGGTGCGCCTGGGCACCATGGCCTACCTGGCGACCTTCGGCAGCGACAAGGTGGGCTTCACCGTGCTGGGCAAGACGCCTGAAGGCCAGCCCGACTACATCCGCGGCCTGCGCGGGCTGGTCGAGCGCAATGCGATGCGCTATTTCTTGACGCTGGATGCCTACCTGGCGGCTCCGGGGCCTGAACAGGCTGACCGCCGCCAGCGCCGCTGGTTCGCGGCGGCCGAGCAGTACCCGCGCCAGCTGCACGAGGTCGACCTCGACACTTACCTCGCGCTCAAGCGCGAAGACCGTCAGCGCGACGGCGCCGGTCGCTGAATCATCAATCGGCCAGCGTGAGCAGGGGCACGTCGCGCTCGCGGCTCATGGCTTCGAGTTCGGCGCGCGTGCGCGTCGCCAGCCATGCGGCCAGCGCCTCGTGCGTGGCCAGCGCCAGCATGTCGCGCGAGGCAATCTGCGCCGCCTCGCAGAGCCGGCTGGCGAAATGCGGTTCAAGCGCTGCCACGGCCACGCGGCCATCGGCGCAGGGGTAGACGCGGTAGCCTGCATGCGCGCCGCCGACCGCGCCCGAGGGCTGCGTCAGGCCCCAGGTGCGGGGCAGGGCGAGCCAGTCGGCCGAGGCGTTCAGCGCCACTTCGAAGTACACGCCGCCCGCCTTGCGCGACTGCAGCAGCATGGCCTTCAGCACCGCCTCGCTGGCGAGCAGGGCGCCGCCCATGTCGGCGTAGAGCGTCGGCGGCAGTTCGGTGCCGGTGACGAGCCCGCTTTCGGCGAGGTAGGTCAGGTCGTGGCCTGGCTCCTCGGCGCGTTCGCCCGGTGCGCCGACGATGGCCACTTGCGACAGCGACGGATGGCGCGCCTGCAGTGCGGGCCAGTCGAGGCCGAGCTTGCGCAGCGCGGAAGGGCGGAACGAGGTGAGCAGCACGTCCGTCTTCGCGAGTTCGGCGTGCAACTGCTGCTGGCCCGCGTCCGTCTTCAGATCGGCTGTTTTGATGGCGACGCCTTCGTGCAGCGCGGCATACGCGGGCTTGTTGTAGAGCGCCATCGGGTCGCCGCCCGGCGGCTCGAACTTCAGGCAGGTGGCACCCATGCCACGACAGCGCAGCAGCGCGGCCGGCCCGGGCAGGTTGAGTGCAAGGCTCAGCACGCGTACGCCTTCCAGCGGCAGGAAGGAGGAGGTGGGGGCAGGGCTGGACATGGGTCGTCGATCCGGAAAACAGGCCAGCGGCCATTCTCACCCGTGCGGCACGGGAAGCCAGATTCCGCAAGCCGCCGTCGGGGCGGCGCGCGTAGCATGCGCCATGGCAGCGCTCGTCCTTGCCGCTGCCGCAACGACCAAGGAGACAAAGCATGTTCGAAGCTTCCCTGATGAACGGCCAGCGCATCCTCGTGACCGGCGGCGGCACGGGTCTCGGCCGCGCGATGGCCGAGTGCTTCCTGAGCCTTGGCGCCGACGTGGCCATCTGCGGCCGGCGCCAGTCGATCTGCGAAGAGACCGCGGCCGAGTGGCGGCAGCAGTTTCCGGGCCGGCGCATCGACACGTTCGGCGTGGACATCCGCATCGCGCAGCAGGTCGACGAGATGGTCGAGAGCCTGTTCCAGAGCGGCGGCCTCACGGGGCTCGTCAACAACGCGGCGGGCAACTTCGTCTCTCCGACCGAGAATCTCTCGCCGCGCGCCTTCGACGCCATCGCCAACATCGTGTTCCACGGCAGCTTCTACGTGACGCAGGCCGTGGGCAAGCGCTGGGTGGCGCAGGCCAAGTCGGGCCAGTGGAAGCAGGGCGATGCCTTCCGCAGCGTGATGAGCATCATCGTCACCTGGGTCGATAACGGCAGCCCCTACGTCGTGCCCTCGGCCATGAGCAAGGCCGGCATCGAGGTGATGACCAAGTCGCTCGCGGTGGAGTGGGCGCGGCACGGCATCCGCCTGAATGCCGTCGGCCCCGGCGAGATTCCGACCGAAGGCATGAGCAAGCGCCTGAACCCCGGCGAGGAGCCCGGCGCGCGCAGCAAGCAGAGCAACCCGATGGCGCGCACCGGCCGCATGAGCGAGCTGCAGAACCTCGCCTCCTTCCTGATGGCGCCGGGGCAGTGCGACTGGCTCACGGGCCAGAGCATCATGATGGACGGCGGCAATGCGCTGGCCACCGGCGGCAACTTCTACGAGCTGCGCCAGTGGAGCGATGCCGACTGGCTGGCCGCGCGCGAACGCATCGAGGCGCAGAACCAGAAGGACAAGGCGCAGCGCTGACGCCTTACTTGCGCGGTGGCTTCACCGCCTGCACGGTGACGTGCTTGTTCACCGGGCTCGACAGCACCAGCGACGTTGTCACCGAGCCGTCGACCGCGAGCGCGTCCACCACGCGCTCCAGGTCGGCCGGCTCGGCGATCGCGCAGCGCACGATGAAGCAGCTTTCGCCGGTCACGCGGTCGGCGCTCAGCACCTCGGGCATGGCGTCGAACAGCTTCAGGTATTTGGCGATGCCCGCATGCGTGGTGTCGATGCGGATGATGGCCTGCAGGCCCACGCCCAGCGCGCGCAGGTTGACGCGCGCGCCGTAGCCCTCGATCACGCCGGCTTCTTCGAGCTTGCGCACGCGCTCGCTCATGGCCGGCTGCGACAGGCCGATGCGCTTGCCCAAGGCGGCCAGGCTCTGGCGCGCGTCGGCCTGCAGCGCTTCGAGGATCTGCCGGTCTTTCTTGTCGATGTTCATGCGAGCTTCGCCTTGCCCCTGCTCAGTCCGCAATGTCTGCACCGCGCTCGGCCAGCAGGCTGCGCAGCACGGAGCGGTGGCAGTGCGCTTCGTCCTCGCAGTAGCAGCCCACCGACAGGGCCGTGCCGTGCGACAGCGCGGCCAGCAGGTCGAGGCTGCGGCTCGCATCGGACTCGGCCATCTCGGCCTTGAACTTGCGCACGAAGGCGTTCCATTGCGCAGGCGAGTTCGCTTTCTGGGCCTCCTGCGCCTGCTTCATCGTCTCGACGGAAGGAGCGAGGTTCGGGTACCACACGTCGTACCAGTCCTGCGAGGCGAACTCGGTCTTCGGAACGCCGCGCGGCGGGCGGCGCACGGTGCCGACGCGCAGGCCTTCGCCGGTGGCGCGCGGGGTGCCGAGGCGGACGATGCGGATGCTCATGGTGTTTTTCCTTTTCCCTTGGGCTTTGGCCGATGTCTCAGGTGCCGACGATACCGCCGTCGCGCCGGCGTATTGCCAGCGTTGCCGAGCGCGGCCGCGCGCTGCCCGGCTCGGTGCCATCGGGCCAGGCGCTGTTGTGCCTGGTGTCGCCGTCGTCGCGCGCCTCGCCCGGATGCTGGATGTTGACGAACAGCGTGTGCCGGTCGGGCGTGACCACGCAGCCCGTGATCTCGCAGCCGTTGGGCCCGGTAAGAAAGCGCTTGATGCGGCCCGAAGCCGGGTCGGCGCACAGCATCTGGTTGTTGCCCAGCGAGGTGTAGGGCGGCTTGCCGAGCACCTGGCCGCTCAGGTCGGTCTGGATCCAGAGCAGGCCGCCCCGGTCGAAGTGCAGGCCGTCGGGAGCACCGAACATGTCGGCATCGCCCGACGGATAGCGTGCGCCGCTGCCGGGCTGTGCGGGATCGCCGGCGAGCGCGAAGTGGTCCCAGGCAAAGCCGGTGCTGGCAGCGTCGCCACCGTCCTCGCGCCAGCGCAGGATGCCGCCGAAGAGATTGTTGGCACGCGGGTTGGCCGCGTCGGGGCCGGGCTTGCCGGCGTCGCCGCGCTGGCTGTTGTTGGTGAGGGTGACGTAGACCTCGCCGCTTTGCGGGTGAATGGCAATCCACTCGGGACGGTCCATCTTCGTGCCGCCTACGACGTCGCCCGCCAGCCGCGCATGGATCAGCACCTCGGCCTGGTCGGCGAAGCCGTGCGCCGCGTCGAGGCCATCGCGACCGTGCACGAGCTCGAGCCATCGGCCGCGGCCGCCGGCGTCGTAGCGCGCCACGTGGAGGGTGCCGTCGTCGAGCAGGTGGCGGTTGGCGGCACGAGCGGCGGCATCGATGCCGGGACGCACCTTCTCGCGGCTGATGAACTTG
The DNA here is from genome assembly GCF_051216835.1 of Variovorax multivorans. NCBI lineage: Bacteria > Pseudomonadati > Pseudomonadota > Betaproteobacteria > Burkholderiales > Comamonadaceae > Variovorax > Variovorax multivorans. The sequence continues at coordinate 287,067 of NZ_JBPJZL010000004.1, forward strand.
TAGATGTATTCGAAGCGCGAGTCGTCGCCCATGTAGACCACCAGCCGGCCGTCCCTGGCGACGGTGCAGGTGGCGCTCTCTTGCCGCTTGCGGCCGAGCGCGGTGCGCTTGATGGGCGGGGCGGTCGGATCGAAGGGGTCGATCTCGACCACCCAGCCGAAGCGGTGCGGCTCGTTCGGATGCCGGCTCAGGTCGAAGCGCTCGTCGAAGCGCCAGTACTCGACCCACTGCGAGCCGGCCACCGTGCCGTAGCGGCGCTGCGCCGCCGTCGCGCCCTGGGCCGCTTCCTTCGGGCCGCCGAAATAGCCATGGAAGTTTTCCTCGCAGGTAAGGTAGGTGCCCCAGGGCGTGACGCCCATGGCGCAGTTGGCGAAGGTGCCGAACACCGCGTCGCCCGCCGGGTTGGTGGCAGTGCGCATCAGCGGCGTGCCCGCGGCGGGGCCGGTGATGCGCATCGGCGTGTTGCCGTGCACGCGACGCGCAAAGGGCGAGGGCCGCACCTGCTGCCACCCCTGGCCGGTGCGCCGGATCTCGATCACCGAGACACCCATGGCGTGCAGCGACTTGCGCACCTTCTCGGCAGTCCACGCCTTGACGCCGTCGGTGTGCAGCAGTTGCTCGTCGGTGTATTCGTGGTTCATCACGAGCAGGCCGCGGTCGCCGCTTGCGTCGAGCGCGAAGAAGTGCATGCCGTCGTGATGCATGCCGGCCTGCACGGCCTGGTCGTCGGCGCTGTTGCCTGCATCGGGCGCGAAGGCCGGCATGCTGCCCGCGACGCCGGTGGGCGTGCCCCAGGGATAGAGCAATTGCCACTCGTATTCGGGCGGCACGACGATGCCGTCGCGCAACGAGGCCGGCACGCCCGTGAAGCCCAGCACGTTGCCGCGGCCCGTGGGCGAGGAAGGCACGGCGCAACCTTGGCCGAAGAGCGCCACCACGGCGGCGGCGGAGCCCGATTGAAGAAGAAAGTGACGGCGGTCCAGGGGCATGGCAGGGGTGTTGTGTAGGCGACAGCCGCGATCATCGCCGAGCACCGCACCCGGCGATACTGGCGCGGCAAACCGCCCAGGAGACATCGAATGACCGACCGCATCGAATGGACCCGCCACACCGATGGCGTGGTGGAACTGCAGCTCGCACGCGCCGACAAGATGAACGCGCTCGACCCCGCGATGTTCGACGCGCTGATCGAAGCCGGCGAGGCGCTGCGCGACGACAGGGCGGTGCGGGCCGTGGTGATCTCCGGCCGCGGCAAGGCTTTCTGCGCGGGGCTCGACATGGCGTCTTTCGAGCGCATGCAGCAGCAAGGCGCGGGCTCCGGAGTGCTGGGCGAGGGCGCTGCCGGCGCCGACCTGCTGGTGCGCACGCACGGCATCTCGAATGCCGCGCAGCAGGTGGCGATGGTCTGGCGCGAGGTGCCGGTGCCGGTCATTGCTGCCGTGCATGGCGTGGCCTTCGGCGGCGGCTTGCAGGTAGCGCTGGGTGCGGACATCCGCATCGTCGCGCCCGACACCAAGCTTTCGGTGATGGAAATCAAGTGGGGCCTGGTGCCCGACATGGCCGGCATGGTGCTGATGCGCGAACTCGCCCGCAGCGACGTGGTGCGCGAACTCACCTTCACGGGCCGCATCTTTTCGGGCGAAGAAGCCTTGCGCATCGGCTTCGCCACCCGTGTCGCAGCCGATCCGCTGGCCGAGGCGCTGCAGATGGCACACGAGATTGCGGGCAAGAGCCCCGACGCGATCCGCGCCGGCAAGCGGTTGCTCAATGCGTCGGCGTCGCACAGTGCGGCCGAGATGCTGCTGGCCGAGTCGGTCGAGCAGAAGGCCCTGATCGGCAGCCCGAACCAGGCCGAGGCCGTGAAGGCCAACATCGAGCGGCGCGCGCCGAGTTTCAGCGCTCCGGCCTGATCCTGCTCCCTCGGGCTTCAGGCCCCGCGACTCGTTTGCCTGCGCGCGGGCGGCCGGGTAATCCCCCAGCCCGCAGACGCCGTTCTTCGCGCACCCTCGCATCCCCCCGCCTTCTCCAGGTGCGGCTGCACCGCCTTTGCCCTGGTCGGGCCCTTCAATTCGTGTGTAAACAACCGAAAAGCAATTCAAAGTGCTTTTTTGGTGTCTTTGTGTAAGAATTAAGTAGTTGTTTTAAAGGGAGAATGGGTGAGGATGGAGGCAATTTGTGTGCAGAAGGTCACGTCTTCCCTCTGATGGCATCCATGGAGGATGGCCCCTGACAGCGCACTCATTAACAATTGAAAGCTTTGCTTAGCGACGGCGATCCTGCATGTCGACGACCACGTTTTTTTGCAACCTCAGCGTGCCCATTCTGGTGGGCGAGGATCGCTACAAGTACATCCCCATCGTGGGGGTCTTTCGCAGCATTCCATTCGATCAAGTCGATGAATGGGTGATGCACCCCGACGGCCAGCCGCGCAGTGACCGCGAGCTGGCGGCCGAAGTTCTTGTCGAGATCCGCAAACCACTCGGTTCGAGTGGACGCACAGCGCCGCACGCTTTCGAAGTGGGAGACATCCTGCAGCTCGACCGCGCCGCCGCGATTGTCGTGTCCACCTTCCTGGCGGCGCTTCCGCGCGTCTGACGCACTCCCTTCAGTCGCACCTGAAGAGCACGCCGCTGCCCGGCGTGTTCGGCGCATCGGCCTGCTCCAGAAAGCGGATCGGGTTTCCGTCCTTGCGGCAGTAGGCTTCCGCTTCCTGCTGGCTCGCCGCCCGCAGGATCCCATCGTAGAGACGCACCACGCCGGTCACCGGAGTGGTACAGCCGGCAATGGCGGTGGCGAGGGGGAAAAGGGCGAGCAGCAATCGGCGCATGAAAGAAGACGGGTCCGGTGAAAGACCCGCGACTTTAAGCGCTGCTGCTTCCCACCGCCCAATAGAAAGTCGGCCTTGCCCCGTTGAGCAGGTAGTCGCCCACCACGCGCCCCTTGTAGATGGTCGGGTTGTGCGAGGCCAGCGTGCGCGCATTGCGCCAGTGCCGGTCGAGCCGCCGGTCTTCCTGCAGCGCCGAGGCGCCGCCGATGTCGAACAGCCGCGTACCCGCTTGCAGCACCGCGTCGACGATGCCGGCCTGCGCCTTGGCTGTGTTCAGTTCCACCTCGAACAGCAGGCTCTCGGGCACGGCTTCGCCACGCTGGCGGAAACGATCGACTTCGCCCAGCCCGCGCGCCACGGCCTGCACGGTCGAGGCTGCGACGAAGGCCGTGCTAGCGAGCTGGCCGATGACCTGCTGCACCAGCGGATCTTCGCGCGGCGTGTCGCCGCTGCCGTGGCTGTAGACGCGCTTGCGCGGCTGCACGAAGGCCACGGCATCGCGCACGATGGCGCGCGCAATGCCCGCCAGCGTGGCAAGGTGCGTGAGCTGGAAATGCGCGGTCAGCGGCGTGGGCTGGTCGCGCACGTACAGCAGCACGTTCTCGGCTTTCACCCGCACGTTGCGAAAGCGCGTGGTGCCCGATGCACTCAGCCGCTGGCCGAAGCCGCGCCAGTCGTCCACGCGCTCCACGCCCTGTGCTTCGGCCGGCACGAGCGCAATCACGCGATCGCTGCTGCCGTCGTCGTTCAGCCGCTGGGCCGAAACCGAGATCCAGTCGGCGTACAGCGTGCCGGTGCTGTAGTACTTGTCGCCATCGAGCCGCCACGCGTCGCCGTCGCGCTTCAGCGTGGTCTGCAGCGTCCCGAGCGGGCCTTCGCCAAGCTCGGTGGTGGCGTTGCCGAAGATCACACCCTCGGCCGCAAGGCGCATCCACGGGCCGTGCAGGGCGGGGTCGATCTCCGCGAACAGCCGCTCGATGAAGCCGAAGTGCGCGCGCAGGATCTGCGGCAGGTTGGAGTCGGCCTCGCCGAGTTCGATGAGCAGGTCGTAGAGCTGTTCGACCGAGCCGCCCAGGCCGCCATGTTCGAGCGGCACGCGCAGCGCGCCGAAGCGCTCTGCGTTGAGCCAGGCCACGGGTTCGTAGGCGAGCTCGCGTTCGTTCTCGCGCTGTGCCGCACGCTCGGCGATGCGCTGGAAAACGGGGCGGAAGCGGGCTGCGAGCTGCTGCGAGGAAGGCGCTTGCACGCCCGGGGTATACGTTGCGGGCCGCGTCGTTGCTTGGATGGATTCCATGGAGGCGGGGCGCTTCTGGAAGGGCGCCCGGAAAGAAAGGGACAGGCGCCCGACTGTCCCCCGCGGCGGGGCCCTTGTGAAATACGCTTTTCGAGTTTTCTTATGCCGCCCGTTCCTATCCCTTACCGCCTGCCGCGCGCGTCCACCGGCCAGATGGCGACCAGCGTGCCGCCTTCGACCACGTGGTACGCGTCATGCAGATTGACTGTCGGGTCGCAGTGCGGCGTGATGAACTCCACGCGCGCGCCCAGCGCGGGCCGCTGCGCCTGCGAGCCCGGGGGCAGCATCAGCTTGCCGTGCTCGTCGCCGAAGAAGGCGTAGCGGCTCGATGCGTCGGCGCCTTTGGCCACCAGCGGCACGCCGCTGTCGGTCGAGAAGCACTTGGTGCCGCCGTCCACCGTTACCCAGTCGGGCGCATTCGTGCTGACCACCGCCGTCTGCACGAACAGCGAGACGTCGAAGGGCGAGGGCTCTTCGCCGCTGGCCAGCACGCTCGTGTATTCGGCGTCCATGAACACATACGAGCCCGCCTGCAGTTCGGTGAACGCGTTCTCCTGCGAATCGAGGTCGTGCGTGCCGGTACCGGCGCCCGTCACGATGTCGAAGTTCAAGCCCTGCCGCTTTGCCGCCGCGACGATGCCCGCCACGGTTTCGCGCAGGCCGGCGGCCGCCGCGCTGCGCTCTTCGCGAGACACGATGTGCTGCAGGTTGCCCGCATACGACTGCAGCCCGCGCAACCGCAGGCGCGGCTCGGCGGCGGCCAGCGCCGCCAGTTCGAGCACCTTCGCCTGCGTGGCGGCGCCGGTGCGGTTGTAGCCGGCGCCGTAGTCCACCAGCACGTCGAGCGGGTGCGTGAGTTCGCTTGCGGCGCGCGCCAGGTCGGCCAGGTTCTGCGGGTTGTCGACCACCACCATCACGTCGCCCGGACGCGCGCGTTGCGCCAGCTTGATGAGCCGCGCGATCTTGCTCGGCGTGACGGCGGGCGAAGTGATGAGCACGCCCGGAATGCCGCCCTGGACCATCACCTCCGCCTCGCCCAGCGTGACGCAGCTCACGCCGACGGCACCGGCTGCCACCTGGCGCCGCGCGATCTCGACCGACTTGTGCGTCTTCACGTGCGGGCGCAGGTTGACGCCGCGGGCCTTGGCAAAGGCAGCCATTCGTTCGATGTTGCGGGTCATCGCGGGCAGCTCGATCAGCAGGGCCGGGGTGTCCAGAAGATGGCGTCCGCCGGGAACGCCGATCAGCGGCGCGTTGACTTGCAGCAGGTCTTGGGGCATCGGGAAAAAGCCTTCGTGGAGGCGTTTTGTGGAGGAGATCGGGGCGAGATGATCGCACCGAAATGCCTGCCTCCTATCTGTCGGCCGGCGGGTTCGCCTTCAGCGCCGTCATCAACAGGCGCCCGGTGGTCTGCAGGTGCTCGGCGATGAGTGTCTGCGCGGCCTGGATGTCGCGGTTGAGCACTGCATCGAGCAGCGCCTGGTGCTCGGCTCCCACGTCTCGCGCCTGCTTCGACAGCGGCGCCGACAGCTGCCGGTAGCGTTCGCTCTGCTGGTAGAGCATCTGGTGCATGCGCAGCAGCCAGCCGTTCGGGCAGCCTGCAACCAGCGCGTTGTGGAACTCCGCGTGGCTCGCCGTCCATTCGGCGCTCAGCATCGTGGGCATGGCCGCGTCGCGCTCGGCCAGCCGCGAGAGGCGGTGGTGCGCCGAGACCACGCTGCCTTCCCAGGCGAGGTCGCCGTGGCGGATGGCTTCGGCCAGGCACAGCTTTTCGATCTCTATGCGCGCCTTCACCAGCTCTTCGAGGTCGGTCGCCGAAATAGGGCTCACGCGGTAGCCGCGCGCCGGCTCCGACACCACCAGCGCCTCGGCTTCCAGCATGGCGAGGCCTTCGCGCACCGCGCCGGCGCTCACGTCCAGCTCTTCGGCCAGCGCGGCGATGTTGAGCTTCGACCCCGGCAGCAGCCGCCCGCCCACGATGGCCGTGCGCAACTCGGTGAACACCTGGCGTGTCTGGCTCATGCCCTTCGTTTTTTCGTTCATTGCACTCCCGTCACCGCGAAAAACGGCCTGATGTTACTTGTTAACCCTAATGATCCATGGATGGCTAAACAATAGACTAACGTTGAAAGAATATATTATTTGTTCCAACATGGATAGCCGATTGGAGACATACGACATGGCCGATATCCAGCTTCGCACCCAGAAAAGCCCCGAGCGCGCGGCGTTGCACAGCGTGCATTCGCTCGATGCCTTCGTCTTCACCGTGCCCGATCTCGACGAGGCCACGCGCTTCTACGACGCCTTCGGGCTGGAGCCCCGAAGAGAGGGCGACCGGCTCGACCTGTACACCGCAGGCCACCCGCATGCCTGGGGCTCGCTGTACCAGGCGCCCGGGGTGAAGAAGCTGCAGTACTTGCGCTTCGCCTGCTTCGCGGAAGACTTCGACGCCATTGCCGCGCGCATCGAGCGCCTGGGCGTGCCGCGCTGCTCGCCGCATCCGCTGGGCGACGACCGCGGCCTGTGGGTGCTGCACCCGGAGGGTTTTCCGGTGCAGGTCGTCGTGGCCGCGAAGAGCGCGCCGGATGCGGGCAGCGAGCCTGTCGTCGCGCCGCGCCCGCCGGTGGGCACGGGCGCCTCGCCGAACCGCGCGCGCATTCCGAAGGTGCATCCGCGCCGGCTCTCGCACATCCTGATGTTCTGCGCCAAGGTGCCCGAGGCCTTGCGTTTCTATGAAGACGCGCTGGGCTTGCGCGTTACCGACCGCTCGGGCGACCTCATCGTCTTCATGCACGGCGCGCACGGCAGCGACCACCACCTGATTGCGATGGCGCATTCGAACGGCCCGGGCCTGCACCACCTGAGCTGGGACGTCGCGAACATCGACGAAGTCGGCCGGGGCATGGAGCAGATGTATGCGGCCGGCCACGTGCGCGGCTGGGGCGTGGGGCGCCACGTGCTGGGCTCGAACTACTTCCACTACGTGCGCGACCCGTGGGGCAGCTACTCGGAGTACTCCTGCGACATGGACTTCGTGCCCGGCGACTACGACTGGCGCGCCGCCGACCACCCGCCCGAAGACTCGTTCTACGCCTGGGGCCCGAAAGTGCCCGAGGACTTCGTCACCAATTTCGAGGTCGAGGCCACCAAGGCCTGAGACCGTTTCTTCTCTGCATCCGAATCACAAAGGAATTCCATGCGTCTCCTCGCCTTCAACCACAACGGCAAGCCGGCCCTCGGCCTGCGCCTCGGCCAGGAGGTCGTCGACCTCACAGCCGCTGGCCTGCCCGCCACGCTAGACGAACTTCTGCGCGCCGGCCCCGAAGCCATGGCCGCCGCGAAGAAGGCCGGCGACGCGGCCCGCGCGCGCCTGCCGCTGTCCGACATCGACTGGCTGCCGCCAGTGCAGTCGCCTTCCAAGGCCATTGCGGTGGGCCTCAACTACATCGACCACGCCGCCGAAAGCAAGTTCGACCCGCCGACCTACCCGGTGCTGTTCCATCGCTTTCCATCGTCGTGGGTCGGCCATAACCAGCCCATCGTGCGACCGCACGTGTCGACGCAGTTCGACTACGAAGGCGAACTGCTGGTGGTCATCGGCAAGGCCGGGCGCTACATCAAGAAGGGCGATGCGCTGAACCATGTGGCGGGCTACTCGGTGTTCAACGACGGCTCCATCCGCGACTACCAGTTCAAGTCGGCGCAATGGATGATGGGCAAGAACTTCGATCGCTCGGGTTCCTTCGGCCCCGAGTTCGTCACCGCCGACGAACTGCCCGCGGGCGCCACCGGCCTGAAGCTGCAGACGCGACTGAACGGCACCGTGCTGCAGGACGCCAACACGCGCGACATGATCTTCGACGTCGCCACGCTGGTGTCGGTGTGCTCCGAGCCCTTCGCGCTGCAGCCGGGCGACATCATCATCGCCGGCACGCCCTCGGGCGTGGGCCTGGCGCGCAAGCCGCAGATCTTCATGAAGGCCGGCGACGTGTGCGAAGTGGAGATCGAAGGCGTGGGCCTTCTTTCGAACCCCGTCGTCGACGGCGACTGAGCAGCGGCAGCAGCAGCACCAATGCCGCGCTGACCAAAACCAAAACAATTACGGAGACAAAAAATGAGCATCGATCGTCGTTCCTTCGTCGCGGCTGCCAGCGCTTTCGGTGCTCTCGGCACCAGCGCGCTGTTCAGCGGCACCGCCGCCGCGCAGCAGCCTTCGGGCAAGCCCATCCGCGTGGGCGGCACGCTGGCGCTCACCGGGCCGCTCTCGGCCACGGGGCTCGTGCACAAGCTCACGGGCGAGATCTACGTGGAGTCGCTCAACCAGCGCGGCGGCCTGCTGGGCCGGCCGGTGGAGTGGGTGCTGAAGGACGACCAGTCCAAGCCCGACCTCGCGCGCACGCTGTACGAGCAGCTCGTGACGGCCGACAAGGTCGACCTGCTCATCGGCCCGTATGCCACGGGCGCGATTCTTTCGGCCATGGGCGTGGCCCAGCGCTACAACAAGACGCTGGTGCACCACACCTTCGGCATTCCGAGCCTGGCCAAGTACGACCAGCAGTTTCCGGCGTGGTCGCTCGGCCCCGACCCCGAGAAGACGATGCCCGCCATGGTGATGGATGCGCTGGCCACCTCGCCCAAGCCGCCGAAGACCATCGCCATCGTCACCAGCAAGTTCCCCTCGGTGCACTTCGTGGCGCTGGGCGCGCGCGAGGTGGCGAAGCAGCGGGGCCTGAAGGAAGTGCTGTTTCTCGAGTGGGACTTCGGCAACCGCGACTTCGGCCCCATCGCCGGCCGGCTGAAGGAGGCCAACCCCGACTTCATCTGGAACGGCGCCATCGGCCTGGAGGGCAGCCAGCTGCTCGACGCAATGAAGAAGATCGACTACGCGCCGCTGCATCACTTCTATCACGTGCCCGCGCCCGCGCCGATGCTCAAGGCGCCCGAGGCCAACGGCGCGCTGGCCACCACCATCTTCGAAGACCATCCGCCGTTCACCGACAACCCGACGGCCGCCGAGTTCGTGAAGGTCTACCGCGAACGCGCGGCCAAGGCCGGCATGCCCGACACGGCGGTGGAGACGCAGGCGGCCGCGTCGTTCTCGGCCTGGCAGATCATCGAAGCCGCCGTGGTCGCCACCAAGGGCATCGACGACAAGGCCATGGCCACCTGGCTTCGCGCCAACAAGGTCGACACCATCCAGGGCAAGCTGCGCTTCAACGAGCGCGGCAACTTCGGCGACGACCTGGGCAAGGTGAAGCAGGTGCAGAACGGCAAGTGGGTAGTGGTGTGGCCGAAGGAGTGGGCCGCCCCCGGCGTGAAGCTGCAGACGCGCGGGGTGACCAGCTGATGAGCTTCCCCAGTGCCACGCTGCTGGCCCAGTCGATCCTGGCGGGCCTGTTCACCGGGGCGCTCTACGGCCTGCTGGGGCTCGGCCTCAGCCTGTCGTGGGGGATGCTGCGGCAGATCAACCTGGCGCACTTCGCGCTCGCCTTTCTGGGTGCCTATCTCACGTACGAACTGTCGAGCCACCATGGCGTCGATCCGCTGCTCACGCTGGTGGTGATCGTGCCGCTGTTCTTCGTGCTGGGCGTTGCACTGCACTGGGTGCTGACGCGCTTTCGGGTGAGCCCCTTCAACTCGCTGCTCGTGACCTTCGGCATTACCGTGATCATCGAAGCGCTCCTGCAGTGGACCTGGACGGCCGACTACCGCAAGCTCGAATCGAGCTACGCGGAACACAAGCTGCAGATCGGCCCGCTCTATCTGCCGGTGCCTGAGCTCATCACGCTGGCGCTGGGCGTGGGCATCTCGCTGGCGGTGTGGTTCGCGCTGCGCCGCACCGACCTGGGCAAGGCGATGCGCGCGGCGGCCGAAGACGCGCCCATCGCCGCGGCCTTCGGCGTGAACCAGAACGCGCTGGCGCTGATGCTCTCGGGTCTCAACGCGGCGCTGGCCGGCGTGGCGGGCGTGTGCATTGCGCTGGCGTACACGCTGTCGCCCTCGCAGATCTATGCGTGGATCGGCGTGGTGTTCGCGGCCGTGATGCTGGGTGGGCTGGGCCGCCCGCTCGGGCCGCTGATCGCGGGCTGCATCATCGGCGTGACCGAGGCCGTGACCATGACCGTCACCGCGCCTTCGTGGGCGCCGCTGGTGTCGTTCTCGCTGCTGATGTTCGTGCTGCTGGTGCGGCCGGGGAGGGTGGCATGAAGCGCTCGTTCCTGCTGATTCTTGCGGCCGGCGCGGGGCTTGCCGTGGTGCCGTGGCTCGGACTGCCGGCGTTCTACGAATCGATTCTGTACCTGGTGCTGCACTGGGTCGCGCTGGCCACCTCGTGGAACCTGCTGTCGGGCTACTCGGGGTATTTCTCGTTCGGGCACGGCGCGTTCTTCGGCATCGGCATGTACACCACGGCCACGCTGGCGACGCGCTTCGACATTCCGTTTCTCTGGACGCTGCCGGCCGCCGCCGTGGTGGCCGCGCTGTTCGGCACGCTGCTGGGCGCCGTGGCGTTCCGCGTGCAGGCGGTGCGCGCGGAGCTGTTCTCGCTGCTCACGCTGGCCGCCACCTTCGTGGTGGCGACCATCATCCTCAACACGCCCATCGACGGTGGGCCGGGCGTGTACATGAGCGCGGTGGCGGTGCCGCAGATCGGGCCGACGGCCTCGGGCACCTTCTACCTGCTGGCGCTGGGCGTGGCGGTGTTGACGGTGCTGGCTTCGCTGGCCGTGTACCACTCGCGCTTCGGCACCGGGCTGTTCGCCATTCATGACGACGAGGACGTGGCCGAGGTGATGGGCGTGCCCACGTACCGCTTCAAGCTCGGCGCCTTCGCGCTCTCGTGCGGGCTGGCAGGTGTGGTGGGCGGCGTGCATGCGCTCTTCGTGTCGTACGTGACCACGGGCGACACCTTCACCATCGCGATGCCGCTCACGGTGGTGCTGATGTCGGTGCTCGGTGGCACGCGCCACTGGGCCGGACCGATCGTCGGCGCGACGGCGATCACGCTGCTGCTGTATGCCTTCACGGGCGGCGACAGCGCGATCATCGGCAAGGGCCTGACGGGGCTGGTGCTGATCGTGGTGATCCTCTTCATGCCCGAAGGCCTGCTGGGGCAGGCGCTGAAGTGGTGGAACGCGCGGCGCGGTGCGCCTGCTGCTTCGTCCGCGCCGGTGCATGTGGCCGTGGCTGATGAAGTGAAGAAACCCGTCGGCATTACCGGCGAAGTGCTGCTGCGTGCCGAGGGCGTGCGCAAGTCCTTCAAGGGCGTGCATGCGCTGCGCGGCGTGAGCCTCGAGGTGCGGCGTGGAGAGATCCTCGGCCTGCTCGGGCCCAACGGCTCTGGCAAGTCGACCTTCATCAATGTTGCGAGTGGGCACTATGCGGTGACCGCCGGGGTCATCGAGTTCGGGGGGCGACGCATCTCGGGCGTGCCGGCGCACCGCATTGCGCAGGGCGGCATTGCGCGCACGTATCAGATCCCGCGTCCCTTCGCGCACCTGACGGTGCTGGAGAACGTGGCGCTGCCGGCGATGTTCGGCGCCGCCGCGCTCGACCGTCAGACGGCGGAAGGCGAGGCGTGGCAATGGCTGGCCTTCACCGGACTCACCGAGCGCGCGCACGCTTTGCCGGCGGAACTGAATCTGCACCAGCGCAAGTTCCTGGAGTTCGCGCGCGCACTGGCCTCGCGGCCGCAGGTGCTGATGCTCGACGAGGTGCTGTCGGGTCTCACGCCTTCGGAAATCGACGAGGCCGTGGCGCTCATCCGCCGCATTCGCGACCAGGGCGCGACCATCGTCTTCGTCGAGCACGTGATGCGCGCGGTGATGGCGCTGTGCGATCGCATCGTGGTGTTCAACCGCGGCGAGGTGCTGGCCGAAGGCTCGCCGCATGACGTGATGCAGCGGCCCGAAGTGGTGTCGGCCTACCTGGGCCAGGCCATGGAGCCGGAGGCGCCTGCCGCGCCTGCTGCCGCGTCGTCCGTGGCGGGTGTCGAAAGGGAGCTGGCCCATGCTTGAACTCGAATCCATCCGCGTCGCCTACGGGCAGGCCACCGCGCTGTGGGATGTGTCGCTTTCCATCGGCAAGGGCGAGCTGCTGTGCATCGTCGGGCCGAACAGCGCGGGCAAGAGCACGCTCATCAATGCGGTGGCGGGGCTGCACCGCATCAGCGCCGGCCGCATGCGCTTCGAGGGGCAGGACATCTCGCGCCTGGCGCCGCATCGCTTCTGCGCGCAGGGCATCGCACTGGTGCCCGAGGGGCGGCGCCTGTTCACCGAGATGACGGTGCGCGAGAACCTGGAGCTCGGCAGCTACCTGCGCGCGGCGCGCCTCGAACGCGCTCGCTCGATGGAACACGTCTGCACGCTGTTCCCGGCGCTGACGGAAAAGCTGGAGCAGCCGGCTGGCTCGCTCTCAGGCGGCCAGCAGCAGATGGTGGCCATCGGCCGCGCGTTGATGGCGCGCCCCAAGCTGCTGCTGCTCGACGAGCCTTCGCTGGGGCTGGCGCCGAGCATCGTGCTCGACATGTTCACCGCCATCCGGCGAATTCATGCCGACGGCATCGCGGTGCTGCTGGTGGAGCAGAACGTGGGCATGGCGCTCGACGTGGCCGAGCGCGCCGCGGTGCTGGAGGAAGGCCGCATCGTCGCGCTGGGCCGGCCGGACGAACTGATGGCGCGTCCGGAGCTGCGGCGCGCCTACCTGGGGCTGGATGCCGATGCCTCAGAGGGGGGCGCTATGCCGGGTGCGACGGCCCATGGTGCCCGGGCCGCCGCAGCGCCAGCCACCACAGCAGCGCGGCATTGATCGCCCAGCTGCCGGCCAACATCATCAGCGCCGTGTTCGCGACGCCGGGCGAGAGGTCGAGCGTCAGCAGGCTCAGCGACCACGGCAACCCGCCTGCGATGGCGACCAGCATGCCGGCCTCGCTGTCGGGCACGACGGCACAGGCCAGGATGCAGACGGCGCCGGTGACCGTGTAGATCAGTGCGGCGGCGCGCCATCCCGGGCGGTGGGGCGGTCGTGAATTTGCGGGCATGCCTTGAGCATCGCCGATCCCGCATCAAGCCGTGAAGGCCTGTTACGCGAAGGGGCGTAGTGTTTTGGCGACGCCGTGTTCAGTGGCTTGCCAACTTCTGCACGCTTGGGGCGATTGGTGCTTCGGGCAGCGCGGCTTCGACGCCGAGCGCCAGTGCCAGCAGCGGCGTGTCGGCGCCTTGCGCGCCGGTCAATTCCAGCCCGGCGGGCAGGCCGTTGGAGGTGAGGCCCATCGGCAGGCTCACCGCCGGCAAGCCCGCCATGCCGGCCGGGCCGGTGTTGCGGATGTAGGCCGAAAAAGCCGAAGTGGGGCGGCCGCACAGCGTCACTTCCACGTCTTCGCCGATGCGCGCGGCGGTCAGCGGGCTGGTCGGGAAGACGAGGGCGGCCAGGTCGTGCCGCGCAAAGCAATCGCGGTACGCCGCCTGCATGCGCGGGCGCAGGGTGTGCAGTGCGTGGGCGTAGGCCTCGGGTGTGATGGCGGTTGCGCCGAAGAGGCGCTCGAACAGCGGGTGCACGTCGGGGCTGACCACGGCGTCGGTGAGTGCGCGCGCGTCGAAGGGGCGGTCGTGTCGCGCGAAGTAGGCGGCCAGCGCGGGCAGGATCTCGTGCAGTGAGATCGTCATCGATCCTTCTTGAAACAACGCGCCGGCTTCGGCCAGGTCGCAAGGCACCAGCACGGCGCCGGCTGCGCACAGCAGCTCGAGGCGCTCGCGGGCCAACTCGACCACGGGCGGATCGACTTCTTCCCAGAAGTAGGCCTCGGGCACGCCAAGGCGCACGCCTGTGAGCGGTGTCGGGGCAATCTGCAGCGGTCCGCCGGCCACCGCGTGGTCGACCAGCACGCAATCGTCCACGCAGCGGGCCATGACGCCGGCGGCGTCGAAGGTCGGCGAAATCGGCACCAGTCCTTCGTCCGGCCAGCGGTGCACCGTCGGCCGGAAACCCACCAAGCCGCACAGCGCGGCCGGCACGCGCACCGAGCCGCCCGTGTCGGTGCCGATGGCTACCGGCGCGGCGCGCAGCCCCAGCAGCGCCGCGTTGCCGCCGCTGGAGCCACCTGTGACGCGCGTGGCGTCGAACGGATTGCGCGATGGCCCGAAGCCGTGGTTGTTGCCGGTAACGCCCTGCGACCACTCGTGCAGGTTCGTCTTGCCGAGCACCAGCGCACCCGCGTCGATCAGCCGGCGGGTCACGCCGGCGTGCACACGCGGCCGATGGTCCGCCATCCACGGGCTGCCGGCCGTGGTCGGCATGCCGGCAACGTCGATGTTGTCCTTGAAGGCCAGCGGCACGCCATATAGAGGCAGCGTTCCCGGCGCGGGGCGCGGTGCGGCATCGAGCGCGGCGGCGGCTGCGCGAAGCGCCGCGGGGTCCTGGTGGAGCAGGGCGCCGAAGGGTGCGATTGCGCTGGCGCGTTCCAGCAGCGCCTGCGCGTAGTCAGCGGCGCGCAGTTCACCGCGCGCCATCTGCCCGGCGGCCTCGCGGGCGGAAAGATCGGTCAGCGCATGGATTCGGTTCATGAAGGCTCGAAGTGGGGCGGAAGCTGCACTCCGGTGCATGTTTCGGGCCAATTCGCGCTTCTGGCGCCAGAAAACAGGCTGAAACTGCATGGCATGGATACTGCTTAAAGAGTTTTTTGTATCCATGAGGCCGTCCAATGTCTTTCAAGTCCTTGCGTATCCTGGCCGCCGTCGCAACGTCGATGGCTCTTCTGGCGGGCATGCCCGCGTCTGCCGCCGAGAAGGTCTCGTTGCGCCTCAAGTGGCTGGCGCAGGCGCAGTTCGCCGGCTTCTATGTAGCCAAGGCCAAGGGCTTCTATGACCAGGCCGGCCTCGACCTGACGATCAACCCGGGCGGCCCCAACCTGAACGTCGAGACGCTGGTCGCCTCGGGCAACGACACCTTCGGCCTGGCCGGCGGCACCGAGACCGTGCTGCTCGCCCGCGAGAAAGGCCTGCCGCTGGTCTGCATCGGCGTGACCGTGCAGAACACGCCCTTCACTTACGTGACATACAAGGACTCCGGCATCACCAAGGTGAAGGACTTCGCGGGCAAGAAGGTCGCGACCTGGTTCACCGGCACGCAGTACACGCTGTACTCGATGCTCGCCTCGGCCGGCGTGAAGCAGAGCGACCTCACCATCGTTCCCCAGTCGGGCTCCATGGCGCCCTTCGTCGAGAAGCAGTTCGACGTGGCCGCCGCCACCTACTACAACGAGCTCAACACGCTGAAGGAACAGGGCCTGGGCGACAAGCTCACGCTCATCAAGCCCGACGACTACGGCGTGGTCGTGCAGCAGGACACCGTGCTCGTGTCGGAGAAGTACCGCAACGAGAAGCCGCAGCAGGTGCAGGCCTTCCTGACCGCCACCATCAAGGGCTGGAAGTACGCGCTGCAGAACAAGAAGGAAGCCATCGACATCGTCATGGCCGCCGCCCCCAGCCTGAACCGCGCGCACCAGGAAGCCATGCTCGACGAGTTCGAGAAGCTCGTGAAGGCCGGCAAGGGCACCACCGACGGCATCCTCGCCATCGACCTGCCCACGGTGGAGAAGATGCAGGCGCAGCTCGTCGGCTACAAGGCGCTGAAGGCGCCGGCCGATCTGTCGAAGGCCTACGACGCCAGCTTCTGGACGCAGGTGCCCGCCGCCGACAAGAAGTTCTGAGCCGCATCGCCGCAGCCATGAAATTCATGCCTCACGAAGTGATGCCGCCCGCCGTGAGCGACACGGCGCCGCCCATGCTCGAACTGGTCAACGTGTGGAAGCGCTTCGGCGAAGCGCAGGCACAGACCGTCGCGGTGTCGGGCGTCAACCTGCGGATCGCGAAGAGCGAATTCGTCACGCTCGTGGGCCCCTCGGGTTGCGGCAAGTCGACCCTCTTCAACATGATCGCGGGCCTGCTGCCGCCCGACGACGACGGCTCGCTGCTGTTCGGTGGCGCACCGCAGCGCGACGGCCAACTGCTCGGCAAGGTGTCGTTCATGCCGCAGCGCGACTTGCTGTTTCCGTGGCGCACCGTGCTCGACAACGCCATCCTCGCGCTCGAGGTGGAAGGCGTGCCGCGCAAGGAAGCGCGCGAACGGGCCCGCGCCATGCTGCCCGAGTTCGGCCTGGCGGGTTTCGCCAACCACTATCCGCACCAGCTCTCGGGCGGCATGCGCCAGCGCGTGGCGCTGATGCGCACCTTCTTGTTCGAGCGCGACCTGATGCTGCTCGACGAGCCCTTCGGCGCGCTCGACGCGCTCACGCGCACTCGCATGCAGCACTGGCTGCTGGAGCTCTGGGCCAGGCACCGCCGCACGGTGCTCTTCATTACGCACGACATCGACGAGGCGATCCTGCTCGGCGACAAGGTGCTGGTGATGACGGCGCGCCCCGGCACGGTGAAGAGCGAGACCGTGATCGACCTGCCGCGCCCGCGCGACCCGTCGGTGGTGTTGTCGCCTGAGTTCATTCGCATCAAGCAGCGCCTGCTGGCCGAGATCGAGGAAGAAAGCCAGAAGACCTTCGCGCAGGAGGGCACCGCCTCGTGAACGCCCTCTTGCAGCGCGCAGTGCGCTCGCCCGCGCTGGCCTTCGTGGGCTTGGCGCTGGTGTGGGAGATCTGCGTGCACGCTTTCGCGCCGTCGCCGCGTTACCTGCCGGCGCTGAGCGCCATCGCGCAGGACGCGTGGTCGGTGTGGCCGCAGCTCATGCGCGGCTTCGGCCGCACGCTGCTCGAAACCGTGCTCGGCTTCGCAATGGGCGCGGTGTTCGGCTGCGCCTGCGGCACGGTGTTCACCTATTCGCGCTGGATGGAGCGCTCGGTGTTCCCGCTGTTCGTGGTGTCGCAGACGGTGCCGGTGGTGGCCTTCGGCGCGCTCATCGTCATCTGGTTCGGCAACTCGCTGCTGGCCAAGGTGATGACGGCGTTCTTCCTGACCTTCTTCCCCGTCACGGTGAACACGCTGCGTGGCCTGAAGTCGTGCGACCCGCAGCGCATCGCGCTGATGAAGAGCTTCGGCGCCAACCGCCTGGTGATGTTCTTCAAGCTGGCCGTGCCTTCGGCGCTGCCGCAGATCATGGTCGGGCTGCGCGTGGCCATTGGCCTCAGCCTGATCGGCTCGGTGGTGGGCGAATGGTTCGGCGAAACCGTGGGCCTGGGCGTGATGCTCATGGAGGCGATGAACGCCGACCTCGTGGTGCGCCTGTGGGTGGTGATGTTTGCCTGCGGGCTGATGGGTGCGCTGCTCTACGGGCTGCTCACCTTCGTGGAAAGGAGGCTCGTATGGTGGCGCAGCGAAAGCTGATGGAATCGCCCGTCGTGCCGGTGGTGCTGGGCATCGTCGTGCTGCTTGCGGTGTGGGAGGGCGCGATATGGCTCTTCAATATTCCGCCGTTCGTGCTGCCCAGCCTGGGCACGATCGTGCAGCATGCGTTCACCGACACCGGGCGCCTGATGGCCGCGCTGCTGGCCACTTTGGGCGAGGCGCTCGGTGGCTATGCATTGGGCAGCGTGCTCGGGCTGCTGCTGGCCGTGGTGCTGCTGCTGGCGCCGCCGCTGGAGCGCATCGTGATGCCGCTGGCGGTTGCGGTGAATGCCGTGCCGACCGTGGCCTATGCGCCGCTGTTCCTGATCTGGTTCGGCCTCGGTGCCGCTTCGAAGATCGCGCTGGTGGCGCTGGCTGTCGGCTTCACCATGCTGGTGAACGCGCTGCACGGCCTGAAGCAGGCCGACATTGCGGCCGTGAACCTGATGCGCAGCTTCGGGGCAGGGCAGCTGAAGATCGTGTGGCGCCTGCGCCTGCCGGTGGCGATGCCTTCGGTGGTCACCGCGCTGCGCATCGGCGTGCCGCGCAGCATGATCGTCGCGATCGTCGGCGAGATGCTGGGCGCCTATGCAGGGCTCGGGCGAATGATCTATGAATCGACCCAGCAGGTCGACTTGCTGAGCGTGTGGTCGGCGGTGCTTGTTGCATCGATTGCGAGCATGGTCTTCTACGGCCTGCTGGTGTGGATCGACCAGAAACTGGTGTGGTGGCGCTGATGGCAAAGACGAATCCCGCGGCATACCCCGACACCGAAGCCGAGCTGCGCGTGCAGCTCGCCGCCTGCTACCGGCTGGTGGCGCACTTCGGCATGGACGACCTGATCTACAACCACATCTCGGCACGCGTGCCGGGGCCGGAGCATCACTTCCTCATCAACCCGTACGGGCTGCTGTTCTCTGAAGTGACGGCTTCGTCGCTGGTGAAGATCGATCTGGACGGCAACAAGGTGGACGACACGGACGCCGAGGTCAATCAGGCCGGCTTCGTGATCCACAGCGCGATCCATGCGGGTCGGCCCGATGCGCTGTGCGTGCTGCACACCCACTCCGAGGCCGGCACCGCCATTGCCGCCATGCCCAACGGCCTGACGCCGCTGAGCCAATTCGCGATGCGCTACCAGGGCCACACCGCCTTCCACGACTACGAAGGCGTGGCGCTGGAAACCGGCGAGCGCGAGCGGCTGGTGCGCGACCTGGGCCCGCACCACACGCTGGTGCTGCGCAACCACGGCATCCTGACGGTGGGCCGCACCATCCCTGAGGCCTTCATCCTCATGTACTACTTCGAGAAGGCGGCCAAGGTGCAACTGCTCGCGCAGGGCGGTGTGGCGCCCGGCGAATCGCTGGTGTACCCGCAGCCCGAAGTGAGCGATCTGGCCGCGCGCCAGTTCACCGAATTCGCCGGCGACATCCTGCCGCCCGGCACGCGCGAATGGCCTGCGTTCTTGCGCATGCTGGAGCGCACCCAGCCCGACTACCGGCTCTGAACGCCGGCACTTTCCTCTTCATTCCCAGAGACACATTTCGACCATGCAACTCGAGAACCTCACCTCCTTCATCGGCACCGAAGTCAAAGGCATCGACCTGCGCGAGTCCGTGAGCGACGCCGACTTCGCGGTGCTGCGCGACACGCTCAACCAGCGCTCGGTGCTGCTGTTTCGCGGCCAAAGCATCAACGAATCGCAGCACGTGGCCTTCTCGCGCCGCTTCGGCACGTTGCTGGGCCACGTGCTCACGCAGTTCCTGAAGAAGGAGCACCCCGAGGTCTACGTGCTGTCGAACGTGTCGGAAAACGGCAAGCCCATCGGCAACCACAAGGAGGGCTGGAACTGGCACTCCGACCTCTCGTACAAGGCCGAGCCCTCGATGGGCGCGCTGCTCTACGCGCTCGAAGTGCCGCCGGTGGAAGGCGACACCTTCTTCGCCTCGATGCACGCCGCCTACGAAGCGCTGGACGACGACATGAAGGCGCGCATCCGCCACATGACGGCCACGCACAGCTACGCCAACTACTACGGCAAGGCTTTTGCCGACCGCAACCCGCTCACGCCCGAGCAACTGGCGGCCACGCCCGACGTGGTGCATCCGCTGGTGCGCACGCACCCCGAAACCGGCCGCCTCTCGCTCTACGTGGGCGAAGACGTGGTCAAGCACATCGATGGCCTGCCCGCCGACGAGAGCACCGCGCTGCTGGCCGAGCTGAACGCGCACGCCATCTCGCCGGAGTTCAGCTATCGCCACAAGTGGCTCGCCGGTGACCTGCTGGTGTGGGACAACCGCTGCACCATGCACCGCGCCACGCCGTACGACGACAACGTGTACCGCCGCGTGATGCATCGCACCACCGTGGCCGGTGACCGCCCGTTCTGAAATTCCGACCCGATGAGCAGGCCCCACGTTTGAAGAAAACCGACAAAGACAAGCACAACAAGGAAGGCAAGAACATGGAACCGAACGAACCCGAGATGGCAGCAGAACCTCCGGCGCTGCGCGGACGCGAGCGCCAGCGCGGCAAGGGCGCCACGCTGTCCGACGAGCTGAAGGACACGCTCGAAGACCTGATCGTCAGCGGCGTCATGAAGCCTGGCGCGCGGCTCGACGAGGCCGAGCTGGCCGAACGCTTCAAGGTGTCGCGCACACCGGTGCGCGAGGCGCTGAAGGCGCTGGCGGCCACAGGCCTCGTCGACCTGCGCAGCCGCCAGGGGGGCGTGTGCGTGGCGCGCATCTCGCTGCCCATGCTCATCGAGATGTTCCAGATGATGGCGGTGATGGAAGGCCTGTGCGCCAAGTTCGCCGCGCGCCGCGCCACAGAAGTGCAGAAGCAGCGCATGAGCCAGTTGCACGACGAGCTGACGAGCATCCTCGCCTCGGGCGACCACTCGCGCTTCTACGACGTGAACCAGGACTTTCACGACGCGCTCTACGAGGCCTCCAACACGCACTACCTCGCCGAGCAGACGCGCGCGTTGCGCAAGCGCGTGCGCGTGTACCGCCGCTACGTGACCTTCCAGCCCGGTCGCATGACCGCCACCATCGGCGAGCACGGCGCCATCCTCGACGCCATCCGGCGCAACGACCCGGGCGCCGCGTTCAACGCCGCCATCGACCACGTGAGCCTGCTCGAGGACGACATCGTCGACCTGATCGCCGCGCTGTCCGAGCAGGACAACGGGGCTGCCTGAGCCCCTTCTTTCAACGCACTCAACGCCACCCTTTTTCGATCGCATCCCAGGACATCACTCCATGAAACTCGAACTCGAAGGCAAGACCGTCCTCATCACCGGCGCCTCCAAGGGCATCGGCCTTGCGGCCGCCCATTCGTTCGCGGCCGAAGGCTGCCACCTGCAACTGGCCGCGCGCGACGGTGCCGCACTGGCGGCCGCCAAGGAAGAGATCGAGAAGATCTACCCGATCAACGTGCGCATCCACCCGATGGACCTGGCCGCACCCGGCGCGATGGCGCAGCTGGCCGAAGCAGTGGGGCACGTCGACATCCTTGTGAACAATGCGGGCGACATTCCTGCCGGCCCCATCGAATCGCTCGACTTCGCCGTGGTGCGCCGGGGCTTCCAGCTCAAGGTGCTGGGCTACATGGAGCTCAGCCAGATCTACTACGCGCGCATGAAGGCCGCGGGCGGCGGCGTGATCGTGAACGACATCGGCAACTCCGGCGAGAACTGGGACGCCAACTACATCGCCGGCTCCACCGGCAATGCGGCGGTGATGGCGTTCACGCGTGCCCTGGGCGGCGTGAGCCTGGACGACGGAATCCGCGTGGTGGGCGTGAACCCCGGCCCCGTGGCGACCGACCGCATGGTCAAGCTCATGAAGCGCCGCGCCTTCGACACCCATGGCGACGAAGGCCGCTGGGAAGAGCTGTTCGACAATTACCCCGGCGGCCGCCCGGCCACGCCGGAAGAGGTGGCCGAGCTGATGGTGTTCCTGGCCTCGCCGCGCGCGGGCTACATCACCGGCACGGTGGTGACCATCGACGGCGGCATCGCGGCGCGTGGCTCGATCATCAAGACCAGCAAGAAGGTGGTCGAGGCCGAACAGGCCCGGAGGCTCGCGGCATGAACGCAGCGCTGAACCCCGCCGCTGCAGTGCCGGCCGTGACGAGCGACGCCGAAACCCGCAACCAGTATTTCGACCGCCTGTTCACCAACCCCGACCTGATGTGGCTGGGCCAGAACACCAACCACTTTCCCCTGCACCCGGCCGTGCGAAAGGCGCTGCACGACGCCATCGACGACGAGAGCTTTCACGCCTATGCGCCACCGCTCGGCATGGAAGCGCTGCGCTCGGCCATCGTGGCCGACCTGGGCGTGCCGGACCAGTCGGCCGTGGTGACCGATGGCGCGGTGTCCGCGCTGGCGCTGGCCTGCCGTGCGTTCTGCGTGGCGGGCAAGGGCTTTGTGACCACCGACCCGGGCTGGAAGTGGCCGCTGCAGTTTGCCGCCAAGGCCGGCTCGGTGATCACCGAGATTCCGATC
Organism: Variovorax multivorans; assembly: GCF_051216835.1. Lineage (NCBI taxonomy): Bacteria > Pseudomonadati > Pseudomonadota > Betaproteobacteria > Burkholderiales > Comamonadaceae > Variovorax > Variovorax multivorans. The sequence continues at coordinate 309,029 of NZ_JBPJZL010000004.1, forward strand.
TACGGGCAGGAATATGGTTTCAAGCTGTCGGCCGAGGCGCTGGCCGCGTCGACCGACGGGAACACTGCCGTCATCTATCTCGTGGACCCGAACAACCCGCTGGGCACCACCTACACCGAAGACGAGATCCGCGCCTTCGCGGACCGCGCGCGCGAGATCGGCGCCATCCTCATTCACGACTGCACCTACCGCGACTTTGCCGACAGCCACACGCTGGCTTCGCGCTTCTACCCGGAAGGCACGGTGACCATCGTGAGCTTTTCGAAGTGGCTCGGCCTCGCGGGCCTGCGTCTCGGCGCGCTCGTGGCCTCGCCCGAACTGCTCGCGCGCATCCTGCCGCATTCGCAGGCGCCCTTGGGCGCAAGCGTGCTGGCGCAGCGCGCGGCCATCGCGGGCCTGAGCGTGAAGGACGAATGGATGGCCGAAGTGATCGCGCAGCAGCGCGAGAACCAGCAAATGATCGTCGACGCCTTCGCCAAGCTGCCGGGCTTCGAGGTACCGGTGTTCCCGTCGCAGGCCAACTTCATCGTGGTCGAGTGCAGCAAGGCGGGTGTGACGCCCGAGGCGCTGGTCACCGCGCTGGGCGAGCACGACATCATGGTGCGGCAGGGCACGTATCACACGCCGCGCTTCGGACATCGCTTCGTGAAGATCTCCACCACCGTGCCGAAAGCGTGGGCGCAGGCGCTGTGCGACGTGCTGCCGCAGGCGGTCGAGCGCGCGCGCAGCCTGCCGGCCACGGCGGCGCTTTTCTGAGGAGGGCCCGGCCATGAGTTTCGCCACCACCCTCGACGGCGTTCGCCTCTACTACGAGACCGCCGGCAGCGGCACGCCGATCGTGTTCGTGCACGAGTTCGGCGGCGACCACCGCAGCTGGGAGCCGCAGATGCGCTACTTCGCGCGGCGCCACCAGTGCGTGACCTTCGGCGCACGCGGCTATCCGCCGTCGGACGTGCCGGCCGACATGGAGCGCTATTCGCAAGCCACCGCAGCCGACGACATCGCCGCGGTGATGGACGCGCTGGAGCTGGAGCGCGCGCACATCGTGGGCCTGTCGATGGGGGGCTTTGCGACGCTGCACTTCGGCCTGCGTCATGCGAAGCGGGCGTCGTCGCTGGTGATTGCCGGCGCGGGCTACGGCGCGGAGAAAGAGCACGAGGAATATTTCCGCGGCGTCTCGCTCGAAGTGGCCAAACAGTTCGAAGCGCAGGGCTCCGAGAAATTCGCCCGCACCTATTCGCTGGGCGCGAGCCGCGTGCAGTTCCAGAACAAGGACCCGCGCGGCTGGCAGGAGTTTGCGACCTGGCTCGGCGAGCACGATGCAGTGGGCGCGGCCAACACCATGCGCGGCGTGCAGGCGCGGCGCCCGTCGATCTACGACCTGGAGAGCGATCTGCGCGTGATGAACGTGCCCTCGCTCGTGGTGGTCGGCGATGAGGACGACCATTGCCTGCAGCCCGGCATCTTCCTGAAGAAGACCGTGCCGGCCTGCGGCCTCGCCGTGATGCCCAAGACCGGCCACACGCTCAACCTGGAAGAGCCCGCTGCGTTCAACGCCTTGCTGGCCGAGTTCTTCGCCCAGGTCGAGGCCGGCCAGTGGAAGCCGCGCGATCCGCGTGCGCTGCCCAGCCAGATCATGAAGACCGACTGATGACCGCCGAAACCGCCACCGAAGAAGTCGCCGGAGAGCAAGGCATCTGGCGCATCGATGCCGACCGTCTGTGGAACCGGCTCATGACGCTCGCCTGCATCGGCGCCACGCCGGGCGGCGGTGTAGACCGGCAGGCGCTGAGCGCGGAAGAGATCGCGTCGTGGCGCACGATGATCGACTGGGCCTTGTCGGCGGGGCTGGAGCCTTCAACCGATGCGGCCGGCAATCTCTTCATCGCGCTGCCGGGTATCGACCGCGACGCGCTACCAGTGCTCGCAGGCAGCCATCTCGACAGCCAGCCCGGTGGCGGGCGCTTCGACGGTGTGTACGGCGTGGTGGCCGCGCTGGAAGTGCTGACCACGCTGGCCGCGCGTGGCGTGCATCCGCCGGTGGACGTCGTCTGCGTGGCGTGGATGAACGAAGAGGGCTCGCGCTTCGCGCCCGGCATGATGGGCTCGGAGGCCTTTGCCGGCGTGCGCAGCCTCGAGGCCGTGCGTGCGGTGCGCGATGCCAGCGGCATCTCTGTCGCCGATGCGCTCGATGCCTTGCACGCTGCGTTCCCGTCGCTGCGGCGGCGGTCGCTGGGCTTTCCGGTGGCGGCTTATGTAGAGGCGCACATCGAGCAGGGGCCGATACTGGAAGCGCAGGAGTGCGTGATCGGTGTCGTCACCGGCATCCAGGGCAAGAAGACATTCGATGTCGTGATCGAGGGTGAGCGTGGTCACGCCGGCACGCTCGCGATGGTCGAGCGGCGCGATGCGCTCGCAGCCTTCACGCGCATCGCAACGGCGCTCTATGCCGAGATCGGTGGCCACGACGACGCGGTGAAATTCACCATCGGCCGGCTGCAGGTGGAGCCGAACGCGCCCTCGGTGGTGCCCGAGCGGGTGACGCTGCGCATCGACCTGCGGCATCCCGACAACGCGGTGCTCGAACATCTGGGACAGCGATTGGCCGCGCTGTGCGACTCGCTTGCCGCGCCGTGCCAGGCGAGCGTGACCCCCTTGGTCGATGCGCCGTCCAACGGCTTCGATCCCGCCTTGCAGCAGGCGATCGCGCAAGCCGCCGAGCGCATCGGACAGCCGCACATGCCGATTCTTTCGGCTGCCGGCCACGACGCGCGCCACATGGCACCGCTGTGCCCGAGCGCGATGATCTTCATTCCCTGCCGCGACGGCGTGAGCCATGCGGAACATGAGTGGGCGGAGCCCGCGCATGTGGCAGCCGGTGCGAACGTGCTGCTGCGCGTGCTGTTGCCCTATGTGAGGACCTGAGCATGACTGCCGCTGACATCGCCGCCATCGTCGACATGGCCGATCTGCCGATGCAGCATCCGCGCGCGCCGGCCAGCGTTGCGCAGGCCAGGGCGCGCTTCTTCAATTCCGGCAACGCCTTCAACGTGAAGCTGCCCGAGGTGCCCGCGCGGCTCTTCGCGCCACCGCCGGAAGGACGCTATGGCATGTTCGATTGCGACCAGTCGCGGGCGCTGGGCTGTGGCTTCCCGGCCACCACGCCGCTGATGCTTGCGCGCTACGTTCGCATTGCCGCCCGCGATGCGCTGCTGCCGCTGGACGTGTGCGCCACCGGTTCGGTCTGGTACGTGATTTCCGGCAGCGGCAGCCTGACGGGTGCGGTCGACAGGTTGACCTTTGGCACGGGCGACGTGTTCCTGCTGCCCGGCGCGCCGGGCTACCGGATCGAGGCGGGCGCCGAGGGTGTGCTGCTGTGGACCGTCGGCAACGAGCCGCAGCTGGCTTTTGAGCGCGCGCAGCCGGCGCCCGTGGCCAAGGCAACCATCGACGCCGTGCACTATCCGGCCGCGGAGATAGAGCGCCAGTTCGCGCTGATTTTCTCGAGCGGCACGAGCGACGAGACCTCGGGCCGCGCGCTGATCTTCTCGTCCGACCGGCAGGCCGCCGCACGCAACCTCACGCCCACGCTGACATTGAGCTTCAACACGCTCGAGCCGAACACCCACCAGCGCACGCACCGCCACAATTCCGCCGCCATCACGCTGGTGGTGCAGGGCGAAGGTTGCCATTCGATGGTGGGCGGTGCGGCGTGCCCGTGGGCGCCGTGGTCCACGCTGGTCACGCCGCCGGGTGCGCCGCATTCGCACCACAACGCAGGCGCGCGCGGCGCGCTCTTTCTCATCGTGCAGGACGGCGGGCTGCACTACCACGCGCGGACGATGGGCTTCGAGTTTCTGGAGGCTGCCGGCTGACCGGTGAGTGGTGGCTGGCGGAGAAGGCAACGTAGAAGCCGAACGTTCACACCTGCTTCTTCGGATTGTCATTTGGGCGCGCCACCATGCGCGAATGGCTGGTCAACTTATCTCCATCGCCCTGACAGTGGATCAACACGACGAGGGCGACTATTTCTGGGTACTGCTGGAATCCTTCGACAACTCGATGGAGTTCGAACCGCTGATGGAGGCGGCCAAGGGCTTTCATACCTACGCCGAGGCGTTGCAGGCGGGCTACACCGTGCTGCGCGGCCTGTCGGAAGACCTGAACGTCGGCCCGCGCGAAGAGGTCGACGAATCGGCGTTCGCTGAAGAAGACGACGCTGTCGGCGAGCTCGACTAGCGGCTTCGCATCTACACCGATTGGCGGAACCCACAAACATGGGTGGTGTTAGCCAATTGGCGGATGTCCAATGGCTGTCAGCAAGCGTAGGCTCTGACCGACACGTATCCCCGTGGCCATGCAGAGACAGTGCATTACTGCATGTCGCAGGTGTCGCGGCCGGTGGGTGTGTCCTGTCAAGACAGCCGCTGATGCGAGCCACAAGAAAGTCGGGGAATCAAATGGTCGAGTATTTCCGGGTAGGACTGCCCTATATCCGTGTGCGTTTCAAAGTGCCCGCGCGACGCGGAAGCCGTGTCGAGCTCAACGGCAAATTCGGTGTCATCACCGGCGCCAGCGGGGAACACGTCCTGGTCAAGTTCGACGGCGAGTTCGCCGCAGCAATTGTTCACCCTGTTGACCTCAACTATGTGGAGGCAGGGGAAGCAACAGAGCCGGTGAAGCTTCAGCCGTCGGTGCCGGGGGGCGCGGCCAGGCCTTGCGCCGAGTAGGGCGCGGCTATGCTCGGCGGCAGTGTTTGATGCAGCCGAATGAAATGAAGAAAACCAACCCACCGAAGAAGACCAGCAGCTACGACATCAAGAAGCAATGGCACTGGGGCCGCGCCATGCGCGAACTGCGCATCGCCGATTTCCTGAAGGACGGACGGGTGCTGGTGCCCGGCGAATACACCGGCGAAGGGCCAGCCACCGACGACGGCACCGGCGCGCTGCGAACTGTGGGCGGCATCCAGGTCGGCGCTGCCGACTACGCGACGGGAATGATGTGGGTGGGCCGCAAGCTGCGTGAGGGCGACTTGCCTTCAAAGAAGTCCGACTGATCGCCCCATTTGGTCGCCGCGGCGGTGCAACCGAATACACGACGGTTGCTGAATCGACTGCCCAACCAGCCGCAGGCTGGTTAACAATAGCAAAACACTGTATATTTATCCAGTCTTTGGCCGCAAGCCTTGATCAGCGTGGTACGCGCTGGGGGCGATGAACCATGAACCAGTTTGAGCTTTTCTTCCCGCGGGTCGCAGCAACGGCATTGCCCATCGCACTGTCGCAGCAAGCGCCACCGCCGCCATTGCTGCAAGAAGACCGCGAGGAGCCGTTCCAGTTCGAAGACGTCGAGATCGAGGCGCGTGTCACGTATGCCGTGCGGCTAGCCGACTACCCGCACCCGGCAGCCGATGCCGTGAAGGTCGCCGAGCAGCGCTTCCGGCGCGAGATCGACCGGCAACTGGGCGTCGATGTGGTCGAGGCGTTGCGCGCATTCCAGAACGCGAGCGAATCGAGCGAAAGCGATCTGTCGAAGGCGGAGATCGCGATAGCCAAGCGCTGGGCCAAGGCCTACGACGCGGCGCGCACCGCGGGCTTTCGCGACCTGGGAGACACCGACGAGGCGTTCTTCGACGTGCGGCCGGTCTGAGCCGCGCTGACGGCTGCGCCTGCAGGTTGCGCGGAAGGTGACGATTCGGCCGCAGCTGTGTCAAAGTCGGGCAAGGCTTCAGACATCACTGCTTCGAAGGCACATCGTGTTTCGTCGACCATCCATCACCTTCCGAACGACGGCCTTCGTGGCCGTGGTTTGCCTCGCCCTCGTGGCGCTCGACGGCTTGAACAGCTGGCATTCGCGAACGGTCCAGCTTCAGCAGATGAGCGTTGCTACGTCGAATCTCGCTCGCGCAATGGCGCAGCAGGCGGACGACACGATCAAGCAGGCTGACACCGCATTGGTCGGCATGGTCGAGCGCATCGAACACGACGGCACGGGGCCGGAGGCCATCGAACGGCTTCGCAAGGTGTTCGCGATGCGGGTGGCCGAACTCCCGCAACTCGATGGGCTTCACATCTACGACAAGGATGGAAACTGGGTCGCAAACTCCCGGCAAGCACCGCCGCCGCAAAACCTGAACAACGCGGACCGCGAGTACTTTCTTTTTCACCGCGAGCACGAGGAGCGCGGACCGCACGTCGGTGTGCCGGTGAGGAGTCGGACCACCGGCAGACTGCTCGTACCCGTCTCCCGACGCATCAATCATGCGGACGGCAGCTTCGCCGGGGTGGCGCTTGCAACGATCAGGGTCGACTTCTTCACGAAGTTCTACGACAGCCTCGACATAGGCCAGGCAGGCGCCGTTGCACTGATCCTCGAGAACGGGACGATGATGACTCGCCGGCCGTACAGCACCGACATGGTCGGCAGAAGCATGCTGGATACCGGTCTCTTTCGTGCATACGTGGCCCAGGGCCCGGTCGGGACGGCCGAAATCCTGTCGGCGCAGGACGGCATCACGCGGCTGAACAGCTTCCGGCGCCTCACCAACTACCCGCTGTTCGTTGCAGCGGCCCTTTCCAAGGATGAGATCCTGGCCGCCTGGTGGCGGGAAACGCTTTGGCATACGGGGGGCGTCATTCTCCTGGCGTCGATCGTCGGTTTCGTGGGATGGCGGCTGGTGAAGCAGATGGAGCTGCGCAGCAAGACCGAGGCCGAACTGCGGCGCGCACGCGACGCGCTGGAGACGCTCAACAAGACCCTGAACACCCTTGCGATGGAGGACGGCCTTACGGGGCTGGCGAATCGCCGGCAGTTCGACGTGACGCTCGACAACGAATTCAGCCGGGCCATGCGAGACGCGAGCACCCTGGCGCTCATCCTGATCGATGTCGATTGCTTCAAGCAGTTCAACGACATCTACGGCCATACGGCCGGGGACGAGTGCCTGCAGACGATCGGCCGCACCATCGCAGGCCTCGCATCCCGCCGCCCGGGAGACCTCGCTGCCCGCTACGGCGGGGAAGAACTGGCCGTGCTGCTGCCGAATACCGATGTGGCTGGCGCGGCCGTGCTGGCGGAAAGAATTCGCAGCGCGGTGCGCGACCTGGCAATCGTGCACGCCGGTGCTCCCGACGGCTTCGTGACGCTGAGCGCTGGCGTGGATGCGCTCAGCCCCTCGGTCACCCACGGACCGCCGAAGGAGCTGATTCAGTCGGCCGACAAGGCCCTGTACGCGGCCAAGATGGGAGGCCGGAATCGCGTTTGCACAGCGGAGATACGCCCGACGACGGCGTGAACGGCTTTCCGCGCTCCCGCTGCGAAGGCTGGCGGCGATACATGCAAACCGCATAAACAAGCGCGAAATCCGGATTTCCCTGCGAACCGCATCACGGGCAAGACTCGAAGGCTTTCGACAACCCAGCCTTCTCCGGATGCCCGGTATTACTTCCCATACTCCGCGCCAGCTTCGCCTCGGCTTCTTCAGCCGCCTGCTCGACGACGCGACAGCCGCCGAGCGCTATCGCCTCGCCGCCGCGCAGATCGCCCATGCCGAGGCCTTCGGCTTCGATTCGGCCTGGGTGGCGCAGCATCACTTTCACGAGCACGAGGGCGGACTGCCGTCGCCGTTCGTCTTCCTGGCCTATGTGGCCTCGCGCACGAAGCGCATTCGCCTGGGCACGGGCATCGTCACGCTGCCGCTGGAAAACGCCGTGCGCGTTGCGGAGGATGCGGTCGTGCTGGATCTGCTCTCGCACGGCCGGCTCGAAGTGGGCGTGGGAACGGGTGGCACGCCTGAATCTTTCGCCGCCTTCGGATTGGATGGCAATGACCGTTCGGCCATCTTCGCGAGACAGCTTGCCGCGGTGCGCGCAGCGTGGGCCGGCAAGCCGCTGCAGGGCGGCGACACGCTGTACCCCGCGGGCTCGCCGCTACTGGACCGCATCTGGCAGGCCACGTTCTCGGTGAGCGGTGGCACGCGCGCGGGGGAGGCCGGCGACGGCCTGATGCTCTCGCGCACGCAGCCGCGTCCCGAGCACGCGCCCGACGCGTCGCTTGCCGACATCCAGAACCCGATCGTCGACGCCTACCTGGCTGCATTGCCGCCCGGCAGCACGCCGCGCATCGTGGGCTCGCGCAGCGTCTTTGTCGCGGAGACGCGCAAGGAAGCGCTTCGTCTGGCCGACATCGGTCTGCGCCGTTCGGCGGCCCGCTTTGCCGCTTCGGGACAGGTCGGCCTCGCGGACCGCGTCGGCCCTGATGCATCGCTCGAACAATTGATCGCCGCGTACGACGTTCACGTTGGATCGCCCGACGACGTGATCGCCTCGCTGCGCGCCGACAGAACGCTCGCACGCGTGACCGACCTGGTCTGCCAGGTGCATTCGGTCGATCCGCCGCACGAGGCGATCCTGCGCTCCATCGAACTGACCGCCACCGTGGTTGCGCCGGCCCTGGGCTGGGCGCGCGGTGCGAGCGTGTCGGACCTTCAATCCCTTGCACTTCTCTAGGCTGGATTTCATGAACGCCACCGTTTCTTCTTCTGTGTCCGCTGTGCCCGACGTTATCGACCGGCTCGTCGGCATCGAGCCGGGCAGCCACCTCGACCACATCCGCGCACAGCGCGAGCAGGCACGGACCCATGCGCAGCAGAGTTATCTCTCGCTGTTCGCGCCGACGCCGCCTGTGTTCGGAAATTTCGAGATCGCGGACCGGTTTGCCGTTGCTACCTTCGTCGCCGGATTGCACGGGCAGCTCGACGTGGCGCGCTTCTATGCCGATGCGCTGGCGGGGCAGGGCGCTCGCGCCGGGTTGGCGGAGGCCATTGCCATCGAAACGAAGCAGGGCGCTGCGCAAGGGCCCTATGGCCGCTATCCCGCAGGCCCCCTCAGTGCAGAGGACGTGGCCGGTCCTTCTTACACGGTGGGCACTGTGCAGCGTCCGGCGCTTGGTGAGCGGCTTTCGGCCGGCCTCGCGCATGCGCATCTGCTCGTCTTTCACCCGCGCGATGCGAGCCCGGCCGCGCTGCAGTCGCTGCTCGATGCGGGGTGGTCGAGCACCGAGATCGTGACTCTGTCGCAGCTCGTGGCCTTCCTCGCATTCCAGATCCGTGTCGTCACCGGCCTCAGGGCGCTGGCGCAACGTCCCGTCACCCTTGTCAACTGACCCGAGGAACACCATGACTGCCGAATCGGCCCTGAGCCATCCCCACAACACGCACCCGAATGCCTTCACGCAGGCACAGCTCGAATGGTTGCCCTGGCTCGAACCGCTGCCGGAGGCCGAACTGACCGAGCGGCATTTCGCCGGGCTGGTGGACGCATCGCGTGCCAAGTCGCCGTACTTCCGTCTGCTGGCGCGCGACCCGGACATATTGGGCGCACGCACGCGCACCGACAAGGACATCTTCTACAACCCCGAAGCCGGCCTGCCGCGCGCCGAGCGCGAACTCTCAGCCGCCGCAGCCTCGCGCTACAACGGCTGCATCTACTGCGCCTCGGTGCATGCGCGCTTCGCCTCGCATTTCTCGCAGCGCACGGACGATGTGCAGCGCCTGCTGGACGAGGGCGTGAAGGCCGACCTGGGCGAACGCTGGAATGCGATCGTGGCGGCCTCGGTTGCGCTGTCGGCTACGCCATCTGCGTTTGGCGCGGAGCACATCGAGCAGCTGCGTGCGCAAGGCCTGGATGACCTTGCGATTGCCGACGTCATCCACGGCGCGGCGTTCTTCAACTGGGCCAACCGGCTGATGCTGTCGCTGGGCGAGCCGCAGGAGCGTGGAGGAGATTGAGTCACGCCAAAAGGCTCAGGAGCCAGTTGAAGAATTGACCGATGGCGACCATTGCCGCCCATAAAGCCCGGAGTGCGTCCAGCAAGTTCACCGTCCTGCAATTCAACAGATGTGCTGTTTCAGCGAGGACCAAAACCTGGCCCGGGCCCGCCATGGCCGCCGTGCCCAAAAAATGCAGCCAGGAAAGTCGCAGCGATGATTCCGGTGGCTACGGCCACGAGAACATACTGCCCGTCGACATAGCGCCAGGCATAGCCCTGTGGAGGCGCATAGAGACCTCTGGACTGCCAGTCGCTCACGACATACACCTCGCCTTGATACCCGGGCGGCAGTGGTGCGCCTGGCGCCAGGATCACATTGGTGGCAACGGGCGTCGGCGCGACTACGCAGCCGCTGAGAGTGGATGCGGCAACGATGGCGGCCATGGAGGCTGCGGTGAGTTTTCGGGTGATGTATCGCATGTTGGTTGAGCTCCTTTGAACAACGGAGGCTCAGCCTATGCCACCACTTGGGCCGAAATTTGGAGATGGGATGAGAGGCGCCGGTTGACCAGTACTCAAGGCCGAAGCGGGGGCCGTATCTAGTCAGAAGTAATGTTGTTGTTCTTGATGATTGCCCGCCATCTGTCGGTTTCCGTTTTCAGGGACGGCAGCGGACGCTACGAGAGTGTTGATTGCTAAAGGGCTACCAAGCTCCGGGAACAGGCGCAGAGCAGTTCAGGACGGACTATGGAGCAAACCCACCGACGCGAAAAAAAGATCCAGGATCAGCATCTGTACCAGCCACCATTGACCAAGCAGAAGGCCAACGGCCACTCCCAAAATTGGCCGGTACTTCAAGCCGCTTTTCCGGAGAACCAAGGCGGAAAGACCGCAGCTCAGGAGTCCGAGCAGGGACAGGAAAACCCAATACCACTGAGTGGCCCAAAGAGTCTTGTATGCCACGAACGTGAGCAGGGAGGCACAGGCAAAGGGCGCCCACAACCTGACCACGGATCTGGAAATTTTCACCTGAAGCTTCCGTTGCGAATCATGATTGCGCGAGCATTGTTGTGCGGCAGAGCAAGGTCTAGGAGATCAAAAGATCCGAATCGTCATTGGCCATGAAGACCATGAAGCCCCAGCACACTGCGGCAAGAATTTCCACGAGCCCGACAGGCTGCCAAACAAGACCTCGTCTGCCGCGCAGATCTTGAAGACCCAGTTCTCGCAGCGCGAAGGCATGACCATGCATCGCAGCCTCTTTCAGGACTTCATAGGACCGCTGAAGATCGCGTGAAACGCCTTTGCCATGAGCCAACGAATAGCCGACACGAAACATCGAGGGCAGATGTCGCTTTTCTGCGCCCATCGCATAGAAGCGATGGGCCTTCGCATGTTCGCCAGCTTGCGTCAACCAACGGGCGAAGTAGAAGCAGCCCAGCGGATGCCCGTGAACTGCTGCTCGCTCGTAGTAGGCAGCAGCTTGGCTCTCGTCTTTCTCGCAGCCAACCCCCTGAGACAACATCCAGGCGACAAACACCTGGCTTTCGACATGCCCTTCGTCTGCCTGCACTTGATAGAGATCAAAGGCCAGATAAAGCAGGCCGTCCGTGTATGCCTTGCGGGCGGCGACCAGTTTTTCTTCGCGGTCTGCATGCATGCGTTGGGGTTTGGGAAAGATGCCGCGTGGTGGGGTCTTTACTGCAACTCCACTACCGTCCACGACTCGACATTCTTGTCGACTACCACCTTGATGAATTTGTGCCCGTCACCAGTGCTGGCAGTCTCTTGCGCGGCTTGCCGCGGCTGCTGGCCTCGCTCCCAGCTATACCATCCTGCCGCCAGAGATAGCAGGGCAAGAGCTGCAGAGACAAATGTGATCGAGCGCTTCAGTCGCATCTCGGCGTGCCTAATTGGGTCTCCTGAATCGTCTGTAGATCGCGTGTCCGATGATGCCCACTCCGATCAGAAGCACCGGCAGTCCACCTGCCCAGGATTCATACGAGGTCGGCAGGAGCATCTTGAATACGTTGTCGACCCAGCAGGTCGTGCGGCACATGCGTTGCCCTGTCGCCATCAGCGCCAAACCGATGAGGACCCCGGCAACACCGATTCCGAGTTCGACCTTCAACACTCACTCCTCAGGGGCGCATGGCATCCAGCATGCGCCGGATTTGACCATCGCTGTTTCTGTACTTGTCCACCAACCCAGGCAAGTCCGATTTCGGATCGAAGCTCGGCGGATTGAAGACGGGCCCCAGCATTGTCTGCGTGCACCGGCAACCTTCCGGAGGCGAGTCCTTGAAATAGGCCGGTGGCAGGAAATCGGTCGGTGACTTCCCGGGCGTGCAAGACCGCTGCGAACACTCCCATCGAACACACCTGAATCGGTAGTCACCGGCCTCCGGATCGGGTACGGGCATTTGCGCCGCAGCCTCCCAGGCCGATTGAGTCCCTCCGCCTCGTGGCGTCTGGATAGGCTTTGGCCCATGCCGCTCCCATTGGCGCCGGTTGTATGCATTGCCTCCTTGAGTTGCGGGGCGTGCGTTTCGCAAGCCCTCCGGGTCGACAAAGCTCAGTGGGTCCGCATCGACATACCCGAACCGATTCCACCCCCCGTCCAGCCCAATCGGATCAGGCTGGCTGTACCGCCCCGTCCTCGCGTCATAGCTGCGGAAGTAGTTGTAGAACAGCCCAGACTCCTCGTCCGCGTATTGCCCCGGATACCGCAGGTTGAACTTCACTTCTGCGATGCTGGTCGTGCCCGGGTTCGGTGTCACTTCCAGATTGGCGAACCGGTTCTTCGCCAGCGTCGGCTTGTCCTCTCCGAACGCGCTGTAGCCCCATTGCCAGACTGCCTGTCCGCTCGCGTCGGTGAGCTTGCGCGGCGTGTTCAGGTGATCGCTGTGCACCGCATACGTGGCGCCATTGACCACGGCGACGATCGGCATCGGCCCATTGGCTGTCGGCAGGTAGATGTACTGCGCCTCGCCCGAGCTGTTCGTGCCGCCGCTGCCCACCTCCGCAATCAGGCTGCCCTGTTCGTCGTAGACATAGGCAAAGCCGAGCTGCTCGGCTTGTGTCGTGGTCGGGCTCCACAGCTTGGTGAAGAACGCCACGAGACTGTTCCAGAAGCCTGGGTCGTTCTCGTCGCCCTGGCTGGGCGGGTACAGAGGCTCGGTCTTGAACACGCGCTGGCCCAAGGCGTTGTGTGCGTAGCGCGTGGTCGGGCTGACATCGTTGGCGCCCGTGGTGGCCGTGGCCAGGCGGCCTTCCGCGTCGTAGCCATAGCTTCTGAGGCCATCGCTCGTCAGGTCGCCGTTGGCGTTGTAGCCATAGGCGACGCTGGTGCTGCTGGTGCCGTTGATGGTCTGGCTGAAGCCGGCGAGGCGGTTGCTGCCCGGCCCCAGGGTATAGCCGCGGCTGGTGGTCTGGCCTGCCAGAACCCGGGTGTTCGCCATCCGGTTGCCGTTGGCGTCATAACTGAAGCTGGCGCTGTCGCCAGGACCAGTGAAGCTGACGATGCGGCCCGTCGCGCTGTAACCGACGATCCAGGTGTTGTCGGCCACTGCAATGGTGCTGTGAGCCGGATCGCTGTCGGCAGGGCCCCACAGGTTCTGCGTAAGGCTGCCGACGCGCCCGGCCGCGTCGTAGGTGTAGCTGCTGAACTCGGTCTGGGTCAGACGCGCGGCGCTGTCGTAGCTGCGGTTGGCCGCGAGCTTCGGGCTGGTGCTTGTGAAGGCCCAGCTCCATCCCGTGGGCTGGCCCAAGGCATTCCAGGTGACGGCATCGATCAGCGGGGCACCGTTCCAGCCGAGCTGCACGAGGCGGCCGGTCGTGTCGTAGAAGTGGCTGAGCACGCCGCCGCCCGGGTACGTGACGCTGGCGAGCTGGCCGGTGGCGGTGTTGTAGGTGTAGCCAACTTGCTGAACGCTACCCGTAGTTGCGCCTGTCGCCAGGGTTTGCTTCTTGAGAGTGACGCGCCCGTGGGCATCGCGGGTGTACTCGGTGGTGCCGGAGCGGTCGATGATCTCGCTGAGGTACCCCTTGCTGTTGGCGCTCAGGTCGTAGCGCAGGGTCGTGGTCTTGCCGTCGGCGAAGACGAGGCTGGTCGGACGTCCCAGCGCATCGCGCGTGATGCTCGTGGCCTGGCCGAGCGCATCGATGATCTGGCTGGGCAGGCCGAGCGCATCGTACTGGCTGCTGCGGGGGCCGCTGTCAGCGCTGGCTTCGGCCGTGGCGTTGCCCAGGGCGTCACGGCTGTAGCTGGTGGCAACCGCGTTGAAGTCGCTGGCCTGGGTGACGGCATCGAGTGCGTTGTAGCTGAGGCCGGCACTGGCGTTGGCCGCATCGGTGATGGTCTTGACGCGGGCCAGCGAGTCCAGGCTCCAGCTGGTGCTCTGGTTCAGCCCGTTGCTCTGAGCGATGCGGTCGCCGCTGGCGTCGTAGCTGAAGCTCTCGTTCTGATTGGTCCCTTGTGTCTGGGTGGCGACGCGGTTGAGCTTGTTGATGGTGCGCGCAGTCGTCCAGGCGATCGAACCGGACGTGTCGAGCGTCTGCTCCGTCAGCCGGTTGCCGGCGGCATCGAGGGTGTAGGTGCCGCTCTCGCCGCGGTTGTTGCTCCAACCGGTCAGGCGCTGCGCGGTGTCGTATGTGTAGCCGGTGACCAGCCCGCCGGGCAGCGATACCGTCGCGATCGTGCCGGTGGGGTGATAGGTCAGGGTCGTGGTCTGGCCAGGTCCTGTGCCAATGGTGCGCGTGAGGAGCCGGTCGTACGCATCCCACGTGAAAGTGGTGACCAGGCCGTTCGGGTCCGTCTGGCTCGTGAGGCGGTTGGCCGTGTCGTAGGCGTAGGTCGTGACATGGCCCAGCGCGTTGGTCGCGCTCTGCACGTTCCCGCGAGTGTCGTACGCGTAGGTGGTGACAGCACTGTTGGGCTCGGTGTACGTATGGATGAGGCCTTCGGTCGTGTAGGTCCGCTGGCTTGTGCGAGCGGTGCCTGACGTGCCGCCGGTATCGGTGATCGTCTCGGTGAGCAGCTTGCCGCTCGTGTCGTAGGTGTACGCGGTTTCCTGGCCGGTCCGGGCGATAAGGGTGGGCACCGGCAGCGTGGCATCCCAGGTCGTGGCGATCGCTCTTTGCTCGGGCGCCCCGAGCGCTTCCGTGCGAGAGGCCTCCAGGCCGCGGGTGTTGTAGGTGAAGCTGGTGACGCTGCCGGTCGCATTGGTCTGGCTCGACAGCAGGCCTCGGGCGTCGTAGGTGAACGACGAGTTGCTGGCCGGGCAGCCGGGTGCCGGTTCGCCCTGGATCTGGGAGATGCGCTTCACGCCATTGACGACGGTGTAGTGATAGGTCGTGGCCCGGCCCACCGGATCGGTCACGGTCGTCGTGCCGTTGGCGTTGTAGACCACCTGCGTGAGCCCGGCATTGCCCGCGTGCGTGGTGCTCGTCGCGCGACCCAGCGAGTCGTAGGCGTAGGTGGCGAAGCGCACACCCAGTTCGTCGGTCACGCCTGTGAGAAAGCGCGGGTTG
The DNA here is from genome assembly GCF_051216835.1 of Variovorax multivorans. Classification (NCBI taxonomy): domain Bacteria; kingdom Pseudomonadati; phylum Pseudomonadota; class Betaproteobacteria; order Burkholderiales; family Comamonadaceae; genus Variovorax; species Variovorax multivorans. Next base: position 324,332 of record NZ_JBPJZL010000004.1, read on the forward strand.
GCGGCGTTCTCGTAGTGGTACGTGCGGCTCGTCACGTTGGCGCCGGCGGTCTTGGTGACGGAGGTGAGCCGGTTGGCGGTGTCGTAGTTGTAGGCGACGCTGAAGTTGGGCGTGGTCAGCGAACGCGGCTGGAAGTGAGCGTCTTCCGTGTAGCCGATGCTGTTGCCGAACCCGTCCGTCACGGTCACGGAGCCATTGGTGCCGTAGGAGAGGCTGTGATACCAGCCATCGGGATGGGTCTGCTTCGTCAGGCGACCGGTGGTGTTGAACTCGTACCGGGTGTTGTCCACGTCGACATAAAGCCAGCCGGAACCCGTTTGCGTGAGCGTGCCGAGCTCGTCCACATCGGGCGTGATGGTCGAGCCGCTGCGCGCGAACGGCGACTCACGCCCATTTGCGTGGAGCAGCACGGTCTCGGTAGCACTGATCCTCAGGCGCATGGCGTACGAGTAGCGCCAGTAGCCGTCGGCGCTGTTGAAGATACGTGCGAATCTGAGCGGGTAGTGCGTGGACGCACTGCGGAAGTCTTCTTCCTCCTGCACCTTGTTGCCCATCGCGAAGTTGATGGGGTTGCCGGTGCACGACTGCGGTCCGTTGCGCTCGGTGCCGTCGCCCTTGTTCTTGCGCGGAATGACGTCGGAGGTGTCGTAGTAGACCGTCATGTAGTCCGACGCACTGCATCCACCGACGCTGCCGGAGACCGCCAGGTAGTTTGGGCCGGAACGCAGCGTGACAGGCACGCCACGTCCTTCGAGGAACGACACGACGGCAGTGAAGGAACCGGAGTAGCTGAAGAACGGCGAACCGTTGAGCGTGGCGGTCACGGTGCCGGCGTCACCGGTGGTGGCATCGCCGCCGCCGGTCCCAAACACCGTGATGTTGGGCGAGGTGACCTTCGCGCCCTTGCTCGGCGATGTGAAGCTCAGCGAGCAGGCCGCCTGAGCCCATCCGGAAATGCTCAACAGCGTGAGCACTGCAGCGCCTTGCAGAGCGAGTCGCTTGATCTGGCGATGGTTGGAGCTGCCATGCGCGGCAGTCGCGTCGAAATGCATGCGTGACCCTCGTTAATTCTTTTGAATTCGGATGCATTGCGCTGTGCGGCAATGCCCGGAAACGAGCGTAACGACATGTTCAATGAAGCAATCGAATGTCCATTTCTGGTTTCTGTGATTGCTCATCGAAAGAATTACTTCGACCTCCTTGAAGCCTCATCAGAGGTCTCAAGGTCGCACCTCACAGGACGACTGGTATCGTTTCGCGGAACTCCCGCACAGACTTCACGTTGGCTTCGATGGGGGCGCGCACACTGCCTCTCGACAGCGGTTCGGCGCTGGTAGAGGCCAGGGAGAAAAAAGCCGCTCAGGGAAACCGCCTCGATGCCGACCGCTGTCGCTTTTCTTTTCATGCTCAGGCGCTGCGCCAGCGATAGATGAAGCGCCGATGCCGACCGCTTCCATGCCGCTTGGATAATGCGGTCTTTGTGTCAGCAGCAAAGCAAGAATGAGTGCCGCGGATTTCCTTTTCTCTCCCGAAGTACAGAAGCTCCTCACGGTCCTGTACGCGGCGCCCGATCAACAGTTCTCGACGAGCGAGCTTGCAAGGCGAGCGAAGCTGGGGGAGGCCGAGACCACCCTCACTGTGGAGCACCTCGTCCGCAGCGGCATAGTGAAGCGGCAGGCGGCGAAGGCAGACCAGGCCGATACCGTTCAGGTCGATCGCTCGTTCGTCTTTCACAACGAGCTGCGGAACATCGCGCTGAAATCGTTCGCCGCGGCAGAGCCGATCCGCGCCATGCTGCGTTCCAGGTTCAAGGACTCGGTCGTGCGCGCGTTCGTGCTGGGAGAGGACGCGCAAGGCACTGTGGAACTGCTGGTCGTGCATGGCCGGCTGGTCCCTGACGAAGCCGCCATGACGGCAGCTTGTCAGAAGTTGTCGAAAACAATGGGCCGTCATCTCAAGGTGCACGTCATCCCGATCACCAGGCTCAATGGCATGTCGCCGCGCGATCCGTTGTCCTCGAAGCTCTCCGCGACCACCGTGCATGAGGTCGTCGCGCTCGGGGATACCAAGGCGGCACTGCCTGTCGAACGGAACAGTCTCTTGCAGGCGGCCAGGAAGAAGCTGGCTACGCTGGCCAGGCCATCCGCGCGATAGGCTTCGGCGTGCGAGCGATGCTCAGCGTGCGGCCGACAGCCGGCAAAACATGGTTCGCCCCGTGTTCCGGAAAGCGGGGCGAACCCGCGAGCTCCAGGGCGTTGCACGCACAGCCAGCCACTGGGGGCTGCCCAGGGTCTCGGCGCCCGCGAGGTCGTAGCAGGCGTAGTAGCGTGGCGAGCCTGTGGCGTCGATGTACCGGGCCGCCCGGATGGTTCCCGGCACGGCGGCCAGTCCGGGCAGGTGCTCCTGCGCATACCAGGCGTTGAGGTCGTCCTCGAACTCGGGAAGCACGTCCGTTTCCACAACATAGTGGTGCGAAGCAACCTGGCCGGCCGACGCGCCCTGCACCTCTTGCAAGCAGGCGAGCCGTTTCCACTCGCCGGCAACACCCTGGGGCGTGAGCATCGGCGGCGTGTTCCCTGCCGCGTAAAAATAGACCAAAGCGCCATTCATTGCCTGCCATGGCTGAACTCCAGGCGGCAGCGTGCGGACCGGCGCGAGCGGTTGATCGACCATGGATGTGTCGGACTTGAGAAGCCACAGATCCTGCATTCCGGGCTCCTCGTTCAATGCGCGACATTCAGGGCAACCAGCAGGCGCGACACCATGTTGTAGGCCGCCACTGTCGCCACGACTTCCACCACGCCCTTGGGGTCGAAGTGCTGCTGGATCCGGCCCATGAGCTCTTCCGGAACCACGATCTCGCGGGTCATGGCATCCGTGAGTTCGAGCACCAGGCGCTCCAGTGGCGCGAACACGCCGGACAGCGCCTCCTGCCGGATGGCGTCGATCTTCTCGGCGCTGACGCCCGCCTTCTGTGCATGCGGCACGTGCGCGTCGTACTCGAAGCTGGCGCCGTTGAGAACGGCGACCCGAAGGATCATCAGCTCGCGAAGATCGGCGGGTACGCCGGTCTGGTTGCGAACCGCCGTGAGCATGCGCTCCCAGCCCGAGGCGATCGGCTCGCTGTTGAGGAGCACCTGATAGAGCAGCGACACGCGGCCGCGCTGCGCCATGATGCGGGACTCGATCTCTGCCAGCTCGGGGCGTGTGCCGGGCTGCACGAGGGGTACGCGGATAGCGGTGGTCGTCATCACTCGGCCTTGATGTTCTTGGTGTGGATCAGCTTCGCCCACTTCTCGGTGTCCCGCTTCTGGATGGTTGCCAGTTCCTGGGGCGTGGATCCGGCAGGCTCAGTGCCGGTCTTCAGCAACTTCTCGCGCACGCCCGGGTTGGCCAGTGTGTTGCGCACCGCCTTGCTGAGCGCCTCGACGATCTCGGGCGGCGTCTTCGCAGGCGCAAACAGCGCATACCAGTTGTTGGTGTCGACGCCCCTGATGCCTTGCTCTTCCAGCGTCTTCACGTCCGGCAACGAAGGGTGTCGCTTGCTCGAAGCCACACCCAGCGCCTTAAGCCGTCCGCCTTGGAGATGTCCAAGCAGCCCGGGCACGTCGCCGAAGAATCCGCCGATCTGGCCTCCCATCAGGTCCGTGATGGCCGGCGCTGCACCCTTGTAGGGGACATGAAGCAGCCTGGCGCCGCTCGAATCGGCCAACTGCTCGATTGCCAGATGCGGAATGCTTCCCGTGCCGGAGGAGCCCATCGGCGTTGCTTCGGCGCGCTTCTTCGTTGCTGCCACGAAATCGGCCGCGTCCTTGGCCGGGTTGCTCTGCTGGGTCACCAGCAGCTCGACGTTGTTGACGACCAGCGAGACCGGCGAGAAGTCGCGCTGCATGTCGTAGGGGAGCTTCTCGTACAGCGAAGAATTGATCGCAGCCGCGCCGACGCTGGTGAACCATAGCGTGCCGCCGTCCGGGGCCGACTTCATGACATCGACGGCGCCGATCGCGCCGTTGGCGCCGGGCTTGTTGTCGACGATGACCGTGCGGCCCAACTCCTTGCCGAGCTGTTCGGAGAGGATCCGGGCGACCGAGTCGACAGGTCCCCCGGAGGTGAAGGAAACGACGATCCGCGTCGTCTTCGGCTGTGCATGGACAGCTGGCGCCAGCGCCATGGCAAATGCTGCCGTGAGCAGGATGCGTTGGATGGTCATGAATGTCTCCGTTTTTTTGGGGTAGCTCGAATCTCAGTCGCAGCGCGCGGTCATGCCGCCGTCGACGATCAATTCTGTGCCGGTGATGAACCGGGCCTCGTCGCTGGCCAGGAACAGTACCGCGCTCGCCGTATCCCGGCCGTCGCCCATGAAACCGAGTGGAATGCGTTTCTGGCGCTGGGCCAGCAGTGCGTCGACGTCACCACCCGCGCGCTGCTTAGCCAGGCGTGTTTCGACCATCGGCGTGTGCAGCTGCCCCGGCACGACGCTGTTGACCCGGACCCCCTTGGCCGCGTGCTGGACCGCGATCACGCGCGACATCTGGATGACGCCGGCCTTGGTCGCGGCGTACGCCACCTGCGCACTGCCGGTCCAGCGCAGGCCGGAAGTCGAGGAGATGTTGACGATCGAACCCGCGCCTTTCGCCAGCATCGTGGGAAGCACATGCTTGCAGGTCAGGAACACGCTCTTGAGGTTGGTGTCGACCTGCAGATCCCATGCTTCTTCGGCCAACTCCACCGGCCCGCCCGCCGCGGACCCACCCACGTTGTTGACGAGGACGTCGATCGTCCCGTACGTGTCCAGACACGCGGCCGCCATGGCCGCCACGCTCTCGCTGTTCGTGACGTCGCAGACCCATGGCGTGATCGACGCGCGGACGTCGCCGGCCAACTCGAGCGTCTCGTCGAGCCGGGCACGGTCGCGATCGACCGCCAGGACCCTGGCGCCCTCCTGGGCGAGGCGCACGGCGATGGCTCGGCCATTGCCCCAGCCGGCGCCGACGCAACCGGCGCCGGTCACGATGGCTACCTTATTCTCGAATCGAAGGCTCATGGCCTGTCTCCAAACTGATAAAGGCGTTCCGGATTGCCGACCAGCAGCGCGTGGCGCGCAGATTCCGTCGGGGCGATCTCGGCAATGAGGTCGACGAGTTGCTGCTCGTCGGGAATGGGGCCGGCGTGGTTCGGGTGAGGCCAATCGTTGCCCCATACGACCCGGTCGCCGAACTCGGCGACCAGCGTTCGGGCAAAGGGCTGGGCGTCGGCGTAGGGCGGGCCCAGCCGCGTGATGCGGTCCATGCCGCTCACCTTGACCCAGAAGCGCTCATCCGCCATCAGCCGCAGCAGCGCCCGAAAGTCCGGTTGGTCAAGACCCAGCGCCGCGTCGATGCGCCCGATGTGGTCGATGACCACCGGCGTGGGCGAGCGACGCAGCGCGGGCGCCAGGTTCGTGAGCAGCGCGGGATCGCCGTGAATCTGCAGATGCCAGCCAAGCGGCGCGAAGCGGCCCGCCAACGACAGGACGTCCTCCATGTCCGCGTGCCGGCCGAGGTGGCCCATGAAGTTGAAGCGGACGCCACGAAAGCCCGCGGCGTGGAGCCGCTCGAGCTCTGCGTCGTCGACGTCGGTCGGCAGCAGGGCGATCGCGCGGTAGTTCGAGGGCCGCGACGCAACTGCGTCCTCGGCGGCGCGGTTGTCGAAGCCGTGGCAGGTCGACTGCACGACCACGCAGCGTTGCAGGCCGAGGCGGTCGTTCAGCGCGTACAGGGCTTCCTTCGGCGCATCTGCTTCGGGAACGAAGGCGGCATCCGGGGCGTAAGGGAAGCGCGCGCCGGGCCCGAACACATGACAGTGGGCGTTGCAGGCGCCTGGGGGAAGGGGGGAGGTCATGCAGGCAGTTTCCCCATCGATAGCAACCGGCGTAAGGACAGCATGCCTATATCAGCTATGCTGAATTCCTATGGAGTTACGTCAGCTTCTGTATTTCGTCACCGTGGCCGATGCGGGGAGCTTCAGCCGGGGCGCCGTGGCGCTCAACCTGGCGCAGCCCAGCCTGAGCAGGCAGATCGCCTTGCTGGAGGCAGATCTCGGGCAACGCTTGCTGGTGAGAACCGGACGCGGCGTGACCACGACGGATGCAGGCGCTGCGCTGCTCGTTCACGCACGCGCGATGCTGGACATCTCCCGTCGTGCCCGCGACGAATTGCAGGAACTGGACGAGAGTCCTGGTGGCCGTATCGTGGTCGGCATGCCGCCGCGGGTGGCCCTGGGCTTGAGCACGCCCCTGATCCAGCAGTTCCGTGAGAGGTTTCCGCGCGCAGTCATCACCATCCTCGAAGGCCTGAGCGTCGCACTGCGCGAATCCCTGATCGCGGGGCGGCTGGATCTGGCGCTGCTGTTCGATCCCGCCGCTTCGCCCCAGCTGAGCTTTCAGCCCTTGATGCGCGAAAAGCTATTGCTGGTCGCGCCGCCCAAGAGCAAGCTGCCGGCACGCGTCGGCCTGGCGGCACTTGCGAACTACCCGATGGTGCTGCCCAGCGCGCCAAACGCAATCCGGCACCTGCTCGACTCCGTGCTTGGCCCGCGTCGCATCGAGCTCCAGGTGCTTGCAGAGGTGGGGGCTGTCCACACCGTGCTTGCGCTCGTTGCAACCGGGGTCGGGTGCACGATTCTTCCGGAGAGCGCCCTGGGTGCGCCCGGTGGCGAAGCACTGCCGCGGGCGCCGATCGGGCCGCCCGGCATCTGGAATGCGTTGGTGCTTGCAACACCAACCGCGCGTCCGGCCACCCGTCTCGTCCGCGGTACGGCAGAAGTTCTTCAGGAGCTGGATTTCCGGCGTCGCGAGACGGATCTGGGAGATATCTATCGCTTGTCGAAATAGGGAATGAAGACATCGTTGGCGGATACGCCCACTTGCTTCACCCAATCCAGCGAAAAACGTTCCCCGAGACGCTTGACGTCTCGACCGAACAAATAGGAAGGTGATTCGATCTTCATGCCGTTTCGCTTCAATTCTTCCAGGGACTGAGCGGCAACCGATGTGCTGTTGGACCATCCGCGAAGTTCTGCCGCTGCGCTCGCGTTCTTCAATGCCTCGCGCAATGGGGCGCCAATGGCGTCCCATGCCTTCTTGTTGGCAAACACGATGTTCTTGGGAAAGAACGCATTGATTTCGTAGAAGTAGTGCATGGACTGCCATGCACGGCTTTCCACTCCAGTCACGGCAGACGTCATCATGCAGTCGATGCGTCCATCAGCGAGTGCCTTGTTGAGTTCGGTAGCCGGAACATCGACGGCTTCGGTGCCCATGAGCGTTGCGATCTTTGCGGTGTTTGCGTTGAATGTGCGCATTCGCATGCCACGCATGTCCCCCAATCCGCCAAGCGGTCGGGTCGAGTACAAGCCTTGCGGTGGCCACGGCACGGCATAAAGAACTTCCAATCCCCGACTTGCGAAGGCTTTCTCGATCAGGGGACGCTGAATTCGCCAGAGCCGAAGTGCATCGGCATAGCTGTCGGTGATGAATGGAACCGAATCTGCGCCCGCGATCGGAAGGTCGGCGACAAGACTGCTCATGATGACTTCGCCAGCTTCGACTTTTCCGTCCTGCACGGCGGACTGAATGGCGTTCAGCGCATAGAGGGAGTTCTTGGGATAGACGTCGATATGAAGCTGCCCCTGCGTCGCGAGCTCAACATCCTTGGCCATCGCAATGAGATTGGCCGTGTGAAAGTTCTCCAACGGGTATCCCGTTGCGATCCGCCAAACAGTTGCACCGCGTGCGGTGGAAAGAGCCCCCGCGCCGCACGCCAGCAGGGTAAAGGTACGACGAGTGACTCGATGGTTCATTTATGGCCTCGGTTGATGCTGCGAAGAAGGGTCACATGCCCAGATACACGCGACGTACTTCGGGGTTGTCGCGCACCTCGGCTGCCTTGCCCGACAGCATCAGTCGGCCTGTCTGCAGCACGTAGGCACGCTCCGCGATCTCCAGGCTTTCAGCCAGGCGCTGCTCGACCAGAAGCACAGTCACGCCAGCCTTGCGAATCGTCAGGACGGCCTCGAAGATTTCGTCGACCAGCTTGGGCATGATTCCTTGCGAGGGTTCGTCCAGCATCAGAAGACGCGGTCGCGTCATCAAGGCGCGGCCGATGGCCAGCATCTGCTGCTCGCCACCCGACAGCGTCTCCGCCCGTTGCTTCAGGCGCTCCTTCAGCCGCGGAAACAGCGTGAACACCTGGGCCAGCGGTGCGTCGCGGTCTGCCTTCTTGCGATGCAGGTAGCTGCCCAGGCGCAGGTTGTCTTCCACCGACAGGCGCGGAAACAGCCGCCGGCTCTCGGGAACGAACGCCAGCCCGCGTGCGGCGATCTGGTGGCCGGGCAGGGCATCGATGGCCTCGCCGGCGAAGCGGACCTGGCCCGACTGCGTCTTGACCAGCCCGGCAATCGACTGGAGCAGGGTCGACTTGCCGGCGCCGTTGGCACCGGCCACGACGACGATCTCGCCTTCGTTCACGGACACCGAGATATCGGCGATGGCGACCATGCCGGCATAAGCCGTGGTCAGGCCATTGACTTCAAGCAGCATGGCGTGTTCCCAGGTAGGCGGAGATCACCGCCGGGTCGCGCACGACGTCAGCGGGGCTACCGCTGGCGAGGACGGTGCCGAGGTTGAGGACGATGGCGCGGTCGACCAGCGGCATCACGATCTGCATCACATGCTCGACCATGACCACGGTGATGCCCGCGTCGCGCACGCGCCGGATCAGTTCGACGCCCAATTGCGCCTCGCTCGGCGTGAGGCCCGTGAGCACTTCGTCGAGCAGCAGCAGCTTGGGTTCGGTGGCCAGCGCCCGTGCAACCTCCAGGCGACGCTTCTCGGGTGGCGTGAGTTCGCCGGTGAGGGTGCCGGCCGTGCGCGAAAGGCCGGTGAAGTCGAGCACCTGCAGTGCCGCCAGGCGAGCCGCCTTCGATGAGGCGTGGCGCACGAAGCCGCCGACCATCACGTTCTCCAGCACCGTCATGGAATCGAAGGAGCGCGGGACCTGGTAGGTGCGCGCAATGCCGAGCGCGCAGCGGCGCGTGGCCGGCAGTTCGGTGATGTCGCGGCCGTCGAAGCGGATGCTGCCCGAGGTCGGCAGATAGGCGCCGGCGATCAGGTTGAACAGGGTCGACTTGCCCGCGCCGTTGGGCCCGATCAGCCCGAGGATCTCGCCCCGGTGCACGCGGATGCTCACGTCCCGGTTCGCGACGAGGCCGCCGAAGCGGCGCGTGACGTCGATCGTCTCCAGAAGAATGTCGATGCTCATCGTGCAGCCTCCCGGATCCGGGTCTTCCTGGCGAACAGCTTGATCAGCCCTTCGGGCTTGAGCAGCGCCACAGCCATGACGAGGCCGCCGTACAGCATCAGGTCGAGGCCGCCACCGGAGCCGCCGACGTAGCTGCGCGTGAACTCCGAGAGCGGCACGAGGATCGCAGCGCCGAGGATCGGCCCCCACAGCGTGCCGATGCCGCCGAGCACCACGGGCAGCACCATCAGCAGCGAGAACCGGAAGTGCATCACGCTGTCGGGATCGACATAGGACACGAAGGCCGCATAGAAGCCGCCGCCAATCGCGGTGAAGAAGGCCGACAGCGCGGCGGCCGCCATCTTGGATCGGAACACGGTCACGCCGAGGCTTTCGGCGGCTTCGGGATGGTCCTTCACGGCGCGCCACCAGTAGCCCCATTTCGAGCCTTCGATGAAGAAGGTCAGCAGCCAGGTCACGACGAGCAGCCCGAGCGCGAAGAAGATGTAGGGCGTCTTGTCGCGCGCAAACTGCAGCGTGGCCCAGCTGTCAGGGCCGAAGGGCCACTGGATGCCCGTGGCGCCGCCGAGCCAGTCCCAGTTGTGGACGATCAGCAGCCCCATCTCGGCGATCACCAGGGTCGCGATCGAGAAGTAGTGGCCCTTCAGCCGGAAGGTGCCGTAGCCGAGCGCCAGGGCCAGCAACACCGCCAGCCCGCCACCGGCGAGCATGCCGAACCAGGGCAGTACGCCGTAGCTCACGTAGAGCTTGCTGACCGCATACGCGCCAACGCCGAAGTACAGCGCGTGGCCGAGCGAGATCTGGCCGCAGTAGCCGCCGAGAATATTCCAGCTCTGGGCGAGGGCGGCGTACATCAGCGTCAGCACGATCACGTTGCGCAGGTAGGCGTTCTTCACCAGCAGGGGAAGCAGGGCGATGAGTGCGAACACCACCACTGCCTCGATGAGTTGGCGGCGCCGATGCCGGGTGACGCCGGCCAGCGAAGGCGTTGAAGAAGGCGACACGGCCGCAGGGGAAGATGGGATGGACATGGACATCAAAGCTTCCCGAACAGCCCCTGCGGGCGAAGAAAAATGACGACCAGATAGAGCGCGTAGATGCCCATCGATTTCATGGCCGGCGGCAGGATGTTGGCGGTCAGGGCTTCGACCAGCCCGACGACGATGCCTGCGACAAGCGCGCCGAACACGCTGCCGAAGCCGCCGAGCGCGACGGTGATGTAGGCAATGGTCGCAAAGCCGGCTCCCACCTGGGGATGAATGGCGTACGAGGTCGCGAGCACCGCGCCCGCCACGCCGACCAGCGCCGCACCCAGGCCCCAGCCGAGCGCGAACACGCGGTTGCTGTCGATGCCGACCAGCGCCACCGCGCCCTTGTCCTCGCGCGTGGCCTCCAGCGCCCGGCCGAAGTCGGTGCGCGTCATCATCAGGTACAGGCCGCCGAAGGCGACCAGCGAGATGAGGCCGCCGAAGATCTGCGACCAGGGCAGGAAGATGCCGCCGAGGTCGAGCGTCTTCGCGCTGAGCCAGGTGTGGTCGACATTGCGGAAGTCCGGTGTGAAGAAGAATTGCGCACCGCCCTGGATCAGCGTCGCCAGGCCGAAGGTCGAGAAGATCTGGACCATGCCCGTGTTGACCTTGGAGCGCATGGCATGCCGCACCACGCCCGCATAAACGCTCGCGCCGACGATGAACATGACGGCCGCCACCAGCGGCAGCGAAAGCACCGGATCGAGGTGCGCGAACACCGCGAAGCCGAAGGTCGCGTACATGGCGAGCATGAGGAACTCGCCGTGGGCGAAGTTCACCACGTCCATCAGCCCGAAGATGAGCGAGAGCCCGGCGGCGATGAGGGCGTAGATCAGCCCCATCAACAAGCCGGTGGCCAGGATCTGCGGCAGGGCGGAGGCGGTCATGGGTTCATCGGCCAGACCGGCGTCGCGGTTGCGACTTCGAACGGAAACACCGTCGAGAACTTGCCTGCCTTGAACTGGATCAGCACAGGGCTGGCAAATGTGTTCTGGCCCGTGGCGTCGAACTTCACGCGCTTCCACGGCATGATGGTTTTCTCGCCGGGAATGTCGGTGGCAACCAGCGCTTCGCGGATCTTCTTCGGCTCGACGGATTTGGCGCGGTCTATGGCCTCCGCCAGCACCATCATCGCGGTGAATACCCGCGAGGTCTGGTCGTTGAGGTCGCGTCCGGCGCGCGCCTTGAACATGTCATTCACAGCCTTGGCCGACGGCCGCTTGTCGCCCATGTCAGCGGAGAAGCTGGCGCGCGAGATCATGCCCTGGAGCTTGTCGCCCACCGATTCGAGCGTGGGCTTCTCGATATATCCGGCCGCTTGCGTCACGAGGTTCTTCGGCTTGTAGCCGATCGACGCCATCGCATTGGTCAGCAGGATTGCGTCGCTGGTGTAGCTGGAGGGCAGCAGGACGTCGGGGTTGGCCGTCTTGATCTGCTGCGCCTCGGCGCTCAGCGAGGGCGAGTTGGCGCGGTACTTGATGTCGCAGGCGATCTTGTAGCCCCGCTCGTTGGCCAGCTTGCGCTGCACGGCGGACGAGTCGGTGCCGAAGATGGTGTCTTCGTAGAAGATGCCGACGCTGCCGATCGGCTTGCCCTTGCTCTTCATCGCGTCCATGAAATCGAACATGGCCTCGCTGAACATCTCGTCATGCGCGGAGGTGCGAAAGAAGTACTTCAGGCCGCGCCGGCTCAGGCTCGGGGAAGAAGAATCGGCACAGAGATAGGGCACCTCGTAGCGTTCGCAGGTGGCGCTCACCGTGGCGGAGACGGCCGAGTGGAATGCACCCACGATGGTGCAGACGTTTTCCTGCGTGATCAGGCGTTCTGCCTCGGAGCGGCCCTTTTGCGGGTCGCCCTGGTGGTCGGCGTAGACCACCCGTACCTTTGCGTTCCCCAGGCCAGCAAGGCCAGCATTTTTGGCGCCAGGCAGGTCGAGCGTGCTGGCGGTGTTGATGATTTCAAGTGCGGTGTCGATCGCGTGCTTGCTGTCCACGCCGACCTGCGCGCTGGACCCCGTCAACGGGTAGATCACGCCGATGACGACCTCGCCTTTCTGGGCCAGGGCCTGGGTGAAGGCGCCGTTCAATGCCACGGTGCCGGCAATGCCAATGAGGGCTTGTCTGCGTTTCATGAATGAATCTCCGGTACTGCAGGGGTGAATCGGGGAGGAAGCGTGAAAGCGATGAAGGGTCAGAAAACCGCGAGCTGGCTGTTGCGGATGTCCGAGACCAGCATCTGCCCAGGTTTGTGGGTGATTGCAAGTTTCGGGCGCGCTGTGCGAATTGCGCGTTGCGGCGTCACGCCGCAGGCCCAGAACACCGGCAGTTCGCCGGGTCGGATCTCGGAGCGCTCGCCGTAGTCGGGCTGCTCGATGTCCCGGATGCCGATGGCCGCCGGGTCGCCGAAATGCACCGGCGCGCCGTGCACGCCAGGAAAGCGCGACGTGATCTGGATCGCCCGGATGGCCTGCTGCGGCGTCATCGGCCGCATGCTCACGACCATCGTGCCGCCGAAGCGACCGCTCGGCACGTTGGCGATGCTGGTGTCGTACATCGGCACAGTGGTGGCCTGCTCGATGTGGCGTATCGGCAGTCCGGCCTCCAGCAAGGCTTCTTCGAAGGACATCGAGCATCCGATGACGAAGCCGACCATGCCGGTGGTCCACAGTTCGCGCAGGTCGAGCACTTCGCCGGCCGGCTCGCCGTCGCGGAACACGCAGTACGCCGGCGCATCGGTGCGCAGGTCTACCTCGCCAAGCTCGGGCACGCGCCAGTCGCCGGGCTCGCTGACGCCGATCACCGGGCAGGCCTTCGGATTGAGGCGGCAAAAGCGCAGGAACTCTTCGGCGAATTCGCGCGGCAGGATCGCCAGGTTGCCCTGTGTGTAGCCAGGGCTGTGGCCTGCGGTCGGGCCCCTGAAGCGGCCTTCCCGGATCTCGCGGCGCAGATCGGCGGGATTCATCCAGATCGTGGAGTTCATCGGGTTCTCGAGGGAAGTGAGCAAGGAATTTGCTTACTGTAGAAATCGCAGTGCACCGCGTCCATCGAGGAATTTGCGCGGGCACTGTTCAGAGAAATTGAACAGCGCGCGCCCCACACCGGGGAATGAGGCTGCAACGTAGTGCGCTCGCGCACTGGATCAGGAGCAAGTGAACACCAAATTCATCGAGACCTTCGTGATGCTGGCCCGCATCTGCAGCGTGCGCCGCGTGGCGGAGCACCTCAATGCCACGCCCGGGACCATCTCGATGCGTGTGCGCAGTCTCGAGGAGGAACTGGGCGTCACGCTGTTCGACTACGACCACAAGACCATGCGCATCACGCCGGATGGCGCGCGCCTGCTGCGCCATGCCGAAGGTGTGCTGGAGGCAACGCGCGCCATCCAGGCTGCTGCGGCAAGCGGCAGCGCGATCGGTGGCCGCATCCGCGTCGGCGTGCTCGAGACGGCCGTGCACACCTGGTTGCCCGACTTCATGAAAGCAATGCGGACCCAACTGCCGCAGGTCGAAGTCGATCTCACGGTCGACCTCACTGTCGACTTGGCCGACCAGTTGATGCGGGGCACCCTGGACTTCATCCTGCGGGTGAGCAACGAGGTCGGCAGCAGTTATTCGGTCATGGAAGACCTGATGTCGCTGCCGATCCACTGGATCGCCAGGCGCGGGCTCATCCCCAAGCGCGATGCCCTGCGCAAGACACTCTCGCACCAGTTGCTGACGCAGGTGCGCGGCACGACACCGCACATCGCCGCGGTCAATCTCGCGCAGCAGCTCGCGGCGCGCCAGGGCATGGCGCAGGGCGATCTGCGCATCTCCGGTTCACCGTCGCTGGCGGCATTGGTGTCGCTGGTGCGGGAAGGCGTCGGTGTCGGCATCATCCCCGGCTTGCTGGTCAAGGAACACATCGAACGTGGCGAACTCGTGGTGCTGCCGTTGCCCGCGCCACCCTCACTCGGCGTGGCGCTCTCGCACCAGCCCAATGCGACGCCCATCGTGCTGCGCACCGCCGACATCGCGCGACAGGCGTGCAAGGCGTATTGCAGGCGTTGCGGCACCCAGTGGGTGCAGCACCTCGGCTGACTGGCATACCCAACTTGAAACTACCTTCAACCAACATGCAAGATGCGATTCCGACGATTCCTCCCGGTCGGGCCTGCGGGTTTGCGCACCGTCTCACGGGCTGGCAAATCGAACCGGTGGGCGATCGATGCCTCTTGGTGCGCCTGGGCGATCAGGTCGGCGCCGAGACCAGTCGCACCGTGCAGAACGTCACTGCGTACCTGTCATCGGCAGGATTACCCGGCGTGTTCGATGTGGTGCCCGCGTTCACGACTGTGGCCTTGCACTATCAGCCGCTCGCATTCGCGCGACGCCAGGGGGCGGCGTCCCTTCAGCTGGCACGGCGCATCGAGCGGCTGCTGGGCGCTGACATTCCCGCGCTGCCAGTGAACGACCAGGTGATCGACATCCCCGCCTGCTATGGCGGCGAATACGGCCCCGACCTGGAAGATGTGGCCCGGCGCTGCGGCCTCACGGCTGATGAAGTCGTGGGGCTGCATTCCGCGACGCCGATGTCGCTCTACGTCTACTTCTTCTCGCCGGGCAACCCGTTCTTCGGTCCGGTCGATCCCCGCCTGAAGGTTCCGCGCCGCGCGACGCCGCGCCTGCTCGTGGAGGCAGGGTCGGTCGCCATCGCCAACGGCATCACGTCCATCTACCAGACGGCGCTGCCCGGCGGCTGGAACGTGATCGCCCGCACCCCTTGGAGCATGTTCGATGTGACGAAGACCCCGCCGACGCGGATGCAGCCCGGCGCCCGGGTGCGCTTCCATCCGATCTCGCCTTCGCAATTCGCGCAGATGCAGGAGCCCCGGTCATGACCCGGGGCCCGTTCGCGCACATGCAGGTTCTGCAGCCGGGCATGTTCTCGGTGGTGCAGGACCTGGGGCGCCTGGGCCACCAGCACCATGGCGTGCCAGTCACGGGTGCCATGGACGAGTGGTCGCACCGGGTTGCCAATATGCTGGTCGGCAATGCCGACGATGCGGCCGTGCTCGAATGCACGCTGACCGGCCCCGCCGTTCAGTTCAGTCGGGACACGCTGCTGGCGGTCTGCGGTGCGCAGGTCCGCATCACCGCGGGGGACCGGCCCGTTCCCATGGGTTGCGCCGTGCTGCTGCGCCGCGGCGTGACGCTGGCTTTCGGCGAGCGCAGCAGCGGCGCCCGGATGTATCTGGCGGTGCGCGGCGGCTTCGCGACGACGCCCGTGCTCGGCAGTCGCAGCACGTACCTGCCCGGAAACTTCGGCGGTCACGAGGGGCGGGCGCTGCGCAAGAACGACCGGGTGCCGCTCGCTCCGTCGGACCCGGATGCGCCCACATTGGTGCTCGAGCGCATCCTGGTGCAGAGCGGCTTGCCGTTCGTGGCGGCAGCGCGCATCGGAACCGAACTGCCGGACGGATCGCCCGAAGGCGTTCGCTTCATACCGGGGCCGCAGTGGAGCGCCTTCTCTGCCGAGGCGAGGGAGCGTTTTGTCAGCCAGCCCTTCGCGATCTCGTCGCGATCCAACCGCATGGGCTACCGGCTCGAAGGCCCCGGCCTGCAGCTCACGCAGCCGCTGGAGATGATTTCGGAGGCCACGAGTTTCGGCACGGTGCAAGTGCCGCCCGACGGCCAGCCGATCGTGCTGATGGCCGACCGCCAAAGCGCGGGCGGCTATCCCAAGATTGCCTATGTCGCGAGTGCCGATCTGCCCCGCCTGGCCCAGGCGCTTCCGGGCGCGTCCATCCGCTTCACTCCGGTGGCCCAGCGGGCGGCCGAGCAGGCGTGGCTCGATCTCGAAGACCGGCTGGCGCTGGTGCGGGAGATGGCCGCGCACGCGCTCGCCTGAGCCCGCATCGAACCGCACGCCCCCACCCACAAGGAACAAGGAAACACAGCCATGCCATCGATCGACATCAACTGCGACATGGGCGAGAGCTTCGGCCCCTGGGTCATGGGGCAGGACCTCGAGATCCTCCCGCACGTGACCTCCGCGAACATCGCCTGCGGCTTTCATGCGAGCGACCCCGACACCATGCTGAAGACAGTGCGGGCCGCCATTGCCAACGGCGTGGCGCTGGGCGCCCATCCGGGACTGCCTGATCGCCAGGGTTTCGGACGACGCGCGATGGACATGTCTCCGGCCGAGGTCTACGCATTGGTGATCTACCAGGTCGGTGCGCTGCAGGGCTTTGCACGGTCCCAGGGCGCATCGCTGCACCACGTGAAGACGCACGGGGCCCTCTACAACATGACCGTGCGGCAGCCGGCGCTCGCCGAAGCGGTGGCACAGGCGGTGTTCGATTTCGATCCGACGCTGCAGCTCTTCGTGGCGAACAGGAACATGGCCCAGGCCGCGCGTGACAAGGGCCTGGCGGTGTGCTCCGAGGTCTTCGCAGACCGCAGCTATCAGGACGACGGCACGCTCACACCGCGCTCGCAGCCGGGCGCCATGATCGAGGACGTCGAACAGGCCATCGCGCAGGTACGGCGCATGGTGCTCGAAGGTGTCGTTCGCTCCGTGAACGGCGTCGATGTGCCAGTGACCGCCGACACCCTTTGCCTTCACGGCGACCAGCCCGGCGCCGTCGTGTTCGCCCGGCGGATCCGCGAGGCGTTGCTGGCCGACGGTATCGCCATCGCGCGCACCTGATCGTTTTTTTACTGCACGCACGTCATGCAAGTCTCACCATGCGGTGCTGTCTGGCCGGCGCGACCCTGGACGTGACGCGCGTGGAGCCACCACCTGCAGACTGTCCCTTCCGGCCAAGGGTTACTGATTGCGGTCCGCGCGCGTCATGTGCGCAAGCGTCGCACTGGTCAGTGCACGCACCCCGATGCGCATCGCCGATTCGTCGATGGTGAACAGCGGCGAGTGATTCGTCGGGCCGGCGCGATCCGGATACGGAGAGGCGTTGAGGATCCAGAAGACCACCGGCACGCCCGTGGCGCCGAACGCGCCGAAATCTTCCGAGCCCATCGACGGCAGGATTTCCGCGACCTTGTCCTTGCCCGCCGCGGCCTTCAGTGCGTCGACAAGGGCCAGGGTGGCGGGCGCGTCGTTGACGAGCACGCCATAGCCGCCGCCGGTGTCGATGCGCACTTCGGCCTTCACGCCGTAGCTGGCCGCGATGTGCTCTGCCTTCATGCGGATCTGCTCGTGAGCGACCTTCTGGTTCTGCGCCGACAACGCGCGCACCGTGCCCGAGAGTTCAGCTGTCTCGGGCAGGATGTTGAAGCGATTGCCGCTTTGAAGCATGCCGACCGTGACCACGGTGGCACCGCCATCGATGGTCGGGTTGGTGCGATGGCTGACGATGTTCTGCAGGCCCAGCGTGATCTCCGCGGCCGCGAGCATCGGCGAGTTGGCCGCCCAGGGAGCGGCTCCGTGCCCGCCGGCACCGCTGAGCTTGATGTTGAACACGTCGATGCTGGCCAGCATCGCGCCTGGCCGATAAGAGATCGAGCCCTTGGGCGACTGCGCCCCGATGTGCTGGCCCAGCACGACATCGACCTTCGGGTCGTCGAGCACGCCGGCCTTGACCATGGCCAATGCGCCGCTGGGACGGTCGCCAGGCCCGATCTCCTCGGCCGGCTGGAACAGGAAGACCACCGTGCCGGGCAACTCGGCACGCATCGCCGAGAGCGCCTGGGCCGCACCCAGCAGCATGGCCACATGGGTGTCGTGACCACAGACATGCGCCACCGACACTTCCTGGCCGCGCCACATCGCCTTGGATTTCGAGCGGAACGGCAGATCGTTGCGCTCTTCGACAGGAAGTGCGTCCATGTCGGCGCGCAACGCGATCACCGGCCCGGGCTTGCCGCCGCGCAATACGGCCTTGATACCAGTGCCGGCGATGCCGGTCTGCACCTCGATGCCCGGGATCTTGGCCAGCACCGCGGCAATGTATTTGGCGGTCTCGACCTCTTCGTAGGCGAGTTCGGGATGCTGGTGAATGTGCCGGCGCCAGGCGATCACGTTGGGCTCGGAGGCATCGGACAAGGCAAGCGCGCGGTCGAGCAAGGGTTGCGGCGTCGCGGCCGAGGCTGCTGCGGCAACGCCGAGAGCGGTTGCGCACAGGGCCGCCTTCAAGATTTGTACGAGGTGTTTTTTCATGGTGAGCATGGTCTGCATTGAGTCTCTCGAATCCAGGCATCTGCCTTCCGGTTCGACAACGAAAGTCGGTTGCAAGAGTCGGGCCGACTCGCCATGGTCGCCTGTCGCTGCGACGCTGTCAGGGCTCAAGCATTGGCCCGTGGGCAGCAGGCGCAAACTCCGCCTGCCTGGAGTCGCCGGTAGTTCGAACCATCGCTCTGCGCTGCAGCGTGTCGCGGCTCTTCCGCGCTTCGTCGCGTGCCCAGTGAAGCCGGCATGCTCAGCACGCGACCGGACTCCGACCCGCACGCGGGGCAGGGCGCTGGCCGATCGAACAGGGCCATCGGCCGCCGTTCGACGAACGGTCCGCAGCGCGGGCAGGCGTAGTCGTAGGTGGGCACGGAGCTACCAGCCGCCCGATTCCCCACGCGCCACATAGCGGCCGCTGCCGGTCTTGCCGAGCCATCGGTCGCCGTCGACGATGAGCTCGCCGCGCAACAGCACCTTCTTCACTTGCCCCGTCACGTCCCGGCCTTCGAACAGCGTGAAGTCGCAGTTGCCGTGCTGCGTTTTCGCCGAGATGACGTGCGGCGCATCGGGGTCGAAGATCACCAGATCGGCATCGCTGCCAACGGCGATCGTGCCTTTTTGCGGAAACAGTCCGAACAGCTTCGACGGCGCTGTGGACACCAGCTCGACGAAGCGGTTGAGCGAGATGCGGCCCGCGCGCACACCGCCGTCGTAGAGCGTCGCCATGCGTGTTTCCACGCCGGGTACGCCATTGGGGATCTTCGAGAAATCATTGCGGCCGTATGGCTTCTGGTTCACGCGCCCCAGGTGTCCTTCCTTCATGCAAAAGGGGCAGTGGTCGGTCGAGACCAACTGCAGGTCGTCGGTGCGCAGCGCGGTCCATAAGGCCTGCTGCGACTCCTTGGAGCGAAGCGGCGGACTCATCACGTAGCGCGCCAGATCGAAGTCCTCGCTGTCGTAGGCGCTGTCGTCGAAGAACAGGTAGTGCGGACAGGTTTCGGCAAACACCGGCACCCCCATGTCCCGGGCCTCGACCACATGCTTGAGCGCCTCTTTGGCCGAGAGATGGACGAAGTACACGGGTGCGTCGGCGAGTTCGGCGAGCTTGATGCCGCGGTGCGTGGCTTCGCCTTCCATGATCGCCGGCCGTGTGAGCGCGTGGTACTTGGGTGCGGTGTGCCCTTGCGCCAGCGCCTCCTTGATGAGGAGCTCGATGATGGTCCCGTTCTCGGCGTGCAACGCGATCATGCCGCCGTGCTGCCCGACCATGCGCATGGCCTGGAAGATGGCCGCGTCGTCGACCATCACCGAACCCGGGTAGGCCATGAACATCTTGAAGCTCGAGACTCCTTCATGCCGGATCGCGTGCTGCATGTCGGCCAGCGCCTGGTCGTCCACGCCGGTCACGATGACATGGAAGCCGTAGTCGATGCAGGCCCCGTCGGCGCCCTTCGCGCGGGCCCGTTCGATGGCCTCGAGCACGCTCACGCCCTTGCGCTGGAAGGCGAAGTCCACGATCGTCGTGGTGCCCCCAAAAGCGGCCGAACGCGTGCCCGACTCGAAGCTGTCGCAGGTGGTCGAGTCGCCGAAGGTGTTGTCCATGTGGGTGTGGCAATCCACCCCGCCGGGCAGCACCAGCATGCCGGCGGCATCGATGACCTCGATGTCGGCGCCGACATCGAGTGCGCGGCCGATGGCGACGATGCAGCCATCGTCGATCAGCAGGTCGGCGGTGTAGTCGTCCACGGCCGTGACGATGCGGCCGTTGCGGATGATCTTGCGGGTCATGGGCGGGGCTCTCCTTGGTCGGTTCGGTTCAGGCGTGCACGCCGGCCTCGGCCAGCGCACGTTCCAGCGCCGCGACTTCATCGCGCGGCAGCGGTCCTATCGGCGGGCGCATGGCGTCGCTCGGAAAGCGGCCCAGCAGCTTGAGGCAGGTCTTCAGGCGCGCCGTGGCGTACCCGCCGGGCGCGGTGCCGTAGATCGCCTTGGCGAGCGGGTAGATGCGGTCGTTGAGATTGCGTGCCTGCGCGAGATCGCCACGCTTGATCGCAAGGTCGAGGTCGATCACCAGCTCGGGCACGACCGCGGCCAGGCTCACCAGGCTGCCTTCGCTGCCGATCGCGAAGCAGGTCAGCAGATGCTCGTCGCCCGAGGCCATCATTGCGACGTGCGGCGCCACCCGCTTCACCAGGCGGCGGTTGGCCTCGTAGGCCGCTGCCTCCCAGCTTCCCTCCTTGATGCCGACCACATGCGGCATCTGGGCGAGCTCTGCCAGCACCTCGGGACGATAGGCGAGGGTGCCTGCGTTGACGCCGGCCTGGTAGAGCATCAGGGGCATCTGCGCGTTGGCATTGGCAATCCGGTGGTGCGTTACCGCCATGCGCGAATCTTGCGAGAGCGCCCACGAGAACGGCGGAAAGACCAGCACGGCATCGGCCCGGGCCGCCTTGGCGTCGTCGACATGACGCTGGGCCTCGAGGCTGTCTTCGGCATTGATGCCGCACACCAGCAGCGATCGTTCGCCGCAAACCTCGATTGCGATCTCGGTCACCCGGCGCTTCTCCTCGCGCGAGAGCGAGAAGTTCTCGCCGGCATGGCCGTTGATCAGCAGGCCCTTCATGCCCGGCACAAAGGCGTTGGCCTCGAGATGACGCGCCAGCGTCGCTTCGTCGATGCGGCCGTCGTCGAGCAGCGGGCACAGGGTGGCGGCATAGATGCCGTGGAAAGGGGCGGATTGTTGGGGAATCATGGGAACGGGTTATCAAGCGCCGGGCATCGGCATGCCCAACAGGCGGGCGGGATCGAAAAGAGGCAGCTCGGGCTGCTGTCCGAGGATGTGCTGGGCCATGATCCGGCCCATGAACGGGCCGCTGGTGTAGCCCGAGTGGGCGCTGCCGACCACGTAGGCCCGCGGCACGCCGGGCACGTCGCCGATGATCGGCATGGCGTCGGCCGTCTCGGCCTCCAGGCCGAGCCAGATGCGCGCGATGCGGGCCTCGGCCAGGGCGGGCAGTGCATAGGCCGCCAGGCGCATGTTGCCCACGAGATTCTGCGGACGGGCCTCGACGCCACCGCGCTCGCGGTCGCCTTCACCCTGCCAGCCGCCGCCGATCAGCACCGTGCCGTTGGCGAACTGTTTGAGCGACAACAGCCCGTTGGCGACGCTGAGCACGGTGCGCATCACTGGCCGCACGCGCTCGGTGATGATGAGCTGGTTGATCAGCACCTTGATCGGGATCTGCACGCCGAGCCAGGCGAGCATGTTCTCGATCCACACCCCGCCCGCGAGAACCACGCGAGTCGCCTGCAAGGGCGGCCGGCTCGCCGCGCCACCGAATCGGATTACGTGGCCCGCGTCCCCGGAGTCGATGCCTTCGACAGGCGTGTTCTCGAGCACGTCGACGCCGGCGGCCGTTAGCGCGTGGCGGAAGGCGCGGCCCGTGAGATAGGCGCTCGCGAAGCCGTCGATGTCGCAGTAGCCCGCCTTCAGCAGGCCGGGATGCACGCCGGGCTCGATCTCTCTCGCGCGCGCCGGAGAAATGACTTCGATCGGCGCGCCGTATTCGCGGCGCGCCTTGGCGCGCAGCTCGACCAGCTCGCACTCGGCCTCGGTAAAGGCCAGCGTGAGGCCCGGCACATGGGTTGCGAGCACGCCCATGCCCAGCCATTTCTCGGCGTCCATCCACATCTGCCAGGCGCGCATTGCATAGGGCACGAGCGCAGCACGCGTCATGTGCAGCGTCAGCGTGCCGGCGTTGACGCCGGATGCCTCACGGCACAGGGGCCCGCGATCGACCAGCGTGACCCGCATGCCGCCTTGCGCGAGATGCAGCGCAGTCGAGCAGCCCATGACGCCGCCGCCGATCACGACCGCGTCGTATGCGGCCGATGAGTGCGCGTTGTCGCTCACAGCGGAGCCGCCTTGGGGATCGGGATGTCGGCGTAGGTGTAGTCGCCAGCCACCTCGGCGAGCGAGACCGGGCGCAGCGGGGCCCGGCCCGTGAAGCAGCCCACGGCTTCGCGGCTGCCCACGTGAGCGGCGAGCAGGGCGCCTGCGATGTCCCCGCAGGTGCGGCCCTGGCAGGGGCCCATGCCGCAGCGTGTCCAGGCCTTGAGCTGGTTCATGTCGCGGGCGCCATCGCGCGCGGCGGCGTCGATTTCGGCTCGCGTCACGTCTTCGCAGCGGCAAACCACCGTGTCGGGTGCGATGCTCGCGACGGCGCCTGCACGCAGTGCCATCAGACCCGCCATCGCGCGCCCGAAGCGGGCTGGCTTGTGCCATTGCGCGAGCAGTCGATCGCGCTCGCGGGAGTGGGCTTCGGCCGTCAATCGGCCCAGATCGTGGGCGCAGGCCACGGCTGCCAGTTCGCCGTGGGCGCCGGCCGCGGCGGCGCCGGCAATGCCAGCCCCGTCGCCGGCGATGTACAGACCGGCGACGGAGGTGCGGCCTTGCGCATCGGCCTCGGCAATCCAGCCGCCACGCGCCGCTTCGTAGCGGTGGCGTGCGCGCAGCAGCCGGGTGACGTCGGTGCCCGGCACAAGGCCGTGCCCCACCGCGACGGCGTCCGCCTCGAAAGCCACAGGCGCGGCATGCGCAACCGGTGCACCGGTCATGTCGACCTGCTGCGCGTGAACGCGGAATCCGTTGCCGAGCGCCTCGACCGACGCGATGCCGTGGCGATAGAGCAGCGGTACACGCGCCTTGCGCAAGAGCGCCTTCCATTGCACGCCCTGCCACAGCAGATCGGGCCGGCCGGTCAGCGAAGGCAAGGTCTGCAGCCAGTCGGCCCGGCTGGCCAGGTCCAGCACGGCAGCGACCTCACCGCCGGCCTTGAGGATGCCGCTTGCCACAGCCAGCAGCAGGGGGCCGCTGCCTGCCACCACCGTGCGGCGCCCGGGCAGCATGTTCTGGGACTTGAGGAGGATCGTGGCAGCGGCCAGCCCGATGACGCCGGGCAGGGTCCAGCCGGCGAAGGGAACGACCCGCTCGGTCGTGCCCGTTGCCACGAGCAATGCGCGCGGCTGCCAGCTCGTCACGCCCTTGGGGCCGATCAGGTCAGTGCGAAGGCTGCTGCCCACGTTCCACACCTTGTGGCCGAACAGGCATCGGATGCCGGAACGGCTCAGCTCGTCGCGCAGGGCGTCGCCCTGTACGGCCTCGGTCGAGGGCCGAACGCCCGCCGCCCGCGTAAAGCCCAGGGGCAGGGGGCGCCACACCTGTCCTCCCGCGTCGGAGTTCTCATCGACCAGCAGGACGTCGAGGCCGCAGGCCTGCGCGCGCAGCGCGGCGCGTGCGCCAGCCGGCCCGGCACCGATCACCAGCAGATCGATGGGGGAAGGGAGCGCTTCAGCCAAGACGCTGCTCCCGAAAGGCGAGCGATTCGATCTCCAGGCCCGCCGCCGCCGGCACCTGGCAGGCCGGCAGCTTGCGCCCGCCGACCCATACGAGGCATTCCTGGCAGGAGCCCATGAGGCAGAACATTCCGCGCGGCGCGTTGTCGCGCGGACTGCGCCGGAGTTCGCGCTGTCCTGCGGCAAACAGCGCCGCCGCGACGCTCTCGCCCTCGAACGCGTCGACCGTACAGCCGTCGGCCATGAAACGCACCGCAGGCCCGCGCTGTACCGCCTGGTCGGTGCGCAGCGATGGCATCGCAGAAGTTGAGCTTTTCGTCATGAGAGGAAGTGACGGAATGAACGGGTAAACGCGAACTGGAAGACTTGACTGGACCGCTCGAAGTTTATTGTATACATTCAATATATATATCTTATATTTTTTGAAGACAAAATGCGATCTGGCATTCGTCTTGCATCCGTTTTCCCCGACATCCGGGCCGCTTCGGCGACTGGTTCAACCCTCACCCTCTAGGAGTTTTTCTCGATGAAGCAGATAAGGAACACCATCCGCCGCACCCTCCTGGTTGCCGGATCGCTCGCGCTGGGTTCGGCGCTGATGGGCCTGCCGGCCGTGAGTTCGGCACGCACGCTCGATGAAATCGTGGCCAGCAAGAAGCTCGTGATCGGCGTCAATCCGACCTTGCCTCCGCTGGGCATCTTCAATGACAAGAATGAAATCGACGGCTTCGATGTGGACATCGCGCGCAAGCTCGGCGAACTGCTGGGCGTCAAGACCGAGATCGTGCAGGTCGGCTCACCCGACCGCATTCCCTTCGTGAGCAGCGGCAAGATCGATGCGGTGCTCGGTGCCATGACGATCACGGCCGAGCGCCAGAAGGTGATCGACTTCACCGTGCCGCTGCACACCGAAGTGCTGGGCGTGCTGACCACCAAGGCCAAGCCCTACAAGGACTGGATGGAGCTCAACGACCCGGCCGTGAGACTGGTCGAGGTGCGCGGCGCCACGCCCGTGAAGCTGGTGCAGGAAAAACTGCCGAAGGCCCAACTGCTGCTGCTCGACAACTACCCCGATGCGGTGCGCGCCATCGCACAGGGCCGGGCCGATGCAATGATCGACGTGATGGACTTCATGACCGAGCACACGGCCAAGCACAAGGTCGACTGGCGCATCGTGGACGCACCGATCGAGGTCTACTTCTGCGGCATCGGCGTGCAGAAGGGCAATGACGCCCTGCGCGAGAAACTCAGCGCCGCCGTCAAGGAAATGCACAAGAGCGGCTACGTGGACGAACGCTGGAAGAAGTGGTTCGGCGGCCCGATGCTGCACGATCCGCGCACCGCACCGACCTACAAATAAGGCCGCGAGGGGAGGGCATGCAATTCGACTACTCACCGGTGCTGGAGCGCCTGCCCTATCTGATCGGCGGAGCCTGGCTGAGCCTGCAGATCGCGTTCCTCGCGTTTGCTTTCGGAATGCTGCTCGGCCTTGGCGGCGCCTCGGTGCGCGCCTATGGCCCGCGCTGGGCGCGCCGCGTCGTCGGCGTCTACGTGGTGTTCTTCACCAATACGCCGCAGCTGGTTCAGATCTTCTTCATTTTCTTCGCACTGCCCGATGCTGGCATCCTGCTGTCGCCGTACCAGGCCGTGCTGATCGGCATGACGCTCAATGCCGGTGCCTATCTCACCGAGATCCAGCGCGCGGGCTTCGAATCGGTGCGCCTGCCTGAACTGGAGGCCGCCGAAACGCTGGGCTTCTCGCGCATCCAGACCATCCGCTACGTGATCCTGCCGCACATCGTGCGCGTGCTGTTTCCGCCGCTGTCCAACCAGTACATCCTGATGACCCTCGGCACGTCGATGGCGGCCGTATTCGGTGTCGAGGAACTCACCGGACGGGCCTACAACATCAACTCCGAGACCTTCCGCTCGATCGAGGTGTTCTCGGTTGCCGCGGTGCTCTACATCGTGATCACGCTGATCGCCACGCTGTCACTGGCCTTCGTCGGAAAGCGATTCTTCCGCGCCAAGATGAGGTGGTTCTGATGCTCGACCAGATCATCCAGGAGCTGCCTCGCTTCTTCAGCTACTACAACCTGCTCTTCTTCGCGAAGGCGCTGGGCGTGACCTTTGCCTTGTCGGCCATCGGCTGCGTCGTCGGGTTCTCGCTGGGCTTTCTGCTCGCGGCCGTGAGGCTGGACACCCGACCGGCAGGCCGGCCCCTGCGCGTTGCTTCGACGGTCTTCATCGAGCTATTCAGGCGCATCCCCTTCCTCGTTACCCTGATGCTGGTGTTCTTCATCTTCCAGGGGCTCAACGCCGACCTCGCCATGTTCACCGTGGCCTTGATCAGCGTCTGCCTGATCGCCACCGCGTTCATCGCCGAAATCGTGCGAAGCGGACTCGAATCGGTGCACCGCAACCAGTGGGACGCCGCCGCGGCGATGAACTTCAGCTACCTGCAGACGCTGCGCCTCGTGATCGTCCCGCAGGCCTGGAAGATCATTCTTCCGCCGGTCTTCGGTTTCTTCGTCCTGTTCATCAAGGACACCGCGCTGGCCTCGCAAATTGGCGTTGTCGAGCTGGCCTTTGCCGGCAAGACGATGAACAACAAGGGCTTCTCGGCCACGCTTGTCTACGGCACGGTGCTGGCCCTTTATTTCATGCTGTCCTATCCGCTTGCCCGGTTCGGAAAACACCTGGAGAAAAAGCTTGCCCCAACTCGAAATCGTTGACCTGAAGGCCAACTACGGCTCACACACCGTACTCGAGCGCATCAACCTGTCGGTCGACAAGGGCGAGATCGTCAGCCTCATCGGCCCGTCAGGCTCGGGCAAGAGCACCTTGCTGCGCGTGCTGATGGGCCTGCTGCCGCCGATCGAGGGCCAGGTGCGCATCGACGGCCAGGCGCTCGACTACAACGACCGCGAACAGCTGCGCCGCCTGCGTTCGCAGATGGCCATCGTGTTCCAGCAATACAACCTGTTCCAGAACATGACGGTGCTCGACAACGTGACCGTCGCACCCATCAAGGTCAAGGGAAGGCCGCGCAAGCAGGTCGAAGACTATGCGATCCAGCTGCTCGAGAAGGTCGGCATGGGTGCCAAGCTGAAGGCATATCCCGACCAGCTGTCGGGCGGCCAGCAGCAACGCGTGGCAATCGCGCGCGCACTGGCGCTGCAGCCGGGCATCCTGCTGCTCGACGAAGTCACGGCGGCCCTCGACCCCGAGCTCGTCAACGAAGTGCTGGACACTGTGCGGCTCCTGGCGGCCGAGGGCATGACGATGTTCATCGTCTCGCACGAGATGGGCTTCGTGCGCGAGGTATCGAGCAAGGTCGTTTTCATGGCCGACGGGCACGTGGTCGAGATCGGCGCGCCGCGACAGATCTTCGACGAACCCCGCGAGGCACGCACCCGCGAGTTCGTCGGCAAGATACTGCGGCACTGATCGGCTCGTGCGCCGCTGCGGGCCTACTGCGGCAGCTCGGTCACCAGCCCGTTGCTGAGCCTTGAGAGCGTATAGCGCGCAAGGTTGCGCAGATGGGCGACGACCGCTTGCTCGGCTGCCTTCTCGTTGCCTGCGATGTAGGCGTCCAGGATCGCCAGATGCTCGGCCCTGTCGTCTTCGATGCGATTGAAGGGGTCGACCACCTCGAAGAGGCGGCACAGCACGCGCAGATGGGCGATGGTCTCGGCCAGCATCGCATTGCCGGATGCACGCGCGAACATGCCGTGAATCTCGTCATCGGCGTGCCAGTGGCTCGAGCCCTGCTGGCTCGAATCCAGAGACAGGATGTCGTCGCGCAGGCGCTGCACCAGGTCCGCGGGCACATGCCCTATGGAGAGCGACACGGCCTGCGACTCGAGCCGTTCGCGCACCTGCAGGCACTGGAAGTAGTGCGACGCCGTGATGCGTCGCACCGCGTAGGAGCGCGCGTTGGCCCGCACCAGCAAGCCTTCGCCCTCGAGCCGAAGCAGGGCCTCGCGCAGGGGCGTGCGCGACATCTGGAGCCGCTCGGCCAGGCGCCCCTCCACCAGTACTTCGCCGCCGGTCAGCTCGCGCTGCAGAATGAGCCGCCGCACGACCGCGTAGGCCCGGTCGGTCAGGTTCGTCGAGGCTTCGCCGGAAGCGTCCGGCGCGGTCTTCGCGCGCTTCACGGGCACCTGCGTGGGCTTGCGAGCGCGCACGACCTTGCCGGGCGAAGCCGTCTTCCCGGGCTTCGCGTGCGACGTTGGCTTGATCGCGGCTTTGGGTTTCATATGATTTGTCTACAAACTGTGTGCAATCGAAGAATGCCACAGCATACGATGTCCCACTGGCCCGCTCATGGCTGTCTACCTGATCGAGCCCTCGTCAATCACGAGATGCTCATCTCCAGCGGCGTCGTCTGAAACGCCAGCTGCCGCCAGCGATCACCTTCCCGGGCCCAGACTTGCATCACGCGCGAGTCGATGCGCACGGTGCCGCTGCCGTCCTTGCGCACGGCCACGAGCAGCTGCCGGCCTGTCATGAGGGCCGTGCTACCCAGTACCTGGACCTTCAGTTCCGAGCGGTCGATTTGCCTGTAGTCGACATGCGTACCGCCCGAGCGGAAGTAGCTCTCGTAGTTGTCGGTCTGGCCCTTGGCGTGAACGTGAACAAGGTCTGGATGAAGAATCTCGCGCAGGCGCGTGAAGTCTGCGCGCTTCATGGCGTTGCATCGCTGTGCTTCGAGATCGAGCAACAGGCGTTCAGTGTCGCAGGACGGGGGAGGGGTGGCTTCGTTCATGCTGCGCTCCGGGCAGTGGGAGTTTTCGGATTCGCTCGGGTTGGAGGCTGGATGCCGATGTCCCGGGAGGCTCGTTGCATCAGAACCGCGGCGTCTTCGAGGGTGCGTGCCACGCCATAGACCAGATGATCCGGCCTCACCAGTGCGGCCTCGCATCCATGGCGCTCGAACCAGGCCGCCAGAATGCCGTCGGCTTCGGCCAGCTTCACCACGCCGGGCGCCGTCGTCGTGGCATCGATGCACAGCAGCTTCGCGCCGAGGCTCGCCGCCGATGTCTCCAGGCCCCGAAGCGCCGCGGGATCGGGCGCATGGCGCAGCACAAGCAGGAACCCGGGCTGCAGCAGGTCGTCCATCATTTGCGGCGCAACGCCGGGCTCGATGCATCCCATCGCCTGAGGAAAGGGCGTGCCCGCGGGCAACTCGTCGCGTTCGATCAGTCCGTGGTGCACGCCGGGCAGCAGGCTCTGGCGCAGTTGCATCCGTACCTTTCCACCTTGCTGCTCGCGCAGGCGAAGGTCGCGTTCGGCGGCGCGCACCGGGTCGCGCTCGCAGATGATCTGGCCCAGCCGCTTGACGGTCGCCGTCACGTCCTCCACCTGGGGTCCACGCTCGTCGCCATAGCTGTCCAGCAGGCTTTCGGGGGCGCGCCCCTCGAGCACCCATTGGAGCTTCCAGGCAAGGTTGACGGCATCGCGCAAGCCCTGGCACATGCCTTGGGCCAGGAAAGGCGGCATCTGGTGCGCGCTGTCGCCCGCCAGCAGCACGCGGCCTTTGCGCCATTGCTCGAGCACCACCGCATGGAAGCGGTAGGCCGCCGCGCGCCAGATGCGTGCGTCCGCGGGCGTGAGCCAGGGGGCGAGCAGCTGCCAGATGGCCTCGTGCGGCATCTCGCGCTGCTCGGCCTCGTCGGCAAGCAGCAGGAACTCCCAGCGCCGGTGGGTGCCCGGACCCACGACGTAGGTGCAGGGCCGCGACGGGTGGCAGTACTGGACATTGGTGGCGGGCAGCCGGTCGAGCTTGTCTTCGTCGACATGCATGTCGACCACGATCCAGGGCTCGTCGAAGTCGAGGCTCTTGAGCGTCAGGCCCATCTGCTTGCGCGTGGGGCTGGTGCCGCCGTCGCAACCGACGACGTAGCGTGCGCGCAGTTGCACCTGCGTGCCGTCGGGCCTGCGAACGTCGAGCTGTGCATGGGCCTGCGACTGGCTCAGCTGCAGCACCTCGTGCCCGAGATGGATCGACACGCCGGGGAGCTTGCCGACGGCCTGGCGCAGCGAGGCCTCCAGCGCCGGCTGGTTGAAGGTGTACGACGGCGCCCACGCGAGCGGATAGGGCGACGGCCCCATGTCGAAGTGCTGGATGGGTTCGCCGTCGCTGCCCTGGTAGATCGTCGGGCGGTAGGGCGTCATGTGCGGCGCCAGCGTGCCGGCGATGCCGATCTCCTGGAACACGCGCAGCGCTTCGTGGTCGAGCGCGAAGGCGCGCGGCAGCGGGTAGATCTGCTGCGACTTGTCGAACACCGCGACGCGCAAGCCGCGTTGGCCGAGCAGCGCGGCGAGCGTTGCGCCGACGGGGCCGAAGCCGATGATCGCCACGTCGACGGGTTCCGGGTTCTGTTGGAGCATGGTCTGTGTTGAATGCATAAATCAAGAATTATGCATAAAACATGATTTCGTGCGCAAAGGGTTATCACTGATGACGCCGTGCCTCGCGGTCGAAAATAATGCACAAAACGAGATTTGTGCATATAGACATCAATCAGCCAGGAGACGCCATGACGACGATGAAAGCCGCCCGACTGCACCAGGTCGGCGCCCCGATGGAGGTCGAGCAACTTCCGATTCCCCAGCCCGCCGCCAACGATGTGCAGGTGAGGGTGCGTGCGTGCGGCATCGTGCCCAACCTCGGCAACATCCTGGCCAACTGGACGACCTGGTTCCCGGAGCTGCCGCTGCCGCCGCTGCCCGCGGTCTTCGGGCTGGACCCGGCCGGCGAAGTGACGGCGGTCGGCTCCCATGTGCACACGTGGAAGCCGGGCGACCGCGTCTACGTGAACCCGAGCCTCTACTGCGGCGGCTGCCGCGCCTGCCGCAACGGCGACCTCATCAACTGCACGCACTACGCGTTCAGCGGCTATTTCGGCTTCTCGCAGAACTCGCTCAAGCTCTACAAGAACTATCCGTTCGGCGGCCTGTGCGAATACATGATCGCGCCCCAGTACGCGCTGGTGAAGCTGCCGGACAACGTGAGCTTCAACCAGGCGGCGCGCTTCGGCTACCTCGGCACCATGTACTCCGCGATGCGCAAGGCGCAGGTCGGCCCCGGCAGGAGCGTGCTGATCAACGGCATCAGCGGCACGCTCGGCATCGGCGGCGCGCTCTTCGGGCTGGCCATGGGCGCCACGCGCATCCTGGGCACCGGGCGCAACCGCGAACTGCTGGAGCGCGTCAAGGCGCTGGCACCCGATCGCATCGAGGTCTTCTCCAATGCCGACGGCGAGGCCATCGACGCCTGGGCCAAGGCCCGCACGAACGGGCTGGGCGTGGACACCTTCATCGACGCACTGGGCCCCGGCGCGCCGCACGACACTTTCCAGCAGGGCGTGCGTGCCCTCAAGCGCGGCGGCCGCGCCTACAACATCGGCGCCATCGCAGGCATGGTGGGCATGGACCTGCACACCATGATGGACGAGCAGCAGAGCATCGAGGGCTCGGCCTGGTTCACGGCCGGTGAAGGGCAGGACATGGCCGACATGGCCGAGGCGGGCACGCTCGATCTCTCGGTGTTCGAGCACGTGTGCTATCCGCTGGACCGCATCAACGAAGCGATCTCGGGCATCGCGAGCCGCAACGGCGGCTTTAGCAACTTCGTCATCAATCCCTGAAAGCGCGCCATGAAGATCAGACGGGTAGTGGCTGGCACGGGTGCCGACGGCAAGGCGAAGTTCCTTTCGGATGGCGCGGCGCCGCGCAGCGCCCTGTTCACGACCGTGCCCGGCTTTGCCGCGGCGCTGCTGTGGGCCACCGACGCTTCCGACTGCGTGGGCACCGGCGCCGTGGGCGACCGCACGGGTGAGGCGGGCTTCGTGCCTGCCGCTGGCGGGACGCGGCTCATGATGGTCACGTTCCCGCCCGATGCGGTGATGATGCGCGCCGACTTCGACGCAGCCGCCTTCGGCGCCGAGTTCGGCCGCCTGGTTCCCGGCCTGGCGGAGACCTTCGAGCCCGATCACCCCGGCATGCACACCACCGACAGCATCGACTACGACATCGTGCTCGAAGGCGAGATCACGCTCGAGCTGGACGATGGCGCACAGGTGCTGCTGCGCCAGCACGAGGTGGCCGTGCAGCACGGCAACCGGCATGCATGGCGCAACCTCGGCGACCGGCCCGCGACCATGCTGTTCGTGCTCGTGGGCACCAGGCGAGCGGGAGGCCAGGGATGAAAGACCATGCATAAAATTAATTCCATGCACAAACAAGAAACCTCCCCCGCTTACGAGCCGCCGCTGGTCGAGCAGGCCTTCACCCGCTTGCGGCAAGACGTTCTGGCCGGCACGTTCGAAGCCGGCGCCAAGCTCAAGCTCGACGAGCTCCAGTCGGCCTACGGCTATTCGAGCAGCCCGCTGCGCGAGGCGCTCAGCCGGCTGGCGCAGGAAGGGCTGATCCGCGCCGACGAGCGCCGCGGCTTTCGCGTGGCGCCGATCTCCGAGGACGACCTGGCCGACATCACGCGCATGCGCGTCATGCTCGACGTGCCGGCGCTGCGGGAAGCCATTGCCCATGGCGACGACGCCTGGGAGGCGGACATCCTGGCTGCGTACCACCGCCTGGAGAAGGTCGAGTCTCGCCTGAGTGACGGGCCCGTCATTCTCGACAACGACTGGTCGCAGCTGCACCGTGCCTTTCACCTCGCGCTGGTGGCTGCATGCCCCTCCTTGCGCCAGCGCGTCTGGGGCGCGAGCCTGTTCGACCAGGCGGAGCGCTACCGGCGCTTTTCCGCCCGCCACAGGAAGACCGCTCGCCGCAAGTCGAATGAGCACAGGAAGATCATGGACGCCACCTTGCGCCGCGACGCCGACACCGCCTGCGCCTTGCTCGAAGAGCACATCCTGAGCACGCAGCGCAACGTGCTGGCCGCGCTCAAGGCCGCCCAGGCCGCGCAACCGTAGGGCCACCGGCCCCTTCACAGGAGACAGCATGCTCAAGGTCGCCCGACCCACGCCTTCGCATTTCGGAATCTTCGTCACGGACCTGGACCGGATGGTGGCCTTCTACACCGAGACCTTCGACCTCACGATCACCGATCGCGGCGAAGGCCGCACCTTCAAGAACCAGCTGGTGTTCACCAGCGCCAGCCCGGACCAGCATCACCAGCTGGTGCTGGCCTCGGGCCGCCCGGCCGAGGCGAAGTTCAGCACCGTGATGCAGATCTCCTTCGTGGTGCCGAGCATTCAATACCTGCGCGATATTTCCGCGCGCGCCGAGGCCCGGGGCGCCACCAGCATCCGCGGCCTGAATCACGGCAACGCGCTCTCGGTCTACATGCTCGACCCGGAGGGCAACACGGTGGAGATCTACGTCGACACGCCGTTCTACGTGGCGCAGCCGCACGGC
Source organism: Variovorax multivorans (assembly GCF_051216835.1). Lineage (NCBI taxonomy): Bacteria > Pseudomonadati > Pseudomonadota > Betaproteobacteria > Burkholderiales > Comamonadaceae > Variovorax > Variovorax multivorans. Next base: position 357,569 of record NZ_JBPJZL010000004.1, read on the forward strand.
GATCCGCTCGATCTTTCGAAGGACGACGAGACGCTCATGCGCGAGACCGAGGAGGCCTGCCGCAAGGACCCCACCTTCATGCCGCTTGCGCAGTGGCAGGCGCAGTTCGAGTCGCGTTCGCCCGCTGCGTCCGCGGCGCCTGCCGCCTGCCGCCTGACGCCTGACGCCTGACGCCTGACGCATCCCGTCTTTTCCGCACACCCATTTCAACCGGAGTTCACATGAAGCTTTTGTCATTTGTCCATCAAGGCCGCGAAACCTGGGGCGCAGTCGTCGGCGACGGCGTTGTCGACCTCGGCAAGGCGCGGCCCCAGCATGCGGGCCTGGCCGACTACATCGCCTCGGGCGAGTACCTGCAGGCGGCGCAGCACGTCGAAGGCCTGCCGGTGGCGGCGAAGCTGGCCGACATCACCTTCCTGCCGGTGATCCCGCGCTCCGAGAAGATCGTGTGCGCCGTGCGCAACTACATGGACCATCACCAGGAGGTGCTGGCCGCCGGCATGCATCGCGAACTGTCGGAGCAGCCGCCGATCTTTCTGCGCGTGTGGCGTTCGCAGTGCGGGCACAACCAGCCGATCGTGCGGCCGCACGTCTCGGAATCGCTGGACTGGGAAGGCGAGCTCGCCGTCATCATCGGCAAGGGCGGGCGCAACATCGCGGAAGCCGACGCCTTCGACCACGTGGCGGGCTACTCTTGCTACAACGACGGCAGCGTTCGCGAGTGGCAGTTCCACGCCAAGCAGATCGCCTCGGGCAAGAACTTCGAATCGACTGGCGGCTTCGGTCCCTGGATGGTGACGGCCGACGAGATCGCGCCCGGCCGCGAGCTCAAGCTCGAGACCCGGCTCAACGGCGAAGTCGTGCAGAGCAGCCACACGGGCCACATGATTTTCAGCATCCCGAAGCTCATCAGCTATGCCTCGACGATCTTCACGCTAACGCCCGGCGACGTGATTGCCACCGGCACGCCCGCAGGCGTGGGCTGGAGCAAGAAACCGCCGCGCTTCATGAAGCCGGGCGACGTGTGCGAGGTCGAGATCGAAGGCATCGGTGTGCTGCGAAACCCGATCGTGCAGCAGGACTGACGTCTTTCGGCCGCGCGGTGGCGGCACAGGCACCGGCCTTCATACAAGAACCATTCGGAGACAAACTCATGCGGCGCAGACGATTGCTCGTCGCCGCAGGCCTTGCCATGGCCTGCGCGGCTCCCCTTGACGGCATGGCCCAGGGCTACCCGGACAAGCCGATCAAGGTCTACCAGGGCTTTGCAGCCGGCGGCAACGCCGACACCATCGCGCGCGTGGTCGGCGCGGAAATGACCAAGGGGCTGGCGCAGCCCTTCGTGGTGGAGGCGCAGGCCGGGGCAGGGGGCACCATCGCCGCGGCGACGGTCGCGCGTGCCAAGCCCGACGGGTACACGCTGCTGCTGGCCACGGGCGGCCATGCCGTGGCCGGCGCCCTCTACAACAAGCTCGGCTACCAGACGGTGTCGGACTTCCAGATGGTCTCCACGATCACCTACTTCCCTTTCCTGCTGGTGGTGCGGGCCGACTCGCCATACCGGGGGCTTTCCGAAGTGCTGGCTGCGGCGCGTGCAGACGCGCGCAGCGTGTCGTACGGGTCCGCGGGCATCGGCTCCACGCACCACCTAGCCGGTGAGCTGCTGGTGAAGAGCGCCAAGGCCGAGATGCTGCACATCCCCTATCGAGGAGATGCGGCCGCGGTCACGGCGCTGCTCGGCGGCGAGGTGCCGATGATCATCGCGCCGCCCACGGCCGTGATGGCCAACATCAAGGCAGGCAAGCTGCGGGCGCTGGCCACCACTGGCGCGCAGCGATGGAGCCAGATGCCGGAGTTGCCGACCGTGGCCGAGCAGGGCGTGCCCGGCTACGACGTGCGCTCCTGGGCCGGCTTCATGGCACCGGCCGGCACGCCGCGCCCGATCGTCGATCGCCTGCAAGCCGAGACGCTCAAAGCCCTGCAGGCGCCGGGCGTGCGTGCGCGGCTGGAAGAGATGGGCGGCGAAGCGCGCGGCAGCACGCCGGAAGAAATGACCACGATGGTGGCCGCCGAGCTGAAGCGGTGGACCGCCGTCGTGAACGATGCACACATTCCCAAGCAATGAGGTCAATTCCATGTCACTGATCGAGATCCGCAAGCGCAGCCTTTCCATTGAAACGATCTACCACGAGGGCGGCCCGCCGGCCGCGACGCCGCTCAGGCTGGCGGCCGCCTGCGCGGTCATTCACAACCCCTACGCGGGACGGTACGAGCCGGACCTGATGCCCTTCATGGCCGAGCTGCGCTCGCTCGGCACGCTGCTTGCCACCGAACTGGTCGAGGTGCTCGGGCGGGACAAGATCGAGGTCTACAGCAAGGCCGCGATCGTCGGCGTGAACGGAGAGCTGGAGCACGGCGCGGTCTGGCACGAAGCCGGGGGATGGGCCATGCGCAGCATCCTGGGCGAGCCGAAGGCGATCGTTCCCTCGGCCAAGGCGGTGGCCGCCACCGGCTACCGGCTCATGGTGCCGCTGCACTACATCCATGCCGCGTACGTGCGCAGCCACTACAACTCGATGGAGGTGGGCATCCAGGATGCGCCGCGTCCGAACGAGATCCTGTTCGCACTGGTGATGGGCACGGGAGGGCGGGTGCACGCACGCCTGGGCGGGCTCACCAAGGAGCAGGTGGCCGTGCACGACGGGCAACGGTGATGCCAACCATGAAGGCGATTCAACTCGAGGCCCCCGGCGGCCCGGATGTTCTGCAACTGGTGGAGCTGCCCCTGCCGCAACCGCAAGCGGGCGAAGTGCGCGTCAAGGCGATGGCCATCGGTGCCGGTGGCCCCGACGTGCTGATCCGCAACGGCACCTACAAGTGGATGCCGCCCATGCCGGCGATTCCCGGCAACGAGATGGCCGGCGTCGTCGATGCAGTCGGACCCGGCGTTACGGCCTTGCGGGTCGGCCAGCGCGTGTTCGTGAGCGCGCGGGAACTGAAGCAGCGCGGCGGCTGCTACGCCGAAGCCATCTGCGTGCCCGAGGCCGCGCCATTCGTTCTTCCCGATGCGATCCGCTTCGAGGATGCCGTCAGTCTTGGAAACCTCCAGCTCGCACTGGCCATGCTGTCGAGCAACGGCAACTCGCCTGCGGCTTCCGTCCTGATTCCCGGTGCGGCGGGTGGCGTGGCCACGGCACTGGTGCAGGTGGCGCGCGATCGCGGCCTGCATGTGATCGGGACGGCCTCGACGCCGGAGAAGAAAGACTTCGCACTGGCCAATGGTGCGCACGAAGTCGTCGAGAGCGACCCCCGGGGACTGACCGAGAAGGTCATGCAGCTCACCGGCGGGCGGGGCGTCGACCTGGCCTTCGACCATCTCGGAGGCGCGCACTTCATTGCCTGCCTGCGCGCCTTGGCGCCGTTCGGAATGGCGGTCTCCTACAACATCGTCACCGGCCCGCCGGCGGGTGACGTGTTCGAGGAACTGCGCAAGTTGCTGGGCAAGAGCCTGGCGGTGCGCACTTTTTCGATTCACTCCATCGACGCCGATGCCGCTCAACGGCGCGGGCTGATGGAGTCGGCCATTGCCCTGATGGCCGCGGGCCGCGTTCGTGCGCCGAAGGCGGCACTCTTTGCGCTTGAAGACGCGCGCCGCGTGCACGAACTGCTCGACAGCGGAGGCATGCTCGGCAAGAGCGTGTTGCTGCCTCCGGCTGTGCGAGGGTGCTGACATGGTGGCGCGCGACCCGCGAGACGCTGGAAAAGGTTGCTGACACCCTCGACGAATGATGAGGTCCTTGGCGTGGCAGGACCACGAGCGCGCTGGAAGAGCCCGGGCGTGACGGTTAGGCGATTGCTTTCCCCCTTGGGACGAATAACATTCGGCGTTGTTACAGAGCAGTTCGTAGTCTCGCCAAGTTGAATGGATCGATGAAAATTCAGAACATCGAAGATCTGCGTCTCCTGGTCGAGACCGCGCGCACCGGCTCTCTCACCGCTGCCGCCCAGGTGCTGAAAGTGACACCCGCAACTGCCAGCAGCATGCTCAAGCGACTCGAAGGTCAGTTGGGGGCACGGCTCTTCGAGCGATCCACGCGCTCCATTCGGCTGACGAGCCAAGGCCAGAACCTGTTGGGCTACGCCAGCCGCGCGCTAGCGCTGATCGACGAAGGTGAGGCGCAGGTGCTGTCGGAAAGCTCCACGTTGTCGGGGATGGTGCGCGTCGCGGCGACGTCGGATCTGGCTCGCAGCGTGTTGCTGCCTTGGTTCGACGAGTTTCTTGCTGCCAATCCAGCTTTGCGTCTGGGGTTGTCGGTCAGTGACAGGGTGCACGATGTGCTGCGCGACCCTGTCGATGTCGCCCTGCGCTACGGCACGACTACCGACCCCAACGCCGTCGTGCGAGGCCTTGCCATGACGCGCCGCGTGTTGTGCGCGTCCCCACGTTATCTCGAACGTTTTGGCACGCCTCAAACACCCGAAGATTTGCATCGCCACAACTGCTTGATCTTTGAACTGCGCAGCGCGCGATATGTCGACTGGCGTTTCGAGCGAGATGGCGAATGGGTTGGCGTGCAAGTAGCAGGCGATCGCGAGGTCGATGACGCATCCATTGCCCACCAGTGGGCGCTGGCGGGCGAGGGCATCCTCTACAAGTCGGAGTTGGATCTGTTGCACGCTTTGGCATCGGGGCAACTGGTGCGCCTGCTGCCGCAGTGGCGTGGTGAACGCTATCCGTTGAACGCAGTGTTTCCCAGTAACCGCTTCATTCCCCAGCGGGTGAGGAGCTTTGTCGATTTCATTGCCGCTCGTCTGGCGCAGGTGCCAATACTGCAGTCGCCTGGTTGAATGGACGTGCTATTTGAAGTTCACGTTGACAGAGACCTTGCCCGGCAATCCTTCATAGGTCGCGGTAATGCCGGATCCCGATCGGGGCGGCAGCAGAGGTGAAAAAGAACCGAGACTGATGAGATCGCCCGGCTTCAGTTTCAATCCCTCGGTTGCGAGCGCTCCCGCAAGCCAGACGACCGCCTGGAGCGGATGGCCGAGCAGGTCGCTGCCGCGGCCCTCCGCGAGTGCCGTGCCTTTGTCATCGGTCACCCGGATCTTCATGTCGCGCAGCGCGTCCAGCATCGCATAGCGATCGGCGCGCATGGCCGGTATGCCGATCGGCTGACCCGCCACGCCAAGCCGGGCGGCGACGTTGATTGCAGCGAGTCCCGCGCCATCCAGCCGTTGCGGTGCCTGCACCATGAGATCGGGCAATTCGATGAACGGGATCACCTGATCGATCGCATCGAGAACTTCCTGCGGAGTCTGTGCGACGTTGATGGCATCGCTGCGTACGCGCACCAGCATGTCGGCTTCGAACAGCGGCCGCGCGCCGAACGTGGCACCCACGACCGCCCCATTGGCCAGCACCATGCCCTCATAGAGTCGTCCCCACACCGGCTTGTCGGTGTTGAAGCGCTTTTGCACTGCGGCGTTGGTCAGCCCGGCCTTGTAGCCGATCGCCGGGCCAAGCCGCGGAACGAGAAGCGCATGGAGCTTCGCGCGGGTGCACGCGGCATCGGCATCGCTGAGACCCTCGGGCGCGGCGACGGGGGTTCGGGTGGTGTACTTTTCGACGAAGTCAGCAACGGCCGCATCGTCAAGGCAAGCCGCGTGGGCTCCGACGCCCCCACAGACAGCCAGGCAGGCGAGAAGGTATCGCACCATCTCAGAAACCCGGCTGGCCGGCGGCGAGTGGCTTGAAGCGGTAGACCCGATAGGGCGCCTTGTTCTTCGCAATGCCGTCGGCTTGCAAGGCGCTCGTCAATGTCAGTTGTGCTGCGCCGGTGTACATGTGGCCGTCACTGTTGTAGGTCACGCCATCGGGCCACACCATGTCGGGATCAGCGACAAGGCGACGGTACTTTCGGGTGTCCGGCGGGATGATGCCAATGGCGCGTTCGCCGACCTCGGTGAGGTACAGATTGTTGTCACGGTCAATCGACAGGCCGCCGTTGAAAGGCTTGTCGGCATAGGTCTGGACCTTGGCGCCCAGCTGGGTTGCATCGAGCTTGCGATTGAGCAAATCGCTCATGCGAATGCGGTACATCTTGTAGCCGGAAAGCGGTGCGAAATAGAGCCATTCGCTGCGGCTATCCAGTGCGATGCCGTCCACGCCGACATAGAGCGCGAAGGTCCCGGCGGTCGACGTGCCTTGGTCCCACCGGATGGGGTCCTTGACGGGCTGAACGCTCGGGTGCCCTTGCAAAAGACGTCGACTCTTGCCGGTCGCAAGATCGACGACCACCAGCGCCGCCTTGTCGCCCGTACCTTTGGAATCTTCGCCGATCGCCTCGTCTGCCACAACAATCACGTTGTGCTTTGCGTCCACGACGAAGTCGTTGTGCTGTGACTCTGTGACCGTCGCCTCATCGGTGATTCGTATGACGCGCTCTAATTTGTTGCGCCGGGTGTTCCACCCCACCAACTTGGGAACCAGGCCAGCGGGACGCCCTGATGCCTTGTCGACCGATTTGGCCGAATCCAGCATCCAGAGGATTCCCTTGCTGTCTGTGTGCAGGCCAAGCACCCAGTCGAGGCAGTGGTCGAACTCCTTTTTCCAGCTGCCGTCGGTGTTCTTGCAACTCTGCCACTCGGCACTTGGATAGGGCGTTGTGGACTTGCGGTCCTTGTTCAGTAAGGCGACCTGCACTGTCGGTGAGTAGAAGGGGTGGTAGCCGATCACGATCTGGCCGTTGCCCAACTGGGTAATGCCGCCGACGCCGGCGGCATCCAGTTCTGCATAGAGCTCCGGCTTCGCCACTGGGGCGTCGCTCGCATTGGCTTCGGCGAACGCCGAAGACGGCGCAATGGCGATAGCAAAGATACAGGCGCAGCCAACCAGGACCGCGCGCATGCGGCTGCGGGAAATCGTGCTCATTTTTTAGTCTCCAGTCGTTTTTGAACTACCAGAGTCCGTCGTGTCGCGGACTCTCTGCGAGTCAGTGTCATGGCTGAGCAGGCGCATGAAAAGCAGCGAAACGGCGAAACACTTTCAATGAATTCCCGGAAATCCGGCGAAGGCTGGCTATCTGGGTCATCCAGGCACGCGTGCAGCAAGCGCAGCCGAGGCGCTGAAGATTCTGGAGCAGCAGAACGCCAACTTCGATCTGGTCTTTTCGGATGTCGTGACCTTGGCCGGGAGTTCGAACTCCTGCACAAGCCCTATTCGGTTCGGGAACTCCAGGCGTTGTTCGACCGGGCGACGAAAACACCACCGCGATTTCGTAGGAAGTAGCTGACCGCAACTCTGCAGATGACCCTGCATCGCAGAATCCATGGTGACTCGATCGTTGCCTTCCCAAAGCATCAGGAGACGCCCATGCAAGACAACAGCCGCGAGCTCTTCGCTCTTGAAAAGAAATTCTGGCAGTCGATGGTGGACACCGACACGGACACGGCCATCGAGTTGTTGCATGAGCCAGCCTTCATGGTGAGCTCTCATGGCTCGATGAAGTTTGACCATGCTGGCTACCGAAAAATGGCAGAGCAAGGAACCATGGTCGTCAAATCGTTCTCGCTGAGCGAGATGGAGGCCACCTTCCCCAGCGATGGAGCCGCTGTCCTGAGCTACAAAGTCCATCAGATTCTGTCGCCGAGAGGAAAGTCCGAAAAGGTGGAGCAGCACATGACGGACACGTCGACGTGGATCCGTGACGGCGATGCCTGGCGATGTGTCATGCACACGGAAGCGCCCGCGCCAACGGCAAAGGGCGAATGACTTTCCGCCGCCAATGCGGGTGTTCTTCGAAGCAGCGAGAAGGACGATGTTCGGTTTTCGAGCCCTCGTCCACCGGCACTTCCGGTTGCCAGGCAAAAGGTAACTCGCCGAGCTGGAGCAGAGGGCTGCGATACCGGACAACGACGCCGCCGATTACCGGATGCCCTCCCGCTCAGCTACCGAGCGGCCATCGCGTGTCCAGACCTGGAGCACGAAATCGTCTTCCTCGTGGAACACCAGGCGTGCCAGGCCGAGCGAGGCCAGCGCGCCGTGTACTTCCTGCGTGGGAAGCCTGCGCTGTGCGAAATCAGGCCGCCAGTCGCAGGCCACCAGGGTGCCATCGGCCTCCAGAGTGTCCTGGCAGCGGGCGGCCAGCAGGTGCATGTCGTTGTGGTCGAGGAAGTAGCCCAGTTCGCTCAGCACGATGAGGTCGAAGCGGCCGACCTCGCGCGGCCAGTCGGCAGGCAGCACGTGGTGCGCGACGTGCACGTTGGCGAGCCCGCCGGTGCGCTTGCGCGCAATGTCCACGGCATGCGCCGAAAAGTCACTTGCCAGCAGGTGGTCGCAGCGTTGCGAAAGGGCGAGCGTGAGTTCGCCGATGCCGCAGCCGGGCTCGTAGCCGCTTCGGTAGCGCTCCTGCGGCAAGGCGGCCAGCAGCAGCGCCCGCTTGCGAGCCTCGTACCAGCGGTGGCGCAGCGCGTAGGGGTCTTCGCTGGCCGCGTAGAGCGATTCGAAATAGGGCCGCTGGTCATTCATTGCCGCTGCTCAAAGGAAGACCACCTCGAAGGGGCGCGCCGCGCGCTGGACGGTGGTGGCGCGAAGCACCGGGCCCGAGCCGGTGGACGCATCGCGCTGCAACTGGCTGGTGAAAGCCTTGACTGCCATGCGCTTGCGCCGCACGGCCTCATCGCTCAGCGGGAGCCGAAAGGCGCGCTGCCAGGGCACGCGCGCATCGCCGGGACGGGACCAGTGCCAGCCCCAGACGGGCACTTCCACCAGCCGGGCGCCCGTGCTCGCGGCCGCCAGTGCGCAGGCCTCGCCAGTCGCTTCGTGGTCGGGATGGCCGTCCTGGCGCCATGTGGTGAACACCACGTCACTGGGCCGGAGCAGGGACACGAGCTCGGCCGCGAGCAAGGCGCGCAGCCCCTTCAGGCCGCCGTCGGGCAGGCCCAGCCGTGCGGGCTCGATGGCCAGGCCCAGGCAGTGCAGTGCCTTTCGGCTCTCTCGCGGCCGGGTCCGCGCGAGCCGTTCGACGGGCCATTCGGTCGAGCCGTGGTGACTGGCAGTGCCGTCGGTGACGGCGATCACTTCAACGTGCCTGCCGCAGTCGGCCAATAGCGCGAGCAGGCCACCGACCGAGAGCACCTCGTCGTCGGGGTGGGGCGCGACGACCACGGCGCGTGCGCTTTGCGGAACCAGCTCTTGCGGCGCGATCGCGGGCAGGCGTGCAAGGCCGGGCCAGCGGCTCCACTCGATCTCGGTGGTGCCCTCGCCCCGAATGGCGCGGCGTGCTACAGCGCCCATGACGAAGGCTCCTCTTTCTCGTTCACGGCGAGCTGGCCGAGCGCCGCAAGATCGCGCTCGGCGTGGCTCTGGCGAAGGAACACGGGCAGGTCCGCCATCGCACGGGCGAAGTACGGGTCACGGCACAGCGGGCCGGCGCCGACCGCGCGGCCGGCGTGGTGCATGACGTCGTTGGCCGCCTGCTCGACGGCGAGGCGTGCGCGCAAGGCGATGCGCTGTGCGTTGTCTTCAGGGTGCCGGTCGATCCAGGCTGCGGCCTCTCGCAGTTGCGCAGCGGCCGCGGTCAAGGCCGCTTCGATGGCGCCAATGTGCGCGAGGCGATGGGCGTCCGGCGCCGGTCCCGCGCGCTGATGAACCGCGCGCGCAATGCCGAACGCGCCGCCGAACCAGCATGCCGCGATGCCGGCGCCACCCTGCCAGAAGCCGGCGCGGTTCACGTAGTCGCGGGGCCGCCCGATCTGCGTGGCCACCGCGCGGTCGAACCGCACATCGACACTGGCGCTCGCTGCCATGCCGACGGCATGCCAGCCATTGCTGGTCACACGTACGTCGGGCTGATCCATGGCCACAGCCGCAAGGCACGGTTCGCCGGCCGCGTTCCAGCAGCTCACGACGGCGTGGCTCACGCTTGCGGCGCCCGAGCACCAGGCCTTGGTGCCGGTCAGGCGAACGCGATGGCCCTCTGCCGCGTCGAGCACCACGCGCGCGTCGGGCGGCTCCGCGCACCAGGTGCCCCAGCGCGCACCCGCGGGTGCGGCCGACGCGGCGCCGAGTTCGGCGAGGATGGCGAGAGCATCGGTATGCCCTTCGAACAGCTTCACCAACGAAAGGTCATGGGCTGCCACATCGGCCAGCACACGCCAGCGCGCCAGGGTTCGGCCGGCGCCCGGTTTTGGAAGCACGTCGATGCCCGCGTCGACCAGATGCTTCAGCGCGAGGTCGCAACCGTAGCGAAGCTGCAGTTGCCGCAAGGCATCGGCGAGCGCGGGTTCTGACATGTGAAGCAGCGGCTAACGCACGGAGCCTTTGGCACCACCGGTCGGCGTCAGGCAGTCACCGGCGAAGCGGCGACCAGGTGCTCGGTCAGAAACCACACCTGCAGTTCGTTGGTGCGAAGCACATTGCTGACGAACACGTCGTTGCTGCCGGCGTCGCCGGACTTGTCGACCTGCTCGGCCGCGTCGCGCGCCGAGATGATGATCTGCTCATGGGCTTCGGCCAGCCGGCGCAATTGCACGGCAGCCGGTTCGCGCCCGCGCGGCGGCCTGGCGATCTTGGTGGCTTCGGCGATGTCGGGAGCCATGGCGAGCGCAACGCCGCCAAGCAGCTGAATCCGTTCGGCAACGATGTCCACCAGCAGCACCTGGCCTTCGTAGTGCTGGTCGTACATGAGGTGCAACTGGTTGAAGGTCGGGCCCACTACCTGCCAGTGATGCTTCTTGTACATGTCGCGCAGCGTGATCGTGTCGGCCAGGCACTGGTTTAGCAGCGCCACGCTTTGCTTGCAGACCTTCTCCGACAGTCCGTTGGGGAGCTTGATGATTTCCCCGTACCGTTGCGTCTCGTGGCTCTGCTGATGCAGGTTGGGCTTTACTTCCTTCGCTGACGCCGGGGTTGGCGAAGTCGGCGAGCCTGCCGCCTTTGACTTGCCGTTCTTTGATGCTGCCATGGGTGCGCTCCTGAATTTGGAAGATCGACTTCTAGCACCCGTGCAGTGGCCCGCACGTAGTCCAGCCGCCCGCTTCGAGCGGCTGTTTTTCTTCGTCGGACCCGGATGTCTGTCGCCTACAGGCCCGCCGCGCTTCTCCTGACGTGGCGTGTGCGAGCGGCTCTCTATCTTCGGTGCTTGGCAGGCAATCCGATCTACAACGGCACGAGGGCTCGACCATGCTAGGTATCGTCATCCCGGCGCACAACGAAGAGCAACTCATCCGTGGATGCCTGTCTTCAGTGCGCATCGCATCGCAGCACCCCGCACTGATGGGAGAGCCCGTGGAGACGATCGTGGCGCTGGACGACTGCGCGGACGCCACAGGCATCCTGGCGTCCAGCTGTGGCGCCATGACCGTCACCATTCGCGCGCGAAATGTCGGAATGGCCCGGGCCGTGGGTGCGAAGGCTCTGCTGGCAAGGGGCGCGAGATGGCTGGCGTTCACCGATGCCGACACGCTGGTCTCCGAAGACTGGCTGGCGGCCCAACTATCTCTTCAGACAGACGTCGTATGCGGAACGGTGTCCGTGCTGGACTGGTCGCCTCACGGCCGCCATGCAGCGCTGCTCGAGGCACATTTCCAGGAGACCTATTTCGACTGCGAATCTCATCGCCATGTGCATGGCGCAAACCTTGGCGTCTCGGCGGCGGCGTATCTTCGCGTCGGCGGGTTCAGGCACCTCGCGTGCAGCGAGGACGTCGCCCTGGTGAATGCGCTGGTCGATGCCGGCTGCAGCGTTGCCTGGAGTTCACGGCCACGGGTCGTGACCAGCGCCCGCACCGATGCACGGGCGCGTGGCGGCTTTGCTGGCGCGCTCCTGAATGCCGTGGCGCAGCGCCTGGCCGAATCCGCAGGCGCCGCGATGCAACCGGCAATCGCCGCTGGCTTGTGACGCCATAGGCGATCGCCGCGAGCGGCGAGATCGATGGTGGTTCCTTTGGCGCTTCCATGGTGTCTCCTCCGTGGCGGATCAACGTCTCCTCGATCTCCGATCCGACGGACTTTTGAGACACCGACTTTGAACCCAAACGGGCTGCGAGTGAGCAGGACTCGTCCGACAGCCAGCATCCGAAAGATGCGGCCGCGGCTCGCACGCTCCCGCGCCAATGCGCTAGATTTTTCCTCTGGCCATGCGAAGCGGATCGACCAGGTGGTCGTACGCCTCGGCACTCAAGTAGCCCAGTTCGATGGCTGCCTCGCGTGGAGCAATGCGGCGCTCCACAGCGGTTCGCGTGATGTGCGCCACCTTGTCGTAGCCGAGCACCGGGTTGAGCGCCGTCACGGACAGCAACGCATTGCCCAGGTTCGATGCGAGGCGCTCGCGATCGATGTCCAGGCCGGCCACCAGCTTGTTCGCAAAGACGCGCGAGCTGTCCGCCAGCACACGCATGGACTGAAGCACGCTGTGGATCAGAACCGGCTTGGCCACGTTGAGTTCGAAGTTGCCCGAGGCGCCGGCCATCGTCACCGTCACGTGATTTCCGACGACCTGCATGGCCGCCTGGGCCACCACCTCCGCGATGGTCGGGTTGCGCTTGCCGGGCATGATCGATGAGGTCAACCCGTCATCGGGCACCATCAGTTCGCCGATGCCGCAGCGCGGCCCCGATCCCATCCAGCGGATGTCGTTGGCGATCTTCATCAGCGATGTGGCGATCACATTCAGTGCCCCTGACAGCTCCACCAGCGCATCGTGGCCCGACATGCCCTCGAACTTGCACGGATGAGGCTCGAACTGGAGGCCCGTGAGCTTGTCGATCTCTTCACAGAACAGCACGTCGAAGTCCGGTGGCGCGTTGAGCCCGGTTCCCGCCGCCGTACCGCCCTGGGCAACAGCCAGGAGCCGCGGCAAGGCGTCCTGCAGTCGCGCAATTCCATTGCCCACCTGCCATGCGAACGCCTCGAACGCCTGGCCCATCGTCATCGGCACGGCATCCATCAGGTGCGTGCGCGCAACTTTGGCCGCATCGGCGAAGGCGCTCGCGCGCTCCGCCAGCGCGTCCTTCAGCACGACGAGCGAGGGGATCAGGCGTCCGGTCAACTCCATTGCGGCTGCGATGTGCATCACGGTCGGGAAGCTGTCGTTCGACGATTGCGATGCGTTCACATGGTCATTGGGATGCACCGGCGACTTCGTGCCGAGTGCCCGCCCGAGCAACTCGTTGGCACGGTTCGCGATGACCTCGTTGGCATTCATGTTCGTCTGGGTCCCCGAACCGGTCTGCCAGATCGTGAGCGGGAAGTGATCGTCGAACAGGCCGCGCGACAGCTCTTCAGCGGCGGCAATGATCTTTTCGGCCAGTGCCTCATCGAGTGCGCCGCAGCGTGCATTGGCTCGCGCTGCCGCGATCTTCTGGAGCCCGAACGCGTGCAGCAGGCAGACGGGAAACCGCTCGGTGCCCACGTCGAACACGCCCGCGGCGCGTTGTGTCTGCGCACCCCAGTACCGGCCAGCCGGAATCTCGACCGGCCCGAATGCATCGTGCTCGATGCGCGTGGCAGTCATCGCATCAGTCCAGCGAGATGCTGGCCTTGGCCGCCACGGCCTTCCAGCGTGCCACCTCCGCTTCGGTGTGCTTGCCGAGCGCGGCGCCGGTGTACTGCTCCGGCGGCAGCATCTGTATGGCCTGCTCGGCCAGGCGGTCGGTGAACGCCTTGTCGCTCATGACTTTCAAGTAGGCCTGCTGCACCTTGTCGAGCACCGCCTGCGGCGTGCCCTTGGGCGCGTAGATGCCGTACCAGGTCGAAGCCTCGAAGCCCGGGAGCACGGTTTCGCTCAGCGTGGGCACGTCCTTCAGTTGGGCAAGCCTGACCTTGGACGTCACGGCCAGTGCGCGGACCTTGGCCTCCTTGATCTGCGGCATGGCCGTGTTGGTCTGGTCGAAGATGCCGTCGACCTGTCCACCGATCACGTCGATCAGCGCCGGCCCCGCGCCCTTGTACGGAACCTGCGAGATCCGGATGCCGGCCGAGGCGGCGAACAAGGCCGCGATGAGGTGCGAACTCGACCCGACGCCGGCATTGCTGATGAAGAGCTTGTCCGGGTTGGCCTTGCCGAAGTCGACCAGCGCCTTGATGTCCTTCGCTGGATGCTCCTTGCGCACCATCAGCACCAAGGGCGTATCAGGAAAGCGGAACACCGGCGCGAAGTCCTTGACCGGGTCGTAGGCGAGCTTCTTGTAGAGGGCGGGCGCGGCGCCCATGTAGCCCATGTGCCCGACCAGCATGGTGTAGCCGTCGGCCGCGGCGCGCGATGCCTTCGCGGCTCCCACGGTGCCGCCGGCGCCCGGTGCGTTGTCGATGATGATCGGCTGGCCCAGTTCGCGTGCCACTCTCTCCGCCATGGCCCGCGCCAGGGCATCGGTGGGGCCGCCTGCCGCGAAAGGCACGATCCAGGTCACGGGTCGCGCCGGGTAGGTCTGGGCGCAGGCGCCGTGCGCGCCGACTGCCAACGTCGCTGCCAGCAGGGCGCGGGCGGCCAGCTTCTTGATGTCGATCATCTGTCTTGTCTCCTCGGGGTTGGTGATGGGTCGCGGCTCAGGCGGCGACTTCGGCGGACAGCGCGATGGCGCGGTCCACCATCTGCGGCGCGAGGCCGAGATAGTTGGCCGGATCGGTCATGCGATCGATGGCCGCGCGGTCGAAGTGCTTCGTGACCTCGGGCAGCGCGGACAGGGCTTCGGCCAGCGTGCCGCCGTTCTCGTTGACGGCGCGGCAGGCGTCGTAGACCACGTCGTGCGCCTGCTGGCGGCCGATGTGCGGGGCCATGCCCATCATCACGGCCTCGGCCACGATCAGGCCGCGGCTGATGCCCAGGTTGTGCTTCATGCGTGCCTCGTCCACGATCAGGCCGCCCAGCGCGAACTTGGCCTGATGCAAGGCGCCCGAAGTCAGGATGAAGCTCTCGGGGATGGCGATCCATTCGGCATGCCAGGGGCCCGTGGCGCGCTCGAAGTCCTGCACCATGGCATCGACCATCAGCCCGGCGTGCTGCCGCACCGCCTTGGAGGCCGCCAGCATCAGCTCGCTGGAGATCGGGTTGCGCTTCTGCGGCATCGTGCTCGATGCACCGCGCCCCTTGACGAAGGGTTCGTACACCTCGGCGAACTCTGTCGACGCCATGATCATGATGTCGAGTGCGATCTTGCCCAGCGAGCCCGTGACGAGCGCAAGCAGGTTCACAGCCTCCGCGAAGCCGTCGCGCGCCACGTGCCAGGTGGTGGCGGGCACGCCCAGCTTCAGTTCCTCGGCCATCGCCTTCTGCACTTCGAAGCCCTTGTCGCCGAGCGAGGCGAGCGTGCCCGCGGCACCGGCGAACTCGACCACCGCCACGCGCGGCCGAAGCTCGGCGATGCGCTGCTGGTGCCTGTCGAACATGGCCAGCCAGATCGCGACCTTGTAGCCGAAGGTCACGGGCAGCGCCTGCTGCAGGTGGGTGCGGCCGGCCATCGGCGTGTCGCGGTGCTTTTTCGCGAGCGATGCCAGGATGCCTCGCAGTTCGCGGATGTCCTCGTCGATGCTGTTGAGCGCGTCGCGCACCTGGAGCGCCACGGCGGTGTCCATGATGTCCTGCGTGGTCGCGCCCCAATGCACGTAGTGGCCCGCCTCGCCGCACATCTCGACCAGCTGATGCACCAGCGGCAGGATGGGGTAGCCGACGATGTCGGTTTCCTCGCGCATGTGCTCGAAGTCGATGCGTTCGAGTTTCGATTCGCGCGCGATCACCTCGGCCGCCTCAACCGGAATCACGCCGACGCGCGCCTCGGCCCTGGCGAGCGCGATCTCGGCATCGATGTAGCGCTGGATCAACGCGCCGTCCGAGAAGAGCTGCCGCATCTTCTGCGTGCCGAACGCATCGCGGAACAGGATGGAGTCGACGACGGTACTGGCCATCGGAATCGAGGTGCGGGTGGTGTTCATGGGAGCCGTTGAAGGTGGAAGCTGCGAATGCAGATATGTTCGGACATATCCAACTTTAATATGTCCGAACATATTTGCCGAGTCGGGGTTTACCCTCGACGCCATGAATGCGATCCTTGAGGGCAACATGTCTTCGTCATCCAAGCCTCATCACCGCGACATCTCGCGCCACCTGACCGACGCCATCACGAGCGGTCATTTCGTCGTCGGCTCGCTGCTTCCGACCGAGCTCGAACTCTGCGAGCACTACAAGACCAGTCGGCACACCGTGCGGGCAGCGTTGGCCGAGCTTCAGCGCCTGGGCCTCGTGTCGCGCCGCAAGAACGTGGGAACGCGCGTCGAGGCGACCAGGCCGCGCGACACCTTTCGTCCCTCGCTCGCGTCGGTGGACGATCTGGTGCAGTTCGGCACCGAGCACTTGCGGCAGGTGCAATCGATCGAAGAGGTTGCCGTTGCTGCCGCGGTGGCGAAGGACCTGGGGTGTGCGCCCGGTGTGCGCTGGCTGCGTATCTCGAGCCTGCGCCTGGACGGCAATGGAGAGAGCGACCCCATCGGATGGACCGATGTGTATGTCGACCCCGCGTATTCGGAAATCGGGGCGCTCGTCCAGGAGTCGCCCGACACCCTCGTCAGCTCACTGATCGCCGAGCGCTACGGCCGGCAGATCGCCGAAATCCACCAGGATGTACGGGCCGACACCGTCAGGGACGCAGCGATGGCGAAGGCCCTGCGCATCGAGCAAGATGCGGCTGCGCTGAAGATCGTGCGGCGCTACATGGATGCGGACGGGCAGACCTTCGAAGTGTCCGTGTCGGTCCATCCGGCCGACCGGTTCTCGGTGTCGATGCGATTGCACAGATCCGAGCCGTAGTCGCATCCAGCGCGTTGCGGTTCGACTTCTGAACGGGGGAGGGGCCTCGCCGAAGTCGAGCGTCCGAAGGTTCAGGCGAGCACGTAGTCGGGGTACTGCCGACAGATCTCGCTCACCGCGCTGAGCGTGCCTGACAGATGCTTGCGAAGCGCGGCCTGGGCGGCGGCCGGGTCCTGTGCCTCGATGGCGCGCACGATGGCTCGGTGGTCGCGCAGGATCGCCTCGGTCTTGCCTGCGGTAGGCAAGTGCAGGCGGCGCAGCCGGTCGACGTGTCCGGATACGCGGCCCACAAGATCCCAAAGGCCCAGCACGCCGCCGGCTTCGTACATCAGGCGATGGAACGCCCGATCGGCGTTGACGAAGTCACCGTAGCGCTGCGACGTTGCAAGCGCCGCCTGCTGGGCGATGACGCCTTTCATCTGCTCGACCAGCCCAGGGGACTCCTGCTGTGCCAACTGGTGCACCAGCTCCAGCTCGATGGACCGCCGCAGGAAGTGGGCTTCGCGCGCCGCCGCGATGTCGATGCGGCTGACCAGCGTCGCGTGCTGCGGAAACACATCCACCAGTGCTTCTTCGCTCAGACGCAGCAGCGCCTCGCGTACCGGCGTCTGGCTCACGCCGAAGCGGTCGGCCAGCTCTTGCCGCACCAGCACGGTACCGGGCGCGAGTTCCAGCGAGAGGATGGCCTCGCGCAGTTTTTCCAGCACCTGGGGCGCGGCCAGGCGGGTACGGTCGAGTCGAATCTTGGGAGGGGCACTCATCGCTGTCGATTGTGTCATTGACCCGACTGATATATTAATGTTTTAATTCCCGGCTTGCGATAGGCAAGGCGGCACTCATGGTGCAGCGCGCCCTGGAGACAACCCTGATGAAACGCCCCTACGAATCCCTTCGCAGCGCCCGCTGGTTCGCGCCCGACGACTTCCGCTCCTTCGGCCATCGCTCGCGCGTGCTGCAGATGGGCTACAGCTATGCCGACTGGATGGGCAAGCCCGTGATCGCCATCGTCAACACCTGGAGCGACGCCAACCAGTGCCACGCGCACTTCAAGCAACGCGTGGAAGACGTCAAGCGCGGCGTGCTGCAGGCGGGTGGATTCCCGCTCGAGCTCCCGGCCATTTCGCTTTCGGAAAGCATGGTCAAGCCCACCACCATGCTCTACCGCAACTTCCTCGCGATGGAAACGGAGGAGCTGCTGCGCAGCCACCCGATAGACGGCGCGGTGCTGATGGGAGGCTGCGACAAGACCACGCCCGGCCTCGTGATGGGCGCGCTCAGCATGGACATTCCTTTCATCTACCTGCCGGCCGGCCCCATGCTGCGTGGCAACTGGAAGGGCAAGGTGCTGGGCTCAGGCTCCGATGCCTTCAAGTACTGGGACGAGCGCCGCGCCGGCCGGTTGGGCGAGCAGGCCTGGGCCGAGATGGAGGCCGGCATCGCCCGCAGCCACGGCACCTGCATGACCATGGGAACGGCCGCCACCATGATGGGCATTGCCGAGGCGGTGGGGCTGAGCTTGCCGGGTGCCTCCAGCATTCCAGCGGCGGACGCCAACCACATCCGCATGAGCGCCGACTGCGGCCGCCGCATCGTCGAGATGGTGTGGGAAGACCTCACGCCCGCGAAGATGCTCACGCGCGCCAACTTCGAGAACGGCATCGCCTGCGCGATGGCCATGGGCTGCAGCACCAATGCCGTCGTGCACCTGATCGCGATGTCACGCCGCGCCGGCCACGCGGTGAGCCTGGACGACTTCGATGCCTTCAGCCGCCGCGTGCCCGTCATCGCCAACATCCGGCCCAGCGGCGAAACCTACCTGATGGAAGACTTCTTCTACGCTGGCGGCCTGCCGGCGATGCTGGAGCGCATCCGCGGCCACCTGCGGACTGACGCGCGCACCGTCAATGGCCACACGCTCGGCGAGAACATCGAAGGCGCCGAGGTCTACGACGACGACGTCATCCGGCCGCTCGCCAACCCCATCTATGCCGAAGGCGCGCTGGCCGTGCTGCGGGGCAACCTTGCGCCCGACGGCGTGGTGATCAAGCCCAGCGCCTGCGCACCGCATCTGCTGCAGCACACCGGCCGTGCGCTGGTGTTCGACGACTACCCCGCGCTCAAGAAGGCTGTGGAAGACCCCGAGCTGGACGTGACGGGCGACGACATCCTCGTGCTGCGCAACGCCGGCCCGCGCGGCGCCGGCATGCCGGAGTGGGGCATGTTGCCGATTCCGACCAAGCTGCTGAAGCAGGGCGTGAAAGACATGCTGCGCCTGTCCGATGCACGCATGAGCGGCACCAGCTACGGCGGCTGCCTGCTGCACTGTTCGCCCGAGGCAGCCATCGGCGGGCCGCTCGCGCTGGTGCAGACCGGTGACCGCATCACCGTGGACGTGCCGGCGCGGCGCATCCACCTCGACATCAGCGACGAGGAACTCACCCGCCGCAAGGCCCGGTGGACGCCGCCGCCGCCGCGCTACGAGCGCGGCTATGGATGGATGTTCGGCCGCCACATCAAGCAGGCCA
The DNA here is from genome assembly GCF_051216835.1 of Variovorax multivorans. NCBI lineage: Bacteria > Pseudomonadati > Pseudomonadota > Betaproteobacteria > Burkholderiales > Comamonadaceae > Variovorax > Variovorax multivorans. The sequence continues at coordinate 376,892 of NZ_JBPJZL010000004.1, forward strand.
ACGAAGGCTGCGACTTCGACTTCCTGGAGACCAGCTTCGGCAAGCCGGTGCCGGAGCCCGACATCTTCTGATCGGCCTTCCAGCCCCAATTCATTTCGAGAACGGAGACGACACGTGAATCCCGCCACCCGCGAGCAGCTCATGAAGGTGAGCACCGCCACCCTGTGCACGGCCCTGTTCAAGCGCGGCCTGCGCAACCAGTTCATCCAGGACGTGCGGCCGCTCAACTCGGGCCTGCCCAACATGGTGGGCGAGGCCTTCACGCTGCGCTACATGCCGGCGCGCGAAGACCTGAACCCGATCAGCGTCTTCCTCGACCGCGACCATCCGCAGCGCAAGGCGGTGGAGCAGTGCCCCGAAGGCGGCGTGCTGGTCATCGACAGCCGCAAAGATGCGCGCGCCGCCTCGGCCGGCGGCATCCTGGTCACGCGGCTGATGAAGCGCGGCGTGGCCGGCGTGGTGACCGACGGCGGCTTCCGCGACAGCCCCGACATCGCGAAGCTCGGCTTTGCGGCCTACCACCATCGCCCCAGCGCGCCGACCAACCTCACGCTGCACCAGGCCATCGACATCAACGTGCCCATCGGCTGCGGCGATGCACCGGTGTTTCCGGGCGACGTGATCGTGGGCGATGCGGAAGGTGTGATCGTCATCCCGGCCCATATGGCCGACGAGGTCGCGGCCGAAGCGACCGAGATGACGGTCTTCGAAGACTTCGTGCAGGAAAAGGTGCTCGAAGGCCGTTCCATCCTCGGCCTTTATCCGCCCACTGAAGAGCAAAGCCGCACTGACTTCGCAACCTGGCGCCAGGCCAAGGGCCGCTGAGCCCATCGATAAGAATTCAAGGAGACAAGACATGCGTTTCATCCGCCTCGCCGCGGCGCTGCTTTCGGCTGCGCTCGCCCCCGTTGTCGCATTGGCCCAGACCCCCGAATGGCCGGCTGCCAAGCCCATCGTCTACGTCGTGCCTTTCACCCCCGGCGGCTCCACCGACATCGTGGGCCGCACGCTGGCCCAGAAGCTGGGCGAGAGTCTCAAGCAATCGGTGGTGGTCGACAACAAGCCCGGGCAGGCCGGCGGCATCGGCGCCGCCTACGTGGCCAGGGCCGCACCCGACGGCTACACGCTCTTCGGCGGGACCATCAGCACGCACGCCATCAACGCCAGCCTCTACAAGAAGCTGACCTACGACCCGATGAAGGACTTCGAGCCGGTCTCGCTGGTCGCGCGCCTGCCCAACGTGCTCATCGTCAACAGCCAACTCGGCGTGAGCTCAGTGGCCGAACTGGTGGCCCTGCTGAAGAAGGACGAGAGCAAGCGCACCTTTGCCTCTTCCGGTGCCGGCACCTCCACTCACCTGGCCGGAGAGATGTTCGCCGACCTCATCGGCGTGAAGCTCACCCACGTGCCGTACAAGGGCACGCCGCCGGCCCTGACCGACGTGGCCGCAGGGCAGGTGCCCTTCATGTTCGACCAGGTGACAGCCGCGCTGCCACTGGTCAAGAGCGGCAAGCTCAAGCTGCTGGCCGTGACCACCGGCAAGCGCATCGCGCTGGTGCCCGAGCTGCCGACCATGATCGAGTCGGGCATTCCCGGCTTCGAGATGTCGTCGTGGCAGGCGGTGTATGCGCCCAAAGGCACGCCCAGGCCGATCGTGCAGCGCCTCAATGCCGAGATCGTGAAGGCGCTCAGGCAGCCAGACGTGCAGGCCAAGCTCTCGGACCAGCTGGCGATGGAGATCGTGGGCAGCACGCCCGAAGAACTGCGCGACTTCATGGCCAAGGAAATTCCGCGCTGGGCCGAGCTGGTGAAGAAGTCGGGCGCGGTGGCCGATTGAGTTTTCGCAACCACATGAGGAGACCTCTCTGATGCAGAACGAAATCAACCATCGACGACGCCAGTTGCTCAGGACGGCTGCGGGCGCCGGTGCCGCCGCGCTCAGCGGCCTGGCCGGCGCGCAAGCCTTCGATTTCAAGCCCAACCAGCGCTACCCCGATCCGTCCGTGATGATCCTCGACCCGAGCTTCGCCAAGTACCGGATCTACAGCAGCACGGTGGAGCAACTCGGTACCGGCATGCGTTGGGCCGAGGGTCCGGTCTACTTCCCGGAGCACGGCTACCTGCTCCTGAGCGACATCCCGAACAACCGGTTGATGAAGTACGACGAGAAGACCGGCAGGTTCACCGTGCACAAGACCAACGCCAACTACGCCAATGGCAACACCCGCGACCGCCAGGGGCGGCTGATCACCTGCGAGCACTCGGTGACGCGGCGCGTGGTCCGCACCGAGAAGGACGGGCGCATGACGGTGCTGGCCGACAACTACGAAGGCAGACGCCTCAACGCGCCGAATGACGTCGTCGTCAAGTCGGACGACACCGTCTGGTTCACCGACCCCACCTTCGGCATCAATGGCGAGTGGGAAGGTTTCAAGGCCGTGCCGGAGCAGGCGACGACCAACGTGTACCGCATCGCGAAGGACGGCAAGCTCACCGCGGTGATCACCGATCTCGTCAATCCGAATGGCCTGGCGTTCTCGCCCGACGAGAAGAAGCTCTACGTCGTCGAATGGAAGGGAACGCCAAACCGCAGCATCTGGAGCTACGACGTATCACCGGACGGCACAGGCGTTTCGAACAAGACCAAGCTGATCGACGCCGACGGGCCGGGTTCCCTCGACGGCTTTCGCGTTGACCGCGACGGCAATCTCTGGTGCGGCTGGGGTTACTCGGGCGCGATTGCATCCGAGCCCACCGACATCGGTGGTGGCATGAAGGCCTACCTGCCGACAGGCAAGTCGGAAGAGATGGACGGCGTGAAGATCTTCAATTCGCAGGGCAAGCCCATCGGCTTCATCCGCCTGCCCGAACGCTGCCCGAATCTCGAATTCGGAGGCCCGAAGCGCAATCGCCTCTACATGGCGAGCAGCCATTCGCTCTATGCGCTCTACGTCGAAGCCCACGGCGCCGTCTGAGGCGCGCCCGCAGCAATCGGCGGGTGGGCGTCTAGCGATGATTGGGCATGCAGCTTGAGAATGCCGCTCTGCGCCGCCGGGGACCCGGCTTGATGCCGCTGTTGCGAGGGTCTTGTCCGATGTCACCGGCGAACCATCGGAAGATGTTGGCGCGGTTTCTCCATCCGTCGCTGAAGCGCACGAAGAGAAAGCCCCGCTCCGCGTTGCCGAGCGCGTCGACCGGTATGCCGGCGGCGCGCAACGCCCTGATCTCGGCGTTGGTCTCCATGTCGGATGGCAGCTTCAAGGTGATCGTTGCGTTGTGAATGGGGGGCCTAGGCATTGCTTCGCTTCCGTCAAACTTCCCGAAGGCGCAGTTGACCTGAAGAGAGCTTCTTCGGGATCCCGCATTTATAGGATGCGCAAAGCGACAGCCCATCGGACGCCGGGAGTCAGGTCTAGGCGGAGCCGCGCACCAGACGCTCGAACACGTCGTCCGAGCCCATCTGGCCACCCTTGAGCATGATTTCCAACCCGTCGAGCGCGGCGTCGTCGCTGTGCAGGCGACACAACGAGGTGCCGGCGCCCATGTCTGCCACGTAGGAAAGCCCCCAGGCGTTGAGCGCCTGCACTGCATGACTCGAGGTGTCACCTCCGGCGATGCCCACGCGTTGCAATGGCACCATTGCCAGCACTCTGGCGAGCAGATCGCCGCCAGCGCGCGCCAAGGCTTGGGGATCGATGCCTCTGTCGAGCGGCAGCGGCTTGAGGGGGCGGGTGCAGGCCAGCACGTTGCGGCCGCTGACGAGTCCGTTCGCGATTTCTTGGGCATGCCGTTCCAGCGCGGCTGCGTCCCGCTGCGCGATTCCTGAATGAACATGTGGCCTCCGGGGCACTCGTGCCGGTCATGACGCGTCATCCACCACCCGCCGCAGGTGCATATGTCATCCGACCGCCAGGTCAGCATCCCGCACGGAAGATACGGGTCCTCACCGAACTGCTGATCGAGTATTGCGACCGGTCTCCGGACCCTGCGGGAGCTGCACTTGTTTGAGTGATGCATCGACCATGAATGGTCGGTGAGCGCGATCAAGCCGGGCTGTCGAGTCAGGCTCAGGTCAGAATTAATTCCTGCCGGCAATTGGCGGGTTAATTGCCGAGATCGATTTCACGGAAAATTGAGTCAATGACTCGTGAATTCGTTCATTTTGCATGGTAATTAATTCACGAAAACATCATATTTGGCAAATAAAGTTCCGCTTTTCGAAGTCGTTCGCAATTCCGCGGAAGAGCTTCGATGCGTTCCTGACTTTTATGCCATGACTGAAAATTACTCTTCTGAAGAAAATGCCGGCCTCGATCAATTGGCTTCCGTTCCGGAAAACAGGCGCCGGGAACTGCTGAAGCTCATGTTGGCCGGCTCGGTTACCGGCATGGCAATCGCGCTGCCCGGGTGCGGCGGCGGCGGCAATGGCGCGGGCGCCACGGCCTTTCCGGCAACAGGAGGGAACGGGACATCGGCAGGTGCGTCGCCGGGCAATTCGTCGCCCCCAGCCAGTCCTGGCACCGCCGCTCAAAAGATATCAAGCTTCACCATTTCCGTGCTTCCTGATACCCAGTTCTATCCCAGGTATGCATCGGAAAAAATGGGCGAGCTCTATCAAAAACTGTATTCGGGAATAGATCCGAAATACGACAATCCATTCAAAACCCAAACGCAATGGATTGCGCAAAACGCCAAGCTGCTGAAAATGCCATTCACCATCCATCTTGGCGATATCGTTGACCAGTCCTGGTATTACACATCGGAAAAATCGACCCCCTGGAGCGCCTCGACCGATCTCGTTGGCAATGGCCAACTCGGAAATGGCCAGGTCACGAAGGAATGGGAGCTTGCAAGCCAGGCAATGCAGGTGCTCGAGGCGGCCCAATGCCCTTATTCAATCTGCGCGGGAAATCATGACGTAGGAGCCATCGGCTCCGATATGCAATGGGGCCCGGATTGGGGAGTCGGCGTCACCGGATTCGCCAACAACGACGGCTACCAGGACGGCGGCAGTCATCGCGTGGGCCTGTTCGAGCCCTACTTGCAGGTGTTCCCCGCGGAGCGCGCGAAGAGGCAGGCAACATTCGGCGGAAGGCACGCTTCCGGTTTCCACGAATATCACGTCTTCGAAGCCGAAGGAAACAAGTTCCTTGTGCTGTCGATGTCGTGGCGAGCATCTGACGATGCAATCGCCTGGGCCAACCAGGTCATCCAGGCGAACAAGACGCTCCCCGTCATCCTGGTGAATCACCAGTTGGTCGGTATCGGCAGCGACGGGAAGACCGCAGCCGATACCGCCTATTCGAATTACATGTGGGACAAGCTCATCAAGGACAACGACCAGGTCTTCATGGCGGTCAGCGGCCATTACCACGGCTCCTGCACGAGCACGAAGAAGAATTCCCGCGGCAATGATGTCTACCTGATGGTGGTGGACTACCAGATGGCCTACATGGGCGGCAACGGTCTCATGCGGATGTTCGAGTTCGATCTCACCAACAAGAAGATCATTGCCAGCTCGTTCTCTCCATGGGTTCCCCTGAAGCCGGCGGCCACGCTCAACGAGTTCGACGCCGCCTGGCTGTCCGACTCGAACCAGTCCTTCTCGCTGGACCTGGATTTTGTCCGGAGGTTTGCTTCCTTCAATCCGAACTTCACCGTTGCGGACGGTTCGTCGGACTCCGGCCTGACAGACGCGGCCAAGAAAATCATTCTGACGAACTACAGCCAGCCGCCGCAGAAAGCCGCAAGTCTTCCGTCGAGCACCGAGGACTACCCGAAGGTCGGCAGCACGCTGGCGCACTGGCGTTTCTTCAATGCGTCGGCAGCCGACGGGGATCTTTTTCCCTATCAGCCCGGGCAGCAAATCCAGGACAGTTCGGCTGGAGGAAAGAACCCGATTTCGGTGAACACGTGGATGGGCTCGCCCGGTGATCTGGTGTGGTCGACAAGCCATCATCCGCTGTCGGCCGCGCCCGGAAGCCTGCGTTTCCTGAATGCCACGAAGACCAGATCTTCCTACTTCACCACCGACCAGAATTCGGCGCTGAACGTGGAAACCTTCCCCTCGGGCTACACCATCGAGGCATTCGTCAATATCGATCCAGGTTTCGATGCGACGACGAATGGATGGATGGGCATCCTGTACCGCCTGGGCGCGCGGTCGCAGCTGCCTGGTTTCGGATCGGGCGAGGGCGATTGCGCACTGATGTTCGCCTTTTCAAACCTGATGGAATTCCAGTGGGAAATCGTCCCCGTGAACCAGGCGACCAATCTGACCTGCTGGTCTGGAGGCGTGTCGGCCGGCCAGTGGCTGCACATTGCCATCGTGAACGACCCGTCCGCGTCGTATGCGACCACCATGTACGTGGAAGGAGCGCCCGTCCTGCGGAACAACACGAACATGCAGGGCATTCAATACGTGAGCCCCACCGAGCAAATTGCCATCGGCTGCGGTCAGTGGGCCGGGAACATGTCGACCGGCTTCTTGGGAAGCATTGGCGAAATCCGCATCGTCGGCGTACCCCTGACTTCCGACAAGTGGCTGACGGCCAGGGCAACCTGATCTGACCGCCGGGGCCGCGTGCCGCCGTTTGGCCGACACAAGTTATGTAGAGGTGCCATCCATCCGGCGAAGCTTCATGGCCATGCGGGCACCGCAGAGTCGCGTGACACCTGCCTCACTCGAAGGGGGCGGACGCTCCTTGGGGAGAGGGCAAGATCAGCTTCACCAAAAGGCCTCCGCCTTCGCGCGGCGATGCCGTGACGCTTCCGTTGTGCATCTGCATCGCGCGACGAGCAATGGCCAGGCCGAGGCCCACGCCGTGCACCTGCTCGCCTTCTTCGGCACGGAAGAAGGGCTCAAAAATCTTTTCCAACAACGAGGGCGACACGCCCGGGCCGCGGTCAGCCACCGCGATGACGAGAGCACCTGTCTGCGAATCGACCTGCACATTGACTTCCACGATGCCGCACGGCGGGCTGTACTTGACGGCGTTGCGGATGACGTTCTCGAAAGCGCGATAGATCAACTCGCCATGCACTTCAACGACGAAACTTCCGTGAGCATCGGTGCTCACGCGGCGACCCGTGGCGCGGGCTTCGAAGTCGGCATCTTCCGTGATGTCGTCCAGCAGCTCGATCAGATCCACCCGCTCAAGTGGCGCGACAGACGCACCAGCCTCCAGGCGATGCAGTGTGAGCAACTCCTCGATCAGGCCATCAAGTCGCTCGCTTTCGTTCTTGATGCGAAGAAGCATGGCCTCGGTCAGCTCGGGATCTTGTCGTGACAGACCGATGGCGGCTTGAATTCGAGTCAACGGGGAACGCAGTTCATGAGAGATGTCGTGCAGCAGAACACGTCGCGATTCCACGACCAGTTGCAACTGTTCGGCCATCCGGTCGACGTCCCGCGCCAGATCGGCGATCTCATCGCGCCGGCGCCCCATCAGCGGTGATATGCGGGTGTCGAGATGACCCTGAGCAACGCGGTGAAGCGCCCAACGCAAATGGCGCAGCGGGCGAGACAGGTACCAGGAAAGCGCGAGGCCGATCACCAGTATGGCAATGAGCCCGGAAAGCAGCGGGACGATGGGCGTGTAGCCAAGGGACGGCATGCCGTCCGGCTGCGGCGGAGGGAATGGGTGGTTGGTGAACGTCAGGTAGGCGGCAGTGCCGAGCATCGACAGGATCATGCTCAGCGACAAGGCAAGCAAGAGCTTCCAGAACAACCTTCCGACTGTTGGCCTGAGTGGCATCAGCCCTCCAGCAACTGGTAGCCCAAGCCGCGCACGCTCTGAATCCAGGATTGGCCGTCCGAGCGGGTCCCGAGCTTCTGCCTGATGGCGCTGATGTGCACATCGATACGACGGTCAAAACGTACGAGCGAACGGTCGAAGGCTTGCAGCGAAATGTCCTGCTTGCTGACGAGCTTGCCCACATGGCTTGCAAGCACCTCCAGCAGGCTGAATTCCGTACCCGTGAGTTCGAGTGGCTCGCCGTGCCACGTCGCCCGGCGGCTGCCGGGCCACAACACAAGTTCTCCCGCCTTGAGCACGCGCGGCGCGGACGATGGCTCGGCGGCAGCTCTTGTTTCCGTGCGCCGCAAAATTGCGCGTATGCGCGCAACCAGCTCGGCCGGCGTGCATGGCTTTGACACGTAGTCGTCGGCGCCCATGTTCAGCCCGACGATCTTGTCGACATTGTCTCCGCGGGCAGTCAGCATGAGGACGGGCACTGCGCTGCGCTCCCGGATGCGCCGAAGCACCTCGATGCCGGACAGACGCGGCATCATGATGTCCAGCACCACGATGGAATAGAGGTTGGTGGCTGCCTCGCCAGCACCGGTGCCGCCATCGTGCACGGCGCGAACATCAAAGCCCTCGTACCCCAGGTACTGGGACAGCATGGTGGTGAGTTCGACGTCGTCGTCGATCAGCAGGACTCGGTGCATGGCTTGGTTCTGGGCAAGAGACAACAGTTTGGCATCAGATGCTGCGTCGATGGCGAACCACGGCCATTTTTTACCCAGCTTAACTCTCCCGAACCGCATCCAACAGAGGCTCTTCCTACGATGGGTTCGAACGAAGAACCCTATGCATGCTTCTCAAATTCTCTCTCCCCGAAGGCGGGTGCGCACACTGGCGCTCTTCGCTCTTGGCGTCATGCTGGCCGGCTGTGCGGCCGGTCCGGAATATCACCCCCTGACGCCTTCGGCGGCGTCGACCTGGCAGGCGGTGGTGCCGCACGATGGCAGTGTCAGCGCGATGGTCGACTGGTGGCGCCAGTTCGACGACCCGGTCCTTGGCCGGCTGATCGTGCAGGCGGAAACCGACAGTCCGAGTCTGGACAAAGCCTGGACGAAGATCGAGAAGGCGCGCGCAACACTGACCACGACGCGAGCGGGCGGCCTGCCCAGCCTGAGCGGCAGCGGTTCGCTATCGCGCGCAAGGCAGCAGACGACCGAAGGCGGCGCGCCAGTGCTTGCCACCAGCCGCAGCGCCGACCTCGATGCCTCCTGGGAACTGGATCTGTTCGGCAAGGTGCGTCGCAATGCGCAGGCGGCGCAGGCGCGCATCGATGCGCGCGTGGACGATTGGCATGACGCACGGGTCTCGCTGGCGGCCGAGGTGGCCGACACCTATGTGCAGTACCGCGCCTGCGGTCTGCTGACCCAGGCTTATGAGCGCGAATTGGCCTCGATGACCGAGACCGAGAAGGCCACCGCCGTTGCGGTGCGCGCCGGGTTCACTGCGCCTTCCGATGGCGCGCTCGCGCGAGCCAGCCTGGCGAGCACCACGTCCACGCTGCTGTCGCAGCGCGCCGAATGCGAACTGCTGGTGAAGTCGCTCGTCAATCTCACTGGCTTCGATGAGGCCGCGCTGCGAGCCCTGATGGCGCACGCTGGCGCACAGGTGCCGCAGCCGGCCGCGCTGGCAGTTCCGAGCGTGCCCGCTCAGGCCCTGCGCCAGCGACCCGACCTGGCCTCGAGCGAGCGGGAGCTCGCGGCTTCGAGCGCCGAGATTGGCGCCGCAGTGGCGGATCTGTACCCGAGCCTTTCGCTGACTGGATCGATCACGGTCTCGGCCTCCAACCTCTCTTCGTCGGTCACCACTTGGTCCCTGGGCCCGTCGCTGTCGATTCCGATCTTCGACGCCGGCAAGCGCCGCGCGGCAGTGGACAGCGCGCAAGCGAGCTACAGGTCGGCGCTGGCCGACTACCGGCAAAGTGTGCGCGACGCCGTGAAGGAGATCGAGCAGGCGCTGGTCCGCCTGGACAGCACGGCTCGACGCGCAGACCAGGCCGGGCAGGCGGCGCAGGAATATCGCCGCTACTTCGAAGCGACGGAGGTGAACTGGCGTGCCGGCGGCGCAAGCCTGCTCACGTTGGAAGAGGCGCGGCGCTCGGCGCTGTCCGCCCAGGTCGATGAGATCGCGCTGCAGCGCAACCGCGTCCAGTACTGGATCGCTCTCTACAAGGCGTTGGGCGGCGGCTGGCAGCCCGATTCGCCCGCGTTGCCGCCGCAGCAGACAAACAATCAATGAGGTTTACCGTGAATCGAAAGTTCTTTATCGGGACTGCGGCACTCGCCGTGGTGCTCGGGCTGGGGCTCGTCGCCTGGCTGGCCCGCCCGGCCGGGGACGCCCGCGTGCCCGGTGCCGACGCCCGGGCCCCCAGCGTGCTGACGGTCGAGGTGGTCGCGCCCCAGACGCAGAATTGGCCGCAGACACTGCAGGCGAGTGGGCCGGTCTCGGCCTGGCAGGAGGTCATCGTCAGCCCCGAGACCGGTGGCCTGCGCATCGCTGAACTGCTGGTGGATGTGGGGGCGAGCGTCAAGCGCGGCCAGCTTCTTGCGCGGCTGGCGGACGCGACCGTCAAAGCCGAAGTGCGCAAGCAGGAGGCTGCTGTCGCACAGGCCCGCGCCTCGCTCGACCAGGCTGTCTCCAACACGCGGCGCGCGAAGATCGCCGAAAGCAGCGGCGCGCTGTCGGCGCAGAAGATCGAGGAGTACCGGATCACCGAGGCCACCTCGCGCGCTTCGCTCGCTTCCGCGCAGGCCGAGCTCGACAGCAGCAAGCTCAAGCTCATCCAGACGCGCATCGTCGCTGCCGACGACGGCATCGTTTCCTCGAAGTCGGCGGTGCTGGGCAATGTGGTCAGTGCGGGCGCGGAGCTGTTCCGCCTGGTGCGGCAGGCCAAGGTCGAATGGCGCCCGGAGCTCGATGCCCGGCAGGTTGCTCTCGTGCGTGTGGGTCAGATCGCACGGGTCACATTGCCCAGTGGCGAGCAGGTGGAGGGCAAGGTCCGGCTGGTGGGCCCGACGCTGAGCACCACCACTGGCCGTGGCACGGTCTACGCGAGCCTGCCCGCCGCCAGTGCGTCGCGCTCGGGCATGTTCGCCAACGGCACGCTGGAACTCGACGCCAAATCCGCGCTCACGCTGCCGCAGTCGGCGATCGTGATGCGCGACGGCCGCTCGTATGTGTACGTGGTCGGCAGCGGTGACAAGGTGAGCAGCCATCCGGTCGCCACCGGACGTCGCCAGGGCGACCGCATCGAGGTGCTGTCCGGGCTCTCCGGCGATGCGCGCGTCGTTGCCGGCGGAGGCGCTTTCCTGTCGGAGGGCGTACAGGTCACGGTGGCCGGCGCAGCCAAAGCGCAGACAGGGGGCTCGCAGTGAACTTTTCCTCCTGGTCGATCCGCAATCCGGTTCCCTCTGTTCTGCTGTTCATCCTCCTCACGGCCTTGGGTCTGATTGGCTTCAGGAGCCTGCAGATCCAGGATTTTCCCGACACGGATTTGCCGACCATCCAGGTCTCGGCCACGCTCGAAGGCACTGCGCCATCGCAGCTGGAGACCGAGGTGGCGCGCAAGATCGAGGACAAGCTGGCTTCCCTGACGCGGCTGGACCACATCACCACCAAGATCACCGATGGCACGGTGAGCATCAGCGTCAGCTTCGAGATCGACAAGAACAGCGAAGAAGCGCTGAGCGAGGTCCGCAACGCGGTGGACAGCGCGCGCGCCGATCTGCCTGCCAGCATGGCTTCGCCCACGGTCTCGAAGCAGACCTCGGCAAGCTCGGCGTTGCTGACCTACACCGTCGAATCGACCAAGCTCGACGACCAGGATCTGTCCTGGCTCGTCGACAACACGGTGACCAAGGCGTTGCTGGCCGTCAAGGGCGTCGCGAAGGTCGAGCGCGTTGGCGGCATTGATCGGGAGGTCCACGTGGACCTCGATCCCACGCTGATGGCGGGCCTGGGCGTGACGCCGTCCGACGTTTCCACGCAGCTCAAGGCGGTGCAGAAAGAAAGCTCGGGCGGTGAGGGGGCCGTGGGCGGGCAGAAGCAGTCCACGCGCACCATCGTCACCGCCGGCACGGCCGAGGAGATTGCCGCGATCACCGTGCCGATCTCGAATGGACTCTACGTGCGGCTGGACCAGATCGCGCGGGTCAGCGACATCCATGCCGACCGCACGACCATGGCCTTTCGTGATGGCCGGCCGGTGATCGGCTTCCAGGTCACGCGTTCGCGCGGCTATTCCGACGTGGGCGTGGCCGAGGCCGCGCGCAGCGCCATCGAGCGCTTCTCCAAGGCGCACCCCGAGGCGAGCATCACCGAGGCGAGCATCACCGAGGCCTCGAATACGGTGACGCCGATCGAGGACAACTACACAGGCTCGATGCACCTGCTGTACGAAGGTGCATTCCTGGCGATCCTGGTGGTGTGGTGGTTCCTGCGCGACTGGCGCGCCACGCTCATCTCGGCCACCGCACTGCCGCTGTCCATCATTCCGGCCTTCGGCTTCATGGCGCTGGCGGGCTATTCGCTCAACGTCATCACGCTGCTGTCGCTGTCGCTGGTGGTCGGCATCCTGGTGGATGACGCGATTGTCGAGATCGAGAACATCGAACGCCACCTGCTGATGGGAAAGACGCCGTATCAAGCGGCAATGGAGGCGGCCGACGAGATCGGATTGGCCGTGATCGCCACTACCTTCGCACTTGTCGCGGTCTTCCTGCCCACGGCTTTCATGGGAGGCATCCCCGGCAAGTTCTTCCGGCAGTTCGGCGTGACCGCCTCGGTGGCGGTTCTGGCCTCGCTGCTGGTGGCGCGGCTTTTGACGCCGATGATGGCGGCCTATCTGCTCAAGCCGAAGACGCCGGGGCATCACGAGATCTCGACCGACGGTCCGACCATGACCCGCTATCTCGGCTGGGTCCGAGCCAGCCTGTCGCGGCGCAAGGCCACGGTGCTGGCCGCCATGGCCTTCTTTGGCTTGGCACTGCTCATCATCCCCTTCATTCCGACCGCCTTCATCCCGGCGCAGGACAAGGCGCAGAGCACCCTGACGATCAAGCTCGCGCCGGGCAGCACCTTGCAGGACACCGCGGCGACCAGCCAACGTGCGTCGCAGATGCTGCGCACACTGCCCGAGGTGAAAGGCGTATTTGCCTCGGTCGGCACGGCCACGAGCGGTGGCGGCATGAGCGCCAACGCCTCGACCGAGGTGACCAGTGCCACGCTCACCGTCGATCTGGTGCCGCGTGGCGAGCGAAAACTCAAGCAATCGGGTGTCGAGGCCAAGATGCGCGAGATGCTGCGAGCGCTTCCCGGCGCCCGTATCACAGTCGGGGCCGGCGCCAACGGAGAGTCGCTGGACATCACGCTGGCGAGTGACGATCCGCAGATCCTTGCCAGCGCGGCGGCGCAGGCAGAGTCGCAACTGCGCACGCTCAAGGGCATCGGCAACGTGACCTCCAGCGCTTCGTTGCAGCGCCCGGAGATCCAGGTGCACCCCGACACCGCTCGTGCAGCTGCGCTGGGTGTCACGTCGGAAGCGCTGGCCGACGCAGTGCGCCTGGCCACCTACGGCGACTATTCGAACTCGCTGCCCAAACTCAACCTGCCGGAGCGCCAGATCGCGATCCGCGTGCTCATGGATCCGTCGGTGCGCGGCAACCTCGATGCCATCGCGCAGCTGCGAGTCAAGGGCAGCGGCGGCAACGTGGACCTGGGCTCGGTGGCCGAGATCGTGATGGGCAGTGGCCCGTCGCAGATCGACCGACTGGATCGCTCGCGCAACGTGACGCTCAGTGTCGAGTTGAACGGACGCACGATCGGCGAGGTGCAGCGCGAAGCTGTGGCGTTGCCCGCACTGAAGTCTTTGCCGGCTGGCGTGCACCAGGTGGAACAAGGCGAATTGCAGCGCATGTCCGAACTGTTCCAGAGCTTCGGCGTCGCGATGGCGATCGGGATCTTCTGCATCTATGCGGTGCTGGTGCTGCTGTTCCATGACTTCCTGCAACCCGGCACCATCCTCAGTGCCTTGCCGCTGGCGATGGGCGGCGCCATGTTCGCGCTATGGCTCACGCACCAGGCATTTTCGATGTCTGTGGTGATCGGCGTTCTGATGCTGATGGGCATCGTCACGAAGAATTCGATCCTGCTCGTCGAGTACGCCATCGTGGCGCGCCGCGACCGAGGCATGGGCCGGTTCGACGCGCTGATCGATGCCTGCCACAAGCGCGCTCGCCCGATCGTGATGACGACCATCGCAATGGGCGCCGGCATGCTGCCCAACGCACTGGGGCTGGGTGCGGAGCCCAGTTTTCGCCAGCCGATGGCGATCGTCGTGATCGGAGGTCTGCTGACGTCCACCGCGCTGAGCTTGCTGGTCGTGCCGGTGATCTTCACTTACGTCGACGACCTCTTGCAGTGGGGGCGTGGCCTCGTGTCACGCAGGAGCGCCACACGCGCTGCGCCCGAGCAGGCCCTGCAGGCGGCCGAATGAAGACCGCGCAGGTCCGCTGATCAACCTTTCAAACCAGCCCGAGGAACGGGAATGGTTGAGCTCACCCGATGCAAAAGCGCCGGACGTCCCGATCGCTGCAGTAACAAAAGGCCCAACGTGAACGAACAACAATCTGCCATCGCGCGATGGCTGCGTACCGCATGTCTGCTGCTGTGCGTGTGGGGAGGCGCCGCGGCAGCCCAGGCGCAAAACGCGATCGAATCGGTCACGTCTTCGGTGCAATCCGGTGCAGAGGTCATCCGCATCGATTTTTCCCGGCCGCTTGTCACGGCGCCGACGGGTTTCACCATCCAGTCGCCTGCACGCATCGCCCTTGACTTTCCCGGAGTCACGAACGGCGTTGGCCGCGCGCCCATCGAAATCAACCAGGGCAATCTGCGCTCAGTCAACGTGGCGCAGGCCGGCGAGCGCACGCGCCTGGTGCTGAATCTCAAACAGGCAACGACCTACACGACCCAGGTTCAGGGCCAATCGCTGCTCGTGTCACTCGATCCTGTCGCCGGTGCGGCGCTCAACGCGCCCATGTCTTCCACCTTTGCGGAGAACCGCAGCAGGGATACCTTGCCGCTGCGCGACGTTGACTTCCGCCTGGGCTCGGATGGCGCCGGCCGCGTGATCGTCGATCTGGCCAACAGCCAGGTGGGCGTCGACATTCGGCAGCAAGGCAAGAACCTGGTCGTCGAATTCACCAAGTCCACGCTGCCCGAAGGTTTGCGCCGCCGCATGGACGTGGCGGATTTCGGCACCCCCGTCCAGTGGGTGACGGTGCAGCAAGCGGATGATCGCGTGCGCATGACCATCGAGCCCAAGGGCGACTGGGAGCACAGCGCCTACCAGAGCGAGAACCGGTTCGTCGTGGAAGTGCGCCCGCGCAAGATCGATCCGACCAAGCTCACGCAGGGCGTGAGCTACAGCGGCGAAAAGCTCTCGCTGAACTTCCAGAACATCGACATCCGTTCGCTGCTGCAGGTGATCGCCGACTTCACGAACTTCAACATCGTGACCTCGGACTCGGTGAGCGGCGCACTGACGCTGCGGCTGAAGGACGTGCCCTGGGACCAGGCCCTGGACATCATCTTGCAGGCGAAGAACCTGGGCGTGCGCAAGAACGGCGGCGTGCTGTGGATCGCACCCAAGGACGAAATCAACGCCAAGGAAAAGCTCGAATTCGAAGCGCAGGCCACCATACAGAGCCTGGAGCCGATTCGTACCCAGTCGTTTCAGCTGAACTACACCAAGGCCGCGACCCTCGTGCAAGGCCTGACGGGTAGCGGCAGTGGTGGCGGTGGGGGCGGCTCAGGCACGCCCACACGCATCCTGAGTCCGCGCGGCAGTGTGATCGCCGAGGCGCGCACCAACCAGCTTTTTGTCTCGGACATCCCCTCGCGTCTGCAGCAGGTCGCCGAGCTGATCCAGAAGCTCGATGTGCCGGTGCGACAGGTACTGATCGAGGCGCGCATCGTCGAGGCATCGGACACCTTCAGCAAATCGCTGGGCGTCAAGCTGGGTGGATCGTCCAAGGGCAGCAACAGTTCGATCGGCACCCAGGCGACGACGAGCAGCGATGGCACCGTGTCGTACTCGTCGACCTCCAGCAGCAACTTCGTCAACCTGCCGGCCAGCAGTTCCAGTGGCACTTCCACAGGAACCTTCGCGGTTTCGCTCTACAACTCCAGCATGTCGAAGATCCTGAATCTGGAAATATCCGCGCTGGAAGAAGACGGCAAGGGTAAGGTCGTGGCAAGCCCTCGGGTCGTCACGGCCGACCAAACCAAGGCCTTGATCGAGCAAGGGACCGAACTTCCTTACCAGTCTGCCACGTCGAGCGGCGCGACTTCGGTCTCCTTCAGGAAGGCGAATCTCAGGCTCGAGGTCACACCGCAGATCACGCCTGAAGGAAACATCATCCTGACGCTGGACGTGAACAAGGATTCCGTCGGCCAGTCGACCACTGCCGGCTATGCCATCAACACGAAGCACGTTCAGACCGAAGTGCTCGTAGAAAACGGAGGGACTGTCGTGATCGGCGGGATCTTCGAGCTGTCGGAAACGAACGACGAGTCACGGATACCGGTACTCGGTGAATTGCCCTATGTCGGGGTGCTGTTCCGATCACGCACCCGCGAGGTCAAGAAGAGCGAATTGCTGATCTTCATCACCCCGAAGATGATTACCGATCGGAATGCGGTCCGCTAGCCGCGATGCGATGTGGGCACGAGAAATTCATGTCGGCAGTCACCTGGCCCTGCGCATCGATGCGTCCTGTACTTTGGTTCGGACGGCATGGCGCAAGCAAGCAGCGGTTCGATGAACATCACGACCTCTCCAGCGTGAATGCCGATCCTTCGAACGAACGCCCGGCGGACTGTCTTGAGTTACGATGCACCTTCCGGCAAATTCATTGCGACGGCTTCTTCAGTGCCTCGGCGCGCCATGTTCAGCATCTCGGATTTCTTCGTTCTCCGCAGCTGAGTCCCCTTGGATACTCCTCAGATTCCCCCCTCGCGCGCCCGTGCGGCATCGTCGGAATCCGACTGGGATCAGCTCGGTCCCGATCCTCGCTTGTTCATCGGCTCGATGGCCAAGGGCATGCGCGTACTCGAGCTCTTCAACGAGCGCATCACGCCACTGTCGATCGGCGACATCGCCGACCACACGCAGATGGGCCGCAGCGCAGCCCAGCGCTACGTCTACACGCTGCATCAGCTCGGCTATCTCAACAAGGACGCGGAGTCGAAGAGATACTTTCCCGCGTTGAAGCTGCTCAGCCTGGTGCGCGGCATGCACCGCCATCATTCGCAGCGAGAGCTTGCATATCCCCTGCTGCAGAGCCTGGCCGCGCAAACGCTGGAAACGGTGTCATGGGTCGAACTCGACGGCGATGACGTGGTGGTGCTGCAGAACATTCCCGGCGCGCACATTACGGCCATCAATCTGCCGGTCGGCAGCCGCTTCCCGGCGCTCACCTCGTCGTCCGGGCAGGTGCTGCTGTCGCACGCACCGCAGGCGCAGCTGGCGGCCATGCTCGATGCGCTGGCGCCAGCGGTGCGCTCGCGTTTCGGCAGGCGCAGCAACGCCGAGGTGCTGGCGATCTTCCGCGAGGCGGCCGAGAACGGGTACTCGTTCACCGAGAAGAATTTTTCGGAAGACGGCGTTTCGGTTTCCGTTCCTGTGACCGATGCGGGGCGCATCGTCGCGGCCATCAACGTGTCGACCGTGCACACGCGCTTCGATCTCGCGAAGGCGCACAAAGTGATCCTGCCCAAGCTCGAGCAGGCGGCGCGCGAAGCGTCGATCTGATCTCCCTTTTTCCTTCTGGTGCCGCCTGACACGGCGGCTTGTGCGCTCCCGTCAGCCGGGCTGGGTACGCACATCCACGTACGCGATTTTTCTTGACAAAGGCGTGACAAAGCCAGATCCTTGAAAAATTGCAGGTCGATTTACAAAATTGCATTGCAATTAAATAACGACCGGCGGTGACCACCGGGAACAGGATGTCCGTGCAAAACAAGCTTCTTCCGCATGTCGCAATGAACGAGGTCGGCGATGAAACCATCGGCGCGCTGCTGGCACGGCGCGCCCGGCATCACCCGGACGAGATCTATTGCACGTTCCGGGACGAGCAGATCAGCTTTCGCCGGCTCGACCAGCGCGTCAGCCAGGTCGCCGCAATGCTCAGGCGCGCAGGGCTGGCGCGCGGCGACCGGGTGGCAGTCATGCTTGCGAGTCATCCGGACCACCTTTACCTGATCTTTGCGCTGGCCCGTCTGGGCATAGTGAGGGTGCCCATCAATGTCCACCTGATCGGCGCGCCACTCGAACACCTGCTCACGGAGCTCGCCCCTCGAGCCCTGGTTGTCGACACGGCCTTCGAGGCCGCATTGGAGGGCATCGCGGCGCCGCTGCCGCAGCTCATCTGGCGCAACGGCGCAGACCGCGAATTCGATGGGTATGCCACCTTGGCCGAGGACGATTCGGCGTTGGCCGTGGCAGCCGACGATGTCATTGCGCTGAGCCCGAGTTCGGGCACCACGGGCGCGCCCAAGGGGGTGCTGAAGACCGACCGACATCTGCGCGCCGGGCCGATGGCGGTGCTTCGCCTGACCGAAGCAGGGCCCGGTGATGTCTTCCTGTTCTGGGAGGCCCTGCACCACGGCTCCGGCGTCGCTGTCGCCATCGCGGCCCTGATCGGCCGCTTCCAGCTGGCGATGCTCGAGCGGTTCAGTGCGTCGCGCTTCTGGGACGACGCGAGGCGGCACAGGGCCACACACATCCACTACCTGGGCAGCGTGCTGCCCATGCTGATGAAGCAGCCCGCGCGCGCCGACGACCGCCAGCACGGCGTGCGCTTCGCCTGGGGCGGCGGCTGTCCCGCGCACATCTGGACCGAATTTGCCGATCGCTTCGGGGTCACGATGCGCGAGGGCTATGGCCTGTCCGAACTGATCACCTTCGTGACGGCGAACGTGGACGGCACGCCCGGCTCGATCGGCAAGCCGCTCTCGTACTACGAGATTTCCCTGCTCGACGATGACGGCGCGCCGGTGGCGGCCGGCGAAAAAGGCGAAGTTGCAGTGCGCGCATGGGATGCCCGGCTCGGCTTTCTGGGCTACTTCAGGAACCCCGAAGCCGACGCCACCGCGCGCCGCGGCGATCTCTTCATGACCGGCGACCTCGCGCACGCGGACGCCAATGGCAATCTCTACTACGCAGGACGCAAGAAGGACATGCTGCGCAGGCGAGGCATCAACATTTCCGCGTGGGATGTAGAGCGCGTCTTCGCGGAACACGAAGCCATCGCCGAAGTGGCGCTGGTGGGCGTGCCCAGCGATCTGGGCGAAGACGAGCTCAAGCTCTTCGTGCGCTTGCGCGATGGCGTGCGCATCGAGCCGCTGGAGCTGATCCGCTGGTCGAGCCAGCGCTTGCCGTACTTTCAGGTTCCACGCTACATCGAATTCATCGACGCTTTCCCCAAGACGCCCACGCAGCGCATCCAGAAGAAAGAACTCTCGCGCCAGGTGGCCGGTGTCTGGGATGCCGCCACCACCGACTTTCGCGCTGCCAAACACTGAAGCCTCGCAGTTGCGGCGGCTACCGCATCTCCATCGCCTTGCCCTTTTTCATTCGAGAGGAAGAACATGATTCGAGCAGATCTGAGTTCCTGGTGTCGCGCGGTTGCAGTGGGCGCGGTCTTGCTGCTTGGCGCCGGCGCCCATGCGGCATTTCCCGAGAAGCCGCTGAGCCTGATCGTGGGCTTTTCGGCGGGCGGCGGCGTCGACGTGGTCGGGCGCGCGATCGCCCAGGGCCTGTCACTTCAGCTGAAGCAATCGGTTGTCGTCGACAACAAGACGGGTGCCTCCGGCGCCATCGCCGCACAGTTCGTCAAGCGCGCCGCGCCCGACGGCTACACGCTGCTCATGGCGCCCACCACCTCGTATGTCATGTCGGAAAAAATGGTCGGTCCCGAAGCCACAGGCTACGAGATCGCCAAGGACTTCAAGCCAGTGGCTACCGTCGGCGAACTGCCGCTGGTGATGCTGGTGTCGAAGCAGAGCGGAATCACTTCGTACGCCGAACTGGGAGCACAGGCGCGCAAGACCCCCGGCAAGATCGCCTACGGTTCGTCGGGCAATGGCTCCACCGAACACATCGTCACCGAGTGGTTCAGGCAGCAGGCCGGCCTCGACCTGCTGCACGTGCCCTACAGGGGCTCCGCGCCCGCGATGGCCGACCTGTTCGCCGGCGAGATCCAGATCATGCTGACGACCTCTCCGACTGCGCTGACCAACCTCGCCACGGGGCGCGTTGTGGCCGTGGGCGTCGCCAGCGCCCAGCGGCTGTCCGTGATGCCCGACGTGCCGACGTTCGCCGAGCAAGGCCTGCCCCGGTTCATGGCCGCGTCGGTATACGCCGTGCTTGCGCCGAAGGGCACCCCCGACGATGTTGTCGCGGCGCTGAACGCCGCGCTCAACCAGGTGCTGAATGGCGAGGCAACCCAGCGCCGCTTTGCGCAGCTGGGCGTGCAAGTGGTGCACAGCACGCCGGCGCAGGCGCGCGAACTGCTGCAGCAGGAATCAACCAAGTGGGAACGCGTGGTGCAGCCCATCCGGGCGACTTCACGTTGAGCCCGAGACAACAACGAGACGATCAATGACCAACACGATTTCCATGCCGCCCTGCGTCACGCTCGCCATCGACAACGCGATTGCGACGATCACGCTCGACCGGCCACAGGCGATGAACGCATTCAATCGCGAGCAGCGCGAACTCTTTCGCGCGGCGCTGGTGGCGGCAGATGCCGACGATGCCGTGCGGGCGATCGTCATCACCGGTCGCGGCAAGGCCTTTTGCGCAGGCCAGGACCAATACGAAAGCGCAGCGATGGACGCCGCCGGATCCGCGGCGCGCATCGACAGCTACCTCGACCTGTACGAGATTTTTCGTGCACTGAGAAAGCCCGTCATCGCGCGCATCAACGGCGTGGCGGCTGGCGCGGGCCTGCAGATCGCGCTCATGTCCGACTTGCGCATCGCATCGACGCAAGCGCGCTTCGGCATGACCGAGTTCAAGGTGGGCTCGGCGGCCATCGTGGGCAGCGCGTTGCTGTGGCCGATCATCGGAGAGGCCGCGATGAAACGGATGGTGTTGCTGGCCGAGATCGTGCCGGCGCAGCAGTCGCTGGCGCTGGGCCTGGTCCACGAGGTGGTCGAGGACGAACGGCTGGACGCACGCGTCGCGGAGATCTGCGCGCTGGTCGCGACCTGGTCACCCACCTCGGTGGCCATCACCAAGTCATGGTGGAAGGAGATGAGCGACGAACTGTTCGCCAAGGCGTGCGCGGCGGCTCGGCGCGGCCATGCCATCAACTTTGCCTCCGGTGCGTACTCCGAGGGGGCCAGAAAGTTCACTGCGCGCCCGCGTCCTTAGAGCGCCATGCCGGCCGAGCCCACCGAAGGGCTAGGATGCGGACTGATCTGCGAGACCATCATGCACGCCCGTGTCGACGAAGAAATCACTTTCCGCAAGCTTGAGACGCTGATCGCGTTCATGGAAACCGGCAATCTCGCGCGCGCGGCCGAGCGGCTCGAGGTCAGCACGGTGAGCGTGCACCGTGCCTTGCACTCTCTGGAAGTCGGCGTGCGCTGCGCGCTGTTTCGCCATGAGGGCCGCAACCTCCATCCCACCGAGGCCGCGCATGCGCTGGCCGAAGTGGCGCGCGAGGTGCTGCAGACCATGTCCGCGGGCATCCGCTCCACGCGCGAGGTCGCCGGCTACTCGGCCGATCGCATCCGTATCGGGTCGCTCTACTCGCTGACCATCCGCACTGTGCCCGCGGTCCTCATCCACATGAAGGTGCGCAAGCCCAGCCTTGAAACCGAGCTCGTGCTCGGCTCCAACGCGGATCTGCTGCAGAAAATTCGCGACGGCGCTGTCGATGCGGCGCTGATGGCGGTCCCGGAAGAGGTTGGCGACATCGTTTCGGAGCCGCTGTTCGAAGACGACATCTACTTCGCAGCCCCGATGGGATCGCGCTTCGCCGCGCTCGATTGCGTCGACCTGAGCGAATGTTCCGACGAAAAATTCGTCAGCCTCAAGGAGGGGTTCGCTACCTACAACGGGTTCGTGGAGGCCTTTCGCGTGGCGAACTTCACTCCCAACGTGGTGATGAAGACCGGCGACATCTTCTCACTGATGAACCTGGTCAGCGGTGGCATTGGCTACACGCTGCTGCCAGGGCGCGTGCGCGACCTGTTCTCGCAGAAGGTCCAACTGATTCCGCTGGCGCCCAAGTACCTGATGCGCCAGACCTTGGGAGTCAGCTTCCTGCGTACACGCGAGCGCGACCCGAACCTGCTTGCGCTGCTCGCGGTATGCAGGAGCGCCAGGGCCGAACTGGCCTGAGCGCGGCACCGCATTGGCGTCCTCGATCGTTTCGCTGAGAGTAACTGTCGTCGACTGCCGTTAATTGATTGCGGCCGGGCAAGCCGATACCGTACGTCTCCAGGAACAGCGCCCCTCGCGCGCCGTCACTCCGGAGACATAACCCATGATCATCTACGGCACCGCGCTGCTGGCCTTGTGCCATCTGCTGGGCATTTTTCTGGGCGACCTGCTGGGTCAGGCGCTGGGTGTAAAGACCAACGTCGGCGGCGTGGGCATCGCGATGCTGCTGCTCATCACGGCGCGCATCTACATGAACAGGAAGGGCATCCTGCCCAAGCTGACCGAACTGGGCGTGGAGTACTGGGGTGCCATGTACATCCCGGTGGTGGTCGCCATGGCGGCGCAGCAGGACATGGTTTCCGCGTTGCGCGGTGGACCCGTCGCACTACTTTCGGCGCTGGCGGCCGTTGCCGTCTGCGCGGTGGCGATCTCGCTGATCAATCGCATGGAGCATCCGGTCGCCAGCTCGCAGGCCGAGCCGGTGCGCAACGACAACCCTCTTCTCAACGAGGCGGAATGAGCGCCATGCTTGAAATCCTCGAAAAAGCGGCCTTGCAGAACGGCCTGGTCAGCGCCTTCATGGTCGTGGGGCTGATCGTGCTGCTTTCCGGCCAGATCTCGCGCCGCCTGACCTTCGGGCGCGTGCACGGATCGGCCATCGCCATCGTGATCGGGCTCATCTTCGCGTATTGGGGCGGCACCCGGACCGGGGGCCACAAAGGCCTGGCCGATATGTCGCTGTTCGGAGGCATCGGCCTGATGGGCGGGGCCATGCTGCGCGATTTCGCGATTGTTGCCACGGCCTTTGAAGTGCAGGTGACCGAAGCTCGCCAGGCGGGGCTCATCGGAGTGATCTCGCTGTTGCTCGGGACGCTGCTGCCTTTTGTAGTGGGCGCGGCGATCGCCTGGAGTTTCGGCTACTCCGACGCGGTCAGCATGACAACGATCGGCGCCGGGGCCGTCACCTACATCGTGGGCCCCGTCACGGGGGCGGCCATCGGTGCCAGCCCCGACGTGATGGCGCTGAGCATCGCGACCGGCCTGGTCAAGGCCATCCTCGTGATGGTCGGCACCCCGATGGCCGCACGCTTCCTGCGCCTGAAGACGCCGCGCTCGGCGATGGTCTTCGGCGGCCTTGCCGGCACTGTGAGCGGCGTGTCGGCCGGCCTCGCGGCCACCGATCGCAAGCTGGTGCCCTACGGTGCGCTGGTCGCTACTTTCCATACCGGACTGGGCTGCCTCCTGGGCCCGTCCGTGCTGTTTTTTGCCGTCAAGGCGGTGATGGGTTGAGGAATGGACGAATGGATCGCATGAACTGGAACACCAGGACCGAAAACCGCGCGGACCGGTTGGCCCGCGCCGCGCAGGCACTTGGCACGCAGCGCCAGGACAAGCTGGTGGCCACCGAAGCGATCGGCACGCTGCTGGAGGCCGTGCTGGAGCCAGGCGACCGGGTCTGCCTGGAAGGCAACAACCAGAAGCAGGCCGACTTCCTGGCCCGCGCGCTGGTGCAGGTCGACACGGCGCGGGTGCACGGCCTGCACATGGTGCAGTCGGTGCTCGCGCTGCCCGAGCACCTGGACTTGTTCGAAAACGGCGTGGCGAGCCGGCTGGACTTCAGCTTCTCGGGGCCGCAGGGCGCGCGCCTGGCCAAGCTGGTGTCGGCCGGGCGCATCGAGATCGGCGCGATCCACACCTACCTGGAGCTTTTCGCGCGCTACTTCGTCGACCTCACACCGCGCGTGGCGTTGGTGGCTGCCCATGCCGCGGACGCCGAGGGCAACCTCTACACCGGCCCCAACACCGAGGACACTCCCGCCATTGTCGAAGCCACCGCTTTTTCCGGTGGCATCGTGATCGCGCAGGTTAACGAGCTGGTCGATGGCCGCACCACCAAGCTGCCGCGCATCGACATACCGGCGGACTGGGTGAGCTTCGTGGTGAAAGCGCCGCGCCCCAATTTCATCGAACCTTTGTTCACTCGCGACCCGGCGCAGATCAGCGAGATTCAGGTGCTGATGGCCATGATGGCGATCAAGGGCATCTACGCCGAATACGGCGTTCAGCGCCTGAACCACGGCATCGGCTTCGACACGGCAGCGATCGAACTGCTGCTGCCGACCTATGCCGAGTCGCTCGGCCTCAAGGGCAAGATCTGCAAGCACTGGGCGCTCAACCCGCATCCCGCGCTGATCCCGGCGATCGAGGCAGGCTGGGTCGAATCGGTGCATTCCTTCGGCTCCGAGCTGGGCATGGAGGACTACATCCGCGCGCGCTCCGACGTGTTCTTCACCGGCCCGGACGGGTCGCTGCGCAGCAACCGCGCGTTCTGCCAGGCCGCAGGGCACTACGCCTGCGACCTCTTCATCGGGTCGACGCTGCAGATCGACCTCGACGGCAACAGCTCGACCGCCACGCTGGGACGCATTGCGGGCTTCGGCGGCGCGCCCAACATGGGCGCCGACGCGCGCGGTCGACGCCACACGAGCCCGGCCTGGCTCAAGGCGGGCCAGGAAGCGCGCGCGGGCCGCGGCGGCGCGGCCGGCACGCCGCGTGGCCAGAAGCTGGTGGTGCAGATGGTCGAAACCTTCCGAGAGCACATGCAGCCCGCCTTCGTCGACCGGCTGGACGCATGGCAGTTGGCGGAACAGTCGGGCATGGAACTGCCGCCGATCATGATCTACGGCGACGACGTGAGTCACATCCTCACCGAGGAAGGCATCGCCAACCTGCTGTTGTGCCGCAACGATGCAGAGCGCGAGCAGGCGATCCGAGGCGTAGCAGGCTACACGGCGGTCGGGCTGGGGCGCGACAAGCGCGCGGTGGAGAACCTGCGCGACCGCGGCGTGATTCGCCGGCCGGAGGATCTGGGCATCGACCCGCGTGACGCCACGCGCAACCTTCTGGCCGCGCGCAGCATGCGCGACATCGTGCGCGCCTCGGGCGGGCTGTACCAGCCGCCCCAACGATTCAGGAACTGGTAGGAAACAACCATCATGAGCATTCCAGCAGGACTCGAAATCCTGGACTTTTCCTTCCCCGGGCAGCGCATCGCGGACACCTTTTCGCCAGTCCTGGTCGGCGTGGTCGGCTCGGGCAACCTCGAGGTGATGCTCGAGAGCGCTGCCGGCGATGACTGCACCGTGCGCATCGAGACCTCGGCGCGCGGCTTCGAACCCATCTGGCGGGCAGTGCTGGCGGACTTTCACGAACGGCATCCGCTCGGAGGCATCCGCATCTCGATCAATGACATGGGCGCCACCCCCGCAGTGGTGGGCCTGCGGCTCGGCCAGGCAGTGGCCGAACTGCCGGGAGCATCGTCATGAGCCTCAGCTATGCCGAATGCACGGCGCGTGAGCGCCTGGCCCTTCTGCTGGATGCGGGCAGCTTCCACGAGTGGCTGCCGCCGTCCGAGCGGCTGACCAGCCCGCACCTTGCCCAACTGGGTGTGCCCTGTGCTTTCGACGATGGCGTTGCGATCGGCCGCGCCTCATTGGCCGGTCGCACGGTCTTCGTTGCCGCGCAGGAGGGCGCCTTCATGGGCGGCGGCGTTGGCGAAGTGCATGGCGCCAAGCTCGTGGGCCTGTTGCAGCGCGCACTGCGCGACCGGCCAACGGCCGTGCTGCTGCTGGCCGAGTCCGGTGGAGTGCGGCTGCACGAAGCCAATGCCGGCCTGATTGCAGTGTCGGAGGTGATGCGCTCGGTGCTCGACGTGCGTGCGGCGGGCATCCCCGTGATCACGCTGATCGGCGGCGCGAACGGCTGCTTCGGTGGCATGGGCATCGTCGCGCGCTGCACTGACTACATCGTGATGAGCGACAGCGGCCGGCTGGCCATGTCCGGCCCCGAGGTGATCGAGGCTTCCTTCGGTGTGGAGGAGTTCGATTCGCGCGACCGCGCCCTGGTGTGGCGTACCACCGGCGGCAAACACCGTTGGCTGACAGGCGATTGCGACGAGCTCGTTGAAGACGATGTGCAGGCCTTCCGCGAGGCGGCCATCTGCGCGCTCTCGGCTGCGAAGCCGGTCACGTCGGCATTGCTCGAGACCGAACACGCGCTGCTGAGCGCGCGCTTGCGCGATATGCCGCCACCCAGCGATGACCTGGACGACGCAATGGCGCTCTGGCAGCGCCTGGGCGTGGCCGATGCGCAGCGCATTCCCGACATTGACGTGGCCGCCATGCATGCCTTGCGCGTGGCCACGGAGGCACAAAGATGAAATGGAACACGTTGGTCACGCAACTTTTTGGCCCCTTCCACGGCATGCGTGAGGCCGGCGATTTTCTTCAAGGGGAGGTCTTGTTCGAGGGCGAGTTGCTCACGGTCATCGGGACAACGAATCACGCATCGATCGGCGTTCGGCTCGCGTTGGCGCAAGCCCGCGTGGTGCTTGACACGATCTCGCAGCATCCGGGTCGACCGATCCTGCTGCTCATCGATACCCAGGGCCAGCAGCTGCGCCGACGCGACGAATTGCTCGGTATCAATCGTGCCATGGCACACCTCGGCATGTGTATTGACCTTGCGCGGCGGAATGGGCATCGAGTGATTGGACTGGTGTACGACCAGGCGTTGTCGGGCGGCTTCATCACCTCGGGCCTGATCGCCGATGCCTGCGATGCGCTGCCTGAGGCGGAAATCCGTGTCATGCGCATCCCTGCGATGGCACGAGTGACCAAGTTGCCCGAGGCCATGCTCACTGAGCTTTCCGAATCGAATCCTGTGTTTGCACCCGGTGTCGGCAACTACGTGGCCATGGGCGGCGTGCGCGCCCTCTGGGAGGGCAATCTGCAGGTGGCGTTGCGTGCTGCATTGTCCGAAGCGACAGGTGAAGACCGACGTGCCAAGGATGGCGCCTTGCGCGGCGGCCGCAAGCTCGCCGCCGACGTGGCGCAACGTGTGCTCGATGCTGCCTGAGGTGCTGGCATGAAGCTGCTGCGCCGCCATCGCCTCGCTCACCTTTCCGGCCAGGGCTGGACGCAAGCGCTGGCCCGCCCATGGGACTGCGAGGGCAGGGCGTGCATCGCGCACTGGGCAGATCGAGGCCTTCCGCTCGTCGTGACACGCCAACACGAGCTTGCGACCGCGCAGGAGGAAACTGTATCGCTCGGCCTTCCCGCGCCAACTCACTGGGGCCGCCGCCGGCTCGGCTTGCAGGTGCCGCGTTCGGCCATCCTGTGCTTCGGTGAATTTCCGCGCGCAAACGAGGTGCTGCATTTGCTGCCGCGCGATGCGCGCGCGGCCTGGCACAGGTTGGCGACAGCGCTCGAAGTGGGGCGCGTGCAGGTGCGCGCCTACGGCAGCTATGGTTGGCAACAACTCACGGGCTTGCGGTACGTGCACCCGGGATCCGATCTGGACTTGTGGATCGCGGTCGACGATGCACGCCACGCGGACTCCGTGGCTGCCTGTCTGCAGGCCCAGGCGCCCGGGCGGTTGCGGCTTGATGGCGAACTTGTCTTTCGCGATGGCAGCGCGGTCAATTGGCGCGAGTGGAGCGCCTGGCGGGCCGGACATTCGCGCAGCGTGCTCGTAAAGCACGTGTGCGGTGCCCGCCTGGAGACAAACGCCTTCGTGCCCGAAGACAGTCAAGAGATGGGGCTTGCGGCATGAGCACTGCGTTACCTCTCGCCCGCGTCTCGACAGCGTTCTCTTCACCGCCTTCATCGCACGCAATCGGTTGCGCGGCAACGCTGGCGCTGTACGACGAGCTGGCGTTGGCACCGAAGCCAGGACTGGTGTCCTTCGTCGACAACGGCAGTCATGACGACATGGACGCACACACCTTCATGCGAAGCCTCATTGCGCTGCGGCACTACTTCGTGCAGAT
The DNA here is from genome assembly GCF_051216835.1 of Variovorax multivorans. Lineage (NCBI taxonomy): Bacteria > Pseudomonadati > Pseudomonadota > Betaproteobacteria > Burkholderiales > Comamonadaceae > Variovorax > Variovorax multivorans. The sequence goes on from NZ_JBPJZL010000004.1 coordinate 404,985, forward strand.
CGCTGAGTTGGGCGAGGCGCATGCACCTTTCAACGCACTGGAAGCTTGTGGAATTGCCGCAGAGGCTCAGATGTTGGAGGCGACGGGTGGCGTGAACACACACCGCGGCGCCGTCTTTACCTTGGGCCTGCTCTGTGCCGCCGCCGGTGCGGCGCGACGCGATGGGGAGCCGGCGCGTCCAGCCGCACTGCGGATCGCATTGCGTCGACATTGGGGCGATGCGTTGCAGGCCCGCAGCGACCGCGTTTCCACCTTGCCAGGCGGCATCGCGGCCCGCCGCCATGGATTGCGAAGCGCATCGCAAGAGGCCGCGCTTGGATTCCCGGTGTTGTTCGACACGGCGGTTCCGACACTTTTTCGTGCGGTGCGGCGCGGTCTGAGCCCGGAGCAGGCGCGTGTCGATACCTTGTTCGCCGTCATGGCTGTACTGGACGACAGCAACCTGGCGCACCGCGGCGGAATTCAGGGCCTGCGCGACGCACAGCAGGCAGCGCGCGATTTTCTTGCGAAGGGCGGTGCAGCAGGGCAGGGGGGCATGGAAGCCGCACATGCGGTTCACCGTGACTTCGTCGCGCTTCGTCTGTCGCCTGGTGGCGCTGCGGATACCCTGGCCGCGGCGTGCTGGATGCAGCGCATCTGCGGCGTGGCGGAATGAGCTACGCCGTCGTCTTTTCGGGCCAGGGCATGCAGCATCCCGACATGCTGCCTTGGCTCGCGAATGATGAAACGGTGCACGCCATGCAGCAGTTACTCGGCATCGATGACTGGAGAGCATGCGTAAAAGATCCCGTTTGGGCGGGGCGCAATGCGAATGCCCAGGTTCTGCTGACAGGCCTGGCGTTGGCTGCATGGGCCCAGCTTGCCCCATGTCTTCCAGCGCCAGCGGCGGCGGCTGGCTACAGTGTTGGCGAACTGGCGGCGTTTTCGGCGGCTGGCGTTTTCGATGCAAACACGGCCCTTGAGTTGGCGCATCGCCGCGCAGCGCTGATGGACTGTGCTGGGGAGTCGAATTCCACAGGCCTGATGGGCGTCAGCGGGGTGACCGAATCGCTGCTCGAACGGCTGTGCGAAGAATTCGATCTGGTCGTCGCCATACGAAACGGCATCGACAGCGTTGTGCTCGGGGGCCTGCAAGTCGTGCTGCCGCTCGCAATCGAAGCGGCGCAACGCCAGGGCGTGCACGCTTTGCTTCTCAATGTGCAGGTGGCATCACATACACGGTGGATGGCTGCGGCGGCGCAGGGCTTTGCTGCGCACATTGCGCCGCTGGCGTTTCGTGCTGCCGGAGTTCCTCTCTTCAGCGATGCGGCGGGCCGCGTTGCCGAGCCGCCTGAACTCAAGCACGCGTTGGCCATGCAGATCGATCACATAGTGCGGTGGGACGAATGCATGGAAAGCGTCGCCGGGCGACGAGTGGCATGCGTGATCGAGATTGGTCCAGGGCGGGCACTGGCGCGCATGTGGAACGGCCAGTACGCCGATACGCCAGCACGCTCCGTAGACGAATTTCGTAGCGTGGAAGCCATTGCGCGCTACGTTCAGAAATGCATGACAGCGGCTTAGCTTATTCGTACTTCTGCCCGTTGCGTATCAAATCTGGTGTACCGACCACTTCGTTGAGCTCATCGAAGTCCAGCATTTGCGAGCGCCACGGCTGCGTGGTGCGGTGCTGATGCAGGCTCGCGTAGTAGCCCCGCAGCGTGTGCACCACCGCGCGCGCCGTGCCGCCTGGAAAGATCGCGATGCGAAAGCCGTGCTTCTGCAGCGCGTCCGCGTCCTGGATCGGTGTCTTGCCGCCTTCGACCATGTTGGCCAGGAGCGGCACGCGGTCGCCGAAGCGCCGGCAGGCCGCGTCCATTTGCTCGGGCGAGCGCAGCGCCTCGATGAAGAGCGCGTCCACGCCGCAGGCGAGGTAGGCTTCGGCGCGGTCGAGCGCGGCCTCCAGGCCTTCGACCGCCACCGCATCGGTGCGCGCGAGGATCAGCGTGTCGCTCGAGGTGCGCGCGTCCAGCGCGGCCTTGAGCTTGCCGACCATCTCTCGTTCGGGCACCACGGCCTTGCCGTCGAGGTGGCCGCAGCGCTTGGGAAAGGTCTGGTCTTCGATCTGCACCATCGCCGCGCCCGCGCGCTCGAAGCCGCGCACGGTGCGCTGGGTGTTGAGCGCGTTGCCGAAACCGGTGTCGGCATCGACGATCACAGGCAGGCTCACGCGCTCGGTGATGCGGGCCAGGGTGTCGGCCACCTCGGTGTAGGTGGTGAGGCCGACGTCGGAGCGGCCGAGCCGCGTGTAGGCGATGGAGGCGCCCGAGAGGTAGAGCGCCTCGAAGCCGGCCTGCTCGGCCACGAGGGCGCTGAGCGCGTCGTACACGCCGGGCGCAAGCACGATGTCGTGGCGTGCGAGCCGGGTCTTGAAGGAAGGGTTCGTCATGGAGACGCTTTCGTCGAATGGATCAATGCAGCGGCAGTGTGCGCCGCGATGTAGCCTCCGGCCACCGCACTCAGCAGGCCGTTGCCGGAGAGATAACCCCAGACCTCATCGCCAGAAACACCGCCCGCCGCGCCACCGGCGGCGAACAGGTTGGTGAAGGGCGTGCCGTCGTGCCGCAGCACGCGCATGTCGGGCGCGGTGTCGAGGCCGCCTTGGGTGTGGAACAGCGCGCCCGTAACCTTCACTGCGAAGTACGGCGCTTCGAGCGCGCGTGCGAACACGCGGCCATCGGGCGGTGGCGTGCTGGCGCGCATGGCGTCGAACGTGCCTTGCAGCACGGAAGGCTCGCAGCCGATGCAATCCGCCAGCGAAGCCACCGATTCGCAGCGGCGCAACGCGCCCGCCGCTTCGGCCTCGCAGAAGTCGGGGAAGCCCCGCGCCAGTGCGAGCAGCGGCGTGTCGAACACGTTCCAGGCAATGCCGCCCGGTTGCGCGAGCACGTGCACCGCGGCTTCCGAGTAGCCCTGCGTCTCGTCGTGAAAGCGCAGGCCTTCGCAGTTGAGCTGTACGCCGCCTTCCATCATCACGGCCCACGACATCAGCGCCCCTTGCGGCGTGACCCACGAGCCATGGCCCTGGTAGCCGCCGAGGTCGCGCAGACGTGCGCCCAGCGATTGGCCCCACAGGATCGCGCTGCCGTCGTTGCCGACGTGACCACCGAAGGTGGCTTCGGCCATCTCGGGCAGCAGCGCGCGGACCATTTCCGCGTTGCCGCCGAAGCCATTGCAGGCGAGCAGCAGCGCATCGCAGGCCAGCGTTTCGCGGCTGCCATCGGGGCGCAAGTAGTCGACGCCGATCATGCGGTCTTCGGCATCGAGCACCAGCGTGTCGACCAGCGCTTGCGTCAGCACGGGAATGCCCGCCGCCTCGACGGCCGCTTGCAAGGCCGCCATCAGCGACGCACCGGTTTTCTGCGGCAGCGAATGCATGCGATGCACGCTGTGACCCGGATAGAGAAAGCCGTCGAGCAGCATCCACTGCAGGCCGTGCCGTTCCTGCAGCGCATCGAGCGCCGGACCGATGGACGCCGCATAGGCCTCGACCAGCGCAGGTGCGGCGTGGCCATGGGCCTTGGCCTGGATGTCGGCGGCGAAGCGCCCGGCGCTGTCGTCATGTACGCCATGCGCTCGCTGCGCGCGAGTGCCGGGCGCGGGGATGAAGCCGGAGGACAGCGCGGTCGATCCGCTCGGCAGCGCGTCGCGCTCCAGCACCACAGAGGCCACGCCCGCATCGCTCAGCATCAGTGCGGTCGTGAGCCCGCAGGCGCCGCCGCCGACGATGGCCACCGGCACGTGCACTTCGGCCTCGACCTGCGCGGCGCGACGGATGTGGCGCGGAGGCTTTGTCGTCATGCGAGCGATGCGATGAAGGTTGTGCAGTCCGTCACCTCGGCCACGTTGCGCATGTCGGCCAGCGAGGTCTGGTGGCGTTCTTCGCCGAAGGCCGCGCAGCCATCGGACAGCACCAGCGTGCGGTAGTCGCGCATGTGCGCATCGCGCACGGTGCTCGCGACGCCGCCATTGGTGACGATGCCGCAGACCGCCACCGTGTCGATGCCGGCGTGGCGCAGCACCCAGTCGAGCTGTGTGTTGAAGAAGGCCGAGTACGCGACCTTGCTCACCGTCACGTCGACCAGCCCGGTCAACGCGTCGACGTTCGCCTGGCCCCAGCTGCCGGGCGCGAAGTCGCCTTTTTTCAGATAAGGGCGCATCGCCTTGAGGTGCGGCGACACCATCGGTTCGCCGGCCGCGTTCGGCCACAGCGTGAACTGGCTTGCGGCCACGAGGCCACCCGCCGCCTTGAGCGCACGCGCCACCTCGGCCACGCGCACCGGCAGCAGCAGCGCCGGCGGATTGGTGTCGCCACCGCGCGCATAGGCACCGCTGGCATCGAGAAAGTCGTTCTGCAGGTCGATGACGACCAGCGCGGTCTTCGCTGCAACGGATTTCTTGCCTGTGCTCATGACAGCCTCACCAGAAGGTTGCCGTGCGCGTCGACCTCGGCGTGGAATCCGGGTTCGAGCCACACGGTGGTGTCGGCCTGTTCGAGGATTGCAGGGCCTTCGATGCGCGCAGCCACTGGCAGGTCGAGCCGAGCGTAGCGCACCGCCTCGTGCCACTGGCCGTGGTGGAACACGCGCTGCGTGCCCAGCGGCACGATGCTGCCTCGCCCCTCGGGTGCCAGCACCTTCAGGTCGAACTTCGGTCGCACGCCGATGCGTGCATAGCGCAGGTTCATCACGCGGATCGGAATGCCTTCGAGCACCCGGCCGAATGCGGCGGTGTAGCTGGCCTCGAATGCGGCGCGGATCGATGCGGCCGTGATCGGCGCCTTGCCCGCGTCGGCGAGCACCACGGGCAGAGTGTGCGTCTGGCCCGCGTAGAGCATGTCGAGTGCGATGACCTCGCGCACCTGGTCGAAGCGCACGCCCGATGAATCCAGGCGCTGCTGGCAGCTCGCGGCCAGTTCGTCGATGCGGCGCTGCAGGTCACCCACATCGAGCTCGGTCAAAGGCTTGTTGAGGGTCTGCACCGCGTCGTGGCGCATGTCGGCGATCACGCAGCCGAGGGCCGAGGTCACACCGGGGTAGCGCGGCACGATGCCGGTCGCGACGCCCACCTCGCGCATCATCGCGCACACATGCAGCGCACCGCCGCCGCCGAAAGGCATGTAGGCGAAGCGACGCGGGTCGTGGCCGCGTTCGATGGACACGAGGCGGATCGCGCCCGCCATGCGCGCATTGGCCACGGTGAGGATGGCTTCCGCGGCCGCGTGCACGCCCAGGCCGAGTGGCCGGGCGACGTGCTCCTCGATCGCCTGGCGCGACTTCTGCGCATCCAGTGCCGCGAGCAGTCCTCCACCCAGTGGGCGATCGGCGGCGATGCGGCCCAGCAGCACGTTCGCATCGGTCACCGTCGGGCGCATGTTGCCGCGCCCGTAGCAGGCCGGACCCGGCACGCTGCCGGCCGACTCGGGGCCGACCTGCAGCATGCCGCTCGCATCCACCGAGGCGATGGAGCCGCCGCCGGCGCCGATGGTCTCGATCTGGATCATCGGCGAGCGGATCACCATGCCAAACTCGATCGCAGTCTGCGCGGCCAATGCGGCTTCGCCGTTCGCCACCAGCGACACGTCGAACGAGGTGCCGCCCATGTCGCCGGTAATCGCGTTCGGAAAGCCCGCCGCGCGCGCAATGGCCGCGCAGGCGATCACGCCGGCCGCCGGGCCTGACAGCGCCGTGCGCACCGGCAGGTCGCTCGCGGTCTGCCGCGACATCACGCCGCCGTTGCTCTGCACCACCAGCAGCTCGCCGGCAAAGCCCTGGCCGCGCAGGTCGGATTCGAGCCGCTCGAGGTAGCCGCCCACCACGGGCTGCAGTGCGGCGTTGAGCGTGGCGGTCGAGCAGCGCTCGAACTCGCGGATCTCGGGCAGCACTTCGCTGGCCGAGGTGACGTGCGGGTTGGGCCAGAGCGCGCGCACTGCCGCGACGGCGAGGCGCTCGTTCTCGGGGTTCGCATAGGTGTTGATGAAGAACACGCACACGGCCTCGCAGCCGGCTTCGAGCAGCGAGCGGGCTTCGGCGCGCACCTGGTCCAGATCGACTGCGGTGTGCAGCGTGCCGTCGGCGAGCACGCGCTCGTCGACTTCGCGGCGCAGGTCGCGCGGCACCACCGGCGTGAAGCTGCCACGCAGGCCCCAGGTCTCGGGCCGGTCGCGGCGGCGCATCTCCAGCACGTCGCGAAAACCGCGCGTGGTGATGATGCCGGTGCGCGCCACCTTGCGTTCGAGCAGCGCGTTGGTGCCCACCGTGGTGCCGTGCACGATGGTGGCGATGGCCGCGGCCGAGTCGGCCACGCGCGCCACGCCGTTCATGAAGCCGCGCGCTTCTTCGCCGCGCGTGGAGGGCACCTTGACGATGCGCGCCGTACCGTGTGTCTCGTCGAGCACGAAGAGGTCGGTGAAGGTGCCGCCGACATCGACGCCGACGACAAGGGATTTACCAGTGGAAGTCATTCGGACGCCTTCTTCTTGCTGCCGCCGGTGGGGGTGCCGGTTGTCACATAGCCCATCGCGCTGTCGGCCTCGCGCTGTTGCGCAGGCCGATCGGCCGCGTGGCCCCAGCCGCCGCCACCGGGCGTTTCGAGCCGCACGCGTTCGCCGCGCACGAGCTGGATGCCGCGCATCTTCGACACCATGGGCGGCGTGTGCCACTCGCCCGCGTTCTCGTAGCTGAACACGTTGACTGCGCCTTCGCCGCCGCCCGCGATGCCCTTGGGCGGCGAGGTGCCGCGCTCGCCGAAGACGAACACTTCGGCGTCTTTCTCCAGCAGCTCGATTTCGTAGACGGCGCCGAGGCCGCCGCGATGCCGGCCGTCGCCGCCCGAATCGGCGCGCAGCGACCATTCGGTGAAGCGCACCGGGTAGGCGGCTTCGAGAATCTCCAGCGGAGGAATCGTCGCGGTCGAGATCGGCGCATTGCCGTGCGAGAGCCCGTCGCCGCCCGAGTGGCCGCCATGACCGCCGCCGAAGAAGCTGAACATCACCCAGCGCTGGCCTTCGCGACCCTTGTCGCTGCGGTGGCCCGCGATCGACAGGGCATTGATCGTGCCGTAGGCCTGCGCCACCGCGCGCGTCGGGTCGGCCTGCGCCGCCGCGCTGAAGATCACGTCGATCATGCGCAGGATGGTTTCGGTGTAGCCGCCGACCGGGCGCGGGCGCTCGCAGCTGATCACGAGCTTGTCGGGGATGTTGAAGTCCACCGCATCGAGCACGCCGGCATTGGCGGGGACATCGGGGAACAAGTGCTTGAGCGCGACGTAGCAGGCGGCCACCGCCGTGGCGCGCGAGATGTTCACAGGCCCCGCGCATTGCGGCGAGGTGCGCGAAAAATCGAGCAGCAGCCGGTCGCCGGCCACCGTCATGTCGAGCGCGATGGTCAGCGGCTCGTTCACGATGCCGTCGTTGTCGAGCACGTCCTGGAAGCTGTAGCGGCCATCGGGCAGCGAGGCGATGTGCGAGCGCATCAGGCGCAGCGCGCGGCTGCGCAGCTCGCCGAGCGCGTTGAGCACCAGGTCGTCGCCATACTCGTCGAGCAGGCCGTTCAGCCGCTTCTCGCCGAGCTCCAGTGCGGCGAGCTGTCCGTTCAGGTCGCCCCAAAGACTGTCGGGCAGGCGCGTGTTGGCCTGCAGGATCGCGAGTACGTCCGCATCGAGCACGCCGCCCTGCACGATGCGCACCGGCGGAATCTGCACCGCCTCCTGCCAGCACTCGGTGGCGGCCGGGTTGTAGTTGCCGGGCACCGCGCCGCCCACGTCGTGCCAGTGCGCAGCCGAGGCCATGTAGCAGTAGAGCTTGCCGTTGCGAAAGAACGGCTTCACCAGCTTGAAGTCGTTGGCGTGAGTGCCGCCGTCGTAGGCGTCGTTGCTGATCCAGATGTCGCCGTCGTTCATGCCGCCGCGCGGCTCGGCTGCCTTGGCGGTGGCGCGCACCGCGAAGGCCATGGCGCCCACGAACACCGGCAGGCCCGACTTGCCCTGCACCAGCGTGTCGCCGCTCGCCGCGTCGTAGAGGCCGTGGCAGGCGTCGTGCGCCTCGGCAATGATGGGGTTGAACGCGCTGCGGTAGAGCGTGGCGTCCATCTCGTCGGCCACCTGTTCGAGGCGGCCGCGCAGGACGGCGAGCGTGACGGGGTCGATGGTTGTGGCGGAAGAAGGATCATGCATCGGGGGCTTTCTTGAAGGCGGGGCGGCCAGAGCGCTGGCGCAACTGGTTCATCAATCCGCCGGCGCGGACCATGTCCATGAGGAATCCGGGCACCGGCTCGCAGGCCAGGCGCTTGCGGCCGGGTGCGACGATCTCGGGAGCCGTGGTGTCGAGGGCGATCTGCTCGCCTTCGCTCAAGGTCTCGGCCTCGGCGCAGGTCAGCAGCAGCAGGCCCACGTTGAAGGCATTGCGAAAGTACAGGCCGCTGTACGAAGGCGCGACGACGGCGGCCACCCCCAGGTGCACCAGCACGGCGGCGGCCTGCTCGCGCGAGGAGCCGATGCCGAAGTTCGGCCCTGCCACCAGCACGTCGCCGCGCTGCACGCCGGCGGCGAAGTCGGGGCGGATGGCCTCCAGGCAGTGCTTCGCGATGATGTCGATGCCGTGCTTCATGGCATGGCCCGGCGCGAGCAGGTCGGTGTCGATGTCGGCGCCCAGGCGCCAGACGCGGTGCGTCGCTTTGGTTACGCTCATGCAAGTACCTCGCGCGGATCGGTCACGCAGCCGCGCAATGCGGCCGCCGCCACCGTGTAGGGCGAGCCCAGATAGACCTGCGCAGTCGGCGATCCCATGCGGCCCTTGAAGTTGCGCGCCGTGGTCGAGATGACGGTGATGTCGTCGCCCATCGGGTCGCCGTAGCCCGAGCAAGCGCCGCAGGCCGTCGGGAAGAGTTCGCCGCCGGCGTCCATCAGCACCTGCAGCACGCCTTCCTCGCGCGCCTGCTCCTGGTCGCGCAGGCTGGCGGGCGCCACGATGAGACGGATACCGCTCGCCACCTTGTGGCCGCGCAGCACCTGCGCGGCAGCGCGCAGGTCGTCGAGCTTGGCGCCGGTGCAGGCGCCGATGTAGGCCACGTCGACGTGCGTGCCCGCGTACCGGCTCACGCCGTGGGCGTTGGCCGGGCTGTGCGGTGCGGCAATGTACGGTTCGAGCGTGGAGGCATCGAAGCGGTAGTCCGTGAGCGCGGCATCGTCGTCGGTGAACCAGGGCGCCATGTCCACCGGCGGCGCGCCGGCCTCGGCCAGGAATTGCGCCGTGGTCGCATCGGGCGCGATCAATCCGGCCTGCGCGCCGAGTTCGGCGCTCATGTTGGAGAGCGTCATGCGCTCCTGCATCGACAGCGCAGCGACCGCCGGCCCGGCGAACTCGACCGCCTGGTAGCGCCCGCCGTTCATGCCGAAGCGGCCGATCATGTGCAGCATCATGTCCTTGGCGGTCACGCCCGCGGGCAGCGCGCCGTCCCACCACATGCGAATGGTCTCGGGCACGCGCAGCCAGATCTCGCCGTTGACCATCACACCCAGCATCTCGGTGCTGCCGATGCCGAACATGTAGGCGCCGAAAGCGCCACCCGTGGGCGAATGCGAGTCGCCGCCCACGCACAGCATGCCCGGTCGGATGTGGCCATGCTGCGGCACCACCACGTGGCAGATGCCCTGGCTGTCGTACACGTGCGGCAGCTTCTGGTCGCGCGCCCAGTCGCGTGCGATGCGCACGATGCGGCGCGAATCGTCGTCGCGCTCGGGCACGTAGTGGTCCATGACGAGCACCACGCGCGAGCGGTCCCAGATCTGCGCGCCGAGCTCTTCCAGCATCGGCTGCAGTCGGCGCGGGCCCGAGGAGTCGTGAAACATCGCCATGTCGACGCCGCAGGTCACGATCTCGCCCACGGACACCCGCTCGCGTCCGCTCGCGCGTGCGATGAGCTTCTGGGCCAGGGTCAGGGCTGGCGCGCGGGTTGGAGCCATCGGTGTCATTCCGGCTTGGCTCCCGAGAACCTGACGACCTCGGCCCAACGCACGATCTCGCTCTGCACGAAGGCGGAGAACTGTTCGGACGAGTTGCCGACCGGGATCGCGCCTTCGGTATCGAGGCGCTGGCGCATGTCGGGCTGCTGCAGCGCATGGCGCGCCGCGTCGCCCATCTGCTTCACGCGGTCGGCAGGCATGCGGGCAGGGCCGAAGAGGCCGAACCACGCGCTCGATTCGTAGCCGGGCAGCGCCTCGGCAATCGCCGGTACATTCGGAAAGGCCGGCAGCCGTTTCGCCGTGGTCACGCCCAGCGCCTTGAGCTTGCCGGCCTGGATGTGTGCCTTGACGTTGCCCACGGCCGCGAACATCAGCTGCACCTGGCCGGCGAGCACGTCCTGCACGGCGGGTGCGGTGCCCTTGTAGGGGATGTTCACGATGTCCACACCCGATTGCATCTTGAAAGCCTCGCCCGCCATGTGCAGCGACGAGCCCACCGCGCCGATCGCGAAGTTGAGCTGGCCCGGCTTTGCTTTGGCGAGTGCGATGAGTTCACGCACGTCCTTCGCAGGCACCGACGGGTGCGCGACGAGGATCGAAGGCGAGGTCGCCACGCAGGTGAGCGCGGTGAAGTCCTTCACCGGGTCGAAGGGCAGCGTCGGGTAGAGCGTGGCGTTGATCGCGTGGCTGGTGAAGCTCATCAGCAGTGTGTTGCCGTCGGGCGCGGCCTTGGCCACCGCATCGGCGGCGATGTTGCCGCCCGCGCCCGGCCGGTTCTCGACGATGACCGTGCGGCCGAGTGCCGGGCCCATGCTGACGGCGAGCGAGCGCGCCAGCGTGTCGGTCGAGCCGCCCGCGGGTGCGCCGACGAGGATGCGCACCGGCGCATTGCCGATCTGTGCAAAGGCACCGCCGGCCCATGCCGCGGCCAGCGACGAGAGGAGGATGTCGCGTCTTTTCATGTGTTGTGTCTCCAGGGAGATGGGGGTGTTTTTTTGAGGGCTTAGAGCCCCAGGTACGCGCGCCGCAGTTCGTCGCTGCCGAGCAAATCACCGGGCAGGCCCGAGAAGCGCACGCTGCCGTTTTCCAGCACGTAGGCGCGGTCGGCAATTTCGAGCGACTGGCCGACGTTCTGCTCGACCAGCATCACCGCGAGGCCGCCGTCGCGCAGTTCGCGGATCAGCGAGAACATCTCTTCGACCAGCAGCGGCGAAAGGCCGAGCGAGGGCTCGTCGAGGATCAGCAGCACCGGCTCGGCCATGAGGCCGCGCGCGATGGCCAGCATCTGCTGCTCGCCACCACTCATGGTGCCGGCGTGCTGGTCCATGCGCTCGCGCAGCCGCGGGAAGATGTGGAACGACTTCTCCAGGTTCGCCGCACGGCGCTCGCGTGCCCGCGTGAAGGAGCCGAGCTCCAGGTTCTCGCGCACGCTCAGGTTGGGAAACACCTTGCGGCCCTCGGGCACCTGGATGAGGCCGGCCTTGACGACGTCGCGGTAGTGCGCGCCGCTCAGGTCCTTGCCGTCGAAGCGCACCGTGCCGCCCCAGGCCGGACAGAGGCCGCAGACCATCTTGTTGAGCGTGGACTTGCCCGCGCCGTTGCTGCCGAGCAGTGCGACCATCTCGCCCGCGTTCACGTGCAGGTCGACGCCGCGCAGCACCTCGACGCGACCGTAGCCGCCGCGCAGGCCCTGAATATCGAGCAGTGCGCTCATGCGGCAACCCCCGATGCGGCCTTGCGCAGCCGCGCCGCGGTGCCGTGGCCCAGATAGGCTTCGACGACCTTGTCGTCGGAGGTCACCTGCGCCGGGGTGCCCTCTGCGATCAACTGGCCCTGCGCCAGCACCCACACGTGCTCGGCCAGGTGCATCACGGCCTGCATGACGTGCTCGATCATCAGCACGGTGACGCCGCTGTCGGCGATGCCGCGCACCACCGGCATCATCTCGGCGATCTCCTGCGGGTTGAGGCCGGCGAGCACTTCGTCGAGCAGCAGCAGGCGCGGCCGTGTCGCGAGCGCGCGGGCCAGTTCGAGGCGCTTGCGGCCGGCCACGGTGAGGTCCGAGGCGGGCTTGTCGAGCTGCGGCGCGAGGCCCACGCGCAGCGCAACAGCTTCGGCGTCCTGCAGCGCCTCGGCGCGGCTGCGCAGATGCAGGTGCGCGCCGACGGCGATGTTCTCGCGCACGGTCTGCGCGGCGAACGGCTTGACGATCTGGAAGGTGCGGGTCATGCCGAGCGCGGCGTTGCGGTGCGGCTCGCGGCCGGTGATGTCCTGCCCCGCGAAGCGCACGGTGCCGGTGTCGGGCTTGAGGAAGCCGGACATCAGCGCGAACAGCGTGGTCTTGCCCGCGCCGTTCGGGCCGATCAGCGCACTCAGGCTGCCTTTGCGCACCGAGAGGCTCACGTTCTGCACGGCCTTCAGGCCGCCGAAGGAGCGCGAGAGGCCATCGATGGCCAGCAGGGCTTCAGTCATTGCGGCCTCCCTTCGCCTTCCACAGCTGCCGCACCGACAGCCCGATGCCCGCAATGCCGCGCGGCACGAAGATGACGATGAGCACCAGCACCGTGCCGTAGATCACCATGTTGATGCCCGGCAGTTCGCCGAAGAGGTTGCGCGTGAAGTCCGACAGCAGGTGCAGCACGACGGCGCCGAGCACCGGCCCCCACGTCGTGCCCATGCCGCCCACGATGGCCGCGACCAGCGCCTCGATCGACACGGCCGGGCCGTAGGCGATCCCGGCATCGATGTACTGGAACACCTGCACGTAGAACGCACCGGCCGCGCCCATGAAGGCCGCCGACAAACCGATGGCCGCCAGCTTGACGCGGAACGGATTGACGCCGACGGCGCGCGCCGCATCTTCGTTGTCGCGCACGGCCTGCAGGTAGGCGCCGAAGCGCCCGTTTCGCAGCCACCAGGTCACGAGCAGCGCCGCGACGACCATCGCGAGCACCACCCAGAGGTAGCCAGCGCGCGTCGAGAACTGCAGGTTGGCCACCGACTCGCGCAGCGGCACCATGAGACCGACGCCGCCGCCGGTGAAGTCGACCGACAGTGCAAGGATGCGAAACACCTCGGCAAAGGCCAGCGTGACGAGCGCGAAGTACGAGCCCTTGAGGCCGTAGCGGAAGGTGAGGGCGCCCATGAAGAGGCCGACGAGTGCGGCACCGATCACCGCGAGCGGCAGCGCGACCCAGGCGTTGATGTCGCCCTGCAGCTGCGCGATCGCCTGGATGTACGCACCGGTGCCGAAGAACAGCGCATGCCCGAACGAGAACTGCCCGCCGAAGCCGCCCAGGATGTTCCAGGCCTGTGCGATGAGCGTGGCGTAGAGCGCCATCATCACGAAGTTGAGCCTGACGCCCGAGGTGGTGACGAACGGCACGCAGCCGACCAGCACGGCAAAAAGCGCAATGCCCGCGAGTTGCTTCAGGCCCGCGCTCATGCCTTGGCTCCGAACATGCCCTGTGGCCTGAAGAGCACCACGCCGATGAAGATCGCGAAGATGCCGATCTGGCCGAGCGATTCGCCCAGGTACAGCCCGCCGAGCGACTCGACCACGCCGACGAGGAAGCCGCCGATCAGCGCTCCGACGAAACTGCCCATGCCGCCGAGCACGACGATGGTGAAGGCCACGAGCACGAAGCCGCCGCCGACCTGCGGGTTCACGTAATACGCCGGCAGCAGGAAGCACGCGGCCGCGCCCAGGCACGCGAGGCCGATTCCGAAGCTCATCGCGTAGACATGGTCGACGTCGATGCCCATGAGCTTGGCGCCCTCTTTCTCCTTGGCGACGGCGCGGATCGCGCGGCCGAGGTCGGTGTGGCCCATGATCCAGAACAGGATGCCCGAGACGACCAGCGCACCCGCGAATGCGACGAGCTTGGGCACGGCGATCATCGCGGGGCCGATGGCGACGGTGCTCAGCGAGTAGGCGGTGTCGATGTTGCGCGTGTCGGACTTGAAGAACAGCAGCGCGAGGTTCTCCATGACGATGGCGATGCCGAGCGTGGCGAGCAGGATGTTCTCGTCCTTGCCGTGGCCCGCGCGGTTGATGACCACGCGCTGCAGCGCGTAGCCGAGCGCGAACATGCCGAGCACCACGATGGGCAGCGCAAGGTAGGGGTCGATGCCCAGGCGCTCCTTGAGGAAGTACACCGCGTACAGCGCCAGCATCAGGCTGGCGCCGTGCGCGAAGTTGATGATGTGCAGGACGCCGTAGATCAGCGTAAGCCCCAGCGCGATCAGTGCGTACACCGCGCCCGTCGTCAGCCCGTTCAGGACCGACGGGAAAAGAATGCCGAAATCGAACATCCCGCCTTCCGATCAGACAGCGCGCAACGGAAACACCGGATCGACCTCGCGATAGTCGCGCGGAATGATGACCTTGATGTCGTTCTTCACCACCTGCGTCATGAGCGGCTGCGCGCCTTCGTTCTGGCCGTTGACGAACTTCGTGGGGCCATAAGGCATGAAGTGGTTGCCGAAAGTGCTCTTCTCGAGCGCGTCGACGATCGCGGCGCGCTCTGTCGACTTGGCGCGCTCCAGCGCATCGGCCAGCAGCCACATCGCGGTGTAGGTCATGAAGACCTCGTAGCTGAAGAACTGGCCCTTGGCCTCGACGCGCTTGCGCAGGTCCTGCGCGCGCTTGTCCTTCGGGTTGAACCAGTGGTTGCAGTCGATGATGCCGTTGGCTGCGTCCGGAAATTCCTTCACGAACTTGTAGCTCGATGCCGCGCCGCCCAGCACCGAGAAGATCGCCTTGGGCACCACCTTCTGCTGCTGCATGGTACGCACCAGCAGCGCGTATTCGTTGTAGTAGTTGGCCGGGATCACGATGTCGGGGTTGATCGACTTCATGCGCAGCACGATGTTGTTGAAGTCGCGCGTGGGGTTGGCGTGCTTGACCACCTCCTTCACCTCGAAGCCGTAGCCCGGCAACTCGCGCGAGAGCAGTTGCGCGGTGCCGGCGCCGAAGAGCGACTCCTCGTGAATGATCATCACGGTCTTGGCCGGGTTGCCCGCGGCCTTGTTGAGCACCAGCAGGTTGGCCATGGCCACCTCGGTCGACTTCTTGTAGCCGGGGCCGAAACGGAAGGTGTTCTTCAGGCCGCGCTCCACGATCTGGTCGGCCACGCCCACGTCCACCACGTGCGGCAGGTTGTACTTGGCCGCGGCCTGCGTGGTCGCGAGGCAGATGGCCGAGGCATAGGCGCCGACGATGGCCGAGACGCCGGCCTCGTTCATCTTCTCGACCTCGGCCGAGCCGGCCTGCGGCTGCGATTGCGCATCGCGCAGCAGGGCTTCCAGCTTCGCGCCGCCGAGCGACTTGATGCCGCCCGCCGCGTTGATGTCCTCGATGGCCATGAGCGCACCGAGGCGGCACTGCTGGCCCGAATAGGCCAGCGCACCGGTGACCGGATGCAGCACGCCGACCTTGACGGTCTTGGGCTGCGCGCCGGCCACGAGCGGGAAGGCAACGGCGGTCGCCAGGGCGGCGGACTGCGACACGAAACTGCGGCGGTTCTGCATGGTGGGCTTTCCTGTTTCTCTTCAGTTGAACTGGGCTGACACGTCTTTGCTGACCCACACCTTGGCGTCGATGCTGCCCACGCGGGAGAGCTGCATTTCGTAGGTGTAGCGGTCGGGGCGGTAGAGGCCGTGCAGCCACTGCACGGGCCGCTCGTCTTCGTCGTAGATCAGGCGGCGCACCGCGAGCAGGGCCGAGCCGACCGAGACATGAAGGTGCTGTGCGAGAACGTTGTCGGCCAGGCGCGCGGAGATGGTTTGGTGCGCGCGGCCCACCTTGACGCCCGACTCCTCGAGCAGCACGAGGATGGGCTTCTTCGAAAGCTCGCGGCGGCCGAAGCGGCGCGCGATCGTGTCGGGCACGTAGGTGGTGATGTGCGAGAGCGGGCCTTCCTTGGTGGAACGCACGCGCACGGCTTTCTGCACCGGGTCGCCGAGCTGCAGCTGAAGCGCCTCGGCCACCTGGGTGGAGGCGGTGATGGTCGCGACCTCGATGACCTTGACCGAGGTGTGCAGGCCCATGGTGACCAGGTTCTCGAGCAGGCCGCGCAGATTGGCGCGTTCCATGCTTTGGGTGCCGGGGCCTTCGCCGCTGACCGGCGGTGGCAGCGCGCGCGTGCGGCGGCCGGGGTTGCGCGCGATCAGGCCTTCGGAAGACAGCTGTTCGAGTGCGCGGCGCACTGTGACGCGCGCCACACCGAATTGCGCCATGAGCGCGAGTTCGCCGGGCAGGCCCTCCGCGAAACGCCCTTCGTGCAACTGTTCACGCAGGACCAAGTAGATCTGGTGATATTTGGGCAAAGGCATTTGCGACATGCCTTTGATGTTTTTGCAGTTTTAATGTTCTGTCAATGGGACATTTGAGATCGGGATAGGCGTTGTTGCACAACTCGGGACAGACTGGTGATGCGGCGCTTCAGGCCCTCGACGAAGCGGGGGCATCGAACAGGGCGGGGGAGGCAGGCACCGGGCAAGCGTCGGCGCCTCACCCGCATCAGAAGGCGCGCGATGCCCGAGTCTCGGACGGCCGCTCGCCGAAGCGGGCGCGGTATTGCGCCGCGAAGTGGCCCAAATGAAGAAAGCCGTACTTCTGCGCCACCTCTCGCACGCCGACTGCGGCGACGCTGGTCGATGCCAGCAACTCGGCCCGCACCCGGTCGAGCCTGATCTCGCGCAGAAACTCCATCGGCCCCTGGCCCGCGTGCTGGCGAAACGCCAGCTGCAGCGCGCGTGCACTGCAGCAGACTTCGCTGCAGACGTCGGCCAACGACAGCGGCTCATCGGCATGGGCTGCCATGTATTCCTGCGCCCTGCGGACCACGCGCGGCAGCAGGCTGCGCTGCGCTTCGCCGGCCAGGGCGCGCGAATGGTTGTGCCCCGCCGACATCAGCAGGCTTGCCATCAGGTACGCCTCGGCATGCTCGGCCAAGGGGCCGCCGGCCTGCAGCGCGCTGCCGGCGTCGAGCGTGAGCCGCAGATAGTCGATGAAATGCACCACCGGCGCCAGCGCGGGGTTGTCGAGCGGCACGCCGAGGTCGAACACCAGAGCTTGCTTGACGGGCGCCTGGAGCAAGGACTCGAGCCGGGACAGCAGCGCCGAGCGGGCCAGCCGCACGATCAGGTGCGGGCTGTCGTCGGCCCAGCGCATCGACAGCGGCTCGGTGGGGGAGGGCAGCGATGCGAGGCGGGGCGTCGCTTCCACGTGTTGCGCGCCGCAGCGGATCTCGGCGCCACCGCGCAACGGGATCTGCAACAGGAAGAAATCCTGCAGGTAGCCGGGGTCGATCTGCACGCCGGGGCCGTACTGCACGTAATTGAGGCTCACGTCCCGATGCAGCCGCGCGCTGTGGTGGCAGGCGTCGAGTTCGGTGCGGGGTCGCAGCATGACCAGGCCGTGCGGGCAGAACACGCGGGCCACGCTTTCACGGGCCTCGTCCATGTCGTGGCTCTCGAAAAGCCGGTAGCGCTGCAGCGGCAGCGGTGGGGTCGTGGCGGTTTCCATGGGGCGAAGTCACCCTAGCAAAAACCATCCCCACCCACAATTCGGATCACCCCTCGACAAAAACCTGCGCGCCAGGGACAGGGCCTGCGTTTGCGGGACTCGCCGAACGCCTGCTTGCTCATAACGTTCGCTCCAAAGGCCAGCCGGCCTGTCCGATCAACCGAGGAGAGCAAGCGTCATGTTCAAGGGACTCGAAGGCAGGAGCGCCATCGTCACGGGTGGTTCCACACTGATAGGCGCCGGCGTGGTGCGCGCGCTGCACGCGGCCGGCGTGCAGGTCGTCATCGCCGACATCGATGCCGACAACGGCCGGCTTCTGGCCGATTCGCTCGGCGCCGGCGCGCGCTTCGTGCGCACCGACATCACCGACGACGCACAGGTGCAGGCCTGCGTGGCGGAGGCCGCGGCACGGCATGGCGGCGTGCACTTTCTCGTCAACCTCGCGTGCTCCTACGTGGACGACGGCTTCAAGTCGCCGCGCGCCGACTGGCTCACGTCGTTCAACGTGAACGTGGCGAGCGCGGTGGCGATGCTGCAGGCCGTGCACCCGCACATGGTGGCGGCCGGTGGCGGGGCGGTGGTCAATTTCACGAGCATCTCGTCGCGCGTGGCGCAGACGGGGCGCTGGCTCTATCCGGTGAGCAAGGCCGCCATGGCGCAGCTCACCCGCAACATGGCGATGGACCTGGCGCCGGACGGCATCCGCGTGAACAGCGTGTCGCCGGGTTGGACATGGTCGGCCGTGATGGAGCGCCTTAGCGGCGGCGACCGCGCCAAGACCGATCGCGTGGCCGCGCCTTTCCATCTGCTCGGGCGTGTCGGCGACCCGGATGAGGTGGCGCAGGTGGTGCTGTTCCTGTGTTCGGACCACGCGAGCTTCGTGACCGGCGCCGACTACGCAGTGGACGGCGGCTATGCCGCCATGGGCCCCGAGCAGGCCGTGCCCGCCATTCCCAAGTTGATGGACTAGCTCCGAACGGAGCATCAAGGAGCAAGCAATGAAGCGAATCGCCATCGTCGGCGCGGGCCAGTCGGGCCTGCAACTGGGTCTCGGACTGCTCGCGGCGGGCTACGAGGTCACGATGTTCAGCAACCGCACGGGCGAGGACATCCGCCAAGGCAAGGTCATGTCGAGCCAGTGCATGTTTCACACCTCGCTGCAGATCGAGCGCGACCTGGGCCTGGACCACTGGGCGCACGACTGCCCCACGGTGGACGGCATCGGGCTGGCCGTGCCGCATCCCGAGCAACGTGGCGCCAAGGCCATCGACTGGGTCGCACGGCTGAATTCGAGCGCCCAGTCGGTCGACCAGCGCGTCAAGATCCCGGCCTGGATGGACGCGTTCCAGAAGAAGGGCGGCGAACTCGTCTTCAAGGACGCGGGCATCGACGAGCTCGAGGCCTGCACGCAAAGCCACGACCTCACGCTGGTGGCCAGCGGCAAGGGCGAGATCTCGAAGCTCTTCGAGCGCGACGCCCACAAGTCGAGCTTCGACAAGCCGCAGCGTGCACTGGCCCTGACCTACGTGAAAGGGATGAAGCCGCGCGAGCCGCACTCGGCCGTGTGCTTCAACCTCATTCCCGGCGTGGGCGAGTACTTCGTGTTCCCGGCGCTGACGACGACGGGGCCCTGCGAGATCATGGTGTTCGAAGGCGTGCCCGGCGGCCCGATGGACTGCTGGGCGGACGTGAAGACGCCGCAGGAACACCTTGCGCGCAGCCAATGGATCCTGGACACCTTCACGCCATGGGAGGCCGAGCGCTGCAGGGACATCGAGCTGACCGACGACAACGGTATCCTCGCGGGCCGCTTCGCGCCGACGGTGCGCAAGCCGGTGGCGACGCTGCCTTCGGGCCGCAAGGTGCTGGGTCTGGCCGACGTGGTGGTGCTCAACGATCCGATCACCGGCCAGGGCTCCAACAACGCGGCCAAGTGCGCCGACACCTATCTGAAGAGCATTCTTGCGCGCGGCGACGGCGTGGCCGATGCCGCGTGGATGCAGCAAACCTTCGACCGCTACTGGTTTGGCTACGCGCAGTGGGTCACGCAGTGGACCAACATGCTGCTCGCACCGCCGCCGCCCCATGTGCTCAAGCTGCTCGGCACCGCCGGTGCGATGCCGCCGCTGGCCAGTGCCCTCGCCAACGGCTTCGACGACCCGCGCACCTTCTTCCCGTGGTTCGCGGACCCCGCGGAGGCCGACCGCTACATCGAAACCTGCGCGGCCGTCGCGTAGTCTGGAGTGAACGCATGAAGCGACGCGTGGCCATCGTCGGCGCCGGACAGTCCGGCATGCAGCTCGCGCTCGGCCTGCAGCGCGCGGGGCACGAGGTGACGGTTTTTTCGAACCGCGCGGCGCGGGAGATTTTCGAGGGACCGGTGATGTCCAGCCAGTGCATGTTCGAGACCGCGCTGCAGACCGAGCGCGAGCTGGCGCTGGACTGGTGGGCGGGCGAGTGCCCACCGGTGGAAGGCATCGGCATGACGGTGCGCAACCCGGAAGGCGGCAAGGCCATCGAATGGAACGCAAGGCTCGACGCAGCTGCGCAGTCGATCGACCAGCGGCTCAAGATACCCGCCTGGATGGCGGAGTTCGAGAAGCGCGGCGGCCGGCTCGTGCTGCAGGACGTGGGGCTCGATGCGTTGGAAGCTTGCGCTGCAACGCACGATCTTGTGGTCGTTGCAAGCGGCAAGGGCGAGATCTCGCAATTGTTCGAGCGCGACACGGAGCGCTCGCTATTCGATCGACCTCAGCGTGCACTGGCGCTGACCTACGTGAAGGGGATGAAGCCGCGCGAGCCGCACTCGGCCGTGTGCTTCAACCTCATTCCCGGCGTGGGCGAGTACTTCGTGTTCCCGGCGCTGACCACCACGGGGCCCTGCGAGATCATGGTGTTCGAAGGCGTGCCGGGCGGCCCGATGGACTGCTGGACCGATGTGAAGACGCCGCAGGAACACCTCGCGCGCAGCAAGTGGATTCTCGACACCTTCCTGCCGTGGGAAGCGGAACGCTGCACGGACATCGAGTTGACCGACGACAACGGCATCCTCACGGGCCGCTTCGCGCCGACGGTGCGCAAGCCGGTGGCGACGCTGCCTTCGGGGCGCAAGGTGCTGGGGCTGGCCGACGCTGTGGTGCTCAACGATCCGATTACCGGCCAGGGCGCCAACAACGCGGCCAAGAGCGCGGACATCTACCTGAAGCGGATCCTCGAACGCGGCGACGCACCGTTCGACGCCGCGTGGATGCAGGAGACCTTCGACCGTTACTGGGAAGGCTATGCCCGCTGGGCCACCGACTGGACGAACAGCCTGCTCGCGCCGCCGAAGCCGCACCTGCTGAAGCTGCTGCAGAGCGCCACCCACATGCCCGCGGTTGCGAGCACCATCGTCAACGGCTTCGATGATCCGCGCGTCTTCGCGCCCTGGTGGTTCGATGGCGTCGAGGCAGACCGCTTTCTGGAAGCCCGGGCGCGCGAGGCGGTTGTCGACCGCTTCGACCGACGCGACTTTCGCAAGGCCCTCGGACAGTTCACCACCGGCGTGACCGTCATCACGACCCGGGCCCTCGACGGCCGTCGCGTGGGCATGACCGCCAATTCGTTCTCTTCGGTTTCGCTGGACCCGCCGCTGGTGCTGTGGAGCCTGGCCCGGCAGGCGCCGAGCGTGGCCGACTTCACCGGCGCCAGCCACTTCGCGATCAATGTGCTGGCGGCACATCAACACCACCTGTCGCGCCAGTTCTCGACGCCGCAGGCGGACAAGTTCGGGGGGGTGGACTGCTGCGAAGGCACGGCCGGCGTGCCGTTGCTGAGTGGCGTCATCGCCCGGTTCATCTGCCGCAACGTGAAGCAGTACGACGGCGGTGACCACCTGATCTTCATCGGCGAAGTCGAGCGCTACGACCGCTTCGACGGCGAGCCGCTGGTCTTTCATTCGGGCTACTACCAGGTGACCACGCGACATCCGGAATGCGTGCAATGAGCGCATGGCCCGCACCATCATCCAACCCTTGAACGGAGCAGTTCACATGCAGGAAAAAGCGCCCGACGCCACGCACCACATCCGCATCCAGGCCACCGACGGCAGCGGCAGTTTCAGCGGCTACCTCGCCGTGCCACGCTCGGGCGCCGGCCCGGGCCTTGTGCTCGCGCAGGAAATCTTCGGCGTGAACGCCACGATGCGCGAGGTAGCTGACTACTACGCCGAGGAAGGCTACGTGGTGCTCGTGCCCGACTTGTTCTGGCGCCAGGAGCCGAACGTGGAGCTTGGCTACTCGCCGGACGACTGGCAGCGTGCCTTTGCCCTCTACAAGGGCTTCGACGAGGCCCGCGGCATGGAAGACATGCAGGCCTCGATCAGTGCGCTGCGCCAGCGCCCCGAAGTGCAGGACGCCAAAGTCGGCGTACTCGGCTTCTGCCTCGGCGGCAAGCTGGCCTACCTGGCGGCCTGCCGCACCGATGCTGATGTCGCCGTCGGCTACTACGGCGTGGGCATCGACGCCACGCTCGACGAGGCCGACGAGATCAAGCGCCCGCTCACACTGCACATCGCAGAGCTCGACAAGTTCTGCCCGCCCGAGGCGCGCGACCGCATCGTCGCCACGCTCCAGGGCCGGCCCGGCGTCTCGCTGTATGTGTATCCCGGCATGGACCACGCCTTCGCACGCGCCGGCGGCGAGCACTTCCACAAGCCCTCGGCGCTGATGG
Source organism: Variovorax multivorans (assembly GCF_051216835.1). Lineage (NCBI taxonomy): Bacteria > Pseudomonadati > Pseudomonadota > Betaproteobacteria > Burkholderiales > Comamonadaceae > Variovorax > Variovorax multivorans. Next base: position 427,225 of record NZ_JBPJZL010000004.1, read on the forward strand.
CGCACGAGCGCAGCATCGCCACGCTGAAGGACGCCATCGGCCCGCACTACGACCTCTCGGCGCTGTGGGACAAGCACTGCGAATACGAGTTCGCCACCCGCAACGTCGACGACACCATGTCGACCATGGTGGCCGAGCCGTACGTCAACCACATCCCGACCATGACCGGCGGCGTGGGCTACAAGGCGCTGCACGCGTTCTATACGAACCATTTCGTCAACAGCAATCCGCCCGACACCTCGCTGGTGCCGATCTCGCGCACGGTGGGCGCCACGCAGGTGGTCGACGAGATGCTGTTCTGCTTCACGCACACCACCGAGATCCCGTGGATGCTCCCGGGCGTGGCGCCCACGGGCAAGCGCGTGGAAGTGCCGCTGCTCGCGGTCATCAAGTTCCGCGGCGACAAGCTCTATCACGAGCACATCTACTGGGACCAGGCCAGCGTGCTGGTGCAGGTGGGTCTGCTCGATGCGAAGCTGCTGCCGGTGGCAGGCATCGAGACGGCGCGCAAGCTGCTGGACGAGACGCTGCCGTCGAACACCTTGATGTACTTGGGTAACAGAGGTGGGCAAGCGAGCCTGGAAATCTACGCACAGACCACGTAAGCCCAGGTCGGGCATTCGAACACCGTCTTTGCGAACGCAGAGAGGCAACGCCGCCTCATCGGCAGAAATGATGAATTAGATCAATAACTCCTCGATGCATATAAAAGTGCAACGGCTCCACCTGGGCGCTGGAACAGGAGAACTTGTGCGACTGTATGTTTCCCCGCTTCCTTTCGAAACCGCACTGAGCGGCTCGTTTCTCGGCACCAGCCATGCACGCAGCGCAGAGCTCGACGAGGACATGGACCCCATGCGGGTCTTGCTTATCGACCATCAATCGACCCAGTGCAAGACCTTCAACGAAGGACTGGAGAGAAACGGTTTCACCGTGGACATCGTGAACAGCGAAAGCGCAACCGCGAACCCGGTCATCGCACAGGACTACGCGCTCATCCTCCTGAACTCGATGCGACCTGGCCAGGACGGAGTCCATGCCGTTCGAACGATCCGGCGCAAGACGGATGCACCTCTCCTGGTTCTGACCGAACGCGACAGCGTTGCCGCTCGCATAGCGGGCCTGGAGCTTGGAGCGAACGACTATCTGGTCAAGCCGTTCCAGTTTTCCGAACTGCTTGCCCGCGTCAAGGCGCTGGCCCGCAGCACCGGTGCACGCCATCAACCAGTGCTTCGCCTGGCCGATCTGGAGCTCGACGAGCGGCGCGCAAAGTTCTCCCGCGATGGGACCGAACTCGAACTGACCAGGATGGAGTTCACGTTGCTGGTGGTGTTGCTTCGCAACCAGGGCAAGGTACTTTCACGGTCCCTGCTCGCCAGGCGCGTCTGGGATATGGAATTCAATGCCAAGACCAACGTGGTCGACGTAGCCATCCTTCGCCTGCGCAGCAAGCTTGACGCCCCGTTCGAGTCGAAGCTGCTGCATACGGTGCGAGGCGAGGGGTACGTCCTCGAGGAACGTACCGAACCCTTGTAGAGCAAGAGCTGAAGAGAGGGAGCGAAAACGCACACTGCGTGTCGCGGACTAGAGCAGGCTCTCGAGCACCAGTGGTGCCAGCAGATCGATCTTCCAGTGTGACCAGACAGCGGTCACAGAGCCAACCGCGCCAGTTCGCGATCAATGTCTGTCGAGGGTTCGGAAACTGTTATTTCAACCGAGCTCTCAAGAGTGCGACGTTGATCAACACCAACTATGTTCTACAGCGTTCGGTCCAACGGCCTTCGTGCCGGCGCATCGCCGAAGCAATCCGGTTGCCGCGAAGCAGCAAAGTCTTCAAAGCGAGCTGGAAGCGTAGTCTGAAGATGGCTGAGCAGCCTCCAGAAAAGTGATCCGACTGCACAGAATTTGTGCCGGGCACTGGCTAGCCGTTGGAATCTACGTCAGGTTGGCCAAGAAAAAATCTTCTTAACGCACCTCGAATGGCCAAAGTTTGCCTCGAGTCACAACGATTTGGAGTTGCTTGGGACTGGAAGTTGGCCCCGGAGGGGATTGAAGGTCAGGCTGCAGGCCGCGTCAGCATTCGATTCCCTCGGTTGGCATGCAAAATGTTCCCCCATCCGTTCCCCCGCTTTGATCGTACTTGTTTTGGGGTGCACTGGCGGGCACGTGGCCGCTCCGAATGCGAGCACCGGGCCCAATGTGATCTGGACGGAGGGAACCCAATTGCCTGCGCGCGCGGCCCGATTCGACCACAGCTGGGCGGCCATCTGCACGGCCTGAATCTCGCGTGCGCGCACGCGGTCGGGGGAGGTGTCGAGGAGGTTCAAAATGCGACCTTTCCAACGAGGAGACAAAAGTGGTTGCACCGAATAGACGGAGCCTCGTCAATCAGCACGAGATTCACGTATCCCTTCTGCCAGGACAAAGCGCTGTGTCCGTCAGCGTCAAAGCACCATCGGGCAAGGTGTCGCACCCGCAAAAGGTCGACGTCACGCCTTTGCTCAATGGCGGCCTCACTGAAGTGCAGGCGCTCGAGTGGGTAGATCACCTTGTCGGCGTCGCGCTCGAGACGACTGACTGAGCGATGCCCAAACCGACCCGCACCGCCAAGCAGCTTCAGCAGATGCTGATACAGCGAATCGAAGCCTTGCCAGGCCTTCGAGGCCAGCAGACGGATGTGCATCGCGGTGGCGTGGTCGGCACCGGCATCAGTGGAGATGACGGCCCCAGCTGGACGGTGCGCGCGGTCAGCGACCGCGGCACGCACCGCGCTGATATTGCTCAGCTCATCCGCACGCTGCAGGGGCAGTTCGACCTGGAGGCTTGAGGCGCGCGATACCCCGCGCTTCACAATGAGGAGACCGACATGCGCACCCTCAAGATCGGCGGAGATCACACCCAGGCCGGCACGGGCCGGATCGTGACCTACCAGGTTGAATACGGAATGGAAGACGGGGCTTACACCGGCAGTTGGGGCGGCGAGGTACTGCTGCTTGGCGGGAAACGCTTTCAGTTGGTTGGGGGCGTGCTCACGAACGTGACCCGCGACACCATCGGTCAGGCCGTGACCTTGGCGCTGAATGCCGAAATCGATTCGCTTGATCTCGTTGCGTTGAATAAGGCGAACGGCTACTGACATCACGCGTCCTCCGAGAACAGGCTGAGTTGCTGTGCGCGCTGCTTTGCCTAGGCGAGCAGGGTAGTGCCATCAAGGCCATCCGAAGGTTCACCGCAAGCTGCGACCTCCTGTCACAGAGGCCTGGGCCATGTTCACGCTGCAATTCCTTGTTCGCGCAACCAGGTCGTCACGTCGCCGGCGCGCCAGCGGGTGCAGCGCGTGCCGTTCTTGATCGGCTGCGGGAAATCGGCCACCGCCATTTTCCGGCGGATCGTCGATTCGCCAAGCCCGGTGAGCTGCTCTACAACACCGATGCGCAAGAGGGCGTCTGGTACGAGGGCCGCCTGCAAAGGCTGGGCGGCTGGCGTTCGTTGCTTGTGTGCGGGAGCCGAGGATCGAGGTTCGCCGAGTTCGGCCAACTCGGCGGTGGCCTGAATCTTGGCCCACAGCTCGGCCGGCACATTGACGGTCAGCCACCGGCCGGCTCCAGAGCGACTTCTGTTCGGGTCGCTGTGCCTGCACTGCAGCAGTTCGTGGATGAGCTCCATCATGCCGACGTTCCGCCACGGGTTGCCTCGACCACAACGGCTTGCACGATGGCGTTCCGGATACTCGCGCGACCACCGACGGGGGCTGCACTCCACATTGCTGGAAAGCTTGCGTCGATGTGCTCCATCACCGTGAAGGCGACCATGTCGGCGTCGATCTTCGTCGCGGGCTTGGGCACCAGGTGCAACGTGCGCTTGCGGAGGTTGGCCGAGCTCATGCCAACACCTCATGTGCGCTTTTCGCGAGCTTCTCGACTGTCCAGTAGCACATCGAAATGAATCGATCGCCGAGGCGGAATCCACGCTTCCCGTTGTAGAGATCTTCTTGCGACTGAGCTTCCAGATGCTCCGCGAGGGAACGAGCTTGCAGGATGGCATCCTGTGCTGCATCAGTGAGCGCGAAGCCAACAGCCACTTCATTGGCTGCAACCAGCAGGCTCGCAACGCACTGCACCATGCCGACCAAGCCGGGGGCTTCGCCTGGTTCGTCGAATGAGCCATCACCGCCGAAGTTGTGGGCGAGGAGGCTTGCGATGGTCTCGGCCTGATCAAGCAGATCGAGTAGGGCCGTGTTCTCTTGAACGCTGGTCACAGCCGTTGCTGCCGTTGGTTCGGTAGTAGGGGCGGTGGTGGTGCCGGCGACGGCTGTTCCGGCGGTGGCAACAGCAGTCACGGTTTTAGTGACAGGAGTTGCTGTTTTGGGTTGGTGCGTGCTAACCTTGGACATGATTCAGGTTCCTTGCTAGGGTTCTCGGGTCACAGAAGCCCCAACGGTTGCCGCCGTCGGGGCTTCGCCTTTTGTGGGTTCAGTTCGCAGTTGACGGGGCTAGCACCTCCTGCAGGATGGACTCGTGGTAGCTGTGCACAGTCCCGAAACGCGGGTCGCGCACGTCGCCGATGACCAAGCCTTTTTCGCGCGACAGCGCCGCGCACTTCCGGCCGAGGTTTGCTGCCGTGCGGGCGTCGATTGGGCGCCCGATCAGGTTGGAGTAGCCGAGGACGGTGAAGTGCTTGTTCTCGGGCTGCGTGCGAGCCTCGATGACGGCCACGTTCTCCTGCAGGCGGGCAAGCTCGGTGGCCTGGCGCGTCTGTTCCTGCTCGATCGCATCCTGGCGCACCAGCGCATCGATCAGCGCGGCGGTGCGCGCATCGCGGACCGCCGGGACAGCCACGGATTTCACGCGGCGCTCGCACTCCAGGAAGTACTCGCGCACCTCACGGCCCTTGGCAGTGCCAGAGAGCATGCCAATGTGCTTGCCGGCCTCGACGGTGAAGTGATATTCCACGGAGGGGCGGCCACCGGCGAGGTTTACGCCCTTTTGGGCGAGAACCACATAGTCGCTGTTTTCAACGAAGCCGCCGCGCTTGATCTGGGCCTTTGCCCAGTTGGTGTAGTCCTTGCCGACGCCGAGCTCTCGGTGGAGCTCGCGGCCGTTGATGGTGGGGGTGAGTTCGTCGCCGACCTGGCGCGAGTTGATGGCGATGTTGATGGACATTGCTAGGGTTCCTGGGTTACTTGCTGGACTGCACGGCCGCGAGTTGCCGCTCGTCGGACCGTTCTTCTAAGGTAGCAGTTGAAAGGCGATCTCCGCTAGGTTGCCGGATGCGCTTTCCCTTGAAGGTCGAGCGCAGGCGGTGCAGGATCTCGGCATTGAAAGTGCGCTCGCTCTCCGAGGCCGATTCGTGGAGCGCGGCGTGGAGATCTCGGGGCACTCGGAGCGCTGTTTTCACGAAATCTTTTTGAGTGGCCATGTCTTTAAAATGAAGGCGTTGATGAAATGTACGATGCCTTGAAAATGAAGGCAATAGATGACTTCAAATTAGGGCTAAGATTTCTGAATGGCCACCTCCTACCAAGACGACTACATGAAGACGGCGCTGCGGCTCCCGCGGGACCTGCATGCGAAGATTCAGGAAGCGGCTACAGCGAGCGGCAAGAGCCTCAATAGCGAACTGATTGCGCGCCTTCAGCACGCTTCTGATGTTCCGAAGGTTCTCTTGCCGATGATGAGCCAGTTGCAGTACGACCTGGCTGCCGAGCGGGTACATCGGCATCGAGTCCAAGTCCGTCTGACCGAGATTTGCGACACCGTCAAAGAGTTGGGGCGCAGGTCTCCTGACATGACTCTTGAGGAATTGCAGAAGGGTTTGCAAGTCGTCATCGCGCTGGCCAACGATGCTCTGAAAAAGCACCGAGGCACGTTCAGTGAGTTGCGTGACGCGTACCGCGAAGCCGAAGAAGCAGCCTTGGACCTTAGCTCGCTGTATTCCGAACTCGATGCGGAAGAGAGGCAGGACTCCTTGAGCCATGCGCCTGTCCCAGAAGCTGATGAAGCGAAGCGCGTGCGATCGCCGGAAACTATCAAAGCGGCGGAGGTGATGTTGAAGGGATTGCGAGCAGGAAGTGCTAGTCGCACCCGCAAGCCCGAGCAATCCGAAGCAGACTCGGCGGCGCCTGGTGAAAAGCGGCGCGTGCTGCTCGGTCCCGATGGACCCATTGAACGCAAAGTGCTGACCGAATCGTCTCAGTCGAGCAGTGAGACCGAGCCATTGCCAATTCGGAAGGTCCTCCGCCGCACCCGCAACTCTAAGGGTTGACCTGCAGTTCGAACTTGGATGAGCGAAAACGACATGCTGCTGCTCGGCTGCCTGCTGTTCGTGGGCATGCTCGCGCTGGCCAGGATCTGCCACGATGTTCTGTACGAGGACGGGCGTGGCAACGAGAGCAAGCCCTGACCGATTCACTGCGAGAGGTTTCATGCCCTGCAGGTTGCCCGTGTTCGCCGGCAAAGTCAGGGTGAAATGTTTCACTAGGGATTGCCTGAGGCGCCCAGCGCTCCGCTGACGGTGTCCCGCCATGGTTGTGCTCATGATTGATTTCCCCGCTTAGAGGGACGCGATCAGCTTGTCGATGTCGGAGGCTCGCCAGGCGCTCGTGCGCGGGCCGAGCTTGATGGCAGCGGGGTAGCGACCGTCCTTGACGCCCTTCCACCAAGACGCCCGGCCGACCGGTACTTTGGTGAGGACTTCAGGGAGGCGCAGCAGCCTGTCGGCTGGCGGTACGGATTCAGTATCACGGGTCATAAGTGCTTTCAAGTCAAGCGGCCAAAATTTCCCGGACCCGGTTAAACTTTTCCTGTCCTGCCAGACGGGTGCCAGTTCCTTCGGGTTCGGGTGCTCAAGAGGGCCGCTTGCGTGAACCGCTCGCGGCCCTTGCCTTTTGGGGTGCTGTTAGGGCACCTGGTAGTCCAAATCGGTTCGATGAATGCTATCGTGCTTCATCCCCCAGCGCATGTGGACAAGGTTGTGAATAAGCGCTGAGCATCTTGTTCATAGGCTGGAATAGCCGGGAAGTCCATAGATCTGCGAGTCCTTGATCGAGAGGGCGGCGTTGGGGTAGAGCCATATTGCGTGAACGACAGGTCCCTTTGTTGAAGATCTTGAACGTGTCGATGTCCTTGTGGTCGATTTCTTCGACAACCCGCGGTGCATCCGATGTGCTGCGGTATGGGGCAATTTGATCGTTGTGGTGCTATTTAATCTATAGCACTACGGCAGCTAAGTAGGCAGCTTGCCGGCCCGGTAGTTACTCTGCGGGCTTAGTGATAACGGCGCTTTTCCACTCCCGGCACCAGCGCTCAATTACTGGCTGGCTTTCTAAGCGCTCGAATTTTTGCAGCATGTCGCGCGCGAATGCGGCTACGCCTTTGTATCGTGAAGGATCTGCTTGCCAAGCATTCCAGCATTCGCGTACTGCCGCCTTCTCAAACTGCTTCGGGTCTTTTGCAAGCTTGGCGGCTGCGCCAGCTTTACCAATCTCGGTTCGCGCGTCTTGTCGAATCTGCATTTCTAATTTTGCGTGCATGTCTGCGCGCATCTTGCTCAGTTGCGCGTCCGAGAGATTGCGCTCCGCATGGCAAATGATCTCCATCGCCTCTACGAGGAGTGCTCCTACCGCGACAGCATCTGAGACTTTCCAAGGGAGTTCACCCGCATGGATACGGATTCCATTCTCAGTCTGCTTCTCATTGATGTGCAGCCGCCACTCTGCTTCGGTGACTTTCGTCAGCGCCAAGACTGCATAGAACTCCGCATCGACCGCAGACTCGAACCCCTCCACTGGACCGTATGGATATTCGGAGTTCAGAACTTCTTCAAGCGTGTCGAAGTCGGCCATGTCATCCTTGGGGAATGAAGGGCGGTCGTCTGCCCAACTCGGCCAGTTCTCCAGAAGATGACGAATGTCCTGCTCAGAGTAGGGAATGGGGTAGCCGTCAGGATCCTCCGTTCCACCGGGAAGGTATTGCAGTTCCCAACCTCCCTGGTAGTAGATGCGAGCTGCCTCGGATTTGATGAATTCCTCGGTTGCTTCAGCATGCCGTTGTGCTCTCAACTCGCCGATCCACTCTTCAACGGCCTCGGCCGCCCGGTCAATCTGTTCCTCGGTTCGATTCTTGAGAATCCTTTCGGCGCGCCACCTGACGGCGGGTAGAGCGGGGAAGTGCTTTCGAATGCGATAGTCAATCACACCCGTGATATTGCCATCAACACGAGGGAGAGGCGCCGGTGGCGAGGGTTTCTCCGCGATCTGAACCGTGGAGCTGCCGGTTGCAATATCGCTCCACAGCGAAGGAGGAGTGATGGCCGCATTTACCGTCAGGATGGTCTTGCACGACAACGCGACTTGGGAGGACTACGCCGCTTTGCATGCTGCGATGGCGCAGCGCAACCTTGTCGATGTGATAACCGCAGACAGCGGTGTGGTGTACAGGCTTCCGCCCGCGGAGTACTACGGCACGGGCAATGTGACTATCGAGCGGGTTCGAGAGATCGCTTGCGAAGCTGCCGATACGGTCGGGAAGCGCTACTCAGTCTTTGTTACTGAGGGCGGTCGCCGCGCTTGGCGGAGCTTGGATCCTGTGTGATGTCTCCGGGGAAACGGATGCCGCAAGGCCTGCCGGTTCGACCCCGGCCCCGGCACCAGCTGTTGCGGGCAACACGAGGGAAGGGCGACTGACGTTGATGCGGGGACAGTAGCATCAGGTCAAACTCGAGGAGGGAGGATCGGATGTCTCCGTTTCAGGTCTTGACGCTGTGGTCTGCAGTCGCGCTGGCGATCACGACCGCCACCAGTTGGACGAGCCTGGTTGTCTGGGCGGACAAAAATCCGAACATGGCGTCTTGGGTCCAGGCCGTAGGCGCGATAGTCGCGATCGTTGGCGCATTCTTGATTTCAGATCGGCAGCATCGAGCTGCTGTCCAAGCGCAGAGGGAAAGTGCTGCGCACAGCGCAGTCGATCGGCTCTCGATAGTGAAAACTCTTCTTGCCCGCGCGATCGCGATGGTCAACCTGCTGCAGCGAGAGTACGAAGAAGGGCGCTTGTACGAGGTGAGTGCTGCTGAGCTTGAAAATTTGGTCGATTGCAAGGATGCGCTCGACAAGTTGCCGGTGCTCGAAATTCCATCGGCGAGGGTTGTTCTCTATCTGTCCTCTGTGCCCCGTGGCCTCAGCGAACTCCACTCTGCGTGGACTGCCGCCTCAGCATTCATGCGGATTCATGCTCCTGAACTTAAAGTGCAGTCGCATGAAAAGCTCACGGCAAAACTGCCTGAAGTCCTGGAACTGATTCGGCTTGCCGGAGCGGCGTGCGAAGAGGAAATGGATCGACTGCGTCGCGAGGCTGGCTTATGAAGAGCACTGTGCAGGATGTGCCTATTCGGCCAGCATAAAAAAGCCCGCGCGAGACGGGCTTGGCTTTGAATGGATGCGTGTCACCAGCCATCACGGCGATAACGCTCCGCGATCACTCGATACGCTTGACGCGTCGAATCGATGTATGAAAGCCAAATACTGTAGAGAAGGAGGATGAATCCTGCGGCTGCGAAGGTGAGAAAGGTCCAGCCTGCGGCCGAGGAGTCTGCAGGAGGGGCAAGGGACTGGACAACAAGGACTATGTTGGCCGCAGCCCAGCCAATGGCCAGAAAGACGACGCCCGCCACAGCGTGGATCACCCAGCGCCATTGTCCGAACCTGTGCGCGACCCAGCCCGTGTTGAGAAGAATGAGCATCCTCACCTCGACATGATATTTTCCTGGGGGCTGAGCGTATCCGGAATCGAAGCGCGTGGCGACAGATTCCGTCGTGACCGAAAAGGCGCCATGTCGTCCCGGCAATAGGAAAGCCCGCCCGAGAAGGGCTTGGAGTGCGACTGCTTACCCGATGCGGACGATAGGCCTTTTGGGGAAGTCAGTCAGGGGTGAGCATTCTTTCCCCGATATAGAACAGCCCCCACATGGTCACGCAGAGCATCTGAAAGAAAAGCAGCAGATAGAGACCGGAAAAAACTAGCTTTGCTGGAGCATAGAGTTGGGTGGGAAGCAGATCTTTGATGAGGGGGGCAACCGTCAGAGAACCAATGGCCATAACCGTCAGCACAACACTTGCAACAGTAAGGAAGGCAAACATCACGCACAGCAGCCTACGGCGCGTCAAAGAAATCGGCTGCGGCGTTAATTCCCCGTTGTGCAAAATCCTGAGTGTTGGAGCTTCTCCTGGCATTGCTCTGTCCATGTGAGGATTGTTGAACGTCGCAACTGCTGCAAGCGCCGCAATGTAAAAACCAGGCAGGCTCTGTACGAAAGCTAGGATTTTCGAAAGAATGCCTGTCGGGCCAAAAACGTCAATGCTTCCGGGAAGCAGCCAGCCAATAAAAATTGCGGCCAATGAGCACCCGGAGGGGATGAACCAATTAACGACTGTTAGTCGCTTTGAGGAATGCCGTATCCAAAGATACGAGAATGGCCGCGTCAGTTCAATAATCATAACCTTGCGTCCTTAAGGCAGGAGATATTAAATTAACTCCAGCATTCCGTCAATAATTGTTTTGTCAATTTTGGTAGATTGCGATGGAAGATCCGAATCAAAACTTACATGCTGCTTTCGAGTAAACGATTTTTCAAGTGCGTCGATTGAAAACTGCTCCTCTCTAGGCTTTCCATCCGAGTCCTTAAAGCGAATTCGTGCTGCATGAAGTACTTTGGTTTTGCGAGCTTCCTTGACCGCGTTCACCAAGCCAGCCAACGAGACTTTGGAGGCGTCGAAGGGTTTTATCTTGAGCACTTGCTTTTTGACTTGGAGATTTCCGCTGTTATCGAATTTTTCGGAAATATCGGTTATTAAATCCATCGAAATGAATCGGCCGGCATTAATGTCGTCCTTTAGTGTTTGGCTCTGGTGGCCCGCAGCAGAGAATTCATAGTCGACTTCATATGTCACTGGATTTCCATCTTTTCCAATAGATCCGCCTGGTTCGGCGAAGTGGAAGAGAGCTGCGTGGCGCTTCACGGTTTTCACTGCTTTCATTAATTGCTTAAAAAGCTTTTCGATGATGGACGCTGTAATACCGGCGCCATAGGTCACCATTACTAAGGCCGTCTGGCTATTGTTGTCAACCCGCACTACGATATGAGTCGATACATCTATGCCTTCTTCCTTGGTTTTCCCGCCAGGACGGACGGCCTTTGTTTTGAAGTGCTTAAATGCTGGGTCGGCAATGCTTAAATCGGCGCGATTCACCAGAATCTGATATGTATGACTTGCGGAGTCGTACCTCCAGTCAGTTATCTCGATGAGTTCGTTTGATCGCCTGTGGAGACTTATTCCAGTCGGCTTTCCCTTATTGATCGCTTCAATTGCTTCTTTGAAGCTAACGCAAGATGGTCTACTAATCGCTGCATTTTTGCTTTTAGAAGAAATTGTTAAGTCGTAGAAAAAGACTAGACGTTCACGTGTTTTCATGGTTGCCCTCCTTCGGTGATTGTCGTGCTCACTGCAACAATTTGTATGCTCGTCATCCCTTGTTGGAAGGCTACCGGCGACGGCGAGAGTCCGGCCTGAGTTGAGTTATCACAACCGAAAAGCCCGTGTTCAAGCTTTCCGAGAATCCGCGCTAGAAAAGCGCATGCCTGAACCTCGCGGCCGTCGCCACCCTCTGTTCCTTCGGCTGACCAAGCCGATCGATCCTGTCTACCCAGATGCCGTGACGCCCGTGGCCTGGGACGATGACGAGCCGCTGGAGGAAGCGAAGGGTGTGGTCTACATCGTCACTCGCCAGTGCGCGCGGATGCGTACCTGGGCGCGGCAGCTACGCAAGCTGCACGATGCCGATGAGACCTACAAGACGGAGGAGGGGCTCAGCCCACTCAGCGCCGCTCCTCTACGAGAGGCGAACCTGCGCGAACTCGGGACCAGCCTCGACCTCTACTTGGGACATGGCGGCGTAGTCCTCTCCGCGCAGTCCGCCGTGCGTGCATACGTGACCACCGACTTGCTGGCGGTCGTGACAGATCGCGCCGGCGGCGATGCCGTCGGCTTCGTGTCTTTCAGCCTGCAATGGGTCGTCGATGCCTTCCTTCGACCGAAAGGCGAAGCCGAGCTTGAAGTCGAACTGGACCAGGCATGGATCGCTCCGGCCTTTCGCAGGCGGCGCTGGGGCGAGACCGCGGCGATCGCGATTGCTTTCGTCACGAAGCGGCACGTGGACCACATTCAGGCAACAACGCGGTGGCCACGAGACTTCTCCGCACGACTTCAGCTCACCGTCGGTGCAGACCTCTACAGCCACAGTGGCGAAGCGCTGCTCGCGAAGTGCGCCGAGTATGTGTCGTTCCAGTTCGGCTTTGAATCTGAGCCGCAGCGACTGGAGGTGTCGGAAATCGTGCTGGATGGGCGGTGGTAGGTAGCGATAGCGGCTGAGAGAGCTGCCGATATAGTGACGTCGAATCACTTTTCAGGCGCCACCATGGATCTCTCTGTCTCGACTCTCGTCATCAGTTCAGTCCTCGCCGTCGTTGGCATCTCTATCTCGATCGCTGCACTGGATGAGGCAAAGCGTGCCTGGTTGTTTGGCTTTTGGAAGCGCTGGACGGGCAGGGCGTTCGTCGTCGTGATGATCGTGAACTCTGTCCTTGGTATCACTCAGTTCTGGTGGCTCAAGGCAGCACCCGGAAGGGGCGAGATCCTTATGCTCGTGGTACACGCGTTTAACCTGTGCTCGGCAGTCTTCATCATCTTCATGTCGGAACTGGAGAAGGCTCTTGAAGTTCGAAACGCCAAGCGAGTTGCGCTCGAAGAGACGATCAAACGGCTCGAACTGAAGATCGAAGCCCTGACTTCGTTCAAAGCGATGCCAGCGACCGTCGACAGCAGTAAGCGGCTATAGGGCGAGGGGCTAACCTTGGAAGGTGCGAACTCCGGCAGGCAAGACATCCTCCTCGCCTCGCTTCGCGCGACGGTTTTGCTCGTGACGGAAGGCGCGCTCCTCAAGCTTCATCTGGATCTGAGTGTCCGGAGCGCCACGAAGCATCCGGCAGGCTTTGCAAGAGCAGGACTTCGGGGTTTGCTTTGATGGCATCGCGGCGATTATCGGGACGGTAGCGCTCATGAAAAAGCCCGCTCGAGGCGGGCTCTGTAGTGTGTCGCGGACCGGCTACATGAGTGGCGAGCGCCTCATACAGCGATTAGCTAGGCGCCACAATTCTCACGTCAAGCCTATTGCCTTGAAGCTCGCCTTCTTCAGTGATTATGAATACGTCAATCTGTCCATCTTTCTCGACCGTCAACGGTGGGAGCGATAGGGCTACCATCAGCATGTACCCGCGTCGGGTTTCATCGGACACGAATCTCGCGGCCGCTTCTGCCAAGCCGTCCCGCGGGAGTTCGGCTCGTGCGATTTCCCTACCATCGTGCTTAACCGCGATGACTAGGGATTCGAAAGGCTTTTGCTTTGGCGTGCCCACATGGCAAAGGACGAACAACCGGGGGATAACGGCTGGCGCTGCTGCGTTGATCTGTAGGCCACCACCTTGATAGCATCCGATGAGCGACATCTTGCCGTCGACTTCATTCCGAACGTCATCGCAGTATTCGCATAGAACGAAGCGTTCAGTCTTCACCGTCTGGCTCCTCACTGGCAACATCGATTAAGGCAAGTATTTGCTCATTGCTTACTCCTAAAACTGAAGCAAGCTTTTTTATGGTGCGGCCTCGAAGATCAGAGATGTTTTTCTCCCAGCGAGAAATATTGCTCTGCTTGGTGCCCATCAAATTTGCGAGTTGAGCTTGTGACAAGCCAGCTCGCAGTCGTAAGCTGGACAAACTCTCTTGCCCCTCATTCGCCCCTGCAACCAATTCCCCTAGGCGCGTTCTTGCTCCACGCAGAGCCTCTGCCTTTAATGGGTCTGCTTCCAACCTCGCCATGCGGTCAGCCGCCCTGACACCGCGCCTTGGTACATCTTTGATCCAGTGATCCTCTGTGTAGATCACTACCGGGAAAACGACAAAACCAGCGATCGAATTTCCTGTCCTACCAGAGGGAAGGAATACGCAGCCCGTTGTAGCGGGCGATGAGTTCAGAGAAGTCAGGTGCGGTTGTGTCATAGCTAACACTCCGGTGTGGGGTTGCAAGTACGAAGTAATCATCGGTGTCGATGTCGTGCCCGATCAAAATTCTGAAGGGGCAAAGATGGCCGTCCTTGTCGTAGACCTTCAGAAGGTAGATGCGCTTACCAGCGTCCCAGCAGGCCTGAAAGCGCTTGATCTCATAGGGCGGCTCATAGAAGGCTTGCCACTTTGGCGTGTCGCTGCTCAGCGAAGTGAGGGCACTTTCGTCGTTGGAAAGTTCGTCAATGAGAACGTCAATCAACGCTGCCGCAGCAGCGTGCGTAGCGTATAGGGCAGACAATTCTTCATCGGCCTCGTCACAAAATGAGATCGTCGCCATTGTATATCGTTAATGATATGCGCGCATGATACCTCAAGCCTGACGCGCAACAACGTGAGTACCGCCGCTGCTGCGTGCCCCCTGTGCGGGCTTGCTTGAGGTACTACCGACGTTGCTCCCCGAAGAACCGCTCAATGTCCCCGATGGTCTGCTCGATGAGCGCTGTGTCTTCAGGATGCTCGACCAGATCGACCAGCAGGTTGGCCAAATTCTTTCGAAGAGTCGGCCGCTGCTGAGCGGCGATCTCGGCCAGGTACTCCACCAGCGCCCGTACTGACGGCTCGGCATCGGCACCCATGAGCTTGAGCGAGGCGCGCTCTGTCCTGGGCCCTTTGCCCGTCTCCAGCCACTCTGGTGAGACGCGCAATGCTTTTGCGAGCGACACTAGTTCCCGCGGACGCTGGCGCAGGCCGGATTCGATGTTGCCGATCGCGCTCTGGGTTACGCCGACTTCGTCCGCCAACTGGACCTGGCTCCAGCCGAGCGCGCCTCTCGCTTCCTTGATGCGACTGCCAATGGTGCTCATGCCCACCTCCAGAACGCGCGCGCAATCAGGCCGAGCAAGAACAGAACGAACAGCAGGCCGCTGACGCTGGCGCGGCGTGCTGCGGCAAAAGCCCGGTAGAGCAGGGTGAGCGCGATCATGAGGTGGCCGCCTTCTGCTCGATGGCTACAGTCAGGCCACTGAGCGCGACCTTCGTGTAGTGCCGCAGCATGCCGACCTGCTCAGCGCACTTCATGCGCAGCAGTGGTGCCACATCGGCCGAGCTGCTGACCAGGTCCAGTGTGCTCTGGGCGCTGATCAGCACGTCGAGTGGGATCGTGGTCGCCACTGCGCTCACGACCACTCTTTCAATAGCCGCTCACGGCCAGCGGCATCCGCTTCCTGGAACTGCTTCGCCATGAGGCGCGCACGCGCCATGTCTTCGTGGGCGCCTAAGCTGCAGCGGCAGATCTCGCCGTCGACCATCCAGTCGCCGTTCGCGTTTCGCGTGATGCGGTCCTGGGGATTGGCCGCACGGGCGGCTCGATTGCACAAGGCGAATGTCATTGATAGCCCCCGCCCTTTATGGCCCGATATACCTGATAGACGTAGCCCACCACCTCGATCTCGAGTTCGGGCGTGACCTTGACGTATTCGGCTCTGGCCGCCTCGGTCGGGAAGTCGTTGGGGTTCATCTGCAGCATTCCGTGCCAGCAGAAATGCCGCGCGCCGAACCATCTGTAGACCTTGCCGGTGCGCGGATCGATGGGGCCGGCCTTCATGGCACCTGTCACTAGGAATAAGCCCTCGCAGTCGATCCGCTTGCAATCGAAATCAACATCGAGAACGTCTCCGACGACGATGCGGGGATAGGTCGGGTGGTTCTGGCCCCACTCACTACGAATGAGGTGGCGCCCATGCAACTGGCGGAAGTCGGGTTCAACGTCGTCCGCGTGTCGCACATCGATCGGACTGCCAGGTCGCGTTTCGACGGCGATCAAACGACTCGGCTTCGTGATCTGGTTTCGCCGTGCTGGGGCTCGCTGAATGCGTTCGGCAATTGCGTTCATCGCGTCCTCCGGTAGACATTGAGGATGCGGCCGATCACCTGCATGTCGCGGTGGCCTTCGTGGATCTTGATCCACTGATCGCCCTCGAAGATGTGCAGGCCCGATTGGGGCAGGCGTTGGAACATGCGAGCGCCGAACCAGCCGCAGTCCATTGCTGTGTTCGGGTGGGCGATGATGTAGAGGCCTTCGTGAATCACGCGCTGATCGAAGTCGACCTCGATCACGTCGGTGGCCGTGATCTTGTCGCCGTAGCTGCAGCAGTGATGCTGCAGCAGGTGAACTCCGCGTAGTTGGCCTTCGGCCTGGGTGAAGCTGTCACTGACGGGTGTCAGTGGGCTGTCCGGCGCGAGCCGGCGCCCAGCGGTTGCGAGCGCCGTTTCCATCATTCGTCCTTTGCCGCGGCATGGCGTTCGCGGCGACGTTGTGCATGCTCCTCGTGCATGGCAATCTGTTGTTGACCGTCAGCGGTCATCTGTTGGAACACCGGGTGCGCGATGAGCTCGGCCGCTGTGGCCGTAACAGTGCGACCGGTGCTGTCCTGCACGCTGTGGTGATCCGGCGTGCCGTCGCCGCTACCGAAGGCCACGCCACACCAGAACACGCGCCCGATCAGCGTATCCAGCAGGTCAGCGTTGTTGCCTGAAAACACCGGACTCCTGGGATGTACGCGGGTTACGAAAGCGTCGGGAAAGCGAGCGCTCAACCGTTCGCGGGCGCTTTCGGCTTCGGCCCAGAACGGATGCTGACCGTCGAGTCGATGGCCGCGCTTCGTCCAGACCTCGAACACCCCAACATGCTTTCCTTCGCTCAGGCGCGTGGCACGGTTCGCCATGTCTGTCCACTTGACCAACTCCTCGTGTGCCGCGTGCTGCTGCTGGTATGTGCCGATGAGATCCTGGGCCCACTGCGGCAGCGTCCCCTTTCCGTCGACGCCCCAGTCGTTGTTTTCGCGCAGGACCTCGAACTTCGACCACCAGGCGACTGCGACCGCGCGCATGCGTGCGATCGCCTGGAGGGCTGCACTTTCCTTGGGGTCGAACGGTGTTCGATATTCCGGGATCAGGTGATTGCGAGAGGCGGCCTCGTTCTCGATAGGGGTTGGGCCCTTGTCGGCTGTAGAGGGGAGGGGCTTGGCGCCTGTGGGCTGCGGTGCCTTGCTGGGGAGAGACTGTGACCGTGTAAGTGTGGCTTGCATTTATCGCTCCATAAAGCCCGGGATGGGCTGATGAAGCGTATGTTAGGCATGCCTACTTATCAAGTCAATAGGCTCACCTAACTATTTCTGAGGCCCTCCTTGCCTCAGCACGCTTTCGATCTCTTCCAGCAGGCGCGCATACCTAGTCGGGTCGGTCAGATAGAGTTTGAAGAGGTGTTGCAACTCCTCGCGGGACTGCGTTGACGCTTGGCGTATCGCTTCGTCGACGGCCAGGAGTCCAAGGCGCAGCTTGGAATGATGCTCCTCCGACGTCGCGCCAAGCGATGGCAGTGTTGTAGTACTGTAGTTCGCCCAGGGCCGGCCTTCGCCTGTTGCAAGCCAATGCGGATCTGCGCCGTACAGCTTCGCCGCGAGGGCCGCGGTACTTGCGCGCATCGACTTGGTGTTGCCCGAGAACCAGGCGTTGACCGAAGGCGGCTTTGCACCGGTAGCGCGTGCGAGGTCTGCTTGGGTGATTGCCGGGTTTGCTCTGGCGAGAAGTGCAAACCGCTCTTTTAGTGTGCTCATAAGGCAATCCTATCAATGGATTCTTAGGCTGTCCTTGCTAATTTTATTAGGTATGTCTAAGATTGACGGATGATTACTGTCAAAGAACTCGGCGGCCCGACAGAAGTTGCTCGGATTTGCGGCCTTCGTGCTCCGACCGTCCACGGATGGAAGCAGATCCCTGAAAAGCACTGTCCGGCGATCGAGCGGCACCGAGCCGGCGAGATCACAGTGGAGCGGATGCGTCCAGACATTCCGTGGCTGCGCGTTCCTGATCCGAGTTGGCCGCACCCTGATGGACGGCCTGTCATCGACGTGGCAAATGTCGCGCCGATGCCCGAAGCGACGCCCGCTGCTGAAGGGGCGTAGATGTCCCGCACCATCGAACTCTTGCTAGGCGAGAGCCTGACGCTGCGCAGCGGCGCATTTCTGATCGAGCCAGGGAAAACGTATACGTGGATCGTGCCTAGTGAGTTGGGCCCGGGGTTTGTGATGCTTCTTGGATCGCCTCTAGGCGCTGGCGGAGGAGTTGGGCCGACTCTTGCGGAAGCCCAAACGCAAGCCACCCAATCCCAGGATGTCGAATCGCGAGAGTCGTTTTCCCAGATAAGTCGAGTTCCGTATACCACCGCGGGTCGTCGATCGCCAGCATGGGCGCGCCAACTGACGGGTTCATCGGCACGGCATCTGGCTCGTTGGCTGCATGCATCAGCCAAAGTTGTTGCATCACTAGCTGAAGCGCTTCTGCAACCTTGCAATCCTCTGAGGTGACGAGCGTGAATCCCTTCGTTCCGTCGTCGTTCTCGTTGAGCTCGATCTTGAGCAACTGTTTCATGTTCGCCCCTTTCGAAGGCCGTGTTGTGGAACTCGGATTTTCCTTTGGAAGTGGGCGGGCACCCATTCATCGCGGCCTCCGCGCTGGCCATGAGCTGCTGCGCGGCGTCACGTCGACGACGGTTGCACTGAACCGCAAAACGACGTCGCCGTCGATCCATCGCACATCGAGCCTCGACGTGCGCAAGGTGATGCGCGCCGGCATCAGGCCGCTCGGATCCGCATTAGTCGCGATGCTGGTTCGCGTGCTTTGGTGGATCAGGTCCGGATCGTGTGCCGGAGCTCGTCTTGGGGCGATGTGTGAGGTCATGGGAACGAAGTCTCGGAGCGTGCCCCTGCAAGAACCAGCAAGACCGCATGCAGCGATCGGCATGTTCTGGAACGACCTGGCGCCGCGCTGCAACACTCCGGAAGGTGCTGCATGAGCGAGAGCACACACAGCCCCGCGGAATTGGCCCAGAAGATCGTCTCGACGGTGCTCAAGGCCACCCAACGGGAGACGAAGCAGACGGCCATTGCCACGGCCATCGGCATGCCCGAGAGCACGCTTTCGCGGCTGCTGTCCGATCACCTTGAAAAGCTCGCGCTGGTGCTGGCCCATGCGGGACTCCGCGTCGTGTCGAGTGATGCCCGGTGCTTCGACCCTACATACATCGATGCCGTCCTGACCCTCGCGCGTCAGCACATGTCGTCGCTGCAGTCGGTCCGCAGCCTGGAGTGGGAGGACTGATGCGCCGCGCGATCTTGTGGTTCGCCCACTTCCTCTACTGGCTGCGGGTACACCGCGGCAACTTCAGCAACGCCCGCTGGGCGACCGATCACGAAATGGGAGCTTGGCGCCAATGAGCCTCAACCGAAAGAACGAGGCCGATGAGGCCCAAGTGATCTCTGATCTGAACGCCACATTTCCTGGTGTGGACGCAACTTCGCTGCGCCAGTGGTCACGCCATCCCGATCACATCGGTGCGGTCGTGTCGGGTGAGGCTTTGATGCCCGACGGGCTGGAGATCGGCCCTTACATCGCGCTTGAAACCGACGAATACGACGGCTACATCCACCAAGGCTTCGAGGCGTGGGTGAATGCTCGGGGCTGGTACGTCGAACTGTACGAGCCCGGGACGCTCTGGGTGGTCCCGATCCCAGAGATTGCGATCTCGGTCGACAGGTTGACAGCGGCTTGGTTTCCGCCGCCACTGCACCTGCATGGTGAGGTATTGCCATTTTGAGCAACGTCATCACCAACCTATGCAGGCCGCTGCAGGTATCGCCAGCGCAGAAGGCCGTGCTGATGGCACTGGCAGACCGCGCAGACGATGACGGCGTTGCATGGCCGTCGGTTGCGTGGGTGAGCGAGTGGACCTGCCTGGGCCGATCCACGGTTATCCGGGCTGTCAATGCATTGGAATCGCAGCAACTGATCGCCATGGCGCGGGCCGAGGGGCGCACCAGCCGGTGCACGATCGTGATCGGAAACGTGGTTGCGTTGGTGTCTGACCCGTCCCGCAGCGACACGCATACCCGTCCCGATGCGGAACCGGTCGATGGAGATCTGGAGGAGGACAACCCGTCTCTCCGCGGTACGCCTACCCGTCCCGCAGCGGAACTGGTCGAAGCGAATTCTGGTGAGCCTGACCTGTCCCGTATCGGGACTGGTGAACCCGACGATTTCGTGACCAACCAGTCCCAGAGCGGGTCCCGTCCCGCAGCGATACCCGTCCCGC
This sequence comes from Variovorax multivorans, assembly GCF_051216835.1. Classification (NCBI taxonomy): domain Bacteria; kingdom Pseudomonadati; phylum Pseudomonadota; class Betaproteobacteria; order Burkholderiales; family Comamonadaceae; genus Variovorax; species Variovorax multivorans. Next base: position 447,483 of record NZ_JBPJZL010000004.1, read on the forward strand.
AGCGAGACACCCACCCGTCCCGCAGCGGCACACCTACCCGTCCCGCTCTGATACCACCCCGTCCCGCAGCGGGACCCGATACATCAATATCCATCAATAAGACATCAGATAAGACAAAGAGAGCGCGCGAGAAAACTTCGTCGTTCGATCCGATGACCGTCGAGCTGCCCGACTGGATGCCGGCGGAAACCTGGGACATGTGGGTCCGCTACCGCCAGGAGATCAAAAAGCCCATCACGGAAGACGGCCCTCGACTGCATCTCGGCAAGCTGGCGAAATTCCGCGACGAAGGACACGACCCGGTGCGTGTGATCGAGGCCGTGATCGAAAACCGCTGGCAAGGCCTCTACCTGCCGAAGGACGGCAGCACGAAGTTCGCGCAAGCGGGCGGCGGGAGTCAGGCGGTGGTGCTGTGACGCAGAAGACCTTTCTCGACTTCGGCATCGAGGTGCGCCATACCTCGGGCGAAGAGGACACCACCTGCCCGCAGTGCTCCGAAGCCCGGCGCAACAAGCGCGCGCGCTGCCTGTCGGTGAACATCGACAAGGGCGTTTGGACGTGCCACCACTGCGGCTGGTCGGGCGGCTTGGGCAGCGGCGAGCAGCAACGGCCGGTCATCGTCAAGACCTGGCGCCGGCCCGCGTACATCGCGAACAACACCGAGCTGTCGGATGAAGCGCTGACGTGGTTCGCAGGGCGCGGCATCACGCAGGAGGTGCTGCGGCGCAATCGCGTCGGGTCCGGGACGGCCTATATCCCCCAGGTCGAAGAGCGGCGTGGCGCGGTGATGTTCCCGTACTACCGCGGCGAGGAGGTCATCAACGTCAAGTACCGGACCAAGGACAAGTTGTTCCGCATGGAGGCGGGCGCCGAGCGAGTGCTGTACGGCCTGAACGACATCGGCGAAAAGCTGATCTGGGTTGAGGGTGAGATGGACAAGCTCTCGGTGGAGGTGGCCGGCTTCGCATCCTGCGTCAGCGTGCCTGACGGTGCGCCGACGCCGAACACCAAGAACTACTCCAGCAAATTCGACTTTCTCGACGCGCCGGAGCTCGAGCGCGCGAAGGTCCACATCATCGCGGTGGATAACGACGAGCCGGGCGTGCGTCTCGAGGACGAGCTGCTGCGCCGCCTTGGCCGTGACTCATGCATGGTGGTGCGCTGGCCAGAGGGTTGCAAGGACGCGAACGACGTGCTGGCGATCTACGGTGCCATCACGCTACGCGAGTGCATCGACGCGGCGACATGGGTTCCAGTCGAAGGCGAGCACACCGTGCGCGAGTTCAGGGAGAGCATGGACCGCCTGTATCGCTTCGGCATGCCCAAGGGACTGCGCACGGGCTGGTACAGCGTGGACGAGTGCTACACGGTCATGCCAGGCGAGTGGACGCTGGTGACAGGCATTCCTGGGCACGGCAAATCCGAGTGGCTGGATGCGCTCATGGTGCAACTCGCACACCAGCACGGCTGGCGGTTTGCTGTGTTCTCGCCGGAGAACCAACCGACGGAGTACCACCTGTCGAAGTTGGCCGAGAAGTACATGGACAAGCCGTTCGCGGACGGTCCCACCGAACGCATGACGCCTAAGGACAAAGACGATGCGATCGACTTCCTGGACCAGCACTTCGTTTTCATCCTTCCGGAACTGCCAACCGTCGACGCTCTGATCGAGCGCCTGCGCTCCATCGTCAAGCGGCATGGGGTGCAAGGTGTGCTGCTCGATCCATGGAACGAGATCGACCACACCCGGCCGAGCGGCATGAGCGAGACGGAATACATCAGCCAGAGCCTGTCGAAGTTCCGCGCGTTCGCGCGCTCGCATGGCGTCCACCTCTGGATCGTTGCGCACCCGACCAAGTTGGAGAAGAAGCAGGACGGCGGCTATCCGGTGCCCACGCCCTACGACGTGGCGGGCTCCGCGCACTGGCGCAACAAGGCGGACAACTGCGTCACGGTGTGGAGGGACCAGACCACTCAGACCGACTTCGTGGAGATCCACGTTCAGAAGATTCGGAAGAAGTCGGTCGGCCGCGTGGGGTTAGTGAAGCTGCAGTACCTGCGGCTCACGGGCAACTACGTCGAAAGCACCGGGCCCTACGCCCGGACGCGCGGATGACCAATCGGAATATCTAACCCAAGACCAGGAGGTTCCCCAATGAGCATGAAGGAATTCGAGCAGTACCTGAAGGCGTCGGACTTCTTCCACGACGCGATGAACACGCACCGCACCGCGACGGCCGAGGTGATTGCCAGCTTTGCGCTGTTGCTGAAGCAGGACGGCAAGGTCACTGACGCCCAGCTGGATCGGCTGCTCCGCCGGCTCGCTGACGCCACCGGACGCCCTTCGGTGGATGGCAGCCGCCGCATCCTCGTCGCCCGGATCGAAGACACCGTGAAAGGTCGCGCATGAACGTGATCGAGCGCTACGCCGGCGCAGTTCGTTCGACGAACCTGGAGATCAACGAGCGCACGACTCGCTCAGACTCAGACGTGCTGGGAGCGATGGGGCTCGCTGCCCGTGAGTTTCCCTTGGCCGTGGCGCTGCAGCGGCTGTTCCTGGGTGACAGCACCGCGGCGCGTGAGCTGGTCGAGATCCTGGCCGACGACGCCTGGCGGCAGGCGAGGGCGATGAAGGTGAAGCTCAACCGAGTTCAGGCCTATGACCTGGCGCAAGGCTGCGTCGCATGGCATCGCAACCCGACATGCGACAGCTGCGGCGGCCATGGGGCAACGGTCATCCCAGGCAGTACGACGCTGGGTGTGAAGTGCAAGCCCTGCAAGGGCACCGGGCGCACTTCGTTGGCCAAGCTGTTCAAGGAGCACGCGGAGATCGCCGACTGGCTCGTTGCTCACATGGAGAAGCACCAGGCGATGGCCGGGCCGGAGGCGATGAAGCAGATTGCGGGGTATCTGGACCTGAAGATCGCTGCAGCCGAGGCGGCAAAGTAAAAACAATTTACACGACTGCCGTTTCCGCTTTAAAATGGCGTGGCCTGTACAAATCCCGGGTGAGCCGGGAACAATAAGAGCAGCTCAGCCGTTGATGGCGGAGCTGCCTCTTCAATATCCCCATCCCGTTTTGGCCAATCTGAGATTTTGTCCCTTGTGCCAAATTACACATCTTCAAGGCTGATGGGCTTGACAATCTGAGCCGTCATTATTCCGTCAGTTGGGAAGACGATTTCGATCGTCCGAACTAGCTTCTGTTTCTCGCCATGTAGCGACACGTATTCGAGCGTGAGCAAGAGTGGCCGTACCTCAGTCGCGGCAGCGACGGTGAACTCCGATTCGATAGACTTTCCTTGACTCATGACGTCAAGTGAGCGGCGGTCGCGCTCGCCGTCCGCAGTCGCAAGTTCCATCTGCACTTGTGTACAGGTTGCTCCCGCGTTGGTCGCGGTTACGATGAACCTTGTGCTTCTTAGACTTGCAGCGACTCGCCGGACACTGATCGCGATGTTCGGCTGCATGGTGCGGTGAAGTTCCTCGCGTTCTTGCCGATGTCGCTCCTGCTGAGATAGAAGAGCTTGGAGGTCTGTCTCATGCTGGCGTTGCGCGACAGCCACGAGCTCCCTTTGCTGCTCTACCGAGTTCGCGAGTTCTTTCGCCTGAAGCTTTAGTGCATCACTGTTGATGCGGAGCTCAATTCCTTGCTGGAAGTAGCCAAGGACAAGCCATAGGATGGCCAGAGGCCCAAACGCTCCCGCTAGGAAGTCGCCCAACTCGTTCAACGGAAGTTTGGTGAGCGCATCCCACCGACGGTAAATCAGATAGGCGAGCACTGAGGAATAGGCGAGCGTGCCCAAGCTGCCCAGCCAGGTAAATAGTTTTCCCATACGTTCTCCTCGGCAGGAGTATGCCGCGCTGCTTGTCCTTTTCTGCGCGTCTGGCCCGGCGAACCCCATCGCTTGCGATTCTCAGTTTCTGAGGGGGCCGTTCGAGGCGCTTTCTCGTTGAAGCCTCACAATCTCTTCGCGCCGATTTGGCGTGCGAGGAGACATGTATGAATTTCAAAGTTGGCGATCGAGTTGAACTGAAAAGTGGCGGTCCAGTGATGACGGTCTCAAACCTAAACAACAACGGCACGGTGCATTGCATTTGGTTTGCTACGGTTGATGCCTCGACTCCATCGGGGTTCTCCTTCCATGCGGAGACACTTAAGCCCCTCACCTGAGCTGCGGTAAGCCTTTGATCGAGCCCTAGCCCCGTACTGGGCTAGCCGATTCCATCGGCGAGTGAACTCCTGCCGCTCGCGCCGGCAGGCCCGGTTCGACTCCGAGCATCACCAAGTCCCATCCGAGTGATCGATTCTTGCCCGCCTCGTGCGGGCTTTCTTGCTCTGGGGCTCGGCTTTTGTGCCGGGCTCGTTTCGCGTGGAACACATGGCTCTCGCAACCCTCAAGCCCAGACTAGGAACGGCCAGCCTGGATCGCACTCCGGTGCTGCAGGTCAAGGCGGGCACGGTAGAGCGTCAGCGCGGCCGAGCATGGATGGCAACCCGGGAGCGCGTGGCGCTGGCCCACGGTTACCGCTGCGCGAAGTGCGGGGCGACCTGGGTGCCGAGCCGGGACCACATCGACCACATCGTGGAGCTGGCCGACGGCGGCACCAACGACGACAGCAACCTGCAGCCTCTGTGCGATGTCCCGTGCCACAAGGCCAAGACGGACGCGCAGGCGAGAGCAAGGGCAAGAGGCTACTGAGGTCGAGATCGTGCAGCCACGGGCCGCCTGACGCGGCGCAGGGGTGTCGAGGAGGGGGAGGGGGCATCGAAAGCCTGCCGACCCGATGTGCAGGAAACCACTCGGTTCCTCACGCGCAAAACACGCCCCGGAATCAAAAGGAAATCAAATGGCAGGTGTCAAAGGACGCAGCGGTGGTGCCCGTCCGGGCGCCGGCCGCAAGCCGAAAACCGCAGATCCGGCAGCCACCGAAGACTCGAAAGAGTTCCTGACGTTGGCCATGCAGGGGTTTTTGGACCCAAGCCCGGCTCAGTTGAAGGCCGCAATCGCACTGCTGGGTGTCCAGCACGCCAAGAAGACTGAAGCGCCCAAGCCGGCGGTGCCTGAGCGCCCCGCTGGCGGCAAGTACGCAGTGCGGCAGGGCCCGCGCCTGGTCGCGAGCAAGTAACTCGTGGAGTGGTCCACCGCCTGCGTCGATTGGGAACGCAGGATCGTGGCGCGCGAGAGCCTTATCACCTCGCCGCCGCTCTTCAAGGCGCAGGCGGATGAGGCGTGGGATGTTTTTGGCGGCCTGGTCCTGGTGGATGTGGCTGGTCAGCCGACCATGCGCGAAGCCTGCCTGCCTTGGGTGAAGGATTGGGTACGCGCGATCTTTGGATCCTATGACGCCGACCAAGGGCGCCGACTGATCAATGAGTTCTTCTTCATGGTCAGCAAGAAGAACATGAAATCGACAGCCGCGGCGGGAATCATGCTGACCGCCCTGGTGCTGAACTGGCGGCCTTCGGCGGAACTGCTGATCCTGTCGCCGACGAAGGAGATCGCGGACAACAGCTACAAGCCGATCCGCGACATGATCAAGGCGGACGACGACCTGGCAGCCATGCTGAAGGTGCAGGACTACTTCCGCACCATCACCCACCGCGACAACGCGGCGACTCTGAAGGTCGTGGCCGCAGACAGCGACACGGTTTCGGGCAAGAAGGCCTCGTTCGTCTTCGTTGACGAGCTGCACGAGTTCGGCAAGCAAGCCAAGGCCTCGAACATGCTGCTGGAGGCCACGGGTGGCCTGACATCGCGGCCCGATGGGTTCGTGATCTACGCCACCACACAGTCGGCCGAGCCACCGGCCGGTGTGTTCAAGGACAAACTGAGCTACGCGCGCAAGGTGCGCGACGGGCTTATCAAGGATCCGCGCTTCCTGCCGGTGATCTACGAGTTCCCGCAGTCCATGCTGGATGCGGGAGCGCACAAGGATCTGGCGAATGCCTACGCGACGAACCCGAACTGGGGCGCGTCGGTGGACATCGCGCGCATCACGCAACTGCACAGCCAGGCGCTGGAGGGCGGCGAGAAGGACTTCAAGGAGTTCCTGGCCAAGCACCTGAATGTCGAGATCGGCATGAACCTGCGCTCAGACCGGTGGGCAGGTGCCGACTTCTGGGTGCCGCGTGCCGAGGTTCCCGGGCTGACGCTCGAGCAACTGCTCGAAGAATGCGAAGTGGTGGACATGGGAATCGACGGCGGCGGCCTGGACGACTTGCTGGGCGCTGCGGTCGCTGGACGGCGCAGGAAGGCTGAAGAGTTCCTCATCCCGGAGCACTTCGACGAGGACACGAAAGCCGTTGTTCCGGCGAAGACCGTACTGCGCAAGCGCTGGCTCTTGTGGACTCGTGCGTGGGCTCATCCCTCGGTCCTCGAGCGGCGGAAGGAGATTGCTCCACGCCTGCAGGACTTCGCCAAGGATGGCGACCTCATCCTGGTGAGCGCAATCGGTGAAGACGTGGCGGGAGTGGCTGATGTCGCCGCCCAGTGCGAGGCATCGGGTCTGCTGGACAAGATCGGTTGCGACCCGGCAGGGTTGGGCGGCATTCTGGATGCTCTTGTCGAGGCCGAGGTGCCGGAAGAGAAGGTGATCGGCATCAGCCAGGGCTGGAAGATGACCGGCGCGATCAAGACGACCGAACGAAAACTCGCCGAGGGCGCGCTGATCCATGGCGGTCAGCCCCTGATGGCCTGGTCGGTCGGCAACGCGAAGGTCGAGCTGAGGGGCAACGCCATCGTGATCACGAAGCAGGCCTCCGGCACCGCAAAGATCGACCCGTTGATGGCCACATTCAACGCAGTGACGCTTCTGTCGCTCAACCCCGAGGCGCGAGGCAACTCCGTCTACGAAACCCGGGGCATCCGCTTCCTGTAAGGACCGACTGAATGAAGATTCTCGACTTCTTCCGGCGCTCGAATGCGTCGGAGGTGCAGTCGCGTCCGCGCGCGGAGGCCTCGCAGGGGCATCAGTTCAGCGGCCTCGACGATCCGGCGCTGTTGGAGTACATCCGCGGCGGAACCACGGCCGGCGTGGATACGGCCCGTGACCGCAGCCTTCGGAACATGGCGGTGCTGCGTTGCGTGACGCTGATCTCCGAATCGATCGGCATGCTGCCGGTGAATCTGCAAAGCAGCGACGACAAGAAGCAGGTGCAAAGCGACAACCCGGCACACCGGCTGCTGAAGTACAAGCCGAACGACTGGCAGACGCCCATCGAGTTCAAGAGCCTCTTGCAACTTCGGGCCCTGCTCGACGGGCAGTCCTTTGCGCGCGTGATCTGGTCAGGCAGCCGGCCGATCCGCTTGATCCCGATGGACCGTGGTTCGACCAAGCCGCGTCTGAATGGCGCTTGGCAGATGCAGTACGACTACACGACGCCGGACGGCAATCAGATCAGCCTGCCAGCGAAAGAGGTGTTCCACCTGCGCGATCTCTCTCTCGACGGCATCAACGGCATCTCGCGCGTCAAGCTGGGCCGTGATGCCCTGGAATTGGCCGAACAGGCGGAGCGTGCAGCATCGCGGACGTTCAAGACCGGTGTCATGGCGGGCGGTGCCATCGAGGTGCCCAAGGAGCTTTCCGAGAACGCCTACAACCGGATGAAGTCGTCGCTCGACACCGACTACACGGGCGCGGAGAACGCCGGCCGCTGGATGCTGCTGGAGGAGAACGCGAAGGCAAACAAGTTCGCCAGCACGGCGTCCGAGTCGCAGCAGATCGAGAACCGAAACCACCAGATCGAGGAAGCCGCGCGCATGTACGGCGTGCCCAGGCCGCTTCTGATGATGGATGACACGAGCTGGGGCAGTGGCATCCAGCAGCTGGCGATCTTCTTCATCCAGTACGGGCTCTCGCATTGGTTCGTGTCTTGGGAGCAGGCAGCCGCGCGCTGCCTTCTTCCAGATGAGCAACTCGGTCGCCTGCAATACAAGTTCAACGAGGGCGCATTGCTGCGCGGCACGCTCGCCGACCAGGCTGCCTTCTTCTCCAAGGCGCTCGGCGCTGGCGGTCAAGCGCCCTGGATGTCGCAGAACGAAGTGCGTGAACTGTCCGACCTTCCGAAATCTGCCGACCCACAAACCGACGCACTGCGCAACCCGATGACCCAGCCGGGCAAGCCGGCATCAAGGAACAACGATGAGCCTCCTGAACCTGCCTGAGATCCGGGCCGATCACCGCCTGGGCGTCGCACAGTTCGACGTTCGCCCCGATGCGCTTGAGCGCTGGCAGCCGGAGGTGCGCGCCGCGGTGGAAGGCGAGGCTTCTATTTCCATCTACGACGCCATCGGCGAATCGTGGGACGGCCAAGGCTTCACGGCCAAGCGGATGAGTGCCGCCTTGCGCAGCATTGGCGCCCGGGACGTGACCGTCAACGTCAATTCGCCCGGCGGCGACTTCTTCGAAGGCGTCGCCATCTACAACATGCTGCGCGAGCACAAGGCCAAGGTCACTGTGCGGGTTATGGGGCTTGCTGCTTCGGCGGCGTCCGTCATTGCGATGGCTGGCGACGAGATCCTGATGGGGGACGGCGCGTTCCTGATGGTTCACAACGCATGGGCCGTCGCCATCGGCAACCGCCACGACATGGCCGACGCAGCCGCGCGGCTGGCACCGTTCGACGACGCGATGGCACAGGTTTACGCCTCGCGCACCGGCCTGTCGAAGGCCGAGACCGCCACTTTGATGGACAAGGAAACCTGGATCGGCGCGGCACAAGCGGTCGAGGATGGCTTCGCCACCGGGCTGATCGAGCGGTCCGACATCACCCAAGACACCAAGGCGCAGGGCGGCAAGAAAGCCCTCGCGCTGATCGAAGCATCGATGGCGCGTGCGGGGCATTCCCGAACTGCTCGCCGTGATGCCTTCAAGTCCCTTTTCACTGGCACGCCGGGCGCTGCCGCTGAAGCCGCCATGCCGGGCGCTGGCGAAACCGCAGCTTTGCTGCTTTCTCTCACCAACTCCCTCAAGGTCCAACCATGAAACGCACTCTCATCTCTCTCGCGGCTGTTGCCGCGCTCTCCGTCCTGGCTGCCAGCGCTGCCTATGCGTCCGCCGTCGATGCAGTCGCTGCCAAGGCTTCCGCGAATCCCGTCCCGCGCGGCCTCATTGCCGTTCGCGCAGACGGTGGCCCTCCAAGCGACATCAAGGCCACGGTCGAAGCACTCAACAGGGCCTTCGCCACCTTCAAGGAGGAGCACACCAAGCAGCTCGAAGACATCAAGAAGGGCAACGCCGATGCGCTGCAGGCCCTGAAAGTCGAGAACATCAACGCGGACATCGCCCGCTTGCAGAGGGAGGTTGACGACACCAACGTGAAGTTGGCTGCGGCCCAGATGGGTGCGGGCACCGGCGGCAAGGCCGTGGCGGATGCCGAATACACCGGTGCGTTCCGCGCGCACTTCAAGAAGGGCGATGTCCAGGCGGCGCTCAACAAGGGCGCGGACGGCGAAGGCGGCTACCTCGCCCCGGTGGAGTGGGATCGCACCATCACCGACAAGCTCGTGCTCGTTTCTTCGATGCGTCAGCTGGCCACGGTGCAGCCGGTGTCGGGGGCTGGCCTGACCAAGCTGTTCAACCTGGGCGGCACCGCATCGGGCTGGGTTGGCGAGACCGCAGCGCGTCCGCAGACTGCTACCGGCACCTTCGCTTCGCTCGGCTTCGGCTGGGGCGAGATCTATGCGAACCCGGCAGCCACCCAGCAGATCCTGGACGACTCGGCCATTAATCTCGAAGCCTGGCTCGCGGGCGAAGTGGAGACTGAGTTCTCCAAGCAGGAGGGCGCCGCATTCTTCTCCGGCGACGGCACGAACAAGCCGTTCGGCATCCTCACCTACGTCACCGGCGGCGCCAACGCAGCGAAGCATCCCTTCGGCGCGATCAAGACCGTGAACAGCGGCGCCGCGGCTGCGATCACCTCGGACGGGATCGTCGATCTCATCTATGACCTGCCTTCGGCATTCACCGCGAACGCTGGATTTGCGATGAACCGCAAGTCACAGGGCACGATCCGCAAGCTGAAAGACGGTCAGGGCAACTACCTCTGGCAGCCGTCCTATGTGGCAGGCCAGCCTGCCACCCTGGCCGGCTTCCCGATTACCGAGGTGCCGGACATGCCCGACATCGCCGCCAATTCGGTGCCGGCCCTGTTCGGTGACTTCAAGCGCACCTATACGGTGTACGACCGTGTCGGCGTGCGCGTCCTGCGCGACCCGTTCACTGCGAAGCCCTACGTGCTGTTCTACACGACCAAGCGCGTTGGTGGCGGCGTTCACAACCCCGAGCCGATGCGCGCGCTGAAGATCTCGGCGTAAGCAGGGGGACACCATGAAGCTAAGCAAGCCGTTCAAGGGTGTCCCCGACGGGGAGATTTACCCGGTCGAGTACCAGGCGGGCGACGAATGCCCGCCCGAACTCGAAGCTGGTGCGCGTGAGCTCGACGCCTTGGAGCAGGGCGACGACAAGCAGCCCAAGGCGAAGGGCAAGGGCTGACCATGCCCGTCATCACGCTCGATCAGGCTCGTGCGCACCTGCGCGTGGGCGCGACGTACCCACAGGAGCAGATCGGGCCGTACATGGCGGGCGCGGAAGACCATGCCTCGCAGTATCTGAACCGAGTCATCTACGCCGATGCCGATGCGATGAACACCGCAATCGAGGCACTGCCTGCAGCGTTGACCGCCGCACGCGTTGCCTACGAAGAGGCCATCGCTGCGGCGGCGCTGATCGAGAACGCCAGCGATCGCCGCGACGCCGTGGACATCGCGGAGTCGCTACTTCGTGCTGCCCGGGCAGGCACGGCGCGGGCGCTCAATGGCATCGTCGTCAATCCGAGCATCATCTCGGCGGTGCTGCTGATCCTGGGGCATCTGTTCGAAAGCCGGGAAGACGTGGTGATCGCCGCGACCGCGGTTGAACTCCCGCACGGCGCTCGCGCGCTGCTTCGCCCCTACCGCCGGATGATGATGCCGTGAGAGCCGGCACGCTCAAGGACTGGATCACCATCCAGCAGGCTGGCACCGTGCAGGACGAACTCGGTCAGCCGATTCCTGGATGGCCTGTACTTGATTCAGTGTGGGCAGACATACGCTTTCTGTCGGGGCTCGAATCGGCGCGCGCAGATTCGCCCGTGAGCATCGTCAAGGCCAGCATTCGCATTCGCCGACGCACGGACGTGCTCGCGAGCATGCGTGTTGTCGATGACGAAGGCCGGATCTACGACATCAAGGCCGTCCTGCCGAACAAGCAAAGCCGCCAGTACATCGACCTGGTCTGCGAGACGGGTGCCAACAATGGCTAACGGTCGAGGCAACCCGGACGGCAGTGCTTTTCACATCGGCTTCGACACGTCGGGCGCCGATGCATGGCTGGACGGCATCCAGCGAGCCACAGAGGAATCGATTCGCCCCGCTGCCCAAGCAGGGGCCGAAGAACTCTACCTTGAAGCCCGACTGAGGGTGCCGCAGTCCGCGGAGCCGCATTACTTCTACGGCAAGAACAGCAAGTCAACGGGAGTCCGCTACTACTTCGAGCCCGGCAGCCTGCGCAACGCGATCTACCAGGTCTATTCGAAGGACAACAGCGGAAAGGCGAGGGCGACGTATCACATCGCGTGGAATCACCAGAAGGTGCCTTATGGCTTCATGGTCGAGTTCGGTACGAGCCGGGCTCCGGCACACCCGTTTCTGCGCCCGGCCTACGCGGCGCGTCGTGACTTCGCGATGGAAGTGGCTCGGGCCTATCTAGTCCAGGAAGTGAAGAAGGCGATATGACGGTCGAGGCAGATCTTCACAACGTGCTCGCCGCCCTGGTTGACGGCCGTGCATATCCCGATGTCGCGCCGGAAGACGCCGCGACGCCCTACATCGTGTACCAGCAGGTCGGCGGCACACCGATCTCATTCGTCGAGCGCGCCTTGCCTTCGAAGAGGAACGGCCGTTTTCAGGCTGCAGTGTGGGCCGCGACGCGCAAGGAAGCTGCAGCAATCGGCCTGCAGATCGAGAACGCGATGCTGCTCGCAACCGCATTCCAGGTCGAGGTCGTCGGCGGCCAGATCGCCGACTACGACTCCGAGACAAAGCTGCGCGGCTCGCGCCAGGACTTCAGCATCTGGAGTGATCGTTAATGGAGGCAAAGGTAGATGAACGGATCAATCTTGACGGCAGCGCGTCTGCGTGAGCTCCTGGACTACGACCCGGAAACTGGCATGTTCGTTCGCAAGGTGCGGACTGCACAAAGACATCATGCTGGTGATCGAGCGGACTTCCTCATCAAGAGCGGCAATCAAAAGGGCTACTACCGTGTATCCATCGATTCACGGCGATTTCTTGCCCACAGGCTGGCGTGGCTGTATGTGCACGGTGAGTGGCCAAAACAAGACATTGATCATCGTGATTCCAATAGAGGAAACAATCGAATTGCCAATTTGCGAGATGTCTCAAACGAGGTGAACAGGCAGAACATCCGTGGCCCGATGTCCTCCAATCGCTGTGGGCTCTTGGGCGTTTTCTATCACGCGCAAACCCGCAAGTGGCGCGCCCGCATTCAGGTCAAGCGCAGGGGCATTCACCTCGGTCTATTCGTCACGCCAGAGGAAGCTCACCAAGCGTATTTGGTGGCGAAGCGCAAATATCACGAAGGCTGCACGATCTAAGCAGCTAACAAGACAACGAAGTCTCGCTGTACTCGGTGGTTCTTCCTTGTGTCCTGCCCCTTGGGGCCTCAGCAGCAAGCCGCCGTCATGGCGGTTTTTTATGCCCCTCCAAGGGCGAAAGCAGTCGACCGTACAACGGTCGGAAAGGAACTATCATTTCTGCATCACTCCCTAACGGCACGATCTTCTCGCTCGCCGCCAGCTACGCCGCTGCGATTCCGTTCACCATCTTGAGCAATGCCGCGCCCCCGCAGGCGACAGCAACTGCCCACGGCCTGACCAACGGCGACATCCTGGAGGTGACCTCGGGCTGGCCGCTGCTGAATGACCGTCCCGCACGCGTCGCCGGTTCGACCGCAAATACCTTCAACCTCGAAGGCCACGACTCCACTGATCTGACGCGCTTCCCTGCGGGCAGTGGCCTTGGCTCAGTGCGCAAGGTGCTGACCTGGCAACAGATCTCGCAGGTGATGCAGAACGCATCGTCCGGCGGCGAACAGCAGTCGGTCGAGTGGGTCTACCTGGAAGACGGCATCGAGCGCAGCAAGAACACCTTCAGGAAGGCCAAGGTGCTGACGCTCACGCTCGCCGACGACGCCGCGCAGGCCTGGAACGCCGTGCTGCTGGCCGCCGACCAGGACGGCAAGAACCGCATCCTGCGCGCCCAACTGCCGAGCGGTGGTTCGATCTACTACAACGTCAATGTCGGTTTCGACCCCGAGCCGAAGCTGGATGCCAACCAGATCATGACCGTGACTGCGACCTTCCGCAGCCAAGGCCGCTTCATCCGCTACGCGAGCTGATATGGCACGAATCAGCCTCAACCCCAACCCGACCTTCAAGGCGATGGTCGAGATCTGCCGGCCTGGCCTCGAGGCCGAGAAGGTCGAAATCACGTTCAAGCATCGCACCCGCGATGAAATGGACGAGTTCATCAAGCAGATGGCCGAGATGTCGATCGAAGACCAGGTGATGGCCGTGGCCACTGGCTGGGAACTGGTCGATCCGTTTAACCTGGAGAACGTGAAGCTGCTCGCGCAGAACTACATCACGGCGCCCATGGCGATCCGCGACAAGTACATCAGCGAGCTCATCAAGGCCAAAGAAAAAAACTGATCGAGCTGGCCAGGGCCATCTATACGCCCGACGCAACGCCGTATGAAGCGGCCGAGCTCGGGCTGACGGTAGAGGAGGCCAGCTTTTCGGTGGAATGTTGGCCCGAGCACCAGGCAGCCCTGTCGGTTTTCTACAAGCTGACCACTCAGTGGCGCACCGGCTTTACCGGCGCAACTGGGCTGGACTATGGGGCGCTGCCGACGGTCTTCCGGCTGGCCGGTGTGCCTCGGGCGGACTGGTCGGCTCTCTTCGAAGACATCCGCGTCATGGAGCGCGGAGCACTTCACTACATGCGCGAGCAGAACTCTCAATAGCCACCTTCGGGTGGCTTCTCTTTTTCTGGGATACCGATGGCCGATCTAACCGCACAGATGGTGTTCACGGCCGACGCGTCAGGCGTTGAGGCCGGTGTTGGCCAAGCCAAGCGCTCGCTCGCCGATCTGGGCGTGACCGCTGCCAAGGAAGGCAAGAAGGCGGCCGAGGGCGTTGCTGCCATCGGCGAAGGAAGCCAGCAGGCCGCGGCCAAGGTCGACACCAACACCAGGAACCTGATCAACTCCATCCAGCGAGCGACCGCCGCGGCTGAGGCTGGCAAGAAGTCGGGCTCGGAGTTCTACGCTGCGCTGGCCAACCAGCGGGGTGTCAGCACCGAGGTGCTGAAGCCATATCTGGCGCAACTCGATCAGGCGCTGGCCAAGCAGAAGGCCGCACAGGAGGCGTTGAACGCGACGGCGCCGGCACTCGGCAGGGTAGGCGTGTCGGCCGCACAAACCGCCGCCGCGCTTCGTGGCGTGCCGGCGCAGTTCACCGACATCGTCACCAGCCTGCAGGGCGGTCAAGCGCCGCTGACGGTGTTCCTACAGCAGGGTGGCCAGTTGAAGGACATGTTCGGCGGCATCGGGCCCGCAGCCAAGGCTCTTGGTGGCTATGTGCTTGGGCTCATCAATCCGTTCACTGTGGCTGCAGCCGCCGCCGGTGCATTGGCGCTGGCCTACTACCAGGGCAGCCAGGAGGCAATTGCGTACAACAGGGCGCTGATCCTCACGGGCAACTACGCGGGGCAGACTGCAGGGCAGTTGCAGGAGATGGCCAAGGAGGTGGCCGGCACCACCAGCACGCAGGGCAAGGCGGCCGAGGCGCTTGCAGCACTGGCAAGTACTGGTCGCGTGACGGGCGATGCCCTGAAGCAGGCAGCCGAGGCCGTAGTGGGGGTGAACCGCGTTCTGGGGACTTCGGTCAAGGACGCGGTCGATCAGTACATCAAGCTCGGCGATGAGCCCACCAAGGCGTCGGCCAAGCTGAACGAGTCGATGCACTACCTGACCCAATCGACCTATGAGCGAATCAAGACGCTGGAGGATCAGGGGCGCAAGGAAGAGGCGGCGGCTCTGGCTCAGTCGAGCTATGCGTCTGCGATGAAGCAACGTACCGGTCAGGTGACCGAGAACCTCGGCAGCATCGAGCGCGCGTGGAAAGCCGTGACGCTCGCCGCCAGCCAGGGCTGGGACGCGATCCTCGGCGTCGGGCGCAGCGCCACGATGCAGGTGCAGCTCGCGGAAGTGCAGCGCAAGATCACTGAGGCGCAGAAAGCGTCCAGCGGCAACAGCGTCACTGCGTCGTTCTACGAACCGCTGCTGAAGCGCCTCAATACGCAGCAGGCTGTGATGCAGGCCGCTATCGGCTTCGAGAACGGGTTCGCGAAGATGGCGTCTGAGCGCGCCAAGGCGGAACAAGCAGGCGCCGCCGCGACCGACGATGTCAACAAATGGCAGGACAAGGCCAAGGGCGTCGATGCGGTCACGCGCGAGCTGAAGAAGTACCGCGACGGGCTTGAGGCCATCCGCAAGGTCAACCCGAACAGCGAACTGCTGACGCCCGATGCCATCAAGGCGGGTGAGGCGGCGATTCGGAAGGAGTTCGCCGGCAGCAAGGGGCCGAAGGAGAAGGCCTTCCAGGACGACGCGGCCACCAAGATGCTGGAGACCCTGCGGCAGACGGAAGCGGCGCTGAAGGACCAACTCGACGGCGAGCTCAAGATCACCGATACGCAGAAGAAGCAGGTCGAGTTCCAGCAGCTGATCGCTGATCTCAAGGGCAAGAAGATCCTCACGGCGGAGCAGCAGAGCCTGCTCGCGAACAAGGATGCGATCGACGAGCAGCTCAAGAAGAACGTCGCACTGTCCAATCAGCTGGAGTTCGAAAAGAAGATTGCCGAAATCACCAAGAAATCGGCTGAGGACGCTAAGCAGTTCCGCCAGCAAATGGACGCGATCAATGTGTCGATCGCGGGTGGCCAGGATTCTCGGAATGAACAGAGTGACCGCAGTCTTGCTGCATTCGGCCTTGGCGATCGGGCCCGGCAGGAAGTCGAGGCGCAGCGCTCGATTCGGGCAGAGTTCCAGCGCTATCTGACCAGCGCGAACAAGGAGGCCGGAAAGACTGGTCAACTAGGTTCTCCGGCATATCAGGAAGAAGTCGTGCGCATCAAGAAGGCGCTCGACGACGCACTGGCTGCGCAGTCCAGCTACTTCGATGCGCTGAAGTCCAAAGAGACGGATTGGCAGAACGGCGCCACGACGGCGCTTGCCAACTACACAGACGCAATTCGCAACGTGGCCGCCACGACCGAGCGCGCATTCACGGATGGATTTAAGGGGGCCGAGGATGCGCTGGTGCAGTTCGTGACCACCGGCAAGCTGAGTGTCAGCAGCCTGGCGAACTCCGTCATTGCGGATCTCGCCCGCATCTCGGTTCAGCAGACCATCACCGGGCCCCTTGCGAAAGGGCTGCTCAGTGCTCTGAACGGGCCGGGAGGTGGATCGGCACTCAGCGGGGACGCCGGCTACCTCAATCAGATCGGTCTTTCCGGAAGCTCTGGACTCGCGATCACGGGGGGCGGTATGGACTGGAGCAAGCTCTTCAGCAGTGTCGGTGGATGGTTCAGCGGCTTGAAGTTCGCGGAGGGCGGTGTTCCACCGGTTGGCAAGGCTAGCCTGGTCGGCGAGAACGGCCCCGAGATGTTCGTGCCGAGTGTGCCTGGCACCATCATCCCGAACCACGCGCTCAACGGTAGTGCTGGCGGCGAGACCACCATCTACAACCTCACGGTCGGCGATGTGGCGACAAAGAGCATGGTCGTTGAAGCCATGCAGACCGTGCAACGGCAGACGGCGGCACGATACGGGCGCAGCCGCAGCTACGGGGGCGACGCATGACGCTTCTTGCGCTTCCGAGCAGCTTTCGGCCTGAGTCATTCTCAATGAGGCTGGAGACGATACAACGCGCGTTTGCGTCACCGTTCGGCGGCAGCGAACAGGTGGTCGATCTGTTGAACGATCGCTGGACGATTTCGCTCACGCTGCCACGTGGCACACAAGAGAACGCAGCCAGGAACGAGGCATTTCTCAACGCCCTGCGCGGCCAGACCAACACCGTGGCGTTGTATCACTGGGTGCGCAAGCAGCCGCTGGGCACGATGCGCGGCAGCCCGGTTGCCGGCGCCGCCTCCATTGGAGCGGACTCAATCTTGATTGGCACACCTGCCGGGTCAACACTGCTCGCCGGCGACATGATCGGAGTGGGCGGCATGCTGTTGATGGTTCGCGAGGATTGCGTGGCCGATGGAGTAGGCCTTGTCGTCCCCTTGGTCAACCGTCTGCGCGTCGCACTGGTGGGCGGTGAGTCGGTGATCTGGGACCGGCCAACAGCGCCCTTTCGCAAGGTCGCGAAGCCTGCCTTTCAATACTTCTTCGGATATGCGGAAGGCGTTTCCCTGGACTTCGTCGAGGCCATTGGATGAGATCGCTTCCGGCACCCGCGGTGGCTGCGCTGGCCGCCCCTGAGTTGACGATTGTTCAGTTGATCTATTTCCAGTTTGCGGGGTTGCCGATTGCGCTCAATTCGTCGAATAGCCCAATCGACTTCGGCGGAGTGACATATCTCGGGGCGGCAGGGCTTGGCAGTGTCAGCCCGATCGATGACGGCCCGGACGAGGTGCGCGGCCTTCAGTTGACCATGTCCGGTGTTTCGACGGAGGCCATTGCATTGGCGCTCGCTGATTCGAGCATCGTGCAGGGGGCTCCGCTGACCATCAGGCTGGCGATCATGGATGGGGGCACTGTGTTGGATGCGCCGATCGACTGGGACGGGCGTGTGGACACCCTATCCATCGAGGAAGACGGCGACACCTGCACGATCACAGTCACTGCCGAGAGTTCGGCGGTTGACCTGCTTCGTGGCAACGCACTCACGACCAGCAACGCGGACCAGCAATATCTCTATCCCGGTGATCGGGCTTTCGAATTCGTGGTCTCGCAGGCCAACGTGCCGATCGTATGGCCCACCAAGCAGTACTACATAGATAGCCGCTGATGAGACTCAAAGACTGGCAACAGCGCTTTTCCGACTTCGGCAAGGCGCGCGCAAACATGCCCTTTGCATGGGGCTCGAATGACTGCTGCACGTTCGCTGCCGCCGCGGTGGAGGCGATCAGCGGTGTCAACCCGATGGCCGGTGTCGAGCGATACAGCACCGAGGTGGGGGCGCTTCGTCGCATCGCTGAAGCCGGCGATCTGAAGACGCTCGCCGCCACGTACCTCGGAGATCCAGTGTCCCCGCTGTTGGCAGGCATTGGAGATGTGGTGCTGGTGATGAATGAAGGCCGGGAAATGCTCGGGGTCTGCAACGGCGTCAACGTCATGGCGCCGGGCGAGTTTGGGATGGTCGGCCTTGGCATGGACACCGCGCTCGCGGCCTGGAAAATCTAATGCCACAGGCAATCGCATACGGGATCGCTGCGATCCTGGGGACGGGCGTGACCACTGGCATTCTGGTGGCGGCCTACGCCATCACGCTGGTCGGTACGCTAGCTCTGAGCAGCTACCAGAAACGCAAGGCGGAGCGGACAGCCCGCGCGCAGTTCGATGCGGCTCAGGTAGACCGCTTGGCCAACGTGCCCAGCACGGTAGCGCAGCGCGAACTGGTGCTAGGAACGGTGCGAAAGGGCGGCCACGTCTTCTTCAAGACAAGCGTTGGTCAGTACAAAGAGCTGTTCATCATGTGCGTGGCCATGGCCTCGCACGAGATCGACGCCTACGAACAGATCTACCTGAACGATCAACCCGTCGAGATCAACGATCTGGGGCAGGTCATCACGGCGCCATACGGGCGCAGCGCGACACTCGATGGGTCTAAGACATCAACGTCTACGACCTTCACGCTGGATCATGACCCGATCCCAGGCTCTGTTTCTGCGGTCGAGGCTCCGCCTTTCGCGCTTGGCTTTCACGAAGTGGGGGTTACCGTTGACGGTCGGAACGTGACGATCGTCAATCCGCTGGCTGGCTGGGTGTACACGGTCAATTACCAGTATTCCGGATTCCAGTCATTCGTTCGAATCATCAAGCACCTTGGTTCGCCAGACCAACCTGCTGACGGTGAGCTCGTCGCGATGCTTGGTGGCATCTGGACTGAGGCTCATCGGGCTGCAGGCGTTGCCTACCTGGTATGCCACTTCGCCTACAACGATGGCGCATTGCCGTCTGGCATTCCGACCGTGACGGCGAGGGTACGAGGCGCCAAGGTGTACGACCCGCGCACTGGTGTGACGCAGTGGACAGAGATGCCTCCGCTGCTGATGCGGCACGTCATGCTTCATCCACAGTTCGGAAAGCGCACGTCGCTGACCACGGCCGAGGACGCGCGGATCATCGCCGCGACCAACGCATGCGCGCAGGCCGTGAGTTACACCGGGACTGACCTGGTAAACCTGTACCGCGCAGCCATCGTTGTTCCTTTCGGCTCGCCGGCGCGCGATGTCCTCGACGACCTGGCCCAATCGATGGGCGGTGAGTGGGCATATGCGGCTGGTGAGTACTTCGTGCGGGCAGGCGTCTACCAGCTTCCGGTGTTTCACCTCTACGAGCACGACCTGGCGACGGTGCAGCGCAGCAATGACGGATCGGTGTCGCAGAACTCGACAACGATCAGTCCGCATCGCCCGCGCAACGAGAAGTTCAACACGGTGGCGATCCGCATCTGGGACCAGGCCGCGAACTATGTCGAGACCCCGATCACGCCCTACCGCGCAGACGCGTTGGTCGCGGCGGACGGCGCTGAACTCTCGCAGGAAGTGACCATGCCGGCCGTGTTCTACGCGCCGCAGGCCTTCCACATCGCAGAAGTGATGCTCCGCGACAGCCGAGATCCGCTGACGGTCACGCTCTCGTTCAAGATGAAGGCATACCCGCTCGAGTTGTTCGATGGGGTGACGCTCACGATCGCGCGCTACGGCTGGAACGCGAAAGAGTTCCGTGTGATGGGCAGGACATTCAATCCGGACGGTCGAGTCGTCTTGACGCTGAAAGAGACGACTTCAGCAATCTTTGCAGTCGGGGGTGGCTTCCTGCCCGGCGGCTACGCGCCGAATACCGGGCTGCCCAAGCCGTGGGAGATCTACCCGCCGCAGATCCTATCGATCAGTAGCGGCGAGGATGAGTTGATCGTCCAGACGGACGGGACCATCGTCAACGGTGTGCGTGTCACCTGGTCGCCGATCTTGGACAACTCCGTTTTGAATGGAGGCACGGTTGAATTGCGATACCGGGTATTGCCGGACGGCCCGTGGGTCAGCATCGAGTCGCCTGGTGATGCCACGCAAGCCAAGTTCACGGGTGTCGATGACAGTGCATTGATCCTGGTGAAAGTGCGCGTGAAGAACGGCCTGGCATCGAGCGACTGGGGCGTGCAGCAGATGCACCAAGTTATCGGCAAGACCGAGCCTCCGCCAGACATCGAGAATCTGACGATCTCGGGCAATGTGCTCTCGTGGAGCCTGTCGCGGCGCGTGCCCGACCTGGCCGGCTTCGTGTTCCGCTTCCACTACGGGCAGAACCTCGACTGGAACAGCGCCGCGCCGTTGCACTCGGGGCTGGTCACCGAAAGCCCATGGGAGCCAGAGATGCGGCCGGGCGGCGTGGCCACCATCATGGTGAAAGCGCAGGACACCAGCGGCAACCAGTCTTTCGCGCCCGGTGTGGTCGTGACGGACCTGGGCGACCCGCCGATCGCCAACGTCGTCGAGTTGTTCGACTTCAAGGCCCTGGGCTGGCCGGCCGCGCTGGGCGAGCAAAGCGGTTGGACCTTGGTGTCGGGTGACCCCACCGCCAATCCGCTCGACTCCTTCTATGGCTCGGACGACCAGACGTTCTACGGCGGCGACACCGATCCGTTCTACAAGGCCGAGGCCTACAGCGAGATGGTCTACGTCACCAACGACGTGCCGATCAGTTCGGCGCTCGCCGGCTCGAAGATGACCATTGCCGCCGAGGTCGAAGGTGTTGACCTGCGCATCGACTACCGCCTGGCCGGGCCCGGCGTCTTCTACGGCCCGGACAGCGACTCCTTCTACGGCGACGACGCGGATGCCTTCTACGGCGCCGCCGGCAGCTGGAGCCCATGGCCTGGCCAGCTTGTGGCCGCGAACGATGTCTACCAGTTCCGCGTGAAGATCGGCGCCGGCGCGACGCGCGGCATCCTGAAGCAGCTGGTGCTGACCATCGACGCGCCCGACATCGAGGAGGTGATCTCGGATCTCCCGATCGATGCCGGCGGCACGCTGGTGGAGTACACGAAGATGTTCACCAAGATCACGAACGTGCAAATCACGTTGCAATCAGGCGGCAGCAGCGCCGTCACCGCCGAGTTCGAACGGACGGATGACCGCACCGTCTACATCGGTGCCTACAACTCGTCTCATGTCCTGGTCGGCGGCGCAACCGTCGACGTGACCCTCAAGGGCTACTAGTCCTCTTCACTTCGACCTTCTGGCCGCCTTCGGGCGGCCTTTTTCATTTCTGAAAGGCCAACCATGCCAGCACCACCCAACAAAGACGAGATCGTAGGCAGCGGCTCGACCCCCAGTAACGCGACTGCGCGCAGCGGCTTCGCGAAGCTCTGGGAATGCCTGTTCGGCACCAGCGGCTTGCTGGGCGCGAATGGCACAGTCGCAGCGGCGCGCGCGGCGCTGGGATTCGGGACTGCCGGGCCGTTCAGCAATCGCAACTTGGTCAACAACCGCACGCTGACCATCAACACCCGGTCCAAGGCGGGCACTGTGGTGCTGGCGGCCGGGGTGTACGGCCACGACCAGTGGAAGGCCGGCGCGGCCGGCTGTACGTACACGTTCGCCACGGTCGGCATCGACGTTGTCATCACGATCACGTCGGGCTCGCTGGTGCATGTGATCCACGGCCCGAAGGTCGAAGGCGGCGCGTATGTGGCCTCGTGGTCTGGCACCTCGCAGGCGAAGCTGAACGGTGCCGCCTACGCGGCGTCCGGCGTCACCGCGTCGGGCGTGGGGGCCGGCTCGAACCTCCCGATCGAGATGGGCCCCGGCACCTTCACGCGCGTGCAGGTCGAGCAGGGCACGGCAGTGACGACGTTTGATCGGCGGACTCCTGCCATTGAGCTGTTCGAGTGCCAGAAGTACCTCGAGACCGGTAGCGGCGAACTGCAGGCCTACAACACCGCGAGCAACGGCACTGCCGTGCGCATCCCCTTCAAGGCCACGAAGTGGACGACGCCCACCATGACCTACACCATCGCCGCGAACACGAATTGCACCGTGTTCGACGCGCGCACGCCGACGCCTGACGGCGTCACCTGGTACTGCACCCCCACCACGACCGGCACTGTCGCCTGGATTGGTTCCTGGATGGCTTCCTGCGAGCTCTGACCATGTACACCCAACACACCACCTACATCCTGCGCGAGGCCGACAACGCCGAAATCCCCCTGGTCGATGACAACCCCGACTACCAGCGGTTCAAGGAATGGAAGGCCGCCGGCGGCATTCCTGGCACGCCGGCAGCGCCGCCGTTCGAGCGGCGCAAGTCCTTGCTGCTGGCGGAGGTCGACCGGCACCTGAACGCCGCAGCGAACGCCAAGGGCTACGACAGCATCCTGTCGGCCTCGCTGCGCGCGGCGCTACCCAACAGCGCCTTCCACGCCGAGGGCGTGGCCTTCGGGACGTGGATGGACGCGGTCTATGCGAAGTGCTACCTGGTGCTGGCGCAGGTGGAGGCCGGCACCCTCGACGAGCCGACCAAGGACGAGCTGATCGCGCTGCTACCCGTTCTGCAATTGCCCGAGTGAGGCGCCGATGAATCAGCAACCTCTTGCCGACATCGTCGCCCTAGGTGTCCTGATCGCTGCAACCGTTTTCTCGCGGGAGGCTGCCGAGGTGATTGGGCCTTATCTGGTCATCGTGGTGGCATCGGCCATCGGTGCTTCGTTCGCGCTTGCGCGACGTGAGAAATCTACCCGGGGTCGGGCCTTGTGGTTCTTCACTCGCGTCGTGGGCTTGGCTGTCATCTTGACCGTCGGCGCTGCGGCTGCCGTCAACGTCTTCCGGCCTGATCTTGCGCCTCGCGTTCTATTGGCGCCGATCGCACTGCTGATCGGCTTCATCGGGGACGGCTGGCCAAGGCTGCTCGCAAAGGCTGTTCAGTTGCTGTACGGCCTGATGGATCTCGCGCGCGGCGCCACGCCCGGCAGTGGAAAGGACACGCCATGACCGACCTCTACCTGATGGCCTTGGTCAACGTGGGGCTGTGCGTCGCCATCGTGGTCATCTCGGTGTGCCGTCTCAACACGATGCAGGGCTCCGTCCTGCTGCACGTTCAGAGCGAGTACGCCGGCTACATCGGCGGTGCTATCGCCTCGGCCGCACAGCCCTGGTGGAACGAGTGGCCGCAATGGGGTTCGCTCGCCATCGCGGCGGCACTGCTGCTGGGCCTCATCTTCAGTGGCCACGCCTGGCGCAAGGACAAGCCGCCGGCCTCGGCCACCGCGCCAGCGCCGCTTTCCGACTTCCCGGAGATCACCCCATGACCCTCGACGAAATCACCCGCACGGCGATTGACCCTGCGCTAGCGTGGCTCCCCGCCAAGATGAACACCATCGAGGCGTGCGCCGAGCTGCTGACTATCGGCCTGCAGGAGTCCAAGTTCGAGTACCGGTGGCAAGTGCTGAATGATCCGAAGAAGAAGGGGCCGGCGCGGTCGTTCTGGCAGGGCGAGCAGGGCGGCGGCATGGTGACGGGCGCCATGACCCACCCGGCCAGCAAGGACCTCGCGCGCGCGGCGTGCACGGCCCACGGCGTGGCCTTCACCGCCTGGGCGATCTGGACGGCCATCGAGAACGATGATGTGCTGGCGGCGATCCTGGCGCGTCTGCTGCTGTGGACTGAGCCTGGTTCGCTGCCGCCCGTGACCGACACCGAGGCCGCATGGCAGCTGTACCTGCGCGCCTGGCGACCTGGCGCCTACGCTCGCGGCACGCCGGCCAAGCGCGCCCAACTCCGGGCTGAGTGGGAAGACCACCACCAGGCCGCCCGCGCCTTCCTGGGGTTGCCATGATCTTCCCTGACCTGAAAACCCCTCTGCTCTGGGTCCTTGGCCTGGGCCTCGTGGCGGCGCTGGCCACAGCCGGCATTGAGCGCACGCGTGCCGCCGGTGCGCGTGCAGATCTGGCTTCGGAGAAGGCCGATCGCGCCAAAGAAAACACGGCGCGCGCACTGGCCGCTCTCGCCGATCTGCAGCGCGTTGTGGCGCTCGTCGCGAGCCACGCCAAGACCCAACAGGAGAACGTAAATGCATTCGAAACCCGCCTCAAGACTTTGGATGATCGCCGCCGCACTGTTGCTGCTGAGCGTGACCGGTTGCGCAAGCAATACGACGACTTCGCCGCCCTTGATCGGGACCAAGCCGCAACCGACGCCATTGCCTGCCAGCGTGTTGCAGATCGATCCGCAGTCCTCGCAGCCATGGCTGCACGAAGTCGAGAGCTTCTTGAACGAGGTCGACTCGTTGTTGAAGGGCGAGACAACGAATTGCAGCTTCTGCTCGATACCGTTGAGAACGATAGGGCGCTTCTCGCGCCCTGAGGAAATCGGATTCCACCTAGTAGGGTTTGATCCTTAGCGTTGGCGCCTCCTCTTACGCTCCAATCGCAAGGTAATTACCGCATTGGCGAGTGGCAACGTTGGTGTTGGAATACGGTAGCAGCGAGCAGTCTGCGTTTGCTGCGTGTCCAACCATTAGGAGGGATTGCATGCCCAGTGAGCCAGAACGGGCCGCGTCATCACCCGTGCTTAGTGACGATGCCAAAGAACGAATCCGTCTCGAGGAGATTTACAGAGAGGAAGTTCGCACGTCACTTACAGACGCAAAGAAGAAACCGACTTCATTCTGGGCAGGAGTGTGGAGCTTTTTCAATACGTCGCTAGGGATTTGGTTTCTTTCCAGCGTTCTGGTGGCATCAGGATCTTGGTGGTTTACCAGAATGCAGGAGGCCGCGAAAATTGAATCAAAGCGCGCGGAGACGCGCGAGCAACTCAGTTGGGAAGTTGTAGATCGTCTGATGAGAGCTCGTGATGCAAGTTACCAGTACCGAAAGCTGTTCACAGATCGAAGGGAATTCCGATCTGCCGCAAGGCAGTATGCTGATGCAGTTAAAGAATTGGATTCGGGGGTTAACAATCCAAATTACTTTGGGAGATCATTTCGCTCTTTGCTACACGAGCTCAGGGGGCTGGTTGGTACTGGCGAGCGGGTTACCTTAACTGCGCTTCGCAGAAAGTATGAGATTTATTCCGAGTTGGCTAACTCCTCTTCATCTTATGCGTTGCAGGCTCCGTGGGAAAAAGGAGAGCGTCCAGAGGTTTCGCTTCCAGATATGTCTGCTTCATTAGATGCAAATAATAAAATCAGGTATCAAGTCATGTCGGACACATTTATGACCTGGTTGCATCGGGTGGAAGAGCAGGAAGCGGTGCTTGTTGAGACGGCAGATATTCAAGCTGGGCGCGTCAAGCCGTGAGATCAATCAAAAGAATCATGACCTCTGCGATAAAGGCTCCAAGCGGCTCTTACGAACGGCGCAAAGGAATTGCATTTTCGGCTGCCTCAGGCACTCGACTGGTTTGTACAGGATCGAGATTTAAGATTATTCTTCTGGCCTCCCGACGTAGATTTTCGACGGGGTAGGTGTGGACGAGTCGAGGACCATCGGCTTCGGTGCAACGATGGTTGCCCTCGGCTGGACCTCAAGTCCGTAAGAGGCTTTGTTCCCCCACAAACTTCGTCTCTGACACGGGGTTTTGCGATCAGCAGCATGTCAATGCCACAAGACAGCACTTATCGCTAGCGCAAAGGCTTCGATCAGGGAGGCTAAGCAGCCTTGAAGGCGATGATCTTGGCGCCCTGGCGTAACTCGTCCAGGTGGTCGGCCCATAGCTGCATCATCTTTCGGCGTTTCACCACGAACTCTGCGCGATCGTATGCCGCTCCCAGCGGCCCGCTCTTCCCGTGGGCGAGTTGCGCTTCGATCACATCAGGCTCGATGTCCATCTGCTCGACCATGATGGTGCGCGCCATCGCGCGGAAGCCGTGAGCTGTCATCTCGGTGTTGTCGAAGCCCATGCGGCGCAGCGCCGTGTTAACCGTGTTGTCGCTCATTGGACGCTCGCCGGTGAGCAAGCTCGGGAACACATACTGACCATGGCCGGTGAGCGGCTTGAGGTCTTCCAGGATCTCGACTGCTTGCGTCGGCAGCGGCACCAGGTGCGGCCGGCCATTGAGCTTCGCTGTCTTGGTTCGCTTCATGTCGGCCGCCGGAATCGTCCACATCGCCTTCTCGAGGTCGACATTCGCCCAGCGCATCTGACGGATGTTGCCGGGCCGCTGGAAGAGCAGGGCGGAGAGGTGCAGCGCTGCGCGCGTGGCAGGCTGGCCAGCGTAGGCGGCGATCGCGCGCATCAGCTCGCCGGCCTTCACCGGCTCCAGCACCGCGGCCATGTGCTTGACCTGCACCGGCACCAGCGCGCCCTGCAGGTCGGGTGCCGGGTTGGTGGTGCACCGGCCGGTGGCGATGCCATGGCGGAATACTTGGCCAGACCACTGGCGTAGCGTGTGCGCTGTCTCGTGCGCGCCGCGGGCCTCGATGCGGCGCAGGACCTGCAGCAGCATGGGGGCCGTGATGATGGACAGGGGCAGGCTGCCGAGCCAGGGGAACGCGTCCTTCTCCATGATCGAAATCCAGCGCTCGGCGTAGCGCGGGCTCCATGACGAACTCTTGGTCTTGTGATATTCGCGCGCCACAGCTTCAAAGCTGGCGTCGGTATCGACCTTGCGTTCAAGCTTTTCGAGCTGTCGGCGCTGTGCGGGATCGATGCCTTGCTGCTGGATCTTGCGTGCGTCGTCACGGCCGGTGCGTGCAGCTTTGAGCGTCACTGCGGGGTAGCTGCCCAGCGCGAGACGCTTTTCCTTGCCGTCGAAGCGGTACTTCCAGAACCAACGCCTCGAGCCGCCCGGCTCGATTTGCAGGTAGAGGCCTCCGGAGTCGGCGAGGCGCAACCGCAGCTTATCGGCGGGGCAAATGGTCTTCTTGCAGGCGGTGTCGGTAAGCATGGGGGAACAGATTCGACGACAGGGGTCGAAACTGTACTCGTTCCCCCGTTTGTTCCCCCAAGATTGATGAATCTCACCGGTTCATCGTGGTTGCTCGTGGAGCAAAAGGAAGGGCTTCTGCAGAGGGATAGTGGGTGCTCGTGGAGCCTTGTGGGGCTTCGTGGAGGACTGGATTGGCCTGCCCGGAGGGGATCGAACCCCCGACAACCTGCTTAGAAGGCAGGTGCTCTATCCAACTGAGCTACGGGCAGATTTCAGGCTGGAGAGAAGCCAAGAAAATCAATGACTTAGGAGCTTTTTCTCTTAAGCAGCAGCGGCGGATTCTACCGAGTTCCACACCTTGGCTCGCTGCACTCCACGATCCAAAACGAAAAATGCACACAGCCCGCTGGTGACTGTGTGCATTTCATTTTTATGGTCGGGGCGAAAGGATTCGAACCTTCGACCCTCTGGTCCCAAACCAGATGCGCTACCAGGCTGCGCTACACCCCGACAAGCCTTCTATTCTAGCCCGGATATTGGCCGGTTTCCGAAGTTTCTCAGTCAGCGTTTCTCGTACTGCGTTTTGCCGAAAAGAATCTCGCGTTCTTTATCGCCGGTGATCGGCTGGCGCAGATCGGCCAGCACCTTCACGCCGCGCTGCACGGCCGGACGTGCAGCGATGCCGTCGAACCAGTCCTTCAGGCGCGGAAAGTCGGTGAGGGTGATGCCCTGGTTTTCCCAGCTGCGCAGCCACGGGAAGATGGCGATATCGGCAATCGAATAGCTCTTGCCGGCAATGAACTTGTTCTTCGACAACTGCTTGTCGATCACGCCGTAGAGGCGCTTGGCCTCGTTGCTGTACCGGTCGATCGCATAGGCGACCTTCTCGGGCGCGTACAGGCGGAAGTGGTGCGCCTGACCGAGCATCGGGCCGACGCCACCCATCTGGAACATGAGCCACTGCAGCACGTCGTAGCGCTCACGGTCGCCGGTGGGCAGAAACTTGCCGGTCTTGCCCGCGAGGTAGACGAGGATGGCGCCTGACTCGAAGAGCGAGATCGGCTTGCCGTCCGGACCGTCGGGGTCGGTGATGGCGGGGATCTTGTTGTTGGGGCTGATCTGCAGGAAGTCGGGCGCGAACTGGTCGCCCTTGCCGATGTTCACGGGGTGCGCGTGGTAGGGCAGGCCGCACTCCTCCAGCATGATGTGAACCTTGTGGCCGTTCGGCGTGGGCCACGAATAGACCTCGATGGGCGATGCAGGCATGTTGTCTGGCACTCCTGTGGATGTGATGCGAGCCCGGCAGCTTATACGTGCGAGTTCAAACGCGTGCAGGCGCGGGAATTCGCAGCAATCTGCTCGGCGGGACCTCAGCCGACCTGCTTCTCGTGCACGTTGCACCACATCCAGTCTTCGCCAGGCTCGAGCGACTGGATGACGGGGTGGCCTTCGGCGTGCGAATGCCTTGTTGCGTGACGGTTCTTCGACGAATCGCAGCAGCCCACATGGCCGCAGTGCACGCACAGGCGAAGGTGGACCCAGGTGTCGCCGGTCTTCAGGCAGTCTTCGCAGCCGCGTTGGCCGTGCTGGTCATGGGGCTGCGCGATCTCGGCGGGCACGTGGTCGCAGGGTTTGATGGGCAACGTGGGGCTCCTTTGTCTTGACGATGGATTGATTGAGCGCGCCTCAGGCTACCGCCGAGGCCTGCGACAGGTGCTGATGAATCAGCGCGACCGCGGCCGCTCCTTCACCAATGGCCCCGCCCACACGCTTGACCGAGCCCGAGCGCACATCGCCCACGGCGAACACGCCCGATACGCTCGATTCGAGCGCCGTGGACGGCCGCGCCGGAAAGCCGCTGCTGGCTGCGGCGCCGGTCAGCACGAAGCCGTGCTTGTCGACCGCCACGCCGCAGCCGTCGAGCCATGAAGTCTCAGGCTCCGCACCCACGAACAGGAAGATGTTGCGCGCCGCGCAGTCGTGTTCGTTGCCTGAGGTGTGACAGCGCCATGTCGCGCCGGTGAGGCCTTCGTCCGAGCCGCCATGCAGGCGCACGAGCTCGGTGTGCGGCTGCAGCGAGATGTTCGGTGTGGCCTCGATGCGGTCGATCAGGTAGCGCGACATGCTGGCCGCCAGCGACGGCCCGCGCACCAGCACGTTGACCTTGGCCGCGTGGCGCGACAGGAACACAGCGGCCTGGCCGGCCGAGTTGCCGCCGCCGACCAGCGCCACTTCTTGCTGCGAGCAGATCTTCGCCTCGATGGCCGACGCCCAGTACCAGACACCGCGGCCTTCGAATTCGGCGAGGCGTGGAACATCGGGGCGGCGGTAGCGTGCACCGCTGGCGATGACCACCGTGCGCGCGTGGATCGTGCGGCCATCGGCCAGCGCAATGGCCAGGCTTTCGAGCGGGTTTTCGCGCGAGCAATCGAGCGACACGACCTTGGCCGGAATCAGCATCTCGACACCGAACTTCTGCGCCTGCACGAATGCGCGCCCCGCGAGCGCCTGCCCCGAAATGCCGGTCGGAAAGCCCAGATAGTTTTCAATGCGCGCGCTGGCGCCGGCTTGGCCGCCGAAGGCGCGGCAGTCGAGCACGATCACGCGCAGGCCTTCCGAGGCAGCGTAGACCGCAGTTGCCAAGCCGGCCGGCCCGGCGCCGACAACGGCCACGTCGAACAGCTCGTTGCGCTCGGCGGTGTCGACCATGCCGAGGCAGCGCGCCAGCGCCTCGTCGGCCGGGTTGACCAGCACCGAGCCGTCGGGGCACACGGCCAGCAGTTTGCTGGCGCCGTACTGCGCGAGCAACGCAGCCGCATCGGGGTCTTCGGCGGCGTCGACCAAGTGATATGGATAGCCGTTGCGGCGAAGGAAGTTTTCCAGCCGCGCCATGTCGGGCGACTGCGGCTGGCCGATCAGCACCGGGCCGCTGGCGCCGGACTCGATCAGCGCCACGCGCCGCAAGATCAGCGCGCGGGTGATGCGCTCGCCCAAGTCGGCTTCGGCCACCAGCAGCGCGCGCAGTTGCGCGGGTGATACGAGCAGCGCTTCGACGTCTTCGTCGGCGTGGCCGTCGACCAGGGCAGGGCGGCCGCTCAGCTGGCCGACTTCGGCCAGGAATTCGCCTGGACCCTGCCGCACGATCGGCACCACATGGCCGAGGCCGTCGCGTTGCGTTACAGCGACAACGCCTTTCAGCAGCACGAACATGCCGGGGCCGGTTTCGCCTGCTGTAAATAGCCTGGTGCCCCGTGCGAACTGCTGAACACTGCCAAAGCGTGCAATGCGCGCAATCTCGGTGTCACTGAGGACTGGAAAAGTCTGGTGAAGGCGGCTGCTGTCGGTGCCGGTTGCGTTGGTGGTGGCCATGTGTGGAAGCTCCATTTCGCGAATCCACCGCATTAGACGACGAAGCGGCGCCAAGCGGTTTGCAGGCGTTTCACGGGCGGCTTTGGGCTGTAACAACGTCACGTGCCTGCAATGTTCCTGACATGCCCGCTTCATCGCAGGTGCGGAGACTCCCTCGGCAGAAAGGGTTCCCCATGAAAGAACTGCCCAACCCGACGTTTCCGCTTTCGCAGATCGGGCTGCGCGCGGCCTTGTGGCCCGCTCCTGCAACCGGTGTGTCTACCGTTGTTGCTGCTGCCCGCACATCGGTGCCCCAGGCGCCCGCTGTCATCCTGCCGCCGGCCGTCGAGTCCAAACAAGGCATCACCGTGGGCTGGGCCCGCCACCTTGACGATGTGCGTGCCGCCCAACGCCTTCGCTACGACGTGTTCGTCGGCGAAATGGGTGCCCGGGTCTCGTCGCCGCTGGCCGGCCACGACATTGACCTGTTCGACGACTTCTGCGAGCACCTGCTCGTGCGCGACGAACTGACCCAGCAGGTCATCGGCACCTATCGCGTACTCACGCCTGCCCAGGCCCGCCGCGTCGGCAGCACCTACAGCGATACTGAATTCGACCTCACCCGCCTGCGCGACCTGCGCGAGCGCATGGTCGAGCTGGGCCGCAGCTGCGTGCATCCCGACCACCGCCAGGGCGGCGTGATCCTCGCACTCTGGGGTGCTCTAGCTGGCTTCATGCACCGCAACAAACTGGACACGATGATCGGTTGCGCGAGCATTCCGATGTCACACAACGGAGTCACGAATGGTGACGCCGCAGCCAGCATCTGGCGCCAGGTGTCGGCCAAGCACATGGCACCGATCCAGTATCAGGTGCAGCCCCGCCTGCCCTTGCCAGTCGAGCGACTCGACAGCACGCTCGACGTGGAGCCGCCGGCGCTCATCAAGGGCTACCTGCGCCTGGGCGCAAAGGTGCTTGGGGCGCCCGCCTGGGATCCGGATTTCAACGCCGCCGACCTGCCGATGCTGATGCGCATCGACGATCTGCCGGCGCGCTACCGCAAGCACTTTCTGGGCGCATGAAGCCGGCGGCCGACCGGCCCGAAACCGGGCCGCCCGCTTCTACGCTTGGCGCTGCCAGCCGGCATGCGACTGGCTCAGAGGCGTCACGGGATAGTCATGGAACTGTCACAAGAGGGGCTGACACTGTCATATTTCAGCCTACGTGTTCTCCTGTGCCGCTTGCTCCAGAATCAGTGCCCATGTCACCCGCCTCCGCAGATCCGTCGCTTGACGTTGCGGCACCCACGTTCACATTGCTGGACCGCGACCACAGCATTCTTTCGTTCAACGAGCGTGTGCTCGACTGGGCGCATCGCAAAGAGGTGCCGCTGATCGAGCGGTTGCGCTATCTGTGCATCGTTTCGTCGAACCTCGATGAATTCTTCGAGGTCCGCGCCGCGCCGCACCTGATCGCGGGCAGCGCTGGGGACCACAAGGGCACTTACACGGTCGAGTCGTTCGAACGGCTGGCCGAGGCGGCCCACAAGCTCGTGGCGCGCCAGTACGCGCTGTACAACGACGAGCTGATGCCGACTTTTGCGACGCACGGCATCCGCATCATTTCGCATGGCGAGCGCAATCCGGCGCAGCGCAAGTGGGTCAGCGAGTATTTCGAGCGCGAAGTGCGCCCGCTGCTGATTCCGGTCGGGCTCGACCCGGCGCATCCGTTCCCGCAGGTGGCCAACAAGTCGCTCAACTTCATCGTGAGACTGGGTGGCAAGGATGCTTTCGGGCGCGAAAACCCGATCCAGATCGTCAAGCTGCCGCGCGTGCTGCCGCGCCTGATCAAGATGCCGGCCAAGGTGTCGGATGGCAAGACGCTGTTCGTGGCGCTGTCGAGCGTGGTGCGCGCGCATCTGGCGAGCATGTTCCCGGGGCGCGAGGTGGGCGATTTCTCGCAGTTCCGCGTTACCCGGCATTCCGACCTTGCGGTGGACGAGGAAGACGTCAAGAACCTGCGCACCGCGTTGCGCCAGGGGCTGCAGCACAGGCACTATGGCCAGGCCGTGCGGCTGGAAGTGTCCGCGAGCTGCGCCGAGTCTCTTGCGAGTTTCCTGCTGGCGCAGTTCAACCTGCCGCCCGAGGCGCTGTACCGCGTGCATGGCCCGGTCAACCTGGCCCGGCTCACGCAACTGGCCGACCTGCTCGACGAGCCGCAACTGCGCTTTCCGCCGTATCCGGCTTCCTACCCCGTCGCGCTGTCGCTCGGGCAGTCGTTCTTCGAGCAGCTGCAGCGCGGCGATGTGCTGATTCACCAGCCCTTCGAAAGCTTCGAGGGCGTGCTGGCCTTCCTGCGCGAAGCGGTGCTCGACCCGCAGGTGCTGGCGATCAAGCAGACCATCTACCGCACCGGCGCCGATTCGGAAATGATGGACCTGCTGCGCGAAGCCGTACGCCGTGGCAAGGAAGTCACAGTGGTGGTGGAGCTGAAGGCGCGCTTCGACGAAGAGGCCAACATCAACTGGGCCGAGATGCTTGAATCGATCGGCGCGCAGGTGGTGTACGGCGTGGTCGGCCTGAAGACCCACGCCAAGATGCTGCTGGTGACGCGGCGCGAGGGCAAGCAATTGCGCCGCTACGGCCATCTGTCCACGGGTAACTACAACCCGCGCACCGCCAGGCTCTACACCGACATCAGCCACCTCACGGCCGATCCGATGCTGACTGCCGATATGGAGGCCGTGTTCGTGCATCTGGCGAGCCAGAGCCGCTTGCCCAAGCTCAACCGCATGTGGCTGGCGCCGTTCGACCTGCACAAGAACATCGTGGCGCAGATCGATGCGCTGGGTTTGGCCGCGGCGGCCGGCCAGTCGACGCGCATCGTCGCCAAGATGAACGCGCTGACCGACGACGAAATCATCGCCTCGCTGGTCCGCGCGGGGCAGAAGGGCGTGAAGATTGACCTGATCGTGCGCGGCGCCTGCACGCTGCCCGCACAGGTGCCAGGTCTCACCGACAACATCCGCGTGCGCTCGGTAATCGGCCGTTTCCTCGAGCATTCGCGGGTCTTCTATTTCCGCAATGGCGAGGACGAATCGCTGTACCTGTCGAGCGCCGACTGGATGAACCGCAACATGATGCGGCGCATCGAGCTTGCGTGGCCCGTGACCGATCCAGGACTGCGCCAGCGCCTGATCGACGAGTGCCTGGTGGCTTACCTGCACGACGGACGCGACGCCTGGGATCTGGGCGCGGACGGCATCTACACGCGCGTCGATCACGACACGCATTCGGGCGAAGCGGGCGCATCGCCCGTCGTCGAGGCCCACGGTGCGCAGGCCGCGCTCATGAACCGCTACGCATCCAGAGGGCATCTCAGAGATGCATCCAGCAACTGACGATCGAAAGACGATGACCATGGACTTGATCTTCTGGCGTCATGCCGAAGCCGAGGACTGGACCGAGGGTTGCGACGACATGCAGCGCTCCCTCACCGCGCGCGGCGAAAAGCAGGCCAAGCGGATGGCCACTTGGCTGGACCGTCAGCTGCCGGACGGCACGCGCATCATCTGCAGCCCCGCGCGGCGTTGCGAACAGACTGCGCTGGCACTGGGCCGCAAGTACAAGCTGCGCTCGGAGCTCGCGCTCGACACAACGGCCGAGGCACTGCTTGGCGCAGCCGGTTGGCCCAACGGCAAGTCGGTGGTGCTGATGATTGGCCACCAGCCATCGGTGGGGCAGGCTATCTCCCTGCTCCTGGGCCTCAAGCAGGACAGCTGCCCGGTGCGCAAGGGTGCGCTGTGGTGGATTCGCACGCGCGAGCGCGACGGCGACGTGCAGACCGTCGTGGTGACGGTGCAGTCGCCGGAACTGCTCTAACTAACTACCGAGGCTGCTCAGCAGCCGCTGAGCTCGACGCGCCAGCTGCTGGTCTTCTGCCAGGCCAGCACTTCTTCACGCAGCAGGTGTGCCGATTGTGGGAATGCCTCGGCCCAGTCTGGCGCGCAGGCAATGGTGAAAGCCCGTGCGCCCAACGCTGCGAGGTGCAGTGCCTGCGGGTCGGGGTCGCGGCGCGCGTGGCACAGGATCACCGCGAGCCGAAGAGACAGCAACTGCATCACGAAGGTTTCATCGTCCAGTGCTGCTTCGAGCTTGCGCAGCTTGCCACGCTGGCCCAGCACCAACTGGCCGAGCGCATGCATTTCGTTCACCGCGAAGCCGGGCGCGTCGGTGTTGTCGAGGATGTAGGCGCCGTGCTTGTGGTAGTCGCTGTGCGAGATCAACGTGCCGATTTCGTGCAACTGCGCTGCCCAGCCCAGCTTGCGCAACGCCCGGCCGGCCCGGCTCGACGTACTGCCGCCACGCGCGGCGGGGGAGAGCTGCACGAACAGCGCAGCGGCCGTTTCGCCCACGCGCTTGGCCTGGGCCGTGTCGACGGTGAAGCGATTGGCCAGCCGCGCCACCGTGGCGGTGCGCATGTCGGCCACGCTTTCGTCGCGTTCCAGCAACTCATAGAGCACGCCGTGGCGCAGGGCGCCCTGGGCGACTTTCATTTCCTGGATGCCGAGCAGGTCGAACACCGCGCGCAGCACGCTCACACCGCCGCCGATGACGGCCTTGCGGTCTTCCCGCATGCCGTCGATGCGCAGCTTGTCGGCGCTACCGGCCTTGAGCAGGCGGTCGAGCAGCCAGTCGAGGCCTTCACGCGTAACGAGGCCGGACTCGCCACCCGCCGCAGCCAGCACGTCGCCGACGGCGCCGATGGTGCCGGAGGCGCCGTAGGCCACATCCCATTGATCTCGGGTGTATGTGGCGAGGGCGTCGTCGAGCACGGCCTTGGCGGCCACTTCAGCGGCGCGGAAGGCGCTGGCGGTGAACAGGCCTTCGCCGAAGTGCTTCATCGACCAGGCGACGCTGCCGACCCGGTACGACTCCATGCGGTCGGCCTCGAGGGCGTGGCCGATGATCATTTCGGTGGAGCGCCCGCCGATGTCGACTACCAGCCGGCGCTCGCTGTCGGAGGCGTCGGTGTGCGGCAGCATGTGCGCTACGCCCTGATATATGAGGCGGGCCTCTTCCCGGCCCGGGATCACGTCGATGCCGAAGCCCAGAATGGTGCGTGCGCGCAGCAGGAATTCTTCACGGTTGCGCGCTTCGCGCAGCGTTTGCGTGGCCACGGCCCGCACCTGCGAACGCTTGAAGCCGGCCAAGCGCTCACCGAAGCGCGCGAGCGCGTCCCAGCCGCGCTGCATGGCCTCGGCCGTGAGGTTGCGCGCGCTGTCCAGGCCGTTGCCCTGGCGAACCGTCTCCTTGAGATATTCAGTGCGGTGGATCTGGCCGTGGTCGACCTGTCCGATTTCAAGCCTGAAGCTGTTCGAGCCCAGGTCGACTGCTGCGAGGCGGGTGCCGTTTTGCATGTGGTTCTGAAGAAGAAGGCGGGTGTCTTTGTGTTTGATCGTAGCGCCGTGACAGGGCGCGCCACCTCTCGGATCGCGCAATGGCGAGGTTTGGAAGGCTAGGCGCGGCGCATGACGGTTATGTGACAGCGTCACACGAACCACCGGGGGAATAAAGGCATTTTCCCTCGACAGAGGGGTGTCACACCGATGTCACACAAGCTTTTTAGAGTCCGTCCAAGCCCGAAAAAGGGACTACTTCTTACTTCTAAAGGAAGCTTCATGAAAACGACGTTCAAATTTGCAACAGCCGGCCTTGTGGCCGCGGTGTTCTCCATTCCCGCTTTCGCACAAGACGTGACCGGCGCTGGCGCCAGCTTCCCGGCACCGCTGTACGCCAAGTGGGCCTCCGACTTCAACAAGGCCACCGGCGTCAAGATCAACTACCAGTCGGTTGGCTCGGGCGCCGGCATCAAGCAGATCGAAGCCAAGACAGTCGACTTCGGCGCATCGGACGCCCCCCTGAAGGACGATGAACTGCAGGCCAAGGGCCTGATGCAGTTCCCCACAGTCATCGGTGGCGTGATCCCTGTGGTCAACATCCAGGGCATCAAGCCCGGCGAACTGAAGCTCAACGGTCAGGTTCTGGGCGACATCTACCTCGGCAAGATCACCAAGTGGAACGACCCAGCCATCAAGGCGCTGAACGGTTCGCTGGCCCTGCCTGACGCCGCCATCGCCCCGGTTCGCCGCGCCGACGGCTCGGGCACCAGCTTCCTGTTCACCAACTACCTGAGCAAGGTCAACGCCGAGTGGAAGACCAAGGTCGGTGAAGGCACGGCCGTGAACTGGCCCACCGGCGCGGGTGGCAAGGGCAACGAAGGCGTCGCCGCTTTCGTGAACCGCCTGCCCAACTCGATCGGCTACGTCGAATACGCCTACGTCAAGCAGAACAAGATGACGTACGCCCAGCTGCAGAACGCCGCCGGCACCTTCGTGTCGCCCGACGACTCGGCATTCAAGGCCGCCGCCGCCGGTGCTGAATGGAGCAAGAGCTTCTACCAGGTGCTGACCAACCAGGCCGGCAAGGACGCATGGCCCATCACTGGCGCCACCTTCATCCTGATGCACAAGGTGCAGGACAAGCCCGCCAACGCGACCACCGTGCTCAAGTTCTTCGACTGGGCCTACAAGAGCGGCGACAAGACGGCCGACGATCTCGACTATGTGCCGATGCCTGACGCCGTGAAGGCCACCATCGCCAAGGCATGGGGTGATGTGAAGGACGCGTCGGGCAAGGCCGTCGCGTTCAAGTAAATCCACCCCTCAGTCCAGGACGGCGCGCCCATGAGCAATTCTTCGCTCCAGGACGCGCCGCTTTCGTCTTTGCCGGAGCGACCCGTGTCATCCACCTTTCCCGCCGCCACCACCTCTCTCGACCTCGCGGCCGAGCGCGGTCGTGCTACTGCACCCCCGCCGCCCGTGAAAGCTCCGCGTTCCGGCCCGATGGCCGACCGGCTGTTCGGCTGGGCCGCCAAGGGCGCCGCGCTGCTGACGCTCGCGATGCTCATCGGCATCCTGTTGTCGCTGGTTGTCGGCGCCTGGCCCGCCATTTCGAAGTACGGCCTTGGCTTTCTCACGAGCAGCGTGTGGGATCCGGTCAAGGAGGAGTACGGCGGCCTGGTCATGATCTACGGCACGCTGGCCACCTCGATCATCGCGCTGGTGATCGCGGTGCCGGTGAGCTTCGGCATTGCGCTCTTCCTGACGGAACTCTCGCCCAACTGGCTCAAGCGCCCGCTGGGCACGGCCATTGAACTGCTGGCGGCGGTGCCTTCCATCGTCTACGGCATGTGGGGCCTGCTGGTGTTCGGCCCGATTCTTTCCACCTGGGTGCAGCAGCCGCTGCAGAAGCTGCTCAGCGGCGTGCCGTACCTCGGCGCGCTGGTGTCCGGCCCACCAGTGGGCATCGGTATCCTGTCCGCCGGCATCATCCTCGCGATCATGATCATTCCGTTCATCGCTTCGGTGATGCGCGACGTGTTCGAAGTGACGCCGCCGCTGCTGAAAGAGTCGGCCTACGGCCTCGGCTCCACCACCTGGGAAGTCGTTTCCAAGGTCGTGTTGCCCTACACCAAGGCTGGCGTGATCGGCGGCATCATGCTCGGCCTCGGCCGGGCGCTGGGTGAAACGATGGCGGTCACGTTCGTGATCGGCAACATGAACCAGCTCAACTCCCTTTCCGTGTTCGAGGCTGCCAACAGCATTACCTCGGCACTCGCCAACGAATTCGCCGAAGCCGGCGCGGGCCTGCATCAGGCCGCGCTGATGTACCTCGGCCTCGTGCTGTTCTTCATCACCTTCGTCGTGCTGTCGCTCTCCAAGATGCTGCTGGCCAAGATGAAGAAGAGCGAAGGAACCAAATCGTGAGCACCGCTCAGAATCTTCTCGCGGCCAAGGCATTGGCCGAAACGCGCCAGGCCAAGTTTGCCTCGCGCAACCGCGTCAACAAGATCGCGCTCACGCTGTCGCTCGCCGCGATGGCCTTCGGCGTGTTCTGGCTGGTCTGGATCCTTTGGGAAACGCTGCGTCAGGGCGTGGGCGGCCTCGCCCTCGCCACCTTCACCGAAATGACGCCGCCGCCAAACGAGGCAGGCGGTATCGCGAATGCGATCTTCGGCTCGTTCGTGATGGTGGCGTTGGCCACCTTCGTGGGTACGCCCATCGGCATCATGGCCGGCATCTATCTGGCCGAATACAACCCCAAGGGCTGGCTCGCCTCGGTCACGCGCTTCGTCAACGACATCCTGCTGTCGGCGCCGTCGATCGTGATCGGCCTGTTCGTGTATGCCGTGGTGGTGGCCTATTTCAAGACCTTCTCGGGTCTGGCCGGTGCGATCGCCTTGGCGCTGATCGTGATTCCGGTGGTGATCCGCACCACCGAGAACATGCTGCAGCTGGTGCCACCGGGCCTGCGCGAAGCGGCCTACGCGCTGGGCACGCCGAAGTGGAAGGTCATCCTCAGCATCACGCTGCGCGCTGCCCGCGCCGGCGTGGTCACCGGTGTGCTGCTGGCCGTGGCGCGCATTGCCGGCGAAACCGCGCCGCTGCTCTTCACCGCGCTGAACAACCAGTTCTGGACCGCCGACGTGAGCCAGCCAATGGCCAGCCTGCCGGTCACGATCTTCAAGTTCGCGATGAGCCCTTACGAGAACTGGCAACAGCTGGCATGGGCCGGCGTGTTCCTGATCACCATTGCCGTGCTCGCCCTCAACATCCTGGCGCGGGTCCTGACGCGCAACAAACACTGAACCCAGCAGAAGAAGACAACATGCCAAATACCGTTGCACAACCGTCGCGCTCGAAGATCTCGGTCAAGGACCTGAATTTCTACTACGGCAAGTTCCACGCGCTCAAGGGCATCAACCTCGAGATTCCCGAGAACAAGGTCACGGCTTTCATCGGCCCGTCGGGCTGCGGCAAGTCGACCCTGCTGCGCACCTTCAACCGCATGTTCGAGCTCTATCCAGAGCAGCGCGCCGAAGGCACCATCGCCCTCGACGGCGAAAACCTGCTCACGTCGAAGCAAGACGTGGCGCTGATTCGCGCCAAGGTCGGCATGGTGTTCCAGAAGCCCACGCCGTTCCCGATGTCGATCTACGACAACATCGCCTTCGGCGTGAAGCTGTTCGAGAACCTCTCGGCCAGCGAAATGGACGACCGCGTCGAGTGGGCCCTGAAGAAGGCTGCTCTGTGGACCGAAGTGCGCGACAAGCTGCAGCAAAGCGGCTCGGGCCTGTCCGGCGGCCAGCAGCAGCGCCTGTGCATTGCGCGCGGCATCGCGATCAAGCCTGAAGTGCTGCTGCTGGACGAACCCTGCTCGGCGCTCGACCCGATCTCGACCGCGAAGATCGAGGAACTGATCGCCGAACTCAAGAATGAGTACACGGTGGTCATCGTGACGCATAACATGCAGCAGGCCGCCCGCTGCAGCGACTACACCGCCTACATGTACCTCGGCGATCTGATCGAGTTCGGCGCCACCGAGCAGATGTTCTTCAAGCCGCAGCGCAAGGAGACCGAGGACTACATCACCGGCCGCTTCGGTTGAAGTCAAAGGAGACAACATGACCGAGAAACACCTTTCCAGCCAGTTCGACAGCGAACTCAACGGCGTCTCGTCGCGCGTGATGGAGCTCGGCGGCATGGTCGAGTCGCAGATTCACCAAGCCGTGTACGCGTTGCTGCAGTTCGACGTCGAAGCGGCCGACCGCGTGATGGAAACCGAGCAGCGCGTCAACGCGATGGAAATCGACATCGACCGCGAGCTGTCGTCGATCATCGCGCGTCGCCAGCCTACCGCACGCGACCTGCGCCTGCTGATCGCCATCAGCAAGACCACCGCCAACCTCGAGCGCGTGGGCGACGAGGCCAACAAGATCGCGCGCATGGTCAAGTCGATCATCGAAAGCGGTTCGGCCCGGCAACTGCCCACGACCGAGCTGCGTATCGCGGCCGACCTGGCCTCGGGCCTGCTGCGCAAGGCGCTGGACGCATTCGCGCGGCTCGACACCTCCGCAGCGTTGTCCATCCTGAAGGACGACGACCTTATCGACAAGGAGTTCGACGGGTTCGTGCGCAAGCTGGTCACCTACATGATGGAAGACCCGCGCACGATCTCCGCCAGCCTGGACCTGCTGTTCCTGGCCAAGGCCATCGAACGCATTGGCGACCACGCCAAGAACATTGCCGAATTCATCATCTACATCGTCAAGGGCGCCGATGTCCGGCACACTTCGATGCAGGAAATCGAGTCCGCGCTGCAGTAACAACAGCGGCAAGACTCCCAAGAAAGCATGAAGAAACCCCGTGTCCTCATCGTCGAAGACGAGTCCTCGATCGCCGAGCTGATCGCCGTCAACCTGCGCCATAACGGCTTCGAGCCGATCTGGTCGGAGGATGGCGCTGCGGCCCAGCGTGAGATCGACGCCTTCCTGCCGGATCTGATCCTGCTCGACTGGATGCTGCCGGGCCAAAGCGGCCTGCAGCTCGCGCGCCAGTGGCGCAAGGACCCGCGCACCAAGGCCATCCCCATCCTGATGCTGACTGCGCGCGGTGACGAACCCGACAAGGTTGCCGGCCTCGACGCCGGTGCCGACGACTACATCACCAAGCCGTTCTCGACCCAGGAAATGCTGGCCCGCATCCGTGCGGTGCTGCGCCGCCGGGCTCCGGAAGTGGTCACGGAGCGCGTCGAAATTGGCGAGCTGGCACTCGACACCTCCACGCACCGCGTGACCTGGCAGGGCGGCGCCCTGAAGGTCGGCCCAACCGAGTTCAAGCTGCTGGCTTACCTGATGCAGCATGCCGAGCGTGTGCACAGCCGTGCTCAGCTGCTCGACAAGGTATGGGGCGACCACGTCTACATCGAAGAGCGCACGGTCGACGTGCACGTCAAGCGCCTGCGCGAATCGCTGGGTGCGGCCGCGCCGATGGTCGAAACCGTCCGCGGAGCGGGCTACCGCCTGACCGCCCAAGTCACGGTTTGACCGCCGTGGCACCCTTTGGCCGCGGGCGCGGATAATCGCCCGCCATGCCTTTTCGAATTGCTACATTTTTAATAGCGTCCCTCTTAATAGGAGCGGGCGCTATCGTCATTTTTGGATGGAAGTTCGGGTGGCTGGGCGCCTGGCTGGGTGCGGTACTCTGGCTGGGGCTCGACGCTTGGCGCGCCGAGCGACTGATGCGGGTGTTGCGCAACGATGCCGCCGGCCTGCCGTCGCGCGGGTCCGGCGTGTGGGGCGAGTTGTCCGAGCGCATCCGCAAGCTGCTGCGCGACCGCGAGCAGCAGACCCGGCAGGCCGAAGACCGGCTGCAGGAATTCCTGGCGGCCATCCAGGCGTCGCCCAATGGCGTGGTGTTGCTCGACGAGCAGGGCCGCATCGAATGGTGCAACCAGACGGCGGCCAGCCAGTTCGGTATCGACGCCGAACGCGATCTGGCGCAGCACCTCGCCAACCTCGTGCGAGATCCGGCTTTCGTTGCTTACCTCGCGTCCTGGAATTACAGCCGCGACGTGGTCATCGATGCCTCCGGACTCGGCCATGGGCATCAGCGCGGCCATCCGGTGCGGTTGTCGGTGCAGGTGCATCCCTATGCCGGCAATCGCCGCATGCTGCTGACGCGCGACATCACGGCGCTGGAGCAGGCCGAGGCGATGCGGCGCGATTTTGTTGCCAACGTGTCGCATGAAATCCGCACGCCGCTGACGGTACTGGCCGGCTTCGTCGAGACACTACAGAACCTGCCGCTCGATGCGGACGAGCGCACGCGCTATCTGTCGCTGATGGGGCAGCAATCGCACCGCATGGAGACGCTGGTGAACGACCTGCTGACGCTGTCGCGGCTGGAGGGGAGCGCGGCGCCTTCGGGAAACCAGTGGATCCGCACTCGTGCGCTGCTCGCGCAGTGCGAAGACGAAGGACGAGGGCTGTCGGGGCGCCTGACGCCGCAGGGGCACCGACTGTCGTTCACGGTCGACGCGGAGTCCGAACTGTCGGGTGCGCCAACCGAACTGCAGAGCGCGATGTCGAACCTGCTGAGCAACGCCATCCGCTACACGCCGGGCGGTGGCGAGGTGGCCGTGAGCTGGCGGGTGCTGCCCGACGGGCGCGGCGAATACGCCGTGAAGGACACCGGTCCAGGCATTGCCGCCGAGCACATCCCGCGGCTGACCGAGCGCTTCTATCGCATCGACCGCAGTCGCTCGCGCGAGACTGGCGGTACGGGATTGGGGCTGGCGATCGTCAAGCACATCGCCCAGCGGCATGGTGCCGAGCTGCGCATCGAAAGCACGGTGGGCAAGGGCTCCCGCTTTGCGCTGCTGTTTCCCGCAGCGCGCGTGCGGGAAGCGCGCGTGCTGGCCAAGTAGACGCGGCCTATCTCGCGCGCTGGTGCATCGTCCAGCGCAGCAGTGCACCGAACAGTAGGGCCGTCACGGCCAGCGCGGCGGCGCTCATGATCCAGAACGCCAGCGGCGACTGCATGGCCGCCCAGGGGCCCAGACCGTGGTACGCCAGCAGATAGCTCCCGCCCAAACCCAGTCCCCACAGCATCGCGCAATAGATCACCAGCGGCGCCAGCGTGACGCGGTAGCACCGCAATACGAACACGCAGAAGGTCTGCACCGCATCCGCGAAGTGATACAGCGCCACGGCCAGCAACAGCGCGCCGGCCATCGCGATCACCGCCGGGTTGTCGGAATACACGTTGGCGAGCTCGTAGCGCAACACGGCCATGGCGGTGGCATAGAACAGCGCGCACAGGGCCGTCAGTTCGAAGCCCAGGCGGCAGGCGTGCCGGGCCTTGGCAGCGTCCCCGGCGCCGAGCCAGAAACTCACACGCGCGCTGGTTGCGATGGCCAGCGACAGTGGGGTCATGTAGGCCACGGCCAGCAGGTTCGACGCGATCTGGTGAGCCGCTGCGGCTGCGGTGCCGAGGCGAGCGATGAACAGGGCCATCAGCGTGAACGAGGTCACTTCGACCAGCACCGCCAAGCCGCCTGGCACGCCAAGCCGCGCGAACTTGCGGATCTGCTGCCAGTCGGGCGCCTCGATGCGCTTCCAGAGTCCGTAGTCGCGGTAGAACGGGCGACTGCGCAGCAGCCAGATGGCGCAGCCGAGCATGGCCCAGTTCACGCACAGCGTCGCCCAGCCGCAGCCCACGAGGCCCATGGCCGGCAGGCCCGCGCCGCCGAAAGTGAACCAGATCGACAACGGCAGCTTCACGCCCAGCGAACCCAACTGCAGCCACGTCACGAGCTGGGGCTTGCCCAGGCTCTGGTTGAGGGTGCTGAACAGACGGAAGAGCAGG
The DNA here is from genome assembly GCF_051216835.1 of Variovorax multivorans. Classification (NCBI taxonomy): domain Bacteria; kingdom Pseudomonadati; phylum Pseudomonadota; class Betaproteobacteria; order Burkholderiales; family Comamonadaceae; genus Variovorax; species Variovorax multivorans. The sequence continues at coordinate 491,326 of NZ_JBPJZL010000004.1, forward strand.
GCTGGCGCCAGCGCAAAGGCCAGCACGGCCAGATAGGCCTCGACTTCGCCGCGCATTTCCGCCGGCACTTGGGTCCATCGCAGGGCCGCGCCCGGCAGCAGCAGGATCGCCATGCCGACCACAATGGCAATGGCCGCGAGGTAGAGCGATTGCCGCACCGAGCGGCCCACTTCGCTGCTGCGGCCGCCGCCGTGCAGTTCGGCCCAGACCGGCAGCAGTGCCTGCAGCACACCCATCAACGAGACATACACGCTGACGAAGATGGCAGCGCCGACCGAGAGGGCGGCCAGTGCGTGCTCGGAGTAGCGGCCCGCGATGATGGTGTCGGTCACGCCGAAGGCCATCACGGCCAATTGGCCGACGAGCACCGTGCCCGCGTGCCGCGCGATCAGAGCCCGTTCGCTCCTCACTGCGGCGTGATCTTCTGGTAGAGCAAGAGGTCGTCGGCCGCGCTGCTGGGGCGGCGCAGCGTGCCGGCAAAGCGCCACTGGTCGAAGGGAATGATGGTGTGCAGGCGCTCGATGGTGTCCGGGCTTGCGAGCAGCCACGGGCAGTCGGTGCCCAGCAGCAGCGGCTGCACGTTGAAGTTGCCGTGGTGGCGCAGCGCTGCAATGTGTGGGCGGCTGAGCGCGAGCTCGGCGATGCAGCGCGGCTGGCCCACGCGTTCAGCCACGGCGCGCACTTGCGGCGCGAAGCTGCGTGCGTAGTCGATAGGCGGCAGCCACAGCGTCATCAGCAGCATCCAGCAAAGAGCGGTGCCGCCGGCTGGCAGCACCAGCGTCTTCCAGAGTGCGGCGCGGTGCCGCCCCGTGCGCCAGCGCACCAGCCAGCACCAGGCAATGGTCGCAGCCACGGCGAGCGCTACGGCAATGGGCGAGAGCTCGGGTACGAAGCCGGGCACCAGTCGTGTGACGCTGGCGGCGGGCTTGGGTGGAACGCCGGTCTGCATGGCGATCCAGTAGATCCAGCCCAGCACCGCGAGGCCGCTGAAGAACAGCACGTTGAACCAGTCGATCAGCGCCGCGGCGCTGCGCCGGAAGGTGGGCAGGGCGAACGCGGCGAGCGTGGCGAAGGCGGGCAGAGCCAGCAGCAGCGAGCGGTCGGAGTAGTCGGTGGTCCAGGTGGCGGCCAGCGGCACCAGGGCGAACCAGAAGGGCAGCGCGACGTGGCGCGCCGTGAGCTGTCGCCGCCAGCGCCACAGCGTCCAGATGGCGAGCGGCCAGACCGGCCAAGTGAACCACAGCAGCAGCTTGCCCTGGCTGCGCACGTCGCCGAGCAGCGAACCGCCGACCACGGTGATCTTCCATGTCGGCAGCTTCAGGCTGAATACGAGCACCGCCGCCAGCACCGTGATGCCGATCATCGTGAGGAGGGCGCCTCGTGTGTAGCCGGGGCCGTTGTCTTCGTTGTTGTCGGCGTTTTCGCGCTCGGACTGCGCGGCAAGCTGGCGTTCATACGCGATGTACAGCGCGCTGCCGATGGCCAGCGCAAGGCCGACGGTGGGGGCGCCGCTCAGCGTGATGCAGATGGTGCCGACGGTCAATGCGATCACCGGGCCGGTGCGGCGGTAGGGCAGTGCGGCCACGCCATAGAACAGGTGCGAGGCGAAGAACAGCTGCGCCAGTGCGGGCGTGGTTTCGTGGCCGAGCTGGGCGAGGCCGAGGCAGGCAATCAGCGCCAGCAAGCCACCGTCGGCGATGGCGCGTGCGTAGTCAGTGGGCCGGGCCTCGCCGCCGAAGGCAAAAGCCACGGGCTGGGCGCGCGCTGTGCGGGCCAGGTAGTACACGGCATACCAGGTGGCGGTGAAGGCGCCCCAGAGCAGGAACGCGAAGGCAACGCGCACGGCCAGGTCGGGGTTCAGCCACGACGGGGCGATCTTGATGGCCAGGGCGCCGATCCAGTAAGGGATCAGGGCGGGTGTTTCCGGGCGCAGGCCCAGCAGCATGGGGTCGAACCAGCGCGCAATGCCTTCGGTGCTGCGGGCCAGTTCGGACATGTAGCCGAAGGCCGTGATGTCGGCGCTCTTCCAGGGGCCCCGGCCGACCAGGCCTGGCAGCAGATAAGCCGCACACAGCAGAAGCAATGCGATGCGCGGCAGCCGGCGCACGGCGCTCTGGGCAACGATCGCGGGAGTGGGCTGGTTCAAGTGGCGGAAAAAGGCAGGATTCAGAAAGAAAAAGGGCAGCGCGGTAAACCGGGCTGCCCTCGACGCAAAAGCGCGTGCCTTACTTCGAAGCAGCGCCGGTGGTCTTGCCGAAGCGGTTGCGGAACTTCTCGACGCGGCCGCCCATGTTGTCGACCGACTTCTGTGTGCCGGTGTAGAACGGGTGCGATTCGCTCGTGGTGTCGAGCTTGAACAGCGGCAGTTCGCGACCGTCGTCGGTCTTGCCCATTTCCTTGGTGTTCGCGCACGAACGGGTCACGAACTTGAAGCCGTTCGACATGTCGACGAACAGGACTTCGCGGTAATTCGGGTGGATGCCTTCTTTTGCCATGGTCTTTCCTTTTGCGCTGTTGGAATCAATGCGCGGTCGATGCGAGAGCCACGTGCCGGACGAAGCTGCCCAGCCGCACTTTTCGCGGAGCCCATGATTATCGCATACTGCCCCATTTCCGAGCAAACCGGGCCTTCCCATGACCTCTGTATCTCTGCGCGTCGGTCTCGTTGGCTATGGTTTTGCCGGCCAGACCTTCCACGCGCCCGTGCTTTCGGCCGTTCCGGGGCTTGAACTGGCGGCTGTGGCGAGTTCGCAGCCGCACAAGGTGCACGCCGACTGGCCCGGTGTGGCCGTGGTGCCAGACGTTGCGGCGCTCATGGCCTGCTCCGACATCGATTTGGTCGTGGTGGCAACCCCCAACGCCCAGCACCATCCAGTCGCCAGGGCGGCGCTGGAGGCTGGCAAGCACGTGGTGGTGGACAAGCCTTTCACGCTCGATGTGGCCGAGGCGAGGGCGCTTGAGTTGTTGTCAATACGCAACAATCGTGTCCTGGCGGTCTACCAGAACCGGCGTTTCGATGCCGATTTCCTGACCCTCAAGGATGTTCTGGCGTCCGGCGAACTGGGCCGGCCTGTGTACCTGGAGTCGCATTTCGACCGCTTCCGGCCCGAGGTGAAGGAGCGCTGGCGCGAGCAGGCCGTGCCGGGTTCGGGCCTTTGGGTGGACCTGGGTGCTCATCTGGTCGATCAGGCGGTGCAGCTGTTTGGCCTCCCTGACACGCTTCAACTCGACACCGCCGTGTTGCGCGACGGCGCCGTGGTCGAGGACTACTTTCACGCCGTGCTGCGGTACGACAGCGGACCGCACGCGCCGCTGCGCGTAGTGCTGCATTCGACGACGCTGGCGGCGCATGCGGCGCCGCGCTACGTCGTCCACGGCACGCGCGGCAGCTACGTCAAGCACGGCGTCGATACGCAGGAGGATGCGCTGCGTGCCGGGCTGCGGCCGCCGGCCGAAGGGTGGGGCGCTGATCCGCTCGATGGTGAGCTCACACTGATCGGTAGCAACGGCGTGTCCAGCAAGCGCAACGTTCCCACGCGCGCCGGCAACTACGTCGACTACTACGCCGCAGTGCGCGACGCCATCCTGGGCCGCGGCCCGAACCCCGTGCCGCCTGAGCAGGCGGTTGCGCTGATGGAACTGCTCGACATCGGCCGCCAGAGCGCCCTCGAAGGCCGCGCCCTGCGCACAGGGCGCCCATGAAAAAAGCGCGTTGACCCGGTAGGGCCAACGCGCTTTTGCGGAAGAGCGTGATGCTCAGCCGCCGCGACGCATCATGTCGAAAAATTCGACATTGGTCTTCGTCGCCTTCATGTTCTTGAGCATCAGCTCCATCGACTCGATCTCATCCATGTTGTACATGAGCTGACGCAGGATGCGGGTCTTCTGCAGGATCTCGGGAGCCAGCAGCAGTTCTTCGCGGCGCGTGCCGCTGCGGTTGAGCTGGATCGACGGAAACACGCGCTTTTCGTACAGGCGGCGGTCGAGGTGGATTTCGGAGTTGCCGGTGCCCTTGAACTCTTCGAAGATCACTTCGTCCATGCGGCTGCCGGTATCGATCAGCGCGGTGCCGATGATGGTCAGCGAGCCGCCTTCTTCCACGTTCCGCGCAGCGCCCAGGAAGCGCTTGGGACGCTGCAGGGCGTTGGAATCGACACCGCCCGTCAGCACCTTGCCCGACGAGGGCACGACGTTGTTGTAGGCGCGGGCCAGGCGGGTGATCGAGTCGAGCAGGATCACCACGTCCTTCTTGAGTTCGACCAGGCGCTTGGCGCGCTCGATCACCATTTCGGCGACGTGCACGTGGCGCGCTGCGGGCTCGTCGAAGGTCGAAGCAATGACTTCGCCCTTCACCGTGCGCTGCATTTCGGTCACTTCTTCAGGGCGCTCGTCGACGAGCAGCACCATCATGTGAACGTCGGGGTAGTTGGCGCTGATCGCGTGGGCGATGTGCTGCATCATCACCGTCTTGCCGCTCTTGGGCGGTGCCACGAGCAGGGCGCGCTGGCCTTTGCCGATGGGGGCGATGATGTCGATGATGCGGCCCGTGATGTTCTCTTCGCCCTTGACGCCGTCGCGTTCCAGCTTCATCTGTTCCTTGGGGAACAGCGGCGTCAGGTTTTCGAACATCACCTTGTGCTTGTTCTGCTCCGGCGGACCGTCGTTGACCTTGTCGAGCTTGGTCAGCGCGAAGTAGCGCTCGCCGTCCTTGGGCGTGCGCACTTCGCCTTCGATCATGTCGCCGGTGTGCAGGTTGAAGCGGCGCACCTGGCTGGGCGAGATGTAGATGTCGTCCGTGCTGGCCGTGAAGCTGGTGTCGGGGCTGCGCAGGAAGCCGAAGCCGTCGGGCAGTATTTCGAGCACACCGTCGGCGAAGACCTGCTCGCCGGCTTTTGCGCGCTTCTTGATGATCGCGAACATCAGCTCCTGCTTGCGCATGCGGCCGACGTTTTCGATCTCAAGCGCTTCAGCCTGCTTGAGGACTTCAGACACGTGGAGTGCCTTGAGTTCGTTTAAGTGCATGGAATGACCCCTCGCGGGGTAATCGAACGGAAAACGGGGGGAGGTTGGATGTGAAGCGAGAACTGCCTCACCAACCGGGGAACTCGAACCGGTTGCCTGAATGAAAGGGCCGGTGAACTGAGAGAGATTATGACAGGAAAAACGCGCCGGCCAACGCATTGCGCGCTGGCCGGTTGAAATGTCGCTTAAGCGAGTTGCTGGTCGATGAAGGCCGTGAGTTGCGCCTTGCTCATGGCGCCGACCTTGGTGGCGGCCAGCTGGCCGTCCTTGAATAGCATCAGCGTGGGGATGCCGCGAATGCCGAACTTGGCGGGGATGTCGCGGTTCTCGTCCACATTCAGCTTGGCGATCTGCAGCTTGCCTTCATAGGTAGCCGACACTTCGTCGAGGATGGGGGCGATCATCTTGCAGGGGCCGCACCATTCGGCCCAGTAGTCGACCAGCACGGGCTGGCTGGACTTGAGCACGTCGGCCTCGAAGGAGGAATCGGAGATGTGTTTGATGAGTTCGCTGGCCATGTGATGGATCCTTGTGCGCAGAGAGTTTCGGTGCAGCTAAAGTGCTGGTCATTGTGACAGAAACCAAGGGGTGGCGTGCCTTGCAGGGCCGCTATGGCGGCGATAGCCAAAGCCCTTGCGCGTCACGTCCACGCGCTCTCCAACCCCTCGATAGAACATGAACGAAGGCCACCCTGTCCAGGCTCTGTGGTGCGATCCCGCCGACGGCGTCGTCGCGCGGATCGTCCGCGCGCTCGCCGAGCGCCAGCTGCATGCCGCCCGCACCGTGGTGCTGGTGCCCTATGCGCAGCTGATGGGCGTGGCGCGCGCCATGTGGGCGCGATGCGGCAGCCCCGGCTTCGTGCCGCGCTTCGAAACCACCCACAACTGGGCCCGCAGCGCGGGCGGCTTCGTGCCGACTGGCTACGACATCGCGCACGACATGGCGCGCGATCTCGTCACGGCGCAGGCGCTGCTGTCGCAGGCCGGTTTCAACGCCGAGCGCTTTGCCTTGGCCGGCCGCGTCGTCGAGCTGGCGTATCAACTGGCGCCTCTTGCGGCTGCCGTGACGCCCGAAGAACGGGGCGGTGATTGGGCGCAGCGCGCGGCAGGCGTGGCCGAGGCGGGCAGCGAATCGGAGTGGTTCCGCATCGAAAGCGCGCTGATCCGCATCGCCGTCGCGTGGACCTCGACCTCGGGCTACGCAACCGACGTGCTTCAGCGCGACGGCACCCGCGCGCAGGTCGATGCGCTGATCGTGCTCGAGGGCTTCCAGACCGATCCGCTCACGCAATCTCTCTGCAAACTGTGGGGCGACCATGCCCTTCATCTCTCGCTCGTGCCTTCCGGCGTAGCGGCGCAGACCTGTGCCTCGCACGTCGCCCTCGATCCCGAAGACGAAGCCGAGCTCGCCGCCGCCTGCGTGCTGCGCCACCTCGCCGAAGACCGCGCACCGGTCGCCTTGGTCGCGACCGACCGCGCCCTCACGCGCCGCATCAGCGCCCAGTTGAGCGCGCAAGGCGTCGTCACGCACGACGAAACCGGCTGGAAGCTTTCGACCACGCGCGCCGCCGCCACGCTGATGAGCGCGCTGCGCGCCTGCGCCCACGACGCCGCCAGCGACCAGGTGCTCGAATGGCTCAAGAGCGGCGCCGACGGCGATGCACCGACCGTACAACTGCTCGAAGCCCGTCTGCGCCGCGAAGGCCAGCGCGACTGGTCTGCGTGGTGTGCATTCATGGCGCGCAGCGAGAAACCACAAGACGCCACGCTGCTGTCCTTTACCGAGGCCATCGAAGAGCGCCGCGCGCCCATGGCCCGCTCGCGTCCCTTGGCCGAATGGCTGCACGCGCTGCGCGAACTGCTGGAGGCCAGCAGCCAATGGGAGCTGCTCGACGAAGACCTGGCCGGCGGCAAGGTGATTGGCGCCCTGTGGCTCGATGCCGGCGCCCACGGCGACGACGACGATTTCCCCGGCGGCCGCCACACGCTGGCCGAATTCACCGCCTGGGTCCGCGACGTGCTGGAAGATGCGAGTTTCGTGCCCCCCGCTGGCGATCAGGCCCCGAAGGTCGTCGTGCTGCCGCTGTATCAACTGCTGGGTCGCGCGTTCGGCGCGGTGGTCATTCCCGGCTGCGACGACCGCCGCCTGCCAGCATCGCCCGAGCCGCCCGGCAACTGGAGTGCGGCCCAGCGCCTCGAACTGGGCCTGCCGTCGCGCGAAACGCTCGAAGCCGCGCAGCGTGCGGCCTGGGCTGCGGCCTTGCACAACCCGTCGTGCGAGTTGATCTGGCGCCAATCCGACGCCAGCGGTGAGCCGGTGCGGCCCAGCCCCCTCGTGCAGGCGCTGCAGCTCGACCACGCGCTGCAGCCCTCGGCCGACCCACGCACACCGCGCGAAGTGGCAGTGCAGCCAACAAAATATCCGACCCCCTCGGGCGCGCTCCTGCCGCTGGAGAACATCTCCACCAGCGTGTACGAAGACCTGCGGCGCTGCCCCTATCGTTTCTTCGCGCTGCGGCAACTGGGCCTGCGCAGCGCAGACGAACTCGACGCCGAGATCGACAAGCGCGACTTCGGCAACTGGCTGCACGCCGTGCTCGGCCACTTCCACGAAGCACTGGCCGAAACGCCGACGCAGGATGCGGAGGAACGCACCGCTCTCATCGAGGAGGCGGCCCGGCGGTCGATGCACGAGCTCAGCCTCTCCGAGGCCGAGTTCCTGCCTTTCGCCGCGGCATGGCCCGCGGTGCGGGACGGCTACCTCGGCTGGCTGACCGGGCACGAGGCGGCCGGTGCCGTCTTCGCCGAAGCCGAGCCCTGGAAGGAGCAATCGCTGGGCGACTTGCGCCTGATCGGCCGGCTCGACCGCATCGACCGCATGCCCGACGGGCAGGCCTTCGTGATCGACTACAAGACCGAGTCGGCCGCCGTCAGCAAGGAGCGTGTGAAGGACCCGACCGAAGACACGCAGCTGGCCTTCTATGCCGCGCTGGTGGCCGATGACACCTTGCGCGCGGCCTACGTCAACGTGGGCGAGAAATCCTCCGGCACTCAGACCGTCGAGCAGCCTGCCGTTGTGGAAGCCAGGGACGCATTGGTGGCCGGCATCATCGACGACTTCACGCGCATCGCGCAGGGGGCGGCGCTACCGCCACTGGGAGAGGGCGCTGTCTGCGACTACTGCGCCGCAAGAGGCCTCTGCCGAAAAGACTTCTGGGAGGCGTCGAAATGAACGGCGCAGCCTACGAGCACAACGGCCAGCACGTCACGCGCGAGGCCTTCTACACCGTCGCCTGCGACCCGCGCCGCTCGGTAGCCGTCGAGGCCTGCGCCGGCGCCGGCAAGACCTGGATGCTGGTGTCGCGCATCCTGCGCGCGCTGCTCGAAGAGGGCGAATCCGCCTGCGAGCCGCACGAGATCCTGGCCATCACCTTCACGAAGAAGGCGGCCGGCGAAATGCGCGAGCGGCTCGACCAGTGGCTCGAAGACTTCGCGGAGCGAACCCCGGAAGAGTTGGTCAGCCAGCTCGTGATGCGTGGCGTAGAGCCCGCGACTGCATTGGCTGCCGTGCCGCGTCTGAAGGGCCTCTACCGACGCCTGCTCGAAGGCGGCCGGCCGGTGCAGTTCCGCACCTTCCACGCCTGGTTTGCGGGCCTGCTGCGCAATGCGCCGCTCGCGGTGCTGCGCGAACTGGGCCTGCCCTCGAACTACGAACTGCTCGAAGACGACGCCGAGGCGCGCGGGCACACCTGGCGGCCGTTCTTCGAGGCCGTGACCGCCGACAAGAACGCGCTGGCCGACTACTACGCTGTCGTCGCCACGCACGGCCGCTCGCAGACGGCCAAGGCCTTGAGCGAGGCGCTGTCGAAGCGCGTCGAGTTCTCGCTGGCCGATGCGGAGAACGCCGTGCAGCATTTCAGCGTGTTCTATCCATCGCTCGAGGGCCTGGCCGAACCGACCGCGGCCTTGCGCGGCGAGCAGGTTCGCCAGCGTTGGCTCGACCGGGCCGCCGCGCTCGGCCGCGAGAGCAACAAGACACCGCAGAAGGCGGCCGAAGCCATCATCGACGTGTTCGGCACGGGCGAGCCCGCTGGCGATTCGCTGGCGGCCGCACTCGCGCACCTGCGCAAGAACTTCTTCGTCGCGACCGAAGACCGCCTCAACAAGAATCTGCAGAAATTCCCCGCTGCGCAGGAGGCCGAGGCCGAGCTGCAGGTGCTGTGCGGTGCGCAAGCCCAGCACGCCGCGTGGCTCTATCAGCAGCGCATGACGCGGCTCACACGCATCCTGATCGCGGCCTTTGCCGATGTGAAGCGTGCCCACGGCTGGGTCGACATGAACGACGTCGAGCAGGCTGCACAGCTGCTGCTCGGCCAGTCCGCGCTGTCCGGCTGGGTGCAGGAGCGGCTCGACGCGCGCATCGCGCACCTGTTGATCGACGAGTTCCAGGACACCAACCCGCTGCAATGGCAAGCGCTCTACGGCTGGCTCAGTGCGTACACGGGCGCGCAGGGCCGCGCGCCGCGCGTGTTCATCGTGGGCGACCCGAAACAGAGCATCTACCGCTTCCGCCGTGCCGAGCCGCAGGTTTTCATCGCGGCCAAGAAGTTCGTGCGCGAAGGGCTCGACGGCGAGCTGCTGAACTGCGACCACACCCACCGGAATGCACGCTCCGTGGTCGCGCTGGTCAATGCAGCGATGCTGGCTGCACAGGAGGCCGGCGAGTTCGACGGCTACCGCGCCCACACCACCGAGCGCGGCGACGAAGGCGAACTGCTCAAGCTGCCTGCCATCGACCGCGACGCGCTCGGCGATACGGCTGAAGCAGCGCCGGCCGACGACGGCATGCTGCACTGGCGCGACAGCCTCGTCACGCCGCGCGTGCTGCCCGAAGAGCAATTGCTGCAGAAAGAATGCGAACAGGCTGCGCAATGGGTGGCGCAGCGCATCGCCGACGGCACGCCGCCGCGGCAGATCATGGTGCTGGCACGCAGGCGCAGCCGGCTCTCGGCCATGCAGGACGCGCTGCGCCAGCGCCACATCCCCGTGCAGCAGCCCGAGAAGAACGACCTGCACGACGCGCCCGAGGTTCAGGACGTGGTCGCGCTGATCGATGCGCTGGTGTCGCCCGCGCACGATCTTTCGCTGGCGCGGGCGCTGAAGTCGCCGGTGTTCGGCATCGACGACGAAGCGCTGGTGCAGCTCGCGCTGCGCCAGCGCGAGCGCGGCGCGGTGAGCTGGTTCGCACTGATCCAGAAGGACGAGAGCCTGCCGTCGGCGTTGATCGAGGCGGGCCCGAAGCTCAAGAAATGGCAGCGCTGGCTGATGACGTTGCCGCCGCACGACGCGCTCGACGCGATCTTCCACGACGGCGATTTGCTCGCGAAATTCGGCGCCGCGGTTCCGGCCGCAATGCGCCAGAGCGCGCTGGCCAATCTGCGCGGTGTGTTGTCCGCGTCGCTCGACATCGATGGCGCGCGTTTCGCCACGCCATATGCGTTGGTGCGCGCGCTGCGTGCGGGCGGCGTGCGCGCCCCGACCGTGGCCGCGCCCGACGCCGTGCAATTGCTGACCGTGCACGGCGCAAAGGGGCTGGAGGCCGACACCGTGTTCATGCTCGATTGCGACGCGCCGCCACCACGCGCCCAGACCATGGGCGTGCTGGTCGAATGGAAGGGCAGCGACAGCGCGCCGACGCGCTTCGTGTTCCTCGCGAGCGAGAAGACGCCGCCCGCCTGCGCGGCAACGCTGCTCGAAGAGGAGCAGCGTGCGCGCCATCGCGAAGAACTCAACGGCCTCTACGTGGCCACCACGCGGGCGCGCGAGCGGCTGGTGCTGTCGTCGGTGCGCCCTGCGCGCGCCAACGAAGGCAGTTGGTGGACCCGCCTGGAGCCGCTGTGCGAGCCCACGGAGGCCGACGAGCCACTGGTCGCGCTGCCGACCGAGACCGGCGCCGCCAGCTTCTCGATGAAGCACATGCCGGTAGCGCCTGCACCCACCGAACAACCGTCCGCAAAGAAGGCTGCCAACACCACGATCGATGCACGCGCCGCCGCTTTCGGCCAGGCCATGCACCGGCTGCTCGAATGGGCAGTGCCGGGCGAGCCGCTGCCAGCGGCCCACGTGCGCGCCGCGGCCCGCGAATTCATGCTCGACGCCCAGCAGGCGCGCGGTGCCGCCGCGCTGGCCCAGCGCATCCGCGCGGGCGAAGGGGCGTGGGTGTGGGACGATCGCAGGGTCGACTGGCATGGCAACGAAGTCACGCTGGTGCATGAAGGCGAGACCTTGCGCATCGACCGTCTGGTGCGCGAGCGCGACGGTGGCGCCTGGTGGATCCTCGACTACAAATCCGCGGCGCGCCCCGAACGGGACGCCGCGCTGATCGCACAGATGCAGCGCTATCGCGCGGCAGTGCAACATGCCTATCCCGGTGCCACGGTGCGCGTCGCGTTCCTCACCGGGCAGGGCGAACTGGTAAATCTCGAATGACTGTTTCCCCTACCGTCGCCGTCATCGGCGGCGGACCTGCCGGCCTGATGGCGGCTGAAGTCTTGAGCGCCTCCGGTGCGCAAGTACATGTCTATGACGCGATGCCCTCGGTGGGCCGCAAGTTCTTGCTGGCCGGCCGCGGCGGGCTGAATCTCACGCACTCGGAGCCCTTCGATGTGTTCATGAGCCGCTTCGGCGAGCGCCGCGCGCAACTGGAGCCGATGCTTGCGCAATTCGGGCCGCAGCAGGTGCGCGAATGGGCGAACGGCCTGGGAATCGAAACCTTCGTGGGCACTTCGGGGCGCGTTTTCCCGACCGACATGAAGGCCGCGCCGCTGCTGCGTGCGTGGCTGCATCGGCTGCGTGCGGCGGGTGTGCAGTTTCATATGCGGCATCGTTGGGTGGGCGATGGGCCGTTCGATGCGGCTGCGTTGCGATTCTCGACACCCGCTGGCGACGTCACTGCAAAGGCCGACGCCGTGGTACTGGCGCTGGGCGGCGCAAGCTGGGCGCGCCTCGGCTCCGATGGCGCGTGGGCGCCATGGCTGCAGGCGCAGGGCGTGGAGGTGGCGCCGCTGCTACCCGCCAACTCCGGTTTCGACGGCGCGGGCTGGAGCGAGCATTTCTCCAGCCGCTTTGCGGGGCAGCCCTTCAAATCGGTCGCGATTTCTTTTACCGACGGCCAGGGGCGGCACTTTGCGCGCAAGGGCGAATTCGTTGCAACGGCCACGGGTATCGAAGGCAGCCTGATCTATGCGGCATCGGCGCTGCTGCGCGACGAGATCGCTGCAAAAGGAAGTGCGACGCTGCTGCTGGACCTGCTGCCCGACCGCAACGCCGAGCAGGTGCTGGCCGCGGTCACGCATCCCCGTGGTGCTCGCTCGCTCAGCAGCCACCTCAAGAGCCGGCTCGGGCTCGAAGGCATCAAGGCCGGCGTGTTGCACGAGGCATTGAGCCGCGAAGCGATGCAGGACGCGGCGCAACTGGCGGCCACGATCAAAGCCGTGCCCTTGAAGCTCGTCGCGACGCGCCCCATCGACGAGGCGATCAGCACGGCAGGCGGCGTGCGCTTCGACGCGCTGGATGCGCAGTTGATGGCGAACGCACTGCCCGGCGTGTTCGCGGCAGGGGAGATGCTCGATTGGGAAGCGCCGACTGGTGGCTACTTGCTGACTGCATCGATGGCCAGTGGCGCGGCTGCGGCGCGCGGAGCGATCCAGCGGCTGGGCCTGTGAAGGCCTCGCGCCGTTGGAATTTCTGTCGCTGAGAGTTTTTGCAAGCCCCGTTTCATTTCGCACGGAATGAAACGAAGCCGCTGAAGAGGTTGACGAGCCTTACCCCTGGCACTGACTACGCAGTTAGGGCTGCTTGGTTCCCCACCTGACCCGGTTGGCCACTTCACCATGCAGGGAGGCCCGTCAGCACGCATTGTAACCTCCCAGGATGCGCGCACTTCGTGTCGCTTCTCCTTCCCCCTGCCGGGGGCGACACCTGAGGCCCGGCGAAGCCGGTTCCTCGGTGTCCCACGAAAAGGCAGGTCTTTTTTGATTGCGGGGTAGGTCTGAGGGTGGGTGCCGTGCCTTTTAGAATGCCCGCAATGTCTTATCTCGTGCTCGCTCGCAAGTTCCGTCCGAAAACCTTCGGTGAGATGGTCGGTCAGGGGCATGTGGTTCAGGCGCTCGAGAACGCGTTGACCACGCAGCGCCTGCATCACGCCTATCTTTTCACCGGCACCCGGGGTGTCGGCAAGACCACGGTCTCGCGGATTCTGGCGAAGTCACTGAACTGCCAGGGGCCGGACGGGCAGGGCGGCATCACGGCCACGCCGTGCGGTGTGTGCCAGGCCTGCCGCGACATCGACTCGGGACGCTTCGTGGACTACACCGAGCTCGACGCGGCCTCGAACCGCGGCGTGGACGAGGTGCAGTCGCTGCTCGAGCAGGCGGTCTACAAGCCGGTGCAGGGGCGCTTCAAGGTCTTCATGATCGACGAAGTGCACATGCTCACGAACACCGCGTTCAACGCGATGCTGAAGACGCTCGAAGAGCCGCCCGAGTACCTCAAGTTCGTGCTGGCCACGACCGATCCGCAGAAGGTGCCGGTCACGGTGTTGTCGCGCTGCCTGCAGTTCAACCTGCGGCCGATGGCGCCCGAGACGGTGCTCGAGCACCTCACCAGCGTGCTGCAGACTGAAAACGTTCCGGCCGAGCCGCAGGCGCTGCGCCTGCTGGCGCGCGCGGCGCGCGGCTCGATGCGCGATGCGCTCTCGCTCACCGACCAGGCCATCGCCTTCGGCAACGGCGAACTGGTCGAGGCTGGCGTGCGCCAGATGCTCGGCAGCGTCGATCGCGGCCATGTGTTCCGCCTGATCGAGGCGCTGGCGCAGGGCGACGGAAAGACGGTGGTCGAGACATCGGAGGCGCTGCGCGTCGACGGCATGTCCGCCGCCTCCACGCTCGAGGAAATGACGGCGGTGCTGCAGGCCATGGCCGTGCTGCAGGCCGTGCCCTCGCGGGCGGAGTCGGCCGATTCCGCCACCGACCCCGACGCGGCAGACACCGCACGCCTTGCCGCGCTGATGCCGGCCGACGAAACGCAACTGCTCTACAGCCTGTGCCTGCATGGCCGCGGCGAACTGGGCCTGGCCCCCGATGAGTACGCCGCGCTGACCATGGTGCTTTTGCGGCTATTGGCCTTCAAACCTTCCAACGCGGCTGCTTCGACGGCCTCCACGGAAAAAAAAACTCTGAATGAAGCTGCGGCCGTGGCGCCGGCAGCTCCGGCGCGCGCCGTGCCACCCGCTCCGGCCCCCGCGCCGGTGGCTCGCCCTCCGGTCGAAGCGCCTGCTGCGGCTCCGGCGCCCGCCAACGCCTCCCCAGTTCCCGCAGGCCATCGCCTCGCCGTGGTCGACGAACCCCGGCAGGCCGAACCCCGCCCCGGCGCTGCCGCCGAAGCACCCGCCCGGGTTGTCGGCGTGCCCATCCGCGTGCAGCCTCCGCCCAGTGCCCGCGACACGCCGCGCGCCGATGAGCCGCGCAGCACCTTCACCCCCATTCCGACCAGCGAAGACGGCGACTTCTGGTACGCCACCGTCTCCCAACTGGTCGCAGCCGAGGCCATCACCGCCCTTGCGCGCGAACTGGCGCTGCAGTCGCAGCTGGTGGGCCGCGACACCGACCAGTGGCTGCTGCGCATCGAGCGCGAAACGCTCAACCAGCCGTCCAGCCGCGAAAAACTGACGGCTGCGCTGGGTAGCCTGGGCCACGATGTCAAGCTCGCCATCGAGATCGGCAGCGTTGTCGACAGCCCCGCGCGCCGCAACAAGCAGGCCGCCGACGAGCGCCAGCGCGTGGCCGAAGAGGCCATCCTCAGCGACCCCGAAGTGCAGGCGCTGATGCGCGACTTCGATGCGAAGATCGTCCCCGGCACGCTGAAACCAGCCTGAGCTTCCGTCTCTCTTATCCTTCACCCACTTTCCAACCAGACACAGGACCAACGATGTTCAACAAAGGACAACTGGCCGGCCTCATGAAGCAGGCGCAGGCAATGCAGGACAACCTCAAGAAGGCCCAGGAAGAGCTGGCCCACATCGAGGTCGAAGGCGAATCCGGCGCCGGCCTCGTCAAGGTCGTCATGACCTGCAAGCACGACGTCAAGCGCATCACCATCGACCCCAGCCTGCTGGCGGACGACAAGGACATGCTCGAAGACCTCGTGGCTGCCGCCTTCAACGCCGCCGTGCGCAAGGCCGAGGAAACAAGCGAGCAGAAGATGGGCAAGCTGACGGCCGGCATGCCAGGTCTCCCGCCCGGCATGAAGCTGCCGTTCTGAGCGAGCGGCCGAAGTAAATGGCAGACGCCAGTTCGCTCGACGCCTTGGTCGATGCGCTGCGCCGCCTGCCCGGTGTCGGCGTCAAGTCGGCTTCGCGCATGGCATTCCACCTGTTGCAGCACGACCGCGAGGGCGCGCAGCTGCTCGCGCGCGCGTTGCAGCAGGCTGCGGGCCACGTGCGGCATTGCGAGCGCTGCAACACCTTTACCGAGGCGCCGGTCTGCAACGTCTGCCTCGACACGCGGCGCGATGCGAGCAAGCTTTGCGTGGTCGAGACGCCGGCCGACCAGGCCGCGCTCGAACGCACCGGTGCGTTCCGCGGCTATTACTTCGTGCTGATGGGCAAGCTGAGTCCGCTCGACGGAATCGGGCCGAAGGACATCGGCCTGCAAAAGCTCTTCGACCGCGCGCGCGACGGCACGGTGAGCGAGGTCATCCTCGCCACGAACTTCACCGCTGAGGGCGAGGCCACCGCGCACGTGATCGGCGAAGCTCTGAAGCAGCATGGCCTGACCGTGACACGCCTTGCGCGCGGCGTGCCGGCTGGCAGCGAGCTCGAGTACGTCGACCTCGGCACCATCGCTCATGCGCTGGTGGATCGCAGGTAGCACGGACCGATATCGCGAGACTTTTTCTGGCGCGATGACGCTTCGGCGAAGGCTTCTCGGAGAGGCCTTCGTGCTTACGTGAAAACCCGCACGGGATCACCCCGATGCAGCCGTGTGGTGCGGCCCCTAAGCTCGATTCAGTTCTTACGAGTCACAGAGCCAACGGGCAACGTTTCATGCTTCATCGCCGCACTCTCATTTCAGCTACTGCCGCCATTGCTGCTGCAACCATCGCGTTGCCGCGCGTCTTTGCGCAGCAGGCGAAGCTGGAGAAGACGAAGATCTCCATCGCGGTCGGGGGCAAGGCGGCGTTCTACTACCTGCCGCTCACCATCTCCGAGCAGCTCGGCTACTTCAAGGCCGAGGGGCTCGATGTGGAGATTTCCGATTTCGCCGGAGGCGCACGTGCGTTGCAGGCGGTGGTCGGCGGTTCGGCCGATGTCTGCTCGGGCGCTTACGAACACACCATCAACCTGCAGGCCAAGAACCAGTTCTTCCAGGCCTTCGTGCTGCAGGGACGCGCACCGCAGATTGCGGTGGGCGTGTCGACCAAGAACATGGCCGGCTACACCGGCATCCAGGATCTCAAGGGGAAGAAGATCGGCGTCTCCGCGCCGGGCTCGTCGACCAACATGGTGGCCAACCTCGTGCTCTCGCGCGGCGGGCTAAAGGCCAGCGACGTGAGCTTCATCGGCGTGGGCGTGGCGGCCGGTGCGCTCACCGCATTGCGCTCGGGCCAGATCGACGCCATCAGCAACACCGACCCGGTGATGACGATGCTGGAGCAGAAGGGTGACGTGAAGATCATCAGCGACACGCGCACGCTCAAGGGCACGCTGCAGGTGTTCGGCGGCACGATGCCGGCGGCCTGCCTCTATGCGTCGAGCGAGTTCATCCAGAAGAATCCCAACACCTGCCAGGCGCTGGCGAATGCCATCGTGCACGGCCTGAAGTGGCTGCAGACTGCGGGGCCTGGCGACATCATCAAGACGGTGCCCGAGACTTATCTGCTCGGCGATCGCGCGCTGTACCTCGCGTCGTTCGACAAGGTGCGCGAATCGATCGCAACCGACGGCCTCGTGCCGGTCGACGGCCCCAAGACCGCGCTCACCGCGATCGCGAGTTTCGACACCACCGTGAAGGCCGACAAGATCGACCTCGCGAAAACCTACACCAACGATTTTGCTAGGCGCGCGAAAGACAGGTTCAAAGCCTGATTTTCGAACGTCCCCGCGACCCGGCTCAGGCCGGGTTTTTTACGCCATGTCCGACTACGCACTCGAACTTCTCTCCATCAGCTGCACCTTCCATTCGAAGGACGATCCGGGCCAGCGTTACACCGCGGTGGCCGATACCACGTTGCGCATCAGGGCAGGGGAGTTCGTCTCGGTGGTGGGCCCCACGGGCTGCGGCAAGTCGACGCTGCTGAACGTGGGCGCGGGCCTGCTCGAACCCTCTTCGGGCACCGTGAAGGTCTTCGGCCAGACGCTCGAGGGCATCAACACGCGCGCCGGCTACATGTTCCAGACCGAAGCGCTGATGCCCTGGTGCAGCGCCGTCGACAACGTGATGGTGGGTTTGCAATACCGCGGCGTGCCCGATGCTGAAGCACGCAGGCAGGCCGAGGCCTGGCTCTCGCGCGTGGGCCTCACGGGCTTCGGCGACCGATATCCGCACCAGCTTTCCGGCGGCATGCGCAAGCGCGTGGCGCTGGCGCAGACGCTGGTGCTCGACCCCGACATCATCCTCATGGACGAACCCTTCAGCGCGCTCGACGTCCAGACGCGCCAGTTGATGGAGAACGAGGTGCTCGACCTCTGGAGCGCAAAGAAGAAGGCCGTGCTGTTCATTACGCACGACCTCGACGAGGCCATTGCCATGAGCGACCGCGTGGTGGTGCTGTCGGCAGGCCCGGCGACGCACCCCATCGGCGAGTTCGCCATCGACCTTGCAAGGCCGCGCGACGTGGCCGAGGTGCGCACGCAGCCGCGCTTCGTCGAGCTGCACACCCAGATCTGGGAGGTGCTGCGCGACGAGGTGCTCAAGGGCTATGCGCAGCAGCTGAGGAAGGCTGCGTGATGCCGCGCCTCGGACTCAATGAACGCAATGCGCGCTTCTGGCAACTGGCGCTGCTGGTGGTGATTCTGGCGGCGTGGCACATCGCCTCGCGCAACCAGCAGTTCGCCTTCTTCCTCGGCGAGCCGATCCAGGTGGCGGGCTGCATCTGGAGCTGGTTCCTGCCGTTTGAACTGCCGGCCAATGCGCTCTTTCCCGAAGGGCTGAAAGGCAATGCCGACATCTACCAGCACCTGGGCACCACGCTGCTGGAGACGGTGCTGGCCTTCGTCATCGGCACAGTGCTGGGCCTGGCCTGCGGGCTGTGGCTGGCGCTCGCGCCCACGGCGAGCCTGATTCTCGACCCCTACATCAAGGCCGCCAATTCGATGCCGCGCGTGATCCTCGCGCCCATCTTCGCGCTGTGGTTCGGACTGGGTATCTGGAGCAAGGTGGCGCTGGCGGTCACGCTGGTGTTCTTCATCGTGTTCTTCAACGTCTACCAGGGCGTGCGCGAGGTGAGCCCGGTGGTGCTGGCCAACGCGAAGATGCTGGGCGCCAACCAGCGGCAGCTGCTGCGCACGGTGTACCTGCCGAGCGCGACCAGCTGGGTGTTTTCCAGCCTGCACACTTCGGTCGGCCTGGCCTTCGTGGGTGCGGTGGTGGGCGAGTACCTGGGCTCGGCGCGCGGCGTGGGTTACTTGATCCTGCAGGCTGAGGGCACATTCGACGTCAACACGGTGTTCGCCGGTATCGTGGTGCTCACGGCCTTCGCGCTTGCGCTCGACGGCATCGTGGGGCTGATTGAAAAGCGCCTCATGAAGTGGCAGCCGAAGACCGGCGAGACCGAAAAGCTCTAGAGCCCTCATGCGATGATCCTGCGCGGCGCCGGAGAGCGCTGCAACGATTCACGGGGGTAAACGAACAATGAGCCACGACCACAAGCGGGCCACGACCTTGCGCTCGCGCGACCAGGCCGCCAAGGTTTCGAACGAAGAGCTGTTCTTCGACCTGGTCTACGCGTTTTCAGTCACGCAGCTTTCCCACTACCTGCTCGACCACCTCACGCTATTGGGCGCGCTCCAGACGCTGGTCATGTGGTTCGCTGTCTGGCTGGGCTGGCAGTACACGGCCTGGACCACCAACTGGTTCAACCCCAGCGCGCTACGTATCCGCGGCGTACTGTTCGCAATCATGCTGCTGGCAATGGTGATGGCCTCGGCGCTGCCCGGGGCCTTTGCCGAGCGGGGACTGGCATTCGCGCTGTGCTTCGTGGGCATCCAGGCGGGGCGCACGCTCTGCATGCTGATTGCCATCGGCCCGAACGATCCACTCACACCCAACTTCCGCCGCCTGCTGGCGTGGAATTGCGTGGCCGGCGTGTTCTGGATCGCCGGTGGCCTGGTCGACGGGCCGGCGCGTCTCGCACTGTGGTTCGGCGGCGTTTTGTGCGAGTACATCGCACCGATGATCGGCTTGCGCTTTCCGGGCCTGGGCCGTTCGCTGACCAGCGACTGGACCATCGACGGCGGCCATCTCGCCGAGCGCTGCCAGCTGTTCGTGATCGTCGCGCTGGGCGAGTCGGTGCTGGCCACCGGCATCGCCTTCGGGCACCACCCTGAATGGCACGGAAGCGATCTGTTCGCGCTGCTCGTGGGCTTCGCGGGCAGCCTGGCGATGTGGTGGATGTACTTCGACACCAGCGCCAAGGAGGCGACCCATGTCATCGAGCATGCCGCGGACCCGGGCGGCGTCGGCGCCAAGTTCCACTACACGCACGTCATTCTGGTGGCGGGCATCATCGTCTGCGCGGTGGCGGACGAGCTGACGATCGGCGAGGGCTCGCACCATGCCGAGCTCAAGTACCTAGGCGCGCTGATTGGCGGCCCGGCGCTCTATCTGTTCGGCAATGCGCTGTTCAAGCGCGTGGTGCGCGGCTTCCTGCCGCAATCGCATCTCTATGGGCTGGGGCTGCTGGCGGTGCTCGCGGTTTTTGCGTCGCACATGACGGTGATGGTGGTGGGCACGCTCACCACAGTCATCATGATCGCCGTGGCCACGTTGGAGGCCGTGGTGCGCCGCAGGGCGTGGGCCGAGAAGGCCCACTGAAGCGCAGGCCTTAGCGCTTCTTCTTCGCCGGCGTGCCGCCGCGCTTCTCGCGCACGACCTGCTGCTTGCTGCTGGCGGGAACCTTGGCCACATTGGAGCCCCGCGGTGCGGCCGCCTTCGAGGACGCACCGCCACGGCGTGCGGGAGAAGCCGCGACGTGAGACGTCTGTACGGGCCGGATGCCGGTGCCAGCACGGGTCGCAACCGTCGCGCGAACGGGCAGATACACCACCACGCTGTAGCCGCGCTTGAACGCGTGGTTGGGCTGCACGTCGTTCCACTCGGCCACGTTGGCCGGCTTGAGGTTATAGCGGCGCGCGATGCTGGCAACGCTGTCGGCGCGCCCGGCCTTGACGGTCGTGCGGCGGGTGACGATCTCGGGCTGGAAGCTCAGGTGGCCGCCGTCGGCCACCACGGCCGCCACGTCTTCCTTCACGCGGGCGCCGCGCGGCACGATCAGCGTCGAGCCGGCCTTGATGAGCATGCGCGGCGGCACGTTGTTCATGGCGCGCAGGTCGGCTTCGCTCATGCCCGAGCGCTGGGCCGCGTCGGCCACCGTCATGGTGTTGGGCACGACCCAGGCCGTCCAGCTCGCGTACTGGCCCTGCGAATAGGCGTCGAAGTTGCGCTGGAACACGGCTGCGTTGTCCCACGGCAGCAGGATCTGCGGCGTGCCGGCAGCGATCAGCACCGGCTTGTGGGCGGCGGGGTTGAGCGCACGGAAGTCGTCGAGCCGTACGTCGGCCAGCTTGGCGGCGAGCTCCACGTCGAGATCGCGTGTGAGCGTGACGGTCTGGAAGTACGGGTGGTTGGCGATCAGCGGCAGTTCGGTGTTGAAGGCCTGCGGGTTCGCCACGATGTTCTTCACGGCCTGCAGCTTGGGCACGTACATGCGCGTCTCGGCGGGCATCGTGAGGTCGCTGTAGGTGGTGGGCAGGCCCAGGCGCTGGTTCTTGGCGATGGCGCGGCTCACGCTGCCTTCGCCCCAGTTGTAGGCGGCCAGGGCCAGCTGCCAGTCGCCGAACATGCCGTAGAGCTTCTGCAGGTAGTCGAGCGCGGCGCGGGTGGAGGCCACCACGTCGCGGCGGTCGTCGCGGAAGATGTTCTGCTTCAGGTCGAAGTCGGTGCCGGTGGCCGGCATGAACTGCCACATGCCCGCGGCGCGCGCGCTGGAGATGGCCTGAGGGTTGAATGCACTCTCGATGTAGGGCAGCAGCGCGAGTTCGGTCGGCATGTTGCGCCGCTCGAGTTCCTCGACGATGTGGAAGATGTACTTGTTCGAGCGCTCGGTCATGCGCTGGATGTAGTCGGGCCGGCTGGCGTACCACTGCTCGCGGTCGCGCACCAGGTCGCTGTCGAGGTCGGGCATCTTGAAGCCGCGGCGGATGCGGTCCCACATGTCGACCGGCGGCGCGAGCGTGACCACGCTCTGCGAATGGGCCTGGCCGCTGGTAAGGGGCGAGAGGGAGTCGCGCGGGTAGATGGGGGCCGCGCTGCCGGCAATCTTGGAGCCGGTGCCGCCGGCCTGGGGTGACGATGAAGAAGAGGGGGAAGAGCTGTTGTTGTTCGTGCCCGCGCAGCCCGCGAGCACTAGTGAACCTGCAAGGCAGGTGGCAGCGATAAATTTCATCGGAAGTCGTTTTTCCATTGGCGCAATGCGGCAAACACATCGGCTTCGGCTGCATCGGCAGCCAGCTCGGCGTGGGCACGCACCGCTCTAAGGACAGTGGCTTCGCGGCTGCGAAGAAAGGGGTTGACCTGGCGTTCGATCGCCAGTTGCGACGGCAGCGTGGGCTGCCCCTTCGCGCGCAGGCTTTCGCAGCGCGCGTTGTAGTGACTCAGTTCGGCGTTGGCCGGTTCCACCGCCTGGGCGAAACGCAGGTTAGAAAGTGTGTACTCGTGAGCGCAGCAGACGCGCGTGTCGCCGGGCAAAGCGGCGAGCGCGTCGAGCGAGGCCAGCATCTGCGCGGGCGTGCCTTCGAACAAGCGGCCGCAGCCACCGGAGAACAGCGTGTCGCCGCAGAACAGCAGCGGGGCATCGTTGAGCGCGGTTTGCGCGGCGGGCAGGAAGTAGGCGATATGGCCGGCGGTATGGCCCGGCACGTCGATGACCTCGAAGCGCAGGCCGAGCACTTCCGCGATGTCGCCCTGCGCCAGCGGCGTGTACGGCTCGGGAATGCGCTCGCGTGCGGGCCCCCAGACCGGCGCGCCGGTGGCTGCATGCAGCGCGGCCACGCCCCCCGTGTGATCTGGGTGGTGGTGCGTGACTAGAATCGCGGCCAGCTGCAGCTTGTGGCGCGCCAGCGCGTCGAACACCGGTTGGGCATCGCCCGGATCCACCACGATGGCGTGGGACCCGTCGTGCAGCATCCAGATGTAGTTGTCAGCGAAGGCGGGCAGCGGAACAAGGGTCATGAGCGGTCAAATTATAGGTTTGCAGGATTGGTTCGCGACCCCCCCGGGGCGCTACCTTCTGGCTTGGGAGCAGGCCCAGTTCGATCAGGCGGTGGCCGATGTGTTCGGCTATCACGCGCTGCAGCTGGGCGCGGCAGAGGTCGACGGGCTGCGCGCCAACCGCATGCCGCACCGCTGGCTGGCGCTGGACGACCCCGCCCGCGCCAGCAAGGCAACGCTCCTGACCGACTTTGCGGCGCTGCCTTTTGCCGCCAACAGCCTCGACCTGGTGGTGATGCCGCACGCGCTCGAACTCAGCCCCGACCCGCACGCCACCCTGCGCGAGGTAGAGCGGGTGCTGGTGCCCGAGGGCCGCGTGGTGATCTGCGGGCTCAACCCGGCCAGCCTCTGGGGCATGCGGCAGCGCCGCGCGCACATCTACCGCCGGCTGGGCATCGGCGATCTTTACCTGCCAGAAGGCGGGGAGTTCATCGGCTACTGGCGCATGCGCGACTGGCTGCGCCTGCTGAGCTTCGAGGTGGAGTCGGGCCGCTTCGGCATCTACCGGCCGGCGGTGCGCAGCGAGGCCTGGCTGGAGCGCTCGCGCTGGATGGACGCCGCCGGCGAGCGCTGGTGGCCGATCTTTGGCGCAGCCTATTTTTTGGTCGCTGTGAAGCGGGTGCGCGGCATGCGCCTGCTGAGCGCCGACTGGCGGCGCTCAGGCGCCCGCGCCACCGCGCCCGTGCCCATTGCCGGCAAGGTGCATCGCAGCGAGCCGAACAAGAATTGAAATGGTCGAAATCGAATGAAGAGGATCGAATGAAAGAGAAGGAAAAGTCAGTTTGAACGAAGTCGTGATCTACACCGATGGTGCGTGCAAGGGCAATCCCGGACCCGGTGGCTGGGGCGCGTGGCTCAAGTCGGGCGCCACCGAGAAAGACCTGTTCGGAGGTGAACTCAACACCACCAACAACCGCATGGAGCTGACCGCCGTCATCGAGGGGCTGGCGGCGCTCAAGCGGCCCTGCAAGGTGCTGCTGTACCTCGACAGCCAGTACGTGCGCAAGGGCATCACCGAATGGATCCGCGGCTGGAAGGCCAAGGGCTGGCTCACCGCGAGCAAGCAGCCGGTGAAGAACGTCGAGCTCTGGCAGCGGCTCGACAAGCTGGTGAGCGAGGGCGGACACCAGATCGAATGGCGCTGGGTCAAGGGCCACTCGGGCGATCCGGGCAACGAGCGCGCCGACATGCTGGCCAACAAGGGCGTGGACAAGGCGCTCGGAAGGATCTGAGCCGGGTGGCGTTGGCTGGCTAGATCACGCCGTCGAACATCATCACGTCGACTTCGTCGCCCGCCGCCACGCTGCCCTGGTCGTGGTGCAGCACCACAAGCCCGTTGGCCTCGACCATCGAGCTGAGCACGCCCGAGCCCTGGTGGCTCGCCACGCACACTTCGGGCAACGCGCCCCGCACGTTCTTTACAAAACCGCGCTGGTATTCGGTGCGGCCCGGCTTCTTGCGGATCGGGCTCGTGCTGCGCGCGCGCAGCAGCGGCGGTGGCGCGGCGGCTGCTTCATGGCAGCCCATCATGCGCAGCAGTGCCGGCCGCACGAAGGCCAGGAAGGTGACCATCACGGCCACCGGATTGCCCGGCAGGCCGAACAGCACGGCCGGCTGAGGTGAGGCCTCGCGCGAAATCAACCCCACAGCCAGCGGACGGCCCGGGCGCATGGCCACGCGCCAGAACGCCATGTCGCCCAGCTGCTGCATCACGTCGCGCGTGTGGTCTGCCGCGCCCGCGCTGACGCCGCCGCTGGTGACGATGGCATCGGCCTCGCGTGCGGCGCGCTGCAGCGTGGCGGCGAGCGTGGCCGGGTCGTCGCGTACCAGGCCGAGGTCGATCACCTCGCAGCCCAGCCGCGTGAGCAAGCCGATCACGGTGTAGCGGTTGCTGTCGTACACGGCGCCTTCGCGCGGCGCGTCGCCGAGGCTCAGGATCTCGTCGCCGGTCGAGAAGCAAGCCACCCGCAGCCGCCGCAGCGCGGGCAGGCCCGACAGGCCGAGGCTCGCGACCATGCCGAGCGCGGCCGGCGAGAGGCGCTCGCCCTTGCGCAGCGCGGGCTGGCCCTTCATCAGGTCTTCGCCCGCGAAACGGCGGTTGTCGCCGCGGCGCAGCACCTTGGCCGGGAAGCACACGCGGTCGCCGTCGACCTTGCAGAACTCCTGCGGAATGACGGTGTCGAGGCCCGCCGGCATCATCGCGCCGGTCATGATGCGCACCGCATCGCTCGGGCCCAGCGCGCCGCGCCAGGCCGCGCCGGCCAGCGCCGTGCCCGCCACGCGCAGCGTGATGGAGGCGTCGATGGGCGCGTCCTCGGGCAGCACTGCGCCGTCGAAGGCGTAGCCGTCCATGGCGGAGTTGTCGTGCGGCGGCACGCTGATGGGCGAGACGATGTCTTCGGCCAGCACGCGGCCGAGGGCGTCGAGCAGCGAAACGCTCTCGCGCTGCGTGACGACGGACGTGGCCGTCAGTTGCGAAAGAAAGGCGTGGACGGCCTCGACGCTCAGGTCGGCGGCGTCGTCATAGCCCGTGAGGGCGGAAGCGATGTCTGCGATGCGGCTCATCGGTTTTCGAGTGCGTGCAGTTCGGCCAGGGTGTTGGCGTTGAAAAAGGCGTCGGGTGAGTCGCCGGGACGGTCGAAGGGCACGTGCGCCGTGCGGTGCTGCGCGGTCCATGTGTGAACCTTGCGGCCGCCGGCTTCGGTGTAGCGCTGCAGGCTGTCGCGCAGGTCGGCGCGCAGCAGGCAGAAGACGGGTTGGGGGCGCAGCGCCACGTCGCCCTCGACGGCTTCAGGCGCGGCGGCGATGGCGATCTCCGCATTGCCGGCAACGACCGCTTCGGCGAGCCGGGCGGCCAGGTCAGTCGGGAACAGGGGAGTGTCGCAAGGCACGGTCAGCAGCCAGGGCGTGGCGCAGTGCTCCAGCCCGGTCAGAAAGCCCGCGAGCGGCCCCGCATAGTCCGCGAGGCTGTCGGGCCACACCGGCACGCCGAAGATTTCGTAGTCGGCGATGTTGCGGTTGGCATTGACCATCAGCCGGCCGACTTGCGGCCCCAGCCGCCGTATTGCATGCAGCGCCAGCGGTTCGCCGTTGAAAGGCTGCAGCCCCTTGTCGACCCCACCCATGCGCGAGCCGCGTCCGCCGGCCAGCAGCAGCCCCGTGATGTCGGCGGGCGCGATGGTGGCGTGCGCGGGCATGGCGGCCGCCTGCGTCATCCGCCGATGTAGCTCATCTCGACGCGGCGCGGGGCCTTGTCGCCGGCATCGTTGCTGTCGTCATCCGGACCGTGCAGGGCGCGCAGCTCGGAGTAGCGGTCGGCGCGGCCCTGCCAGATGTGGCCGATGGCCGAGGCAATGTCGTCGTCGCTGGCGGTGCCGCGCAGCAGCGGGCGAAGGTCGTGGCCGGCGCTCGCGAAGAGGCAGAGGTACAGCTTGCCTTCGGTCGACAGGCGCGCGCGGCTGCAGTCGTGGCAGAAGGCCTGGGTGACGCTGCTGATCACGCCGATTTCGCCGGTGCCGTCGGCATAGGCCCAGCGCTGGGCGGTTTCGCCGGGCGTGGCGGCTTCGAGCGGCACCAGGGGAAATTCGGCATGGATGCGCGCGATGACGTCGGCCGAGGGCAGCACCTCGTCCATGCGCCAGCCGTTGGTGGCGCCCACGTCCATGTACTCGATGAAGCGCAGCACCACCTTGCCGCCGTGGTGCGTGCGGAAATAGCGGGCCATCGGCAGGATCTCTTGATCGTTGGCGCCGCGCTTGACCACCATGTTGACCTTGATGGGGCCGAGGCCAGCGGCGATTGCCGCATCGATGCCGGCCAGCACGTCGGCCACCGGAAAGTCGACGTCGTTCATGTGGCGGAAGACGGCGTCGTCGAGGCTGTCGAGGCTCACGGTCACGCGCTGCAGGCCGGCGTCCTTGAGCGCGGCGGCCTTGCGCGCGAGCAGCGAGCCGTTGGTGGTCAGCGTCAGCGCCAGCGGTTCGCCGGCGGGTGTGCGGATCTCGGCGAGTTGTTCGATGAGCCCCTCGATGTTCTTGCGCAGCAGCGGTTCGCCGCCGGTCAGCCGGATCTTGCGCACGCCATGGGCGGCGAACAGGCGGGCCAGCCGTGTCATTTCCTCGAAGCTGAGCAGCGCGCTGTGCGGCAGGTACTTGTAGTCCTTGTCGAACACGTCCTTCGGCATGCAGTAGCTGCAGCGGAAGTTGCAGCGGTCGGTCACGCTGATGCGCAGGTCGGTCATGGGCCGGCCCAGGCGGTCGAGCAGCAACCCCGTGGCGGGCACGGCAACCTCCGGCACGGCCACGGCGGGACGTGCTCGGCCGATCGCGGAGATCGGGATGACGGTGCTGCTGCTGTTCTTCATGGCTTCGTGGAGGGGGCTCCGATTTTGCGCCAGGCCCCAAGAGCCTGTGAAACGGAGGCTACTTGATCACCGCCGCATAAATCATGTCCCGGGTCAATGTTCTGTAATGTGTTCTGTACTTTGGCGACTGCAGCATGAGCACGACGAACATTTCGTTTTTCGGGTCGACCCACATGTAGGTGCCGCCCGCACCTCCCCAGTTGTATTCGCCGCCGGCCGACGGGTAGGGCGCCTCGCCGTCATTGCGGCGCACCGCAAAGCCCAGGCCGAAGCCGTAGCCCGGGCCCGGCAGGTAGAGCGGGCCGGGCACGATGCCGGCGCCCGCATTGGAATGGTCGGCGGTCATCAGCGCGATGGTGCGCGGGCCGAGGTAGCGCTTGCCGTCGAGCGAGCCGCCGTTGAGCAGCATCTGCAGGAAGCGCGCGTAGTCGTTCGCGGTCGCCACCAGCCCGCCGCCGCCCGATTCGTACTTGCGCACGATGCGCGGGTCGTTGAACTCGGCGCCCACGCCGAAGCTGCGGTCGCTGGGCAGCGGCTCGGCAATGCGCGGCTGGCGCGCCGGCTCGGGCACGTAGTAGCTGGTGTCCTTCATGCCCAGCGGGTCGAGCAGCCGGGTTTTCTCGAACTGGTAGAGCGACTGGCCCGACACCACCTCGACCACGCGGCCGAGGATGTCGGTCGACTGGCTGTACTCCCAGGTCGTGCCGGGCTGGTAGGCCAGCGGCAGCTTGGCGAGGCGCTGGGAGAACTCGGCCAGCGTCGGGTCGCCGGCGCCCAGGTCGGCGGCGTTGTAAGCCTGCTTCACGAGGCCCGGGCCGAAGAAGCCGTAGGTCAGGCCCGAGGTGTGGCGCATCAGGTCCTGCACGGTGATGGGGCGGCGCGCGGGCACGGTGTCGAGCACCGGTTTGCCGTCGGCGCCGGGCTTTTCCACGCCCACCGTCATGGTGGCGAACTCGGGCAGGTAGGTCGCGATCGGGTCGTCGAGCTTCAGCCGGCCGTCTTCCACCAGCATCATTGCGGCCACCGTGGTGATGGGCTTGCTCATCGAGTAGATGCGGAAGATGCCGTCGCGTGGCATTGGAGTGCCGGCCGCAGGGTCGAGCTTGCCGACCGGCTCGAACCACGCGACCTTACCCTGGCGCGCCACCAGCAGCACCGCGCCCGGGATCTTGCCGGCGGCCACGTCAGCCTTGAGCACGTCGGTGAGCATCTGCAGGCGCCCGGTCGAGAGGCCGATCTGCTCGGGCCTGGCTGTAGGCAGCGATTGCGCCGCCGCCAGCAGGGGAAGGGCCAGGCCGAGCACGGCCGCGCGCAGGCTGCGCTTCAGAAATCTCATGGTGTTGTCTCCGTCTTGTTGTGAATGGAAAACCTGTGCCGCCTCTCGTGGGCGGCTGGGGGCTATCCGCGGCAGAGCTTCAGGTTCGTGCGGGTGGCACGGACCACGGGCAGGAAGATCTCGGCGTCGGCCGGCGGGTAGTTGTCCTTGATGCCGTCGTCGGTGCGGTCGGCGTCCTCGGCCAGCGGCTGCAAGGTCTTGAGGCAGGCGGCACGGTCGTTGAGCTTGAACTGCGTGAGCGCGAGGTCGTTGCGCAGCCAGGCCTTGGTGATCCAGTCGAGGGTCTTGTCGCAGTCCGACAGCACGGGCGCGAGGGTGGTTTGCGCG
This sequence comes from Variovorax multivorans, assembly GCF_051216835.1. Lineage (NCBI taxonomy): Bacteria > Pseudomonadati > Pseudomonadota > Betaproteobacteria > Burkholderiales > Comamonadaceae > Variovorax > Variovorax multivorans. Next base: position 519,919 of record NZ_JBPJZL010000004.1, read on the forward strand.
GCTGCGTAGTCCTTCGCGTCGTACTGGCGCTTGAAGGTCTTGCGCGAGTTGGCGACGGCCTTGTCGGTGCAGGCGGGGGTGGGGCGGGTGTAGGTGCCTTCGAAGCCGGCGCGTGCGCCGCAGTTGTCGCGGCATTGATCCGCGCCGTTGGTCGTGACCTGCACCTTGTCGGCATTGACCGCGAAGTTCACCACGCACGCCGAGTCGTCGAGCTTGGCCTTGCCGCGCACGATGGCGCCGTCGAGTGCGCAGGTGTGGGCATTGGCGCCGATGGTGGTGATGTCGAAGTGCCCGTCGGGCTTGACGCGCAGCGAGCCGCTGCCCCGTTCGTAGATGTAGTCGCCGGCCGGCGGCGTGGCGGTCTGCGCGGCAGCGAGGCCGGCGCAGGCGAGCAGGGCGAGGGAAAGGATGCTTTTGAGCTTCATCGTTGGAAATCTCCCGGGAAACGTGCCGCAGGGCAGTGTATCTATCGTTGCCGAAAGCTTCCTGAAATGGCCGGTTTGCGCCATCTCTGCCACAGATGTCTTGACGTAGACAATGAGAATTCCTATCATTTAGACGCCTGAGTACGCAACACGTCGACAACGCAAAGGGCTCTTCCAACCAAGGAGCTTTTCGACCGTGCCGTACACCTTGCCAGCCTTGCCCTATGCCTTCGATGCGCTCGAACCGCACATCGACGCGCAGACGATGGAAATTCACCACGGCAAGCACCACCAGACCTACGTGAACAACCTCAATGCGGCCCTGAAAGGCACGCCGCACGAGGGAACGCCGGTCGAAGAACTGATCGCCGGCGTCGAGCAACTGCCCGAAGCGCTGCGCGCGCCGGTGCGCAACAACGGCGGCGGGCACGCCAATCACAGCCTGTTCTGGACCGTGATGGCGCCAGTCGGCCAGGGCGGTGGCGGTACGCCTACGGGGGCGCTTGCGAAAGTCATCGACACCGACCTGGGCGGCTTCGACGCCTTCAAGGAAGCCTTCACCAAGGCCGCCCTCACGCGCTTCGGTAGCGGCTGGGCGTGGCTGTCGGTCGGCCCCGGCGGCAAGCTCGCGGTGGAGAGCAGCGGCAACCAGGACAGCCCGCTGATGCGCGGCATCGGCTCGGGCAACACGCCGATCCTCGGGCTCGACGTATGGGAGCACGCCTACTACCTCAAGTACCAGAACCGCCGGCCCGAATACATCGCGGCCTTCTACAACGTCGTGAACTGGGCCGAGGTGGCCCGGCGCCACGCCGCCGCGACCGGCGGCTGAGGAGCAGGCCCATGAACGAGCCGCAGCAGGGCACGATGGCAGGACGGCAACCCAGGCAGGCCCGCCTGATGCGCGAGTGGGTCGGCTTCGCCATCGTCGGGGCCGGCTTGCTGGTGGGCGTGTTGCAGTTCTGGCAGTTCGTTCGCGGCGATCCGCTGGTGTGGAATGCCCTGCTAGGCGGCTCGGTCGCCGCGCTGGCGACCGCACTCGGCACGCTGCCGGTGCTGTTCTCGCAGAAGCTCCCGGAGCGGCTGCAGGACACGCTGTTCGGCTTCGGCGCCGGCGTGATGCTGGCGGCCAGCGCCTTCTCGCTGATCATTCCGGGCCTGGAGGCGGCGAAGAACGTGGGTGTGTTCGGCGGCGGCAACTGGGCGGCGGGCGGCGTGATCGGCTCCGCCATCCTGCTCGGCGGCATCGTGCTGATGCTGATGGACCGCGTGCTGCCGCACGAACACTTCATCAAGGGCCGCGAAGGCCAGGCCGCCAAGCAGCTGCGCCGCACCTGGCTCTTCGTGTTCGCGATCGCACTGCACAACGTGCCCGAGGGCCTGGCCATCGGCGTGGGCTATGCGGCCAACAACGGGCTGCGCGCCGACGCACTGGCCACCGGCATCGCGATCCAGGACGTGCCCGAGGGCCTGGTGGTCGCGGTGGCGCTGTTGGCCGCCGGCTACAGCCGCATGTTCGCGGTGCTGATCGGCATGGCCTCGGGGCTGGTGGAGCCGCTGGGTGCGGTGCTGGGCGCGGCCGTGGTCGGCCATTCGGCGATGCTGCTGCCTTGGGGGCTCGGCTTTGCGGCGGGCGCGATGCTGTTCGTGATCAGCCACGAGATCATTCCGGAGTCGCACCGCAAGGGGCATGAAGCCTTTGCCACGAGCGGGCTGATGATCGGCTTCGTGCTGATGATGCTCTTGGACACCGCGCTGGGCTGACCAGCCCCGCGCGGTCAGCCGTGCTTGACGGCCACGGTCTTTAGTGTGGTGAAGCCGTACAGCGCCTCGAAGCCCTTCTCGCGCCCGTAGCCCGACGACTTCACACCACCGAAGGGCAGCTCGACGCCTCCGCCCGCGCCGTAGTTGTTGATGAACACCTGGCCGCTGCGCACGCGCTTGGCCATGCGGAACTGGCGAGAACCGTCGGCGGTCCACACGCCGGCCACCAGGCCGAACTGCGTGGCATTGGCGAGCGCCACGGCTTCGTCTTCATCGGTGAAAGACATCGCGGCCAGCACCGGGCCGAACACTTCTTCCTGCGCCAGTCGATGCCCGACCGGCACGTCGCGCAGCAGGGTGGGTGCCTGGTAGAAGCCGGTCTCGGGCGCTTCCTCGACCACGATGCCCTGCGCCACCATCGGGATGCCGGCATGCTGCGCGTCGCTCAGGAAGTCCCACACGCGCTGCTGCTGCGTCTGGCGGATCAGCGGGCCCACGTCGAGATCCATGGCAGCGGGGCCGACGCGCAGGGCTTCGAAGGCATGGCCCAGGCGTTCGAGCAGCGGCTCGTAGATGTCGCGCTGGATCAGCACGCGCGAGCCGGCCGAGCAAGTCTGGCCGGCGTTCTGCACGATCGCGTTGATGACCACGGGAATGGCCGCGTCGAGGTCGGCGTCGGCAAAGATGATCTGCGGGCTCTTGCCGCCCAGCTCCAGCGTGACCGGGCAATGCCGCTCGGCCGCCACCTGCTGGATCAGCGTGCCGATCTTCGGGCTGCCGGTGAAGCTGATGTGGTCGATGCCTTCGTGCCGCGCGAGCGCGTCGCCCACTTCATGGCCGTAGCCCGTCACGATGTTGAGCGCGCCCGCCGGAAAGCCGACTTCGGCCGCCAGCTGCGCCACGCGGATCAGCGAGAGGCAGGCGTCTTCGGCCGGCTTCACCACGCACACGTTGCCCGCCGCCAGGGCGCCGCCCACGCTGCGTCCGAAGATCTGCATCGGGTAGTTCCACGGAATGATGTGGCCGGTCACGCCGTGCGGCTCGCGCCAGGTGAAGACGCTGTAGCCGTCCTGGTAAGGGATGGTCTCGCCGTGCAGCTTGTCGCAGGCGCCGGCATAGAACTCGAAGTAGCGCACCAGCGCCACCGCGTCGGCACGCGCCTGCTTCACGGGCTTGCCGCAGTCGCGCTGCTCGATGAGCGCCAGTTCGTCGACGTGCTCGGCGATTTTTTGCGAGAGCTTGTAGAGCAGGCGGCTGCGGTCGGCGGCGCTGACCTTGTGCCACACACCCTCGAAGCAGTCGCGCGCGGCGCGCACGGCGGAGTCGATGTCGGCGGCATTGCTGCGCTGGATTTCGTCGAAGGCCTGGCCGTCGGAAGGATCGATGACCGGCAGGGTGCGGCCGGAGGAGGACGGAACGTCCGCGTTGGCGATGTAGTTGAGCTGCATGGGGCTGGATTTTGCGCGAAGCACGCGCAATCCGTGGCCGGGCGGGCCGGCGCCCCTCTGCTCGTGTCTACTTGGCGGCGGTGGTTTTCGGCAGCGCCTTCACGGCATTCAACATGCGCTCCACGTGCTTGTCCGGATTCAGGTTCTGGTAGTAGTAGGCGACCTTGCCGTCCGGCGAGATTACGTAAGACAGGCGGTTGGCGAAGTCCGGCCGCGTCTGCATCAGCGCGTCGAAACCCTGGATCACGGTCTTGTTCTCGTCCGATGCCACCGGAAAGCGGCTCTGGCACGACTTGACCGAGAACTTCGACAGGGTACCTATGTCGTCCGCCGAGACACCGATCACGGTGGCGCCCAGCGCGGCGAACTGGTCGACGGCCTCGGCGAAGGCGTGAGCCTCTATGGAGCAGTCGTTGGAATCTGCCGCAGGAAAGAAGTACAACACCACCGGTCCCTTGGCGAGCGCGTCGGCCAGCGAGTAGCGGAAGGTCTTGCCGCCCAGGGCGGCGTTGGCGGTGAACTTGGGCACGGGGTCGCCGATGTCCAGGGCCGCCCAGGCGGGGTGGGCAAGGGCTGCAAAAATCGTCATCCATGCGATGCGATGGAGGTGCGAACGAGCCATGATGTAACTCCGAGCGATGTGGAGCGAATTCTAGGCTTGAGCATCCCCGGAATGGGCCGTCCTGAAACCGGTGCGGGCTGGCCGGCGTATTGAACACAACAACTGAAAAAACGGCGGGAAGCACCAGCAATGGGCGAAGCATCATGAACACTTGGCTCTCGTTTCTGCGCATCGCGTTCGCGGGCGTCCTGATAGCGACACTCGGCGCCTGCGGCTCGCTGCCGCCGGCGCGGGAGCGGCCCGCCGAATTCGCCGCTTCGGCCGACCCGTCGACCACGCTGGCGAAGATCGTCGCCGCCTCCACACCGCCGGACGAGCACTCGGGCTTCCGGCTGATGCCGCTGGGCGTGTACTCGCTCGATGCGCGCATACAGCTGGCCCAGCGGGCCCAGCGCTCGCTGGTGGTGCAGTACTACCAGCTCGAGAACGACGCCGTCGGCCGCCTGCTGCTGCGCACGCTGCGCGAGGCCGCGGGCCGAGGCGTGAAGGTGCGGGTGCTGGTGGACGACCTGTACACCGTGAAGAGCCAGCAGTTGCTGCTGGCGCTGTCCGAGACGCCCAACGTCGACGTGCGCCTGTTCAACCCGTTCTGCTGCGGGCGCAACGGCTTCCTGTCGCGCTTTGCGGCGTCGCCGTGGGAAATTCCGCGGCTCAACCACCGCATGCACAACAAGCTCTTCATTGCCGACGGTGCCATGGCTGTGGTGGGCGGGCGCAACATCGCCGATGAGTATTTCGTGCTGAGCGAGGCGCAGAACTTCATCGACATGGACGCGCTGGTGGTCGGCAAGGTGGTGCCGCAGCTCGAGTCGATCTTCGACGCCTACTGGAACAGCGAACAGGTCTGGCCTATTGCCGACATCGTGACGGGCGATGGCGGCCGCAAGCCGACCGGCGCCGATTTCGACAGCTGGGTGGGCATGGCCGCGCCGCCGCCGAAGATCGTGCTGCCGCCGTCGGACATCCTCGGCTACGGCCCCATTGCCGAAGAGCTCGACGGCGGCCGCATGGGCCTGTTGTGGGGCGAGGCCCGTGCCATCGCCGATCCGCCCACCAAGCCCGCGACCATGACCGCCGACGAGGCCATTTCCACCAGCGTGACGATGAAGGTCTGGGCGCTGCTGCTCGACGCCAAGACCGAGGTCGACATGACCTCGCCGTACCTGGTGCCGGGCGAGCGCGGCATGGAGGCCTTCGAGGACCTGACCCGGCGCAAGGTCAAGCTCACGCTGCTGACCAATTCGCTGGCCGCCAACGACGAGCCGCTGGTGCACACCGGCTACGCGCGCTATCGCGAGCGACTGCTGCAGGGCGGCGCCGACCTGTACGAGCTGAGCCCGCAGCGCACCAGCGCGGGCGAGCGCTTCGGCATGTTCGGCAAGTCGCTCGGGCGGTTGCACGCCAAGACCGCGGCCATTGACAAGACACGCATCTTCATCGGTTCGATGAACCTCGACCCGCGCTCTGCCAGCCAGAACACCGAGATGGGGCTGGTGGTCGACAGCCCGCAGCTGGCGCGCGAGATGATGCGCGTCATCAACATCAGCAAGCTGCAGAACTCCTACCGGCTGCGGCTGGCCAAGGACACCGGCACGCTGCAATGGCTGACGAACGACGGCGAGAAAGAAGTGATCCTGACCTCGGAGCCGGAGTCGAGCTTCTTCCAGCGCTTCTACAACATGCTCATAGCGCCGATCGTTCCCGAGATGCTGTTGTAGCCTCGGGGGATGGCGCAGACCTTCACCTCGTTGTCCGCCCTGCAGGTCATGCTGTGGGGCGTGCTTTTTTTCGGCGGCATCTATCTCGGCTTCGGCGGCATCACGTGGCTGCTGACGAAGCGGGTGCTGCCGGCGCTGGGCATCGGGCGCGAACTCGATCCGCGGCCGCTGCAGCCGGGGCAACTGCGGCGCGAGCTGGGGCAATCGGGCGTGTCGGTGCTGATCTTCGGGCTGGGCATGGTGTTTCCGTGGGGGCTGCTGCAGCTGGGCTGGGCGCGGCTCGACGGCGATGCGGGGTGGCGGCAGATCGCGGTCGAGATCCTCGTGCTCGCGTTCTGGAACGACGTGCATTTCTGGATCAACCACCGGTTGCTGCATACGCGCTGGCTGCGGCGCTTTCACGGGCCGCACCACCGCTCGTTTGTGACCACGCCGTGGGCGACCTACAGCTTTCATCCTGTCGAGGCGCTGATGCTCGGCAACGTGATCCTGCTGCCGATGCTGGTGCACGACTTCAGCTTCTGGTCGCTGGCGGCGGTGCCGGTGTTCAGCTTGTTCTTCAACTGCATCGGGCATTCGAACTACGACTTCTTCACGGGCGTGTCGTACAGCCATTGGTTCGCGGCGAGTCGGCGCCACCACTTGCACCACGCCGTGCACAACGGCAACTACGGCTTCCAGTTCACGTTCATGGACCGGCTCTTCAGGACGCGCATCGCGGCCGATGCAGCCGAGCCGGTGCTTCAGGCTTTCCGAAAGAAGCATGGCGCGACCACGGCCTGATGACGCGAGCCGTCGCCTGCCGGGGCTGCGCCACTGGCGCGACTGGCAGAGCCTTGCCTATCTCGCCGCCTTGCCTGCGCTGGCGGCGTGGCAATGGCTACACGGCTTCAACGCGCTGCTGTACGGGCTGATGCTGTTCCTGACGCTCGGTGTCGGCGTGATCCATCACAACCACGTGCACCTGCGCATGTGGCGCGGACGGCGCATGAACCGGCTGACTGATTTCTGGATCACGCTGCTGCAGGGGCACCCGACTTTCGTGTTCTGGCCCGCGCACGTGGCCAACCACCATCGGCACCGGCATGGGCCGAAGGATGTGGCGCGCACCTACCGCTTCGGTGGAGACACCAATCATCTGCGGGGCTATCTGCTGCATCCGTTCCAGGCGGTGTGGGTGCTGATGCCGGTGTTCTTCGCGTGGCTCGCGCGGCTGCGGCAGCACCGGCGCGGCGCGTGGCGCTACTGCATGGCGCAGTACGTGCTGTGGCTGGTGAGCTGGACGGCTCTGCTGGTGCTCGATTGGCGCAAGGCCCTGCTGTTCGTGATCGTGCCGCAGCTGCATGGCTTGCACTGGTTGCTGGCGACCAACTACCTTCAGCACGCGCATGCCGACGGCCGAAAACCCGTGCGCAAGGAGGCGCCGGGCGATACCTCGGGTAGCCAGCTGAACTACGCCCGCAATTTCGAGGGGCTGGTGAACCCCTTGCTGTTCAACATCGGCCTGCACACCGCACACCACGAGAACCCGCATGCCCATTGGTCCGAGCTCACGCATCTGCATCGCACGCGTTACCGCGCGCGGGTGGATCCTGCGCTCAACGAGGGCGGGCTGGTGCCGTACATGGTGCGCGTGTTCGTGCTGGGGACCGTGTGGCCGCGTTTTCGCAGCCGCTCGCTGATGCCTCCCGATTCATCCATCACCTGAACCATGCCTGTCTCATTCCAACGCGTCTACCTCGAAAGCGCCGGCTACTTCATGCCGGGCGAGCCCATTCCCAACGATCGCATGGACGCGTACATCGCGCCGCTCAACCGCATGTCGGAGCGCATCAAGCGGCGCATCCTGGCGGAGAACGGCATCCTCACGCGGCACTACGCCATCGACGCGGAAGGCGTGACGCAGCACACCAACGCGCAACTGGCGGCCGGCGCGATCCGCGATTGCCTGCGGCGGGGCGGGGCGGATCTGTCGCGCGTGTCGCTGCTGGCCAGCGGCTCCTCAGGCGGGGACACGCTGATGCCGGGCTTCGCCAACATGATCCAGGGCGAGCTGGCGGCTCAGCCGATGGAAACGCATTCGGTGCACGGCATCTGCGCGGCAGGCGTGTCGGCGATCCAGACTGCCGCGCAGGGCATCGAGCTGGGCGCCCACCGCTCGGCGATGGCGGTGGCGAGCGAGATGCCGTCGCGCCTCTTCAAGCGCTCGCGCTTCGCGGCGCGCGGCTATGAAACCGACTTCGACTCGCACTTCCTGCGCTGGATGCTGTCGGATGGCGCGGGTGCCCTGCTGCTGTCCGATGGCACGCCCGAGCTGGCTGGTGCGCCGGGGCTGCGCCTGAAGCTGAAGTGGGTGCATCAACGCGCGTTCTCGGGCGACTACCCGGTCTGCATGCAGCTGGGCCTGACCGAAGACCGCGCGCGCGGCCACCTCGACTTCGGCTCCTGGGCCGAGGCCGAAGCGGCGGGTGCGCTTTCGCTGCGGCAGGACATTCGCCTGCTGCCGCATCTGTTCGACATCGGCATCCACGAGTACGCGGGGCTGGTGCGTGACGGCTGGGTCGATCCGAAGCGGGTCGATCACTTCCTGTGCCATTACTCGTCGGAGAAATTCATCCCGGTGGTCGAGGACCTGATGGCGAAGGCCGACCTGTCGATTCCGCGCGAGCGCTGGTGGAGCAACCTCGCGTGGCGCGGCAACACCGGGGCGGCGTCGATCCTGGTGATGCTGGCTGAGTTTTTGCACACCAAGACGCTGAAGCCCGGCGAGCAGATCTTCTGCTACGTGCCGGAGTCGGGGCGCTTCATGGCGGCCTACATGCTGCTCGAAGTCGAGGCGGTCGATGCGGCGCCGGTGGTCGTGGCGCCCCGTGCGGCGACTGTGCCTGACGACGACTTCGTCATTGCGCCCCCGCATGACCCGACTGCCGCGCCCGAAGGACTCGGCGCCTTGCTCACCGAACTGGCCGCCATCTGGCACGACTACCGCTCGCGCGTCTGGCGCACGCCGCTGATCCGCCAGATCCGCGAGCGCCGCTTTGCCGTGCCCGACTACCTGAACTGGATGGAGCAATGGGTGCCGCAGGTGCGAGAGGGCAGCCTGTGGATGCGCGAAGGCGCGGCCTCGCTGAGCGAGCCGTACCAGGTGCTGGCCTCGCTGATCGGCGTGCATGCGGGCGAGGAGCAGAACGACTTCAACATCCTTTTCAGTGATTACCGCAAGGCGGGCGGTACGGTGGAGCGCATCGAAGACCTGCGCCGCAACCCCGGCGGCGAGGCGCTCAACGCCTATCTGCACGGCTTGGCCGCCACGCGCGACCCGATCGGCCTGCTGGGTGCGATCTACATCATCGAGGGCACGGGCCAGCGCATCGTGCCGGCATTGTTGCCGCTGCTCAAAGCCAGCCTGAAGCTGCCGCCCGATGCCTTCCGTTTTCTCGAGTACCACGGCCACAACGACGAGCACCACCTGAGCCGCTGGCTCACGGCGGTCGAGATGGTGATGGCCGTGGAAGGGCAGGCGCGCGCCGCCCGCCAGATCACAGACACCGCTCGCCACACTGCGGCCCTGTACCTGATGCAGTTCCAGCACATCACGGAGCGTATGCCCCATGGATCGAACACCTGATTTCCTGACGCAGGCGCACGACGAGCGCGACCCCAGCCCCTGGCTCGCGCTGTACCTCGACCAGAGCACGCCGCTGCCCGACAGCGTCAAGGCGGCGTGGCTGGCCGATTCGAGTTCGGGTTCGCGGCAATACCTGCTGCCGTTTCTGCGGCCGATCGCGCGGCTGACGATCATCCTGATCCAGATCGTGAAGGTGTTCGTGCCGCGCAACTGGTCGCATTCGATGCTGCTGCACCGGTTTCTGGCCTGGGGGCTGAAGCGCTTTGTGTCGCCGGAGGCCAACTGGTTGATCCTGCGGCACTTTCACCTGGGCTCGCAGGTGCTGGCCTTCATCGGGCGGAATTCGCCGGCCCCGGTGGCCACCAACCCGCTGGAGCCTGCCGACATCGACGCGCTGAAGGACGAGATGTTCCTGAAGCACGACCTGAACCTTTTCAACTTCGTGATCCGGCTGAACAAGGCGCTGCGCGACAAGGGCGTGGCGCTGTGCAAGGCGGAGAAGGTCGATTTTTCGATGATCCGGGAGCCGGGGCTGCGGCTGGAAGACATGCCCCAGGGCAGGCTCAATTTTCTCGACCTGCAGAGCGCCATCGAGCTGTTCACGCCGCTCTATCAACTGATGCTTACGGACAACGACTTCTGGCGCGCGGCCAATTCTTTGCAGCTGGACGAAACCATCGGCATCTACACGGCGACGCTCCTGAATGCGCCCGAGCACCTGATCCTGGTCAACAACAAGCACCCGCTGGTGCCCCTGTCGACCCTGCGGGCGGGGCACCGGCTGGTGATCCACGGGCTGTCCACCGAGATGCTGCACAGCCTCCTCCAGCGGATGCAGGCGGCGCAAAAGGCGGGGGAGCCGGAGACATCCCTATACGAGCAGCCACTTGCATAGGCGTATGCTGCCCCCAGATGGAAACCATGAACACGACCGATAATCCGTCTCCCAAGACCGATCTGGCAGTGACCCACGTGCTGGCACAACTGCTGGAAAAGCTTGAGCACAGCCCTGTGCCAGTAGGCGCAGAGCAGTACCGCTCCGTGGTCGAGCACCTCGTGCATGAGTTCGAGGACGTCGAGCAGGGCGCCGAACTAGGCCGCCTGCTCGATGCCTATCCGGCCGCGGCCGAGGTTTACGAGAACCTCAATTACAAGCATGCCGGGCTTTGCCGCTCGGCGTTGGACGCTTCCCTGGCCGCTGAAATCAGCGCACGGGAAGCCATTGCACGCGCAATGCGCAGTGCATAACTGAACAGCAAGGACAAGACGCATGGCGAAGGGTGAAGTGAAGACGGCAGTGGTGGCGGATGGGCTGCGTTACAAGTCCAAGACGCCGGGTTCGCCGTTCCGCGCCTCGGCGTCGTTCAGCGGCGCGACCATGTCGTGCTTCATGTGCGGCAAGCACCGCGTGCGCTCGCAGCTGCGTACCCGCCAGGTGCTGGGCAAGTCCCAGACCGTGTGCGCGCCTTCCTGCAAGGCGCTCGACGAATCCCTCGAATAGGGGGTTGACCCCGGCTGCTGGCAGGGCGCCTGCTAGCACATTGGGGAGGCATTTTGGAGACATTTCCTCGTGCATAAGTCACGGAATGGCCTTCCGCATTGCCGGCAATCGTTATACAGTTGGACACAAATGATGCATGTAATTGCATGTAATCTAAAGTTCTACTAGTAGCCGATTTCCAATGAATTGCAGCCACACCGTCGACGCCCCTCGCGGGTCATGGAATTCAACGCTTGCAAAGGGGTCCTGCCATGGCTAAGTCGCGCCACGTGGTCATGCAGGTGGTCAAGCGCTCATCCGGCAGCGCCACCCATCATGTCGAATTCCTGATGGACGACAACTTCGCCGAGCGCCTGCGGCAGTTGCGTTCGCTGGTGCCGCCCCTGGGCAGCCTCAACAAGCAGCGCGACCTCGTGATCGACAAGGTGCGCGTGCGCCTACCCAACGCCATCTGGCGCTCGGGCAACGAGATCGAGATTGACGGGGGCGTGGACGGCTCCTGCATCGTCATCGCCGCCGAAGGCTCGTTCAACTGCGGTGGCAAGGACCGCAAGACACGCGAGAAGCTCGTGACGTACAACTTCTCGATCGCGCGCCTGATCGAGCTGCATGCCGAGCGCCCGGAGGGCGAGACCTTCTACATCCGCGACGGCGTGTTCGCCAATGACGAGCCGGCCGAATCGCCGGCAGGCCGCTGGGTCGCGTCGATGCACGAACTCGAAGTGGTGATGCGCGTGCCGGATGCTCCCTCCGACTTCGACACCCTGCACGACCTGGCGCTGCGCCCCGAGCAGCAACAGCAGGCCGGCAGCGGCGCGCCGCACCGCGCCAATTTCTACTGAGTTTTTTGCCGGTCAGCCGGCAGCGGCCGCTTCAGGCGCCGCGCCCACCGGCGTGTACTGCGCGCGGTTGTCCGCCAGCCAGCGCTCCGACAGGCTGCTGTCCTGCTGCATCGGGTGGAAGTCCGCCCGCAGGTAGCTGCGCCAGCCGGCCAGATTGCCGCGCAGCAGGCCGTCGCGGCTCAGCAGGATGCGCGCGGCGCTCTTCCAGGTCGACCATTTCCACAGCTGCTTTTCGTGGCGCAGGTTGTCGATGGTCTGGTGCATCAGGTCGCCCAGGAACATCATCGTCACGCGGCGGAACCAGCGCGTGCGCCATTCGTCAGAGCCACCCGCGGCCTGGTAGATGTCGAAGGCCACGCTCTTGTGCTCCAGTTCCTCGGCGCTGTGCCACAGCCACATGGTGCGCAGCCGGGGCTCGGCGCCGTCCAGAATTTCCGGGTGCGCCAGCAGCCACTCGGCAAACATCGCCGTGAAATGCTCGGTGGCCGCCGTCACCGCCAGCGCGTGGCGCGGGTCGGCTTCTTCCATCAGGGCCATGCGCTTGCTGGCGCGCGCCGTCCAGCCGTCGACCAGGCCCTGGCTTTCCAGATGGTTGTTGAAGAGCGAATGAATACGCCGGTGCGTGGCTTCCTGCCCGATGAAGCCGCGCACGTCGGCCTTGTGCTTTTCCTGCACTTCTGGCGGCAGCGTGGCGACGGCGTCGCGCACCGCGTCGATGAAGAACTGCTCGCCGAAAGGGAAACTCATCGACAGGGCGTTGAAGAAAGCGGTCGAGAATGCATCGCCGCCGCACCAGTTGCGGGCAAAGGGCGGTTGCAGGTCGATCAGAAGGCGGCGGACAACGAGATCGGTCATGAAACAAGCCTCGGGAAAAGCAGGGCTGCTTGGATGGATGGTTGGTACAAATCAGTACCGCATGCCGCCATGTTGCAATTGTGAATTGGTACTGTCAAGTACCGAGACGTAGGAAAATGTGCCGTTCATGAGCGAAACCATCGAAAAAGCAGCCCCTTCCAAGTCCGCCGAGGGCCCCGGAAGCGAGCACTACAAGCGCCTGCTGCAGGGCATGGCGCATGCCGTGGCAGCCAAGGGCTACGCCGAGACAACCATTGCCGACATCGTGCGCGAGGCCGCCGTATCGCGCCGCACTTTCTACGAACACTTCAGCACCAAGACCGAGTGCCTGATCGCGCTCTACGAAACCGCCAGCCGGCTCGCGCTGCAGGCGGTGAGCGAGGCCTTCGACCCAGTGCAGCCCTGGCATGCGCAGGTCGAGCAGGCCATGACTGCGTACTTCGATTACCTCGCGCAAGACCCGGTGCTGCTGCGCACGCTCTTCGTCGAGATCCTGGGGCTCGGCATGCCGGGCCTGGTGGTGCGGCGCCGTGTGAACGACGAGATCGCCAACTTCATCCAGGTGGCGATCAACAGCAGCGACGGCGCGGATGGCCCCGCCGTGCACCTGACGAGCGAGATGGCGATGACCGTGGTTGGCGGCATCAACGAATTGGTGCTGCAGGCCATCGAGCAGGACCGTGCGGGCGACCTGCGCGAGCTGGTAGTGCCCGCGACGCGGCTGGTGCGCGCCGTGGCGGCCGAGAGCCAGCGCTAGACGCGCTTCGGCGGGGTTGCCGCGAGCCAGAGCGTCAACAGCCCCGCGAGAGTCAGCGACAGCAGCACACCGAGGTAGGGCAGCACGTCATGCAGCGGCGCGCCCATCTGGTTGAGCCGCAGCGATGCCTGGATGCCAGCCGTGCTCGGGAAGAGCCAGCGCAGCGCCTGCAGCGGCCCCGGCAAGGCTTCCACGGGCCACGAGAAGCCCGAGAGAAAGGCCATCGGCAGGGCGGTGAACAGCAGCACCTGCAAAGCCCGCTCGCGGTCTCGGAACCAGCAGCCCAGCAGCAGTCCCAGCGTGCAGATCGCCGGCACGTAGAACGCGAGAAGCACCAGCGCGCCCCACGGATTGCCACCGCGCGGGTAATCCTGCAAGAAGAAAACCCAGCCGAAGTAGAAGAGCCCGCTCAGAAAGCCGAACGCCGAGAGAGCCCCCAGCCGCCCCAGCCAGGCTCCCATCGAGGCCCGCAGCCGCCCCGCCTCGGCCCAGGTGCCAGCCAGCATCGCCACGCCCATCAGCAGCGTCTGCTGCAGGATCAGCAGTGCCACCGCCGGCACCACGTAGCTGCCATAGCCCTCGGTCGGGTTGAACAGAGCGACCAGCTGCGTGTTGAGCGGACTGCGGCTACGCGCGGCTTGAATCGCGCTCTGGCCGCCGGCCTGCAGCTTGCGGATCTCCACCCCCGCCGACACCGTGCCCACAGCCTCCGAGAAGCCATACAGCACCGCCTTGTTCAGCAGCGCATAGGCGCCGTTGCCTTCGATGGTGACGACAGCCGAGGTGCCGCGCAGCACGTCGCGCTTGAGGTCGGCCGGCAGCAGCGCATAGCCTTCGATGTCGCCGCGCCACAGCGCCTGCTGCGCCTCGCGCACGTCGCCCGTGACCATGCGCACGTCCAGCCGCGGATTGGCCAGCGCGAAGCGCGCGATCTGCCGCGACAGCGCGGTGTGGTCCTGGTCGACCATTGCCACCGGCACGCGCGTCACGGCCTGCGTGCCATAGGGCCACGGGTAGAAGAAGCCGTAGATGATGGGCGCGAGAAGCATGATCAGCAGCACGCCCTTGTCGCGCAGCACGGCTAGCGCGGTGTCACGCCATGCGGCGCCGAGGTGGAGCCGTTCGCCAGTCATCAGCGTTCACCCCAGCTCTCGGGCGCTCCGGCCGCGCGCACCAGCGCACCGGCGGACGCGGCAAGCAGCACGCCCGTGCCCAGCACCATCCACAGCGGCGTGGCGACCGAATACACCACCGGCGCGCCCATCTGCAACTGTTCCATCTGCACGCGGATGTAGTGCGTGTAGGGCAGCAGCCCGGCCCATATCTGCGCGAAGAACGGCATCGCGACCAGCGGAAAGCCCGCGCCACCGAACGCGAAGGCCGGCGCAGTGATGAAGCCCGTGGCCGACAGCGCGGTGCGCAGCGAACGCGTGAGCGCCGCCGCGAAAGCCCCGAGCGCGATCGACAGCGCCAGGAACACCACAAGCGCAAACAGTGTCCACCCGAGCGAGCCGACCGGATGCCACCCGCGACCCGCGGTGATCCACAGCATTGCCGCAATGGCCACCGCCGAAAGGCTCGCGAACGGCAGCACCAGCTTGCCCGCCAGCGCCGCCAGCGCTTCATGCCAACGTGGTGCGGTACCCAGCCACTCGCCGATGCTGCGGTCGCGCAGCTCGCGCCCCACGGCCCAGGCGCCGGCCGTCATCGCGAGGATGTGCAGCAGCGCTGGAATCAGCGCCGCGCCGAGAAACTGCTCGTAGTCGGTCGAGGTGTTGAACAGCGCCACCATGCTCGCCTTGATCGGCTCCATGCTCACGCGCGCCGCCGTCATCGACTCGCCGCGCTTGTTGCGCGCCGTGAGCTCGACCCCGCCCGAAACTGTGGCCACGGCGGTGCGCACGTCGCGCTGGATCAGGCTCGAGTGAGTGCCGAGCTGCGCGTTGTGCAGCAGCACGACCTGGCCGACGCGACCCTGCTTGACGTCGCGGCTCAGGTCGCGCGGCAACTGCACCGCCGCGTCGACCGCGCCGCTGGTCAAGGCTCGCGCCATCTCGCCTTCGTCCCCGTACCGCTGCACCACGCGCAAGCCGGGCGTGGCGTCCAGAAAGCGCACCAGCTGGCGCGAGAGCGACGAGTGGTCCTGGTCGAGCACGCCGATCGGTAGCCGCTCGGGCAGGCCGGCCGAGAAAATCCACCAGATCAGGAACACCGCGAGCAGCGGCACCCACGAAACCATCGCCAGGTCCCAGGGGCGCGTGCGCAGCAGCGCGAACTCGCGCCGTGCGCTGGCCGTGGAGAAGCCGCGCAGGCTCATCGCGAGCTCAGTTGACCAGCACGCTCATGCCGGGCCGAGCGCCGTCGATGGGCTTTAGCGGCCGCGCGCGGACCTCGAAGGTGCGAACGTCGAAGCCGGTGCCGCCGCGCGTGGCGCGCCACGTCGCGAAGTCGGGCAGCACGGCGCTGTAGTAGACCTTGAAGCGGGCCACACGCCTGTCTTCGGCCAGCGCGGGCAGGCGCGCGTCGAACTCGTTGCCGAGCGCGAAGCGGGCGAGCCGGTCTTCGCGCACGTTGAGCACCACCCACTGGTCACTCAGGTCGACCACCGTGACCACCGCCACGCCCTGCGGCGACAGCTCGCCGACCTTGGCCAGCACCTTGGCCACTTCGCCTCCGACGGGGCTGCGCAGCTCGGTCTCGGCCTTGGCGGCTTCGGCCTCGGCCACCACGCCGGCGACCTGGCGCGCCTGCGCGCTGGCGGCGGTCTTGTCCTCGGGGCGGGCGCCGATGCGCGCCATGTCGTACTGCGCCTTGGCGGCAATGGCAGCGTCGCGCGAGGCCTTCCAGTTGGCTTCGGCTTCGTCGCGTTTCTGGTCGGCCACCAGGCCCTCGCGCGCCAGTCCGTCCACACGGCGGTACGAGGTTTGCGCCAGCTGGGCCGCGGTTTCGGCGCGCTGCCACTGCATGCGCGCCATCTCGACCTCCTGCGGGCGGGCGCCGTTCTGCGCCTTGTCAGCCACGGCCTGCGCAGCCTGTTCGGCGGCGGTGGCCTGTGCGAGCTTGGCGCGCACTTCGGGGCTGTCCATGCGCACCAGCACCGCGCCGGCCTGGATGCGGTCACCTTCCTTCACCGGCACTTCGGCGATGCGCGCCGTTACCTTGCCTGCGACGTCGGTCTCGCGCGCCTCCATCTGGCCCTGGAACACCTCGGGGGCGGACTGCGACGCGCGCCAGAAACCCCAGACGAGCACCGCCAGCACGAGCAGGGCGGCGAATATCGCGATCAGTTTTCGGGTCTTGGCACTCATCATCAATTCACCTTCACGTCGGCACGCGCGATGTAGTCGGAAAACCTTTCGGAAAGGCCCGCGCTTTCGAGCAGTTGCGCAAGCGCCTGCACGTAGTCGTTGGCGGCCTGCGCGCGTTCGGTCAGCACCTTGGCCTGGTTGGTTTCGGCGTCGATCAGGTCGAGCGTGGTGCTCGTGCCTTCGCGCAGGCCCGAGGTGCGCAGCTTCACGACCTCTTGCGCCAGCTCCACCGAAGCCTTCATCTCGAGGTACTGCTGGCGCGCGTTCTCCAGCGCACGCCAGTTGCGTTCGACCAGCAGCGAGATGTCGCTGCGCGCCTGCGCGTCGGTGCGCTCGGCCTGCTCGACCTGCTTGAGCGACGCGGCCGACAGGGCGTCGCGGTCGACCGAGTCGTACAGCGTCCAGCGCACGCCGAGACCGGCCACCCAGTCGGCGTTGCCGCTCTTGAGTTCGCGCGTGCCGAAGGCGATGACCTGCGGGCGGCGCAGCGCCTCTTCGCCTTCGTGCAACTGCTCGGCCTGCGACTTCTTGGCCGCGACCTTGCCCAGGCCCGGGTGCCGCGTGAGCGCCGAGTCGATGAAATAGCCGAGCGGTTCGATCGGCGTGCTGATGAGAAAGAGCGGCGTTTGCGGTGTCACGCTGCCGTCGGCGCGCACCGTGCGGGCCAGGGCCACAGCAGCGAGCGCCGCGTCGTTCTCGGCCTTGCGTGCATTGCGCCGCGCTTCTTCGTAGGCGGCGCTGGCCTGCAGCCGTTCGACGCGCGAGATCACGCCGGCCGCGAGCATCTTCTGCGCCGCCGAATCATGCTGCGCGATCGTGCGCTCGGCCTGCAGGCGCAGCGTGGCCGCGCGCTGCGCGAGCTGGGCGCCGAAATAGCGCTGCACCAGCAGCGTGTCGACCTCGTGGCCGGCCTGCTCGGCATCGGCCTGCGCCTCGCGCGCCTGGGCCGAGACAAAGCCGCGCACCGCATCGGTCGCGCCGCCGACGTAGAGCGGCCACACGGCCGAGATCGATGCGTTGGCGCCGGTGTCGTGGCGGTTGAGCGTGTAGCTGTTGGGCAGCTGCGGAATCGGCACGCGCGCGATCACGCTCTGGATGGACGACGGCAGCGCCGAGCCGATCTGCCCGAGTTTCTGGTTGAGCGGATCGAGGTCGAGGTTCAGGTTCGCGTTGTAGGCATAGGCCAGCCCCGAGACACTGACCGTCGGGCCGCCGAGCCCCTTCAGGCCCTGGCCCTGCAGTTCCTTCGACTCGACGGCCGCGCGGGCCGCAGCCAGCTTGTCGGAGCGATCGATCATGCGGGCGCGGGCCGCTTCGAAGCTCAGCGACAGGGTGTCGTCGTTGCGGGTCTGGGCCTGCGCGAAAGCCGCGGCGCCCAGCACCAGCAGTGCCGGCAGCAAGCGGAGGGAAGAAGAAAGAGCTTGGCGGCAGCGTGTCATCGTTTCAAGGGGCTGCTCAGATCTGCACCGTTGGCCGGTAGTCCGCCAGCAGCACTTCCTTCCACTTGCCGAACAGGGCCATCAGCCCGACGGCCACTGCGCCCGACAGCAGCACCACCCAGCAGGCATGCGCCCACCCGTCGTCGAAGGCTCCGAACATCACAGCGCGAAAGGCCTGCACCACCCAGCTGAACGGCAGCCAGCTGTGCACCGTGCGGAAGAAGCCGGCCGAAAGCTCCACCGGCAGCACCCCGCCGCCGGCCGACAACTGCAGCGTAAGCAGCAGCACGGTAAGGATGCGGCCGAAGTCGCCGAACACATGCAGGATCGCGAACAGCACCACCAGGAAGACCAGCGAGGCCAGCGCCATCGTGAGCGCCAGCGCCGCCACGTGCGGCGCCTGCACCTGCAGCACGCCCAGCAGCGTGGCCAGCACCAGCGCCACCTGCAGCAGCACGATCAGCGCCGGCATGGTGATCTTGCCGAGCGTCTTGGCGAGCTTCGGGTAGTGGGTGTGGTCCGCCAGCACGATGCGGATGTTGAACAGGTAGCCCGCCATCACGGCGCCGATCCACAGCGCCACCGACACCATGTTCGGCACGAAGGCGCTGCCGTTGTTGTCCACCGGTGCTACCACCTCGACCTTGGGCTCGACCGAATCGGCCAGCCCCGAGGCGCTGCCCTGGATGCGGGTGATGGAGGCGGGCAGGGCGGCTTCGATGGTGCGCACACCGGTCAGCAGGCGCTGTGCGCCCTGTGCAAGCTGAGCGCCACTCTGCACGAACTCGTCGAGCTTCTTGTCCGCGGGCAGCTTGCCAGCCATGGTGCGGATGCCGCCAGACAGCGCCCCCATGCCGTCGGTGAGCTTGCCCACGCCGCCGTCGAGCGCAGTGGCGCCGGCCGCGAGCTTATGGTTGCCGTCCTGTGCCTTGGCCATGGCCCCCTGCGCCTGATCGATGCCGCCGCGCAGCTTGTCGGCGCCGGCTGCGAGTTCGCCCGCGCCCTTGGCGATGCGCTCGCCCACGAAGGGGATGTCGGCGGAATCCTTCTGCATCTTGCGCGCGCCGTCGCCGAGCTGGCCGGCACCGGCTTCGAGCTGGCCGAGCCCGTCGCCGATCTGCGCGAGCCCGCTGCCGAGCTCGCGTTGGCCCGCCGCGAGTTGCTGCGAGCCGGCCTTCAGCGCACGCAGGTCCGCGTCGGCCGGCAGCTTCGATTCGATGGTGCGGATGCCGCCGTTGACCTGCTTGAACCCGCTGCCCACCTGCTGCGCGGCGGTGCTGTATTGGGCGGCGCCGTTGGCCAGCGTCTGGCTGCCGTCGCGCAGCTCCAGCAGGGCCTGCTTGAGCTTGTCGAGCCGCTGCTGCGAGCCGGAGGCCGCATTCAGCACCAGCCCCCAGCGCTGCTCGTTGAGCATCTCGTTGACCTGGTGCCCCAGCTCGCCCGCGAAGCGCCGCGCCAGGCCGGCCGAGCTGTAGTTGTTGCCTTCGGATGTGTAGACCACCAGTTGCCCCGCGCCGCGCTGCGCACCCGGTACCGCGTTGGCGCTGAAGTCGGCTGGAATCAGCAGCGCAAAGGCCAGCGTGCCGCGCCGCACCTCGGCGCGCGCGGCTTCGGCGTCGGTCATCGCACGGAAGCCGAAGGCGCGCTTGTCGAGCAGGGTGTGCGTGAGTTCGTCGCCGACGTTGACCGTGCGCGACATGTAGGTCACGCCTTGGTCCTGGTTGACGATGGCGGCGGGCAGGTCGGCCGTGTGGCCGGCCGGGTCCCACACGCTCGTGAGGTAGATCAGCGCATAGATCGCCGGCACCACGCCAACCGCCACTACGGCCAGCAGGATGCGCGGAAAGCGCCGCACGATCGCCAGCTCGGCCCGGGCGATGGCCCAGGTGCCGGCGAACAGTGCGTGAAGGTATCGCATGGGGCTAGGAGGTCTGCGGCAGCGCCATGGCGGTGGGTTCGCTCGCAGAAGCGGTCAGCCCGGCTTTTTCTGCGCGGGGTCGTAGAAGAATTGCTCTTCCGCGATGCGCTCGCCTTCCCAGCGCTGCCAGGCGATTTCTTCCATGCGCATTTTGCTGCCGCCCTTGAACGTGAACTCGAAGATCCAGTGGATCGCCACGTGGTCGCCGTTCACCAGCACCGGCCGCACGCAGGTGGAGACTACCGACTCGGTGCGGTCGAGCACGGCGCTTTCCTGCGCCACCAGCGTGCTGCGGCCGCGCCGCGGCTCGGCCTGGTTCTCGCGCATGGTGGCATCTTCGGTGTAGTAGTCCTCGATGGCCTTGGCATGCGCGCCGCCTTCGACAGCGGCGATGAATGATTCGAGTCGTTCGGGTGTGGGCATCTCAGGACTTTACTTTGACTTCTACGCGGCGCGCCTCGGCGGGCGGCCCGTCGGCTTGCGATTGCTCCGGCTTGGCCAGCTCGATCTTGTCTTCGGGCGCGCCGGCGGCCTTGAGCGCATCGCTCACGGCCATCGCGCGCTGCTTGGCGAGCTCGGCATTCTTTGCCGGGTCGCCGCTGGCGTCGTGGTAGCCGCTCACGAGCACTGTGCTGCCGCTCTGCACGGCCTTGATGACGTCGGCCAGGGCTTCCTTGGCGTTGGGCGCTACCTCGGAACTGGCGCTCGCGAAGTAGAACTTCACGACGCCGTTCTCGACCTTCACCGCCGCGGCTTCTGCGGCCGACACGGCGCCCGAAGCAACCACCGCAGCAGGTGTCGCCGGAGCCATCGCGGCGGGCGCGGTCACAGCCGGCGGCATCTCGACCTTCGCCGGCACGGCCGCCGCCGCATCGCCACCATGGAACTTCACCACCAGCGGCACGATGAGCAGCGCCACGATGTTGATGATCTTGATCAGCGGGTTCACGGCCGGGCCGGCGGTGTCCTTGTAGGGGTCTCCCACGGTGTCGCCGGTGACGGCTGCCTTGTGCGTCTCGCTGCCCTTGCCGCCGAAGTGGCCGTCCTCGATGTACTTCTTGGCGTTGTCCCAGGCGCCACCGCCAGTGCACATGCTGATGGCGACGAACAGGCCCGTGACGATGGTGCCCATCAGCAGCCCGCCCAGTGCCTTCGGCCCCAGCACCAGGCCGACGACGATCGGCACCAGCACCGGCAGCAGCGACGGGATCATCATTTCCTTGATGGCCGCGCCGGTCAGCATGCTCACGGCCTTGCCGTACTCGGGCTTGCCGGTGCCTTCCATGATGCCGGGGATGTCGCGGAACTGGCGCCGCACTTCTTCCACCACCGCGCCGGCCGCGCGCCCCACGGCCTCCATGGCCATTGCGCCGAACAGGTAGGGAATCAGCCCGCCGATGAAGAGGCCGACGATCACCATCGGGTCGCTCAGGTTGAAGCTGATGTTCAGCCCGAAGCTCTCCAGCTTGTGCGTGTAGTCGGCGAAGAGCACCAGTGAGGCCAGGCCCGCGGAGCCGATGGCGTAGCCCTTGGTCACGGCCTTGGTGGTGTTGCCGACCGCGTCGAGCGGGTCGGTCACAGCGCGCACGCTGGCGGGCAGATCGCTCATCTCTGCAATGCCGCCGGCGTTGTCGGTGATGGGGCCGTAGGCGTCGAGCGCCACCACGATGCCGGCCATGCTCAGCATCGACGTGGCAGCCACCGCAATGCCGAAGAGACCCGCCAGCGAGTAGGAGGCCAGGATCGCGATGCACACGAAGATCACCGGCCAGGCCGTGGAGCGCATCGACACGCCCAGGCCCGCGATGATGTTCGTGCCATGGCCGGTGGTCGATGCCTGCGCGATGTGCTGCACGGGCTTGTACTGCGTGCCGGTGTAGTACTCGGTGATCCACACCAGTGCGGCCGTCAGCGCGAGGCCGACGAAGCAGGCGCCGAACAGCTTCAGCTGGCTGCCGCTCGGGGCGATCGCGTTGTCGGGAATAAGCCAGCTCGTGACAAACCAGAACGCGATCAACGAGAGGACGCCCGCCACAGCCAGGCCCTTGTAGAGCGCCGGCATCACGTTGACCATGCCCGGCGAGGCCTTCACGAAGAAGCAGCCGATGATCGACGCGATGATCGACACGCCGCCCAGCGCCAGCGGGTACAGCACGGCATTGGTGGGCGCCGCGGTGACCATCAGCGCGCCCAGCACCATGGTGGCGATCAGCGTCACGGCGTAGGTTTCGAACAGGTCGGCCGCCATGCCGGCGCAGTCGCCGACGTTGTCGCCCACGTTGTCGGCAATCACGGCCGGGTTGCGCGGATCGTCTTCGGGGATGCCGGCCTCGACCTTGCCCACCAGGTCGGCGCCGACGTCGGCACCCTTGGTGAAGATGCCGCCGCCCAGCCGCGCGAAGATCGAGATCAGCGAAGAGCCGAAGGCAAAGCCGATCAGCGGATTGAGGGTGGCCGCGAGGCTGTGGCCCGCCGCTGGCGTGCTGCTGCCGATCAGGACCCAGTAGAAGGCCGACACGCCCAGCAGGCCCAGGCCCACCACCAGCATGCCGGTGATGGCGCCGCCGCGAAACGCGACGTCGAGTGCCGGGCCGATGCCTTGGGTGGCCGCCTGCGCCGTGCGCACATTGGCGCGCACCGACACGTTCATGCCGATGAAGCCGCAGGCGCCCGAGAGCACTGCGCCCACGATGAAGCCGACTGCCGTGGTCAGGTCCAGGAAGATGGCGATGAGGATGGCAAGCACCACGCCGACAACGGCGATGGTGCTGTACTGCTTGGCGAGGTAGGCGGAGGCGCCGGCCTGGATGGCCGCTGCAATTTCCTGCATGCGGGCATTGCCGGCGTCCTTCGCGAGAATCCAACTTCGAGCCCAGAAACCGTAGGCCACGGCCACGAGGCCGCAGACGATAGCCAGTATCAGGGGGGTGTTGCCGATCATGCTTTGCTTCTCCATTCGTTCGTTGCGACTTGTGGAGACGGACAGCATGGGCCCTGCGTGCAACGCGTACGGGACCATGTTTTCCGTCGCGTTGCTTCCTCGAAGCTCACTGCACCTGGGGTGCGGAGCCGATTGGCCAACGGTTGCAATTTACAGGCAAATACGAGCGCGCGTGCGACCGGTCGGTGACACGGAAAGTAAACTCCGGGTTTGTCCCCATCTCTCTCATACTTTTCCACTACTCGAAAAACGTCATGTCCTTCGACAAAGTTTCCCCAGGCAAGAACGTCCCCGATTCCTTCAACGTCGTGATCGAAATCCCGATGAACGCCGACCCGATCAAGTACGAAGTCGACAAGGAGTCGGGTGCGATTTTTGTCGACCGCTTCATGACGACGGCCATGTACTACCCGGCCAACTACGGCTACGTGCCGCAGACCCTGTCGGGCGACGGCGACCCGGTCGACGTGCTGGTGATCGCGCCGTATCCACTGCTGCCGGGCGTGGTGGTGCCGTGCCGCCCCCTGGGCATCCTGATGATGGAAGACGAAGCCGGCGTCGACGGCAAGGTGCTGGCCGTGCCCACCGACAAGGTGCTGCCCATCTACAGCCACTGGAAGTCGGTCGACGACGTGAACCCGATGCGCCTGAAGGCCATCAGCCACTTCTTCGAGCACTACAAGGACCTGGAAGAAGGCAAGTGGGTCAAGGTGCTGGGCTGGGAAGGCATCGACGCGGCCAAGAAGGAAATCCTGGACGGCATCGCCAGCTACAAGAAGTAACTTATTCGTTCTCGAAGGGCGAGCGGCGCGGGTCGCGCGTGAAGCTGCCGGCCAGCGATGGTGCGCAGCCCGGTGTGTCCGAGACTGTGATGCGGTCGGTGTCGAACTGGAGTGTGCGGGTGCAACGCCCGCTCTCCCGCACCACGAGGCGCCGCTGCCCGTCGAGCACGTTCTTGCCCTGCAGCAGCATGTTGCCGCGCGGGTCAGGGCAAACGTAGATCTGGATGTCCAGTGTGCCGCCCAGCTCGGGCGTCACGTCGAGGAAGCGGCCGTCCTTCGGGCATTGGCCTTCCACATAGCGTCCCATCCAATGCAGCAGCGGGTGACTCAGGTAGGTGATGCGCCGCTCGTAGTCCTGCTTCAGGCATTCGGTCTTGCCGCGGCACTCGCGGTTGCGCACGGCGATCCAGTCGCGCTGGTCGCGTTTCAGGAACGTCGCCCACTGGCCCGTGCCGGGCATTTCGACTTGCCGCTTGTAGAGCGCGGCCATGGCTTCGTCCTGGCGTGACAGGCCGGGGTCGGCGCAGATGGCTTTCTCGGTGGCGTTGCCGGCCTTGGCGCAGTCGAAGCTGGCGGCCGTCGCCAACTGGCTGGCAGCCACGAAGCAGAGTGCCACGAGGGCAGGGCGTGTGAAGGGCGGCATGCGGTTCTTTCTCCTCGAAGCGGATGCTAGGAGAGGCGCCGCGCGCCGTCGATGTGCCGAATGGTCAAGGGCACTATGCCCTTGGACAGAGGAGATGCTTCAGGCGCGGACCGCGTCGCTGGCCAGCCGCATCCATTCGCGATTGACCGAACGCGCATGCGAGTTCCAATGACGCGCGGCCTGCTGGAGTTCGTCCCACTGGCGCTGTGCGCTGGCGGCGTCGCCTTGCTGGGCGAGCCACGCGATATACCGGGCGCGGGCCTCTACGGTGTTGTACTGGCTCAGCGCGGCCTCGAAGGCTTCGCGCGCTTCGGGCTGGCGTCCGTCGGCGGCGAGGGCGCGGGCGGTGAGCACGGCGACTTCGTCCTTGCGGTAGTCGTCGCGCGTGGCACGCAGGGCCTGGAGTGCCTGCAATGCTTCGCGGCCGGAAGCCGGTCCACCTGCCGCGAGCAGTGCGCTGGCCAGGCCGAACTGCAGTTCGGGATCGGAGGCCAGCGGGCCTTTCAGTGCGTCGCGGTAGTGGCCGACGGCATCGGCCGCCTGGCCCTTGTCGAGCGCGGCCTTGGCAAGGCGTAGCTTGTTCTGGGCTGTGGGTGCGAGGTCGTAAGCCTCGGTGGCCGCGCGGTATTCGCGCTCGGGGTCGATGAAGCCGATGGCCGCGCTGGCCACTTTGCCGGCGGTGCGCTGCATGCGCGAGGCGGGCAGGTACTCGACCACGAAATACACGATGCTGCCCAGTAGCGGGAAGCTGAAAAGAATGAGGAGCCAGTACATCTGCTTGCCGTGGCGCATCGCGTGCACGGCGAAGAACAGCGCGATGAGGACGTGCAGCCCCAGTCCGACGAATGGCATCGAGTTCTCTCTGAGTTGTTGTGGATATCGGGCGCTTTTATAGCAGCCCCGCATGGCAAGACAGGCTGGTCAGGCTGCCTTGAACGGACTGCGCTCGCCCAGGTGGTCCATGTAGTTCTCGATGCCCGCGCCCTCGCGCTCCAGAAAGCGCTCGACCGCATCGGCAAACGCCGGATGCGCCAGCCAGTGGGCGCTGGTGGTTTTCACCGGCATCAGCGCGCGCGCCATCTTGTGCTCGCCCTGGGCGCCGCCTTCGAAGCGCTGCGCGCCATGTTCGATGCACCAGGCCAGCGGCTGGTAGTAGCAAGCCTCGAAGTGCAGGCAGTCGACGCGCTCCAGCGCGCCCCAGTAGCGGCCGTAGGCAACGAGCGGTGCATCGGGTTGCGTCGAAAGGGCGATCAGGCTGGTGGCCATGGGCTTGCCGTTGCGCTCGGCGACGAACAGCAGCCAGGCCTCGGGCATCGTGTCGGCCATGCGCCGGAAGAAGTCGCGCGTGAGGTAGGGCGGGTTGCCGTGCTCGCGGTAGGTGCGCTCGTAGCAGCGGTAGAAGAAGTCCCAGTCGGCCTTCGAGATGTCGGTGCCGCGCGACCACCGGAAGCTCACATCGGCATCGGCGACCTTGCGGCGCTCCTGGCGGATCTTCTTGCGCTTGTCGTGCGAGAGGCTGGCGAGGAAGGCGTCGAAGTCGGGGTATTGGGCGTTGGTCCAGTGGAACTGCACCGTGTTGCGCAGCATCAGGCCCGCTTCGGTGCAGGCGGCGATGTCGGCATCGGCGCCGAACAGCAGGTGCAGCGACGACAGTTCCTCCTGCTTGCATAGCGCGACGAGTCCTTGCACCAGCAATGTGCGGCTTTGGGCGTCGCGCGCCAGCAGCCGCGTGCCGGGCACGGGCGTGAAGGGCACCGCGACCACGGCCTTCGGGTAGTACGCGAGCCCGTGCTGCTCGTAGGCGTTGGCCCAGGCCCAGTCGAAGACGTACTCGCCGTAGGAATGGTCCTTGATGTAGAACGGGCACGCGGCCTGCAACTGCTCGCCTTGCCACAGCGTGACGAACTGCGGCATCCATCCGCTCTCGGGCGTGGCGCTGCGGCTGTCGTTCAGCGCCGCGAGGTATTCGTGGCGCATGAAGGGCGATGGCTCGGCCTCGGCGGCCAGCAGCGCGTTCCATGCGTCCGGGCTCACGTCAGCCGGCGACGACAGAACCCGAATGACATAATCGTTCAAGCCTTTTTCTTCCTTCTGTATGACGCTCAAGCTCGCCATCGCGCAACTCAATTTTGTGGTGGGCGACCTCGCCGGCAATGCGAAAAAAATCGTCGAAGCCGCGCGCGATGCCCATGCGAAGGGCGCGCGCCTCTTGTTGACGCCCGAACTCTCGATTGCCGGCTACGCGGCAGAGGACCTGTTCCTCCGTCCCGCCTTCACCGAAGCCTGTGATGATGCCGTGAAAGGCATAGCCGCCGCTCTGGCCGATCTCAAAGACATGGTGGTGGTGGTGGGGCATCCGACCGGCGGCAGCCTGCGCAGCCGCTCGGTGGCCGTGCAGATGCGCCACAACGCGGCCAGCGTCATCAAGGAAGGCCGCATCCTCGAAACGTATGCCAAGCGCGAACTGCCCAACTACCAGGTGTTCGACGAGCGCCGCTATTTCACGCCGGGGCAGGGCACCTGCGTGTTCGAGGCGGGCGGCGTCTCGGTCGGCCTGCTGATCTGCGAAGACGCCTGGTTCGACCAGCCAGCCGAACTGGCGCGCGAAGGCGGCGCCGAGGTGCTGGCGGTGATCAATGCGTCGCCATATCACGTGGGCAAGGAAGGCGAGCGCGTCGCGCGCATGGCCGACCGGGCGCGCGCGGTAGGTCTGCCGCTGGTGTACGCGCACCTGGTCGGCGGGCAGGAC
Source organism: Variovorax multivorans (assembly GCF_051216835.1). NCBI lineage: Bacteria > Pseudomonadati > Pseudomonadota > Betaproteobacteria > Burkholderiales > Comamonadaceae > Variovorax > Variovorax multivorans. The sequence goes on from NZ_JBPJZL010000004.1 coordinate 547,259, forward strand.
GAAGTGGTGTTCGACGGCGCTTCGTTCGCATTGCAGGCCGATGGCGTGGCCGCCATGCAGGCCGAGAGCTTCAAGGAGAAACTGGTCTTCGCCCAACTGGAGCGCACGCCGCAGGGTGGGGTGGGCTTCGTGGCCGAGCCGGCGGCCATCGCACCGCCGCGAGACGCTGAGGCACAGCTCTGGGACGCCCTTGTGCTCGGCGTGCGCGACTACGTCGGCAAGAACGGTTTTCCGGGCGCCATCCTGGGGCTTTCGGGCGGTATCGACTCCGCATTGGTGCTTGCCATCGCGGTCGATGCACTGGGCAAGGACAAGGTCCGTGCGGTGATGATGCCTTCGCCTTACACCGCCGACATCAGCTGGATCGATGCGCGCGACATGGCCAGCCGCCTGGGCGTGCGCTATGACGAAATTTCCATCAAGCACACCTTCGAGTCCTTCAAGGGCGCGCTGGCCGAAGAATTCAAGGGCCTGCCCGAGGACACGGCCGAGGAAAACATCCAGGCCCGCATCCGCGGCACGCTGCTGATGGGGCTTTCGAACAAGTTCGGCGCCATCGTGCTCACCACGGGCAACAAGAGCGAAATGGCCACCGGCTACTGCACGCTGTACGGCGACATGGCGGGTGGCTTCGCGGTCATCAAGGACCTGCTCAAGACCACGGTGTTCGCGCTGGCGCGCTGGCGAAATGCCCACGATCCGTACGGCACGGGCACCGAGCCGATTCCCGAGCGGATCATCACGCGCCCCCCCAGCGCCGAACTTCGGCCCGATCAGACCGATCAAGACAGCCTCCCGCCCTACGACATCCTCGATGGAATCCTGGCACGCTACATGCAGGACGACGAAGGCATCGACGAGATCATTGCTGCGGGTTACGACCGTGCGGTGGTCGAGCGGGTTGCGCGGCTCATCAGGATCAACGAATACAAGCGGCGCCAGGCGCCGGTAGGCATCCGGGTCACCCATCGAAGCTTTGGCAAGGATTGGCGTTACCCTATCACCAGCAAATTCAACGAAACCGCCGGAGCACGAAAACCATGAAGCAGATCACCGCCATCGTCAAACCCTTCAAGCTCGAGGACGTGCGCGAGGCCTTGGCCGAAGTGGGCGTCACCGGCCTGACCGTTACCGAAGTCAAGGGCTTCGGCCGCCAGAAGGGGCACACCGAGCTCTACCGCGGCGCCGAATACGTGGTCGACTTCCTGCCCAAGATGAAGGTCGAAGTGGTCGTCAACGAGGGTGATGTGGAGCGCTGTATCGAAGCCATCGTCAGCTCCGCGCGCACCGGGAAGATCGGCGACGGGAAGATTTTTGTCACCGGCGTGGAGCGCATCGTGCGCATCCGTACGGGTGAGGAAAACGAAAACGCTGTTTAGAGCAAGAAAGCCCCGGCGACGGGGCTTTCGACATGGTCGTCAGAGGTTTTCCGACAGCCTGTCTTCGCGTGGATGGAGCGGCACTTCGGCGCGCAATGCCGTGAGCAGCTCAGGCACATTGGTGCCGGTGCGGATCAGGCTCATCTGCCATTCGCCCATGAAGCCCTCGCGCACGCTGTGCGCCAGGAAGCCGAGCAGGCCGTCGTAGTAGCCGGCGGTGTTGAGGATGCCGGTGGGCTTGTCGTGGTAGCCGAGCTGGCGCCAGGTCCAGATCTCGAACAATTCCTCGAAGGTGCCAATGCCGCCCGCAAGGGCGACGAAGGCATCGGCGCGCTCGCCCATCATGGCCTTGCGCTCGTGCATGGTGTCGACCACGTGCAGCTCGTCGCACAGCGGGTTGGCCAATTCCTTGTCGACCAATGCCTTAGGGATGATGCCGACCACGCGGCCGCCGGCGAGGCGGGTGGCTTCGGCCACCGTGCCCATCAGGCCGGTGCGACCGCCGCCGTAGACAAGTTGGCCGCCGTGCTGGCCGATCCATTGGCCGACGGCTTGCGCGGCTTGGGAAAATTCAGGGCGCTCGCCGGGGCGCGAGCCGCAATACACACAGATCGAAAATTCAGGATTCATCCTGCCATCATGCCGCAGCCCGCGGGCCTTCTCATGACACGAAGCGTTGCCACAACGCCGCCGCCCAGATACCGCCGCACAGCGTGAGCGACAGCAGCACCGCGGCGCTGCCCATGTCCTTGGCGCGCTTGGAGAGGTCGTGCCACTCGGGGCCGATGCGGTCGATGGCGGCTTCCACCGCTGTGTTGAGCAGCTCGACGATCATCACCAGGATGGCGCTGCCCGCGAGCAGCGCCACCTCGACCCAGCTGCGCCCGAGCCAGAAGGAGGCCGGAATCATCACGATCGACATGATGGCTTCCTGGCGGAAGGCGGGCTCGCTCCAGCCGGCGTGCAGGCCGTGCAGAGAGATCAGCGTGGCATGCCAGACGCGTTCGAAGCCCTTGCGGGCTTTTTGCGGATTGACAGCGGGATCGGGAAGCTTGGGCAAGGCACTCATTGGCGACTCATCGGTTTGGAGGTGATGAGCCGTGTACCGGCCCAGGCGTCGTGCCAGAACTGGCGCTCGGGGTGAAAACGAGCCAGCAGGGCCCAGACTGCGACCCAGCCGAAGATCAGGACGGTCGATTCGCCGCCCGACAGCTTGAAGGGAGCAATGGCGGCCAGCGGCGGCAGGAACCAGACCCAGCTCAGCAGATAGCGCGCCAACGCGCGGCGTTGGCTGATGGGCTGGTTGTGCACGTCGACGATGCGGATGTTCCAGGTTTTCATGGCGAGGGTCTGACCTTTGGTCCAGAACCAGACGAAGTACACGCCGAACACCACGAAAAGAAAAGCCTGAAATAGATGGCGGCGCGAATCCATGGCGTCGCGCATCTGGCCCAACGTGCTGAAGAGCCAGCCCGAAACGAACACCACCGCGAACAGCAGCATGCCCTCGTAGAGCCAGCAGGCCATACGGCGCCAGAGGCCGGGCACTATCGAAACAGGAGCGCTGGATGCAGAAGGGATCGGCGAGGCGGGCTGATCTGGGCCCGAAGCCTCGGGAGAACTGGAAACCATCGAAGCCTTGGGATCAGGGGGCAGGGGAGGATGGCTCGGCTGCCGACGACGGCGCGGGCACCTGGGCTTCGGCCGGGACCGGTGGAGAAGCGATGCTGGACGGGGCAGGCGCGGCGGGGAGGATGGAAACCGCCGGTGTCGCCGCTGCAGGCATGCGCTCCGGCGGCGACGCCACCATGATCGTGGCCGGTGTGGCAGTGGGGGCGGGCGGCGGGGCCAGCAGAATTCTGGGCGTGTGCTGCACGCCGGGGGTGACGGCCGGCACCGGCACGAGCTTCTGGGACGAGACTGGCCGCACGGGAATGGCGGCGCCGCGTGGCTTGGGTGGGGCGCGTTCCGCGAGCTTGCGCTTTTCTTCCTCGCTCAAGGCCTGGTACTGCTCCCATTTGACCTTGCGCTCGTCAGCCGGAATGCGCTTGACCTCGGCAAAGTTCAGGCGGGCCTGGGCGCGCTGCTGATTGCTCAGGGCGGTCCATTCGATCATGCGACTGTGCAGGGTGGCCTGTTCGTCCGCCGACATGCTCGCGAAGTTGCGCGACAGGGCCAGCCATTTCTTCTTTTGCCCGACGTTCAGCGTATTCCAGTGAGCGTTCAGCGGCTTCAGGGCTTGCTGCTGCTCGGCTGTGAGTTCGCTCCAGAGAGGCTTGGTCGTCGAGATGGCCTTGGGGCTGGTGGCCGAAGCGGAGCTTGCCGAAGCCGGGCCTGCCGCGGCTTTGATCGCTGCTTCGGAAGGAGGCTGAGCGCAGGCGAGCGTCAGGCTAAAGGCTGCGACTGCAAGCGCACCTGCCCAAACGACTGCGCCCGCCGGGAGCGGGCGCAACGGGCGGGGGGTGTTTGCGCTGGAGGTGGAGCGGCGTCGCATTCGGTCGATGAAAAATCAGTCGGAGGCGTTGTCGGCCTTCAGGAATTGGGCAAAACCGGGGTCGGTATAGGCGGCGGGCGGCAGGTCGCCTGTCAGCAGCGCGGAATCCACTTCGGCCAACTCGCTGGCGCGGTCGTCGTCCTGCATCACGCTGATGGTGATCAGGCCAGCCACGAGCGCAATCAACGGCACCACGGAGCCGATGCGGGTCCACCAGCTTCCACCCAGCGTGAGCGCATGGCCCGACTGCACCACCACGGGCGCAGTCCGCAGCTGTGGGGGCTGCTTGCGCGCGGCCACGGCCTGCGCGCGCGCCACGCGCAGCCGCTCGCCGATGTCGTGCGGCAGCTCTCGGTTACCAGCCGAAAGGCGGGCGACCAGACGCTGGCCGAACTGGTCTTCGGCGATGGTGGATGTTGAGGTTGGAACCTTAGTGTTCATAGCGATATTCCCTTGGCCTTGAGCGCCTTGCTCAGAGCGTGAACGGCTCGCGAGCAATGGGTTTTGACGCTGCCCTCGGAGCAGCCCATCGCAGCGGCCGTCTCTGCGACGTCCATTTCCTCCCAGTAACGCATCAGGAAAGCCTCGCGTTGACGGCCCGGCAGTGCTGCGATCTGTTCCTCGATCTCGTGGAAGACCTGGGCGCGGCGGGTCGTGTCTTCGGCGCTCTCCGATTCCCTAGAGTCGGTCGGCGAGACGAAGTTCTCCAGCAAGTCGAAATCTCCGTCGTCGTCGACCGAGTCGAAATCGCTGAGGTTGGAGAAAAGGGCGCGCCGGGTCTTCTGGCGGCGGAACCAGTCGAGCGTGCAGTTCGACAGGATGCGCTGAAACAGCATCGGCAACTCGGCCGCGGGCTTGTCGCCGTAGTGCTGCGCCAGCTTCATCATGCTGTCCTGCACGATATCGAGGGCCGCTTCTTCATCCCGCACGTGGTAGACCGAGCGCTTGAAAGCGCGTCGTTCAACGCTTTTCAGGAAGTCGGAGAGTTCTTGTTCAGTGGCCAAGCGAGAGGGGGCGCGCAGGGCGCGCCGCGTGGGGAAGAGGGTCTAGCGATCGCGTATGTTTACCGCCGCGGATTATGCCTTTGTAGCTTTACAAGGCAGCTGAAGCGAATCTGAACGCCCGGAAATGTCATAATCCGCCCTGCAAGTCAAAAGGCAAACGGGTCACGGTCCGGCGGAACATCAGTCCGCTCATGGCTTTGGCCTCAAGTCCTGGCGCGACCTCACAAGGGTTGGCAAGGGGCACCCAAGGTATTTCGTTCCCGAAATAAACAAAGGTTGATCATGGAAATCTCCAAGGCGGAAATCATTTCCGCAGCAGCCGCGTCCTCAGGCGCAGGCAACCCGACGCAAGAACTCATGGGCGCTGAAGTGCTGGTCAAGGCACTGCAGGCCGAAGGCGTCCAGTACGTCTGGGGCTACCCCGGCGGCGCGGTTCTCTACATCTACGACGCGTTCTACAAGCAGGACACCATCCAGCACGTGCTGGTGCGTCACGAGCAGGCCGCTGTTCACGCAGCCGACGGCTATGCGCGCGCCACCGGCGAAGTCGGCGTGGCACTGGTCACTTCCGGTCCAGGCCTGACCAATGCGGTCACCGGCATCGCAACGGCGTACATGGACTCCATCCCGATGGTGATCATCTCGGGCCAGGTGCCAACGGCTGCCATCGGTCTCGACGCCTTCCAGGAATGCGACACGGTCGGCATCACCCGCCCCATCGTCAAGCACAACTTTCTCGTCAAGGATCCGAAGGATCTGGCCATGACGATGAAGAAGGCCTTCCACATTGCACGCAGCGGCCGGCCGGGCCCCGTGGTGGTGGACGTGCCCAAGGACGTTTCGTTCAAGAAAGTCCCTTACACGGGCTATCCCGACAAGGTCGAGATGCGCTCGTACAACCCGGTGCGCAAGGGCCACGGCGGCCAGATCCGCAAGGCGCTGCAACTGTTGCTGGCTGCCAAGCGCCCCTACATCTACACCGGCGGCGGCGTGCTGCTGGGCAACGCCTGCAACGAACTGCGCACGCTGGTCGACATGCTCGGCTACCCGGTCACCAACACGCTGATGGGCCTGGGCGCCTATCCGGCGAGCGACCGCAAGTTCCTGGGCATGCTGGGCATGCACGGCACCATCGAAGCCAACAACGCGATGCAGAATTGCGACGTGCTGCTGGCCGTGGGTGCGCGCTTCGACGACCGCGTGATCGGCAATCCCAAGCACTTCGCGCAGAACGAACGCAAGATCATCCACATCGACATCGATCCGTCGAGCATCTCCAAGCGTGTGAAGGTCGACATTCCGATCGTCGGCGACGTGAAGGACGTGCTCACCGAACTGATCTCGATGATCCGCGAGAGCACCACCAAGCCCGACGCCGGCGCGCTGGCCGATTGGTGGAAGACCATCGAGGCCTGGCGCTCGCGCGATTGCCTGAAGTACGACCGCGGCAACAAGGACGTGATCAAGCCGCAATACGTGGTCGAGACCCTCTGGAACATGACCAAGGACGCCGACGCGTACATCACGTCGGACGTGGGTCAGCACCAGATGTGGGCTGCGCAGTACTACCGCTTCGACGAGCCGCGTCGCTGGATCAATTCAGGCGGCCTGGGCACCATGGGCGTGGGCATTCCCTACGCCATGGGCATCAAGCTCGCGAAGCCCGATTCGGAAGTGTTCACCATCACCGGCGAAGGCTCGGTGCAGATGTGCATCCAGGAACTGTCCACCTGCCTGCAATACAACACGCCGATCAAGATCTGCTCGCTCAACAACCGCTACCTGGGCATGGTGCGCCAGTGGCAGGAGATCGAATACTCCGGCCGCTACAGCCATAGCTACATGGATGCACTGCCCAACTTCGTGAAGCTCGCCGAGGCCTATGGCCACGTCGGTATGCTGATCGAGCGTCCACAAGACGTGGAGCCCGCGCTGCGCGAAGCACGCAAGCTCAAGGACCGCACGGTGTTCATGGACTTCCGCACCGACCCCACCGAAAACGTGTTCCCGATGGTGAAGGCCGGCATGGGCATCACCGAAATGCTGTTGGGTTCCGAAGATCTCTGATCCGCGGAACATTCGCTCAACTCTTTACTGACGAATCTATTGCCCGCCGAGCCCGCGCATTACCGTGCGTGGGGGAGGGCGGCGAAAAGAGGAGTCACGCAAACATGAAACACATCATTGCAGTGCTGCTGGAAAACGAGCCGGGTGCTCTTTCCCGCGTGGTGGGCCTTTTCTCGGCCCGTGGCTACAACATCGAATCGCTCACGGTGGCGCCCACGGAGGACGCAAGCCTCTCGCGCATGACCATCGTCACCACCGGTTCAGACGACGTGATCGAGCAGATCACCAAGCATCTGAACCGCCTGATCGAAGTGGTGAAGGTCGTCGACCTGACCGAAGGCGCCTACACCGAGCGCGAGCTCATGATGGTGAAGGTGCGCGCGGTCGGCAAGGAGCGCGAGGAAATGATGCGCATGGCGGAAATCTTCCGCGGCCGCATCATCGACGTGACCGACAAGAGCTACACCATCGAACTCACTGGCGACCACGGCAAGAACGACGCTTTTCTTGAAGCGATCGAACGTAGCGCTATCCTCGAGACAGTCCGCACCGGTGCCAGCGGCATCGGGCGCGGCGAGCGCATCCTGCGCGTGTAGGAGGGTGAAAGCGCCCTCAGTTCATACGTTCATCCACACATGAGGCAAGAGTGATGCGAGGTCTGCTCGGTTTCGACAAGATGGTGACTCCGGCGATCGTCCGGGGGCTCTACTTTCTCGGCCTGCTGGGTGTGATCGTCCTTGCGGTGGCGGCGCTGTACCAGCGTCAGTACCTGCCGGCTTTCACGGTCCTGATCTTCGGCACCATCGGCGTTCGCATCTACAGCGAATTGCTCATCGTGCTGTTCCGCATCCACGACAGCCTCGTGTCCATCAACCAGCAAATGAAGGACCGGAATTCCTCCGGCCTCTGAGTGAAATGCATCCCGCTACGGGTGCTCGAGATTTTTTAGGAGAGATACACATGAAGGTTTACTACGACAAAGACGCGGACCTGAGCCTCATCAAGGGCAAGACGGTGGCAATCATCGGTTACGGCTCGCAAGGTCATGCGCACGCGCAGAACCTGAACGACAGCGGCGTCAAGGTCGTGGTCGGCCTGCGCAAGGGTGGCGCTTCGTGGCCCAAGGTCGAGAAGGCCGGCCTGAAGGTCGCTGAAGTCGCCGATGCCGTGAAGGCCGCCGACGTCGTGATGATCCTGCTGCCCGACGAGCAGATCGCCAACGTCTACAAGAACGACGTCGCGCCGAACATCAAGGAAGGCGCTTCGCTGGTCTTTGCGCACGGCTTCAACGTGCACTACGGCTTCGTCCAGCCCCGCGCCGACCTCGACGTGTGGATGGTCGCTCCCAAGGCCCCGGGCCACACCGTGCGCAGCACGTACACCCAGGGTGGCGGCGTGCCCCACCTCGTGGCCGTGCACCAGGACAAGACCGGCAAGGCGCGTGACCTCGCGCTGAGCTACGCCACCGCCAACGGCGGCGGCAAGGCCGGCATCATCGAGACCAACTTCCGCGAAGAAACCGAGACCGACCTGTTCGGCGAACAAGCGGTTCTGTGCGGCGGCACGGTCGAGCTGATCAAGGCTGGTTTCGAAACGCTGGTGGAAGCCGGCTACGCGCCCGAAATGGCGTACTTCGAATGCCTGCACGAGCTCAAGCTGATCGTCGACCTGATCTATGAAGGTGGCATCGCCAACATGAACTACTCGATCTCGAACAACGCCGAATACGGCGAGTACGTCACCGGCCCGCGCGTCGTGACCGAAGAGACCAAGAAGGTCATGAAGCAAGTGCTGAAGGACATCCAGACCGGCGAATACGCCAAGAGCTTCGTGCTGGAAAACGCTGCCGGCGCTCCCACGCTGATCAGCCGCCGCCGCCTGAACTCCGAGCACCAGATCGAAGTCGTTGGCGAAAAGCTGCGCGCGATGATGCCCTGGATCAAGAAGAACAAGCTGGTCGACCAGACCCGCAACTGATCTGCGAGCCAGGAGGGTGCTTCGGCACCCGTTTCCCAAGGGCCACCCGTTGCGGTGGCCCTTTTGTTTGACGGGGGCGACGCAGCCCCTGAACTACACTGCGAGCCATGCGATTCAAAGATCAAGATGCTATCGAATGGATAGCTGCTCGCGCAGTGCCCATGAGGGACGGAGGCAAATTCAATGCATGACGACACGCTCCCCGACGATGTGCAGCCGCGCAAACGCCGCAAAGGCATCTACATCCTGCCGAACCTGTTTACGCTGGCGGCGTTGTTCGGCGGGTTCTATTCGGTCGTGATGGCCATGAACGCGCGCTTCGACCTCGCGGCGCTCGGTGTGTTCGCCGCGATGGTGCTCGACAGCCTGGATGGGCGCGTGGCCCGCATGACGAATACGCAGAGCGCGTTCGGCGAGCAGATGGATTCGCTGTCCGACATGGTGTCGTTCGGTGCGGCGCCCGCGCTCATCGCCTACGAATGGTCGCTCAAGGGCCTGGGCCGCTGGGGCTGGATTGCGGCCTTCGTGTACTGCGCCTGCGCGGCGCTGCGGCTCGCGCGCTTCAACGTCAACACCGGCGTGGTCGACAAGCGCTGGTTCCAGGGCCTGCCGTCGCCCGCGGCCGCTGCGCTCGTGGCGGGTTTCATCTGGCTCGTGAACGAATGGGGCAAGCGCGGCGGCGAGGTGCTGTATCTCTCGTGGACGCAGATCACCTGGGTCACTTTCGGGTTCACGCTGTACGCGGGCCTCACGATGGTCACCAACGCGCCGTTCTACAGCTTCAAGGACATTCAGATGAAGAAGAGCGTGCCCTTCGCGGTGATCGTGCTGATCGCGCTGGGCATTGCCGTCATCAACATCCATCCGCCGACCGTGCTTTTCAGCCTGTTCGTCATCTACGGCCTGAGCGGCTACGTGGTCTATGCATGGCGCAAGGCCAAGGGGCAGCCGGTCAGTGTGATCAGCACCTCGACGGAAGAGCCCGACGAACGGGGTTTGCACAACTGACCCGGTGGCTTGTGCTACATTCGCATCCCTCATGACCAAGATTTCGCTGCTGGCTCTACTAGCCCTCCCTCACGGGCGGAGACGGTAGCGCACGCGCAAATCCCTCACCACGGCCCGTTCGCACCAGCAACGGGCCGTTTGTTTTTGGGGTTGCTGGTTGATCACCAACCATCTCAGAGAAATCGACATGCTCAAGCAACCTCAAAGCAAATACCGCGCATTCGCCCCGATCGGCCTCAAGGACCGCACCTGGCCCGATGCCGTGCTGACCAAGGCGCCGATCTGGCTGTCGACCGACCTGCGCGATGGCAATCAGGCGTTGGTCGAGCCCATGGACATCGCGCGCAAGATGCGCATGTTCGAAACCCTCGTGGCCATCGGCTTCAAGGAAATCGAAGTCGGCTTTCCCTCGGCTTCGCAGGTCGAATTCGACTTCGTGCGCAAGCTCATCGAGGAAGACCGCATTCCCGACGACGTGACGATCCAGGTGCTGACGCAGGCGCGCGACCACCTCATTGCGCGTACTTTTGAATCGCTGCAGGGCGCTCCGCGCGCCATCGTGCACCTCTACAACGCCGTCGCGCCGGTGATGCGCCGCGTGGTGCTCAACATGGACGAAGACCAGATCGTCGAACTCGCCAGCAGCCACGCGCGCATGTTCAACGAGTTCGCCGCCAAGCAGCCGAACACGCAGTGGACCTTCCAGTACTCGCCCGAAATGTTCTCGGGCACCGACGTCGTGTTCTCGAAGCGCGTGGTCGATGCGGTGACTGAGGTCTGGGCACCGACACCGCAGCGCAAGTGCATCGTCAACCTGCCAACCACGGTCGAGCATTCCACGCCGAATATCTTTGCCGACATGATCGAGTGGATGCACCGCAACCTCGCGCGCCGCGACTCCATCGTGCTGTGCGTGCACCCGCACAACGACCGCGGCACCGGCACCGCCGCTGGCGAGTTGGCCTTGATGGCTGGCGCCGAGCGCATCGAAGGCTGCCTGTTCGGCAATGGCGAGCGCACCGGCAACCTCGACCTCGTGAACGTTGCGCTCAACCTCTACACGCAGGGCGTCTCGCCCGAGCTCGACTTCTCGAACATCGACGAGATCCGCGCCACGGTCGAGCATTGCAACCAGATTCCGGTACATCCGCGCCATCCGTATGTAGGCGACCTCGTCTACACCTCGTTCTCGGGCTCGCACCAGGACGCGATCAAGAAGGCCTTCGCCGCGCGCAAGGAAGGCGATATCTGGGACATGCCCTACCTCCCCATCGACCCGAAGGACGTGGGCCGCAGCTACGAAGCCGTGATCCGCGTGAACAGCCAGTCCGGCAAGGGCGGCATGGCCTACCTGCTCGAGAGTGAGTACGGCATCGAGATGCCGCGCCGCCTGCAGATGGAGTTCATGCAGACCGTGCAACGCGTGATGGACGTCGCTGGCAAGGAGCTCACGGCCGCTGACCTCTGGCAGCTGTTCGTGCGCGAGTACGGCATTGAAACCGCGCAGTCCTTGCAGAACCGCGTGATCGAGGAAGAAGGCGAGGGCGCCAACGCCTCCGTGGTGCTGCGCGGCGATCTGCCGTGGGATGCCGAAGTCCACACCATCGAAGGCCGCGGCAATGGCCCCATCGATGCCTTCACGCAGGCACTGAGCAAGGCCACCGGCCACACGGTGCGCGTGATGGACTACCACCAGCACGCCATTGGCGCCGGTGCCGACGCGAAGTCGGTGGCCTACCTGGAGCTGCGCGTCGATGAAAGCCAGACGCTGTTCGGCGTGGGTATCGATGCGAACGTGATCACGGCGTCGCTGAAAGCGATTGTTTCGGGCGTGCAGCGTGCACGGACCCGGGGCGCGCACGGAGCACAATCGGCGGTTGAAGTCGCCTGACGCTGCCGCGCCGACCTTGGTCGGGTGCGCGTGGGGGATGAACAACGGAGACCCACGATGACCGACCAACTTATTATTTTCGACACTACCCTGCGCGACGGCGAGCAATCGCCCGGCGCCTCGATGACGCGCGACGAGAAGCTGCGTATTGCCAAGCTGCTGGAGCGGCTGAAGGTCGACGTCATCGAGGCCGGCTTTCCCGCCAGCTCGAATGGCGACTTCGAGGCTGTGAAGGCGATTGCCAATGCCATCAAGGACTCGACGGTGTGTGGCCTCTCGCGCGCCAACGACCGCGACATCGCTCGCGCGGCTGAAGCCCTGAAGGGCGCGGCCCGCGGACGCATCCACACCTTCATTGCCACCTCGCCGCTTCACATGGAAAAGAAGCTGCGCATGTCGCCCGACGAGGTGCACGAACAGGCCAAGCTGGCCGTGCGCTTCGCACGCAACCAGATGGCTGATGTGGAGTTCAGCCCCGAAGACGGCTACCGCAGCGACCCGGACTTCCTGTGCCGCGTGCTCGAAACCGTGATCAACGAGGGTGCCACCACCATCAACGTGCCCGACACCGTCGGCTATGCCATTCCCGAGCTCTACGGCAACTTCATCAAGATGCTGCGCGAGCGCATTCCCAACAGCGACAAGGCGATCTGGTCGGTGCATTGCCACAACGACCTCGGCATGGCCGTGGCCAACTCGCTGGCTGGCGTGAAGATCGGCGGCGCGCGCCAGGTCGAATGCACCATCAATGGCCTGGGCGAGCGCGCGGGCAACTGCTCGCTCGAAGAAGTCGTCATGGCGGTGAAGACCCGCAAGGACTACTTCGGGCTCGACCTGAGGATCGACACGCAGCACATCGTGGCCGCGAGCCGCATGGTCAGCCAGACCACCGGTTTCGTGGTGCAGCCCAACAAGGCAGTGGTGGGCGCCAATGCTTTCGCGCATGCCTCGGGCATTCACCAGGACGGCGTGCTCAAGGCGCGCGACACCTACGAGATCATGCGTGCCGAGGATGTGGGCTGGACGGCCAACAAGATCGTGCTGGGCAAGCTCAGCGGTCGCAATGCATTCAAGCAGCGCCTGCAGGAACTGGGCGTGACCATGGCCAGCGAAGGCGACATCAATGCCGCGTTCCTGCGCTTCAAGGAGCTGGCCGACCGCAAGTCCGAAATTTTCGACGAGGACATCCTCGCGCTCGTCAGCGCGGAAGAGGTGTCGAACGTTGGTGAGCAGTTTGCTTTCGTCTCTCTCTCCCAGCACAGCGAAACCGGCGAGCGCCCCCAGGCGAAGGTCGTGTTCACCGTCCAGGGCAAGGAAGTCACCGGTGAATCCGACGGGAATGGCCCGGTTGATGCTTCCCTGAAGGCCATCGAGTCGCATGTAAAAAGCGGCGCCGAGATGGTTCTTTACTCTGTAAATGCCATCAGCGGCTCGACGGAAAGCCAAGGAGAAGTTACAGTCCGGTTACAAAACGCAGGGCGGGTGGTCAACGGTGTGGGTGCAGACCCGGACATCGTGGTTGCTTCGGCAAAGGCTTATTTGAGTGCGCTCAATAAGTTACAGAGCCAAGCTGAGAGAGTTGCAGCACAAGGTTAGGTTTTCAGGCGATCCTTGGTATTCGATTGAAGAAGAGGATGCAAGTAACTGATATTGCGTGCTTTTTTTGATTTGGATACACTGCGGTCCTCGTTTGTCGCCGCTGGAGATTTATTAATGCCCGAAGCCCGTCTACGCCGAGTTTCCAGCCAGCGGTTTCTACCCGCGTTCAAATTCATCGCCGTCGCGCTGTGCGCCACGGCGTTTTTGCTGCCTGGCGCCCAGGCAGCCAAGAAGGAAAAGCCCGCTGCCGCCAAGACCACCGTCGCCAAGAAGGCGAAGGGTCCGGTGCCGGTGGAAGTCAAGCGCAACGCCGCTTCATCCAAGACCGCGCGCGGCCCTGTTCCCGTTGTTGTCGCCAAGCGCGGCGGCCGTGCCGAGAAGACTGAGCGCGCCGAGAAGGTCGTTCGCGGTGGCCGCAATGTAGTGGCCACCATCCACAAGAAGAATGGCAAGACCGTGGTGGCCGTGCAGCGCCGCTCGGTGGTTCGCGTCGTCGAGGCGTCCCCGCGTCAGTCCTTCGGCCAGATGGCCGGCCTGCATGGCACCGAAGACGTGCTCGACTTGAAGTCGAGCGTCGCGCTGGTCATCGACCAGGACACCCACGAAGTGCTGTTCAGCAAGAACGACCATGCCGTGCTGCCGATCGCGTCGCTCACCAAGCTCATGACCGGCCTGCTCATCAGCGAAGCCCATCTGCCGAACGACGAGCTCATCACGATCACGCAGGACGACGTCGACACCGAAAAGCGCAGCAGCTCGCGCCTGACGGTCGGCACCACGCTGTCGCGCGGCGAACTGCTGCACCTGGCGCTGATGTCGAGCGAAAACCGCGCCGCGCATGCGCTGGGCCGCACCTACCCAGGTGGCCTGACGACTTTCGTGAGCATCATGAACGCCAAGGCCAAGATGCTTGGCATGAAGGACACGCGCTACGTGGAGCCCACCGGCCTGTCGAGCAGCAACCAGTCGAGCGCGCAAGACCTGGCGCTGCTGGTCAATGCCGCTTACTCCGATGCCACGGTGCGTTCGCTGTCCACATCGCCTGAATACCAGGTCGAAGTCGGCAACCGCGTGCTGCAGTTCAACACCACCAACCGCCTCGTGAAGAGCCCCGATTGGGAAATCGGCGTGCAGAAGACGGGCTACATCTCTGAAGCTGGCCAATGCCTTGTGATGCAGGCGAAGGTCGCCGGGCGCAAGCTGATCATGGTGTTCCTGGATTCGGCCGGCAAGTTCAGCCGCATCGCAGACGCCGAGCGGGTTCGCCGCTGGGTTGAGGCTACGCATTCCGTCGGTTCGCCGGCGGCTTCGTCGCGCAATGCTGCCTATCAGGTCGCAGGCTGATTGGTCAACCGCAGGCTGTAACGAAAACAGGCCCTTCACAGGGCCTGTTTGCTTTTGGGCGTGGGTCCCGGGTCAGGCGCCCGCTGGCGGGGTGCTGCCTGAAGGCGACGGCGTCGCAGCCGTACCGTCCTTGAATCCCAGCGCGCCCGAGATTTCATTGGCCGTGGCCTGCAGCTTGGGCAGCCAGCCCTCGTCCAGCCGGTCGGCCGGTGCGGAGATCGACAGGCCCGCTACCAGCTTGCCCTGGTCGTCGTAGATGCCGGCGGCCATGCAGCGCACGCCCAGCTCCAGCTCCTCGTTATCGCGGGCAATGCCGTACTGGCGCGCCTTCGACAGTTCGCGCTCCAGTGCCGGCAGTTGGGTGATGCTGTTGCGCGTGTGGCCGGCAAGGCCCGTGCGCGTGGCGTAGCTGCGCACGCGCTGCGGATCGTCCGCCGCCAGGAACAGCTTGCCGGTCGAGGTGAGGTGAAGGGCAGCTCGGCCGCCGATGGCGCGCACCACCTGCATGCCTGAGCGTTCGCTATAGGAGCGCTCGATGTACACGATCTCGTCGCCCTGGCGCATGCTCAGGTTGACGGGCTGCTGCGTCAGCTTGTGCAACTCGCGCATCGGGCCCAGGGCGGCGTCGCGCACGTTGAGCCGGCCCTTGACCAGATTGCCCAGTTCCAGCAAACGCATGCCCAGCCGATAGCTGCCGGCTTCGGGCCGGTCGACGAAACGGCCGACCGCCAGGTCGTTGAGGATGCGGTGCGTGGTCGACGGGTGCAGCCCGGTTTTTTCGCTGATCTCCTTCAGCGAAATGGCCTCCTCGCGGGATGCCAGGACATCGATCAGCGCGAACATGCGCTCGATCACCTGGATCACGGGAACGGCGGGAATGTCGGATTGGTTTTTTCTCATGGCGCTTTGCGGTGATGACCGGGCGCCATTTTACCTTGTGAAATTGCTCGGCGCCTGCCAATGTCCATCCACCAACACTTCGTGCGGGGAGAAGCGCGCCTTGTAGTTCATCTTCGGGCTGTGCTCGATCCAGTACCCGAGGTAGACGTGCGGCAGCCCCAGCTTGCGGGCCTGTTCGATCTGCCAGAGCACGCTGTAAGTACCGTAGCCCGCGCTGGTCTCGGGTTCGTAGAAGGTGTAGACGGCCGAGATGCCGTCGTTCAGCACATCGAGGATCGACACCATCTTGAGCGCACCGGCGCTGCCGTCGGGCAGCGTTTCGCGAAACTCCACCAGCCGCGAGTTGACCCGGCTCTGCAGCAGGAACTGCGTGTACTGGTCGATGCTGTCGTGATCCATGCCGCCGCCCGCATGGCGACCGTTCTGGTAGCGCAGGTAGAGCTGGTAGTGCTCGGGCATGAAGCACAGCTTGAGCACGCGGGCTTGCAGGTCGGCATGCTGCTTCACCGCACGCCGCTGGCTTCGCGTGGGACGGAAGTCGTTGGCCAGCACGCGCAGCGGGATGCACGCGCGGCAACCGTCGCAATAGGGCCGGTAGGTGAACATGCCGCTGCGCCGGAAGCCGCTGAGCACCAAGTCGGAGTAGGCGTCGTTGTGGATCAGGTGGCTGGGCGTGGCCACTTGCGAGCGGGCCTGCCGGTCCGGCAGATAGCTGCAGGGGTAGGGCGCCGTCGCGTAGAACTGCAGCGTGTGAAGCGGGAGGTCCTTGAGGTGCGTCACGTCGGGGAAAGAGGTCGCGCGGAAAGGAGTTCAGACCAGTATACGGGGTCGAATCGCCACCGTGGGCCCTCTTGTTGTCGCGCCCTGGCCACGTGCGCGACGAAGCGCCTGCGCGCCATCTCGTGGGCGCCGAGGCTCGCGAGGTGGGCGGTGTTCTGCTGGCAGTCGATCATCTGGACGCCGGAATGCCGGCACAGCGACACCAGCGCGGCCAGCGCAATCTTCGAAGCGTCCGGCCGGCGGGTGAACATCGACTCGCCGAACACCGCGCAGCCCAGCGAAACGCAGTAGAGCCCGCCCGCGAGTTCGCCGTCGATCCAGGTTTCGACGCTGTGGGCGTGGCCGGCGCGGTGCAAATTCGTATAGGCCTTCACCATGTCCGGCACGATCCACGTGCCCGACTGGCCCACGCGCGGCGAGCCCGAACAGGCCTTGATGACGGCCGCGAAATCGTGGTCGACGCGCACCTCGCAACCCGGCGTCTGTGCAAAGCGCGTGAGGGTCTTGCGAAGCGAGCGGTGCAGCTTGAACTGCGCCACCTGCAGCACCATGCGAGGGTCCGGGCTCCACCAGAGGATCGGCTGGTCTTCACTGAACCACGGGAAGACGCAGTTGCCGTAGGCCTGCATCAAAGTATCGACATCGAGTGCGCCGCCGGCCGCCAGCAAGCCGGGGACGGGGTCGGTCACGCCCCAGGCCGATGCAGGATCGGGCAGGGCATCTCCGGGTTCGAGCCAGGGCAGTTGTCGCATGGGCGTAGGTATACACGGCTTCGCAAATTCCAATCCAGTTGGGCGAAAATCGCACACTGCCGACACCGCCACAAGGGTTCGGCTCACACACCACGGCACCACAAAACCCGCCGGAAACCCTATAGTGCGCAGCTTGCATTCGCAGACCCACGCAAATCAGGCAGGCCCGCACATACGCCGGGGATGAGCACAAGAGGACCACGTACGTTGACCACTGAACCCAATCCCACGCGCTTCGGCAGCGGCCAGGCGGTACGCCGCCTCGAAGACGAAAGCCTGCTGTCAGGCGCCGGCCGCTACACCGACGACGTTACGCTTCCCGATCAGGCGCATCTCGTTTTCCTCCGATCCTCCTACCCGCACGCACGCATCGTCTCGATCGACACCAGTGCCGCCGCCGCCATGCCCGGCGTGCTGCGTGTGATCACGGGCGCGGAAATGGCCGAGGCTGGCGTCAAGCCCATGCCGGGCGCCGCGGGCTTCAAGCGTGCGGACGGCAGCGACAGCGCCAGCCCGCCACGCTACGCCATCGCGCACGAGCGCACGCGCTTCGTAGGCGAGGCGGTGGCCGCCGTGGTGGCCGACACGGTGCAGCAGGCACGCGATGCGGCCGAAGCCATCGTGGTCGACTACGAAGATCTGCCCATGGTCGTCGACCTCACAAGCGCCACCGCCGATGGCGCGCCGCAGTTGTGCGAAGAGGCCTCCGGCAACGTAGCCGCCGAAATGCGCCACGGCAGCAGCGAGGCCGCGATCGCCGCTTTCGCCAAGGCCAGCCACGTCGTTGCGCTCGACGTGAACAACCAGCGCGTGGTCGCTCTCACGATCGAGCCGCGCTCCGTGCTTGCGGTGCGCGACGGCGAAACTGGCCGCCTCATGATCCGCATGAGCACGCAGATGCCCTCCGGCGTTCGCGATTCCGTCTGCGCCGCCATCGGCCTTGCAAAGGAAAAGGTGCGCGTGGTGGTGGGCGACGTCGGCGGTGGCTTCGGCATGAAGACCGGCGCCTACCCCGAAGACATCGCCGTCGCCTTCGCCGCGCTGCAAGTCAGCCGGCCGGTGAAGTGGGTGGCCGACCGCAGCGAGGAATTTCTTTCGAGTGCGCACGGCCGCGACATCGAGGCGCGCGCCGAAATGGCGCTCGACGCCAGCGGCAAGATCCTGGCCCTGCGCATCAAGACCCTCGCCAACGTCGGCGCGTACGCCACTGGCACCGGCGTCGCGATCCAGCTGCTGATTGGCCCTTGGGTGCAGACCAGCGTCTACGACATCCAGACCATCGACTTCCATTTCAAGGCGGTGCTCACCAACACCGCGCCCACCGGCGCCTACCGCGGCGCTGGCCGCCCTGAGGCCATCTTCACCATCGAGCGGCTGATGGACGAGGCCGCGCGCCAGACCGGCATCGACCGCATCGTGCTGCGCCGCCGCAACTTCATCCGCCCCGAGCAGATGCCGTACAAGAACCCGATGGCGCAGACCTACGACACCGGCAACTTCGAGTCGGTGATGGACCAGGCGCTGACGCTCGCTGACTGGCAGGGCTTCGAGACCCGCGCGGCCGAGTCGGCCAGCAAGGGCAAGCACCGCGGCCTGGGCATTGCCACGTTTCTCGAATGGACCGGTGGCAACGTGTTCGAAGAGCGCGTCACGGTCTCGGTGCAGGCAGATGGCGTGATCGAGGTGTTCTCCGCCGTCAATGCCATGGGGCAGGGCATTGCGACCTCGCTGGCTCAGTTGGCGGTCGATGCCTTCGGCGTGCCCATCGAGAAGGTGCGTGTTGTGCTCGGCGACACCGACCGCGGTGACGGCTTCGGCAGCGCCGGTTCGCGCTCGCTGTTCACCGGCGGCTCGGCCGTGCGCATCGGCGCCGAGCGCACCATCGACAAGGCGCGCGAACTGGCCGCGCAGGAGTTCGAAGCTTCCATCGACGACATCGTCTACAGCCGCGGCATCTTCAACGTGGCCGGCACCGACCTCGAACTCGACCTCTTCGCGCTCGCCGCCAAGCAGCCCGAGCGAGAAATCTTCGTCGACTCCACCAGCACCGTGGCCGGTCCGACCTGGCCCAATGGCTGCCACATCTGCGAGATCGAGATCGATCCGCCCACCGGCGAAATCAGTGTGGTGGCCTACAGCTCGGTCAACGACGTGGGCCGCGTCATCAACCCGATGATCGTGCGCGGCCAGCTCGAAGGCGGCGCGGTGCAGGGCATCGGGCAGGCGCTTTACGAGCAGGTGGTGTACGACCACGAAACCGGCCAGCCCGTCACCGGCAGCCTGATGGACTACGCGGCCCCGCGTGCCGACATCGTCGACACCATGTTCAACATGGAGATGGACGAATCGACGCCTTGCAAGAACAACCCGCTGGGCGTGAAGGGCGTGGGCGAGCTCGGCACCATCGGCGCCACGCCGGCCATCGTGAATGCGGTGGCCGACGCCTTCGCGCGCAACGGCCTCGCCACGCGCGCACCGCGCCTGCACATGCCGCTGAGTCCTGCGCGTGTCTGGCAGGCCATGCAAACGGTCGATTGAGCAATCGTTTCCGTGGGACAGAAAGGCGCCGTCCATGCTCGTCACCACCGAACTGCAGACCGACCCGATCCGCGTCTCCAGCTACCGCTGCGACGCGGGTCCCGACGCGCAGCCCTTCACCGAGCTGCACGAAGGCTATTCGGTCTCATACGTGCGCAAGGGCAGCTTCGGCTACCGCACGCGGGGCCATGCCTACGAGTTGGTCGCCGGTTCGGTGTTGGTCGGTTGCCCGGGCGACGAATACGTCTGCACGCACGACCACCATGTCTGCGGCGACGAGTGCCTGGCTTTTCACCTGTCGCCGGGCTTCGTCGACCTGATCGGCGGTGACCGGAAGACCTGGCGCACCGGCGGCCTGCCGCCCCTGGCCGAGCTCGTGGTCATCGGCGAGCTCGCGCAGGCCGCGGCCGATGGGCAGAGCGACGTGGGCCTGGACGAACTGGGCATGTGGTTCGCGAGCCGTTTCGTTGAAGTCGTGTCCGATCAGACCAAGCCCAAGACAGCACCTGTCGCTGTGCCACGCGACCGCCGCCGCGCGGTCGATGCCGCGATGTGGATCGACGCCCACTCGCAGCACGACATCGGCCTCGACGGCGCGGCTGCCGAGGCCGGCCTGAGTTCCTTCCATTTCCTGCGGCTGTTCTCGCAGGTGCTGGGCGTCACGCCGCACCAGTACCTCGTGCGCTCGCGCCTTCGGCATGCCGCGCGCCTGCTGGCCGACGACGACAGCCGGCCCGTGACCGAGGTTGCGCTCGATGTGGGCTTTGCCGACCTCAGCAATTTCGTGCGCACCTTTCACCGCGCAGCCGGCGTATCGCCGGGGAGCTTCCGCAAGGCGGCCCAGGGTGACCGCAAGATTTTCCAAGACCGCATTGCCGCGCTCTTCCATGATGACCGCCTGATCCATCCATCGAGCAGGAAGCCATCATGTACGACCACATCGGACTGAAAGTCAAAGACCTCGCCGCGAGCCGCCGCTTCTACGAAGCCGCGCTCGCACCGCTCGGCCACGTGCCGGGCCCGCACGACGACAGCTATGCCGGCATCGGCCCGGCCGACGAGCCCGCGCTGTGGCTCTATGCGGCCAAGGGAGCGAAAGGGCCCGGCACCCATATCGCCTTCCGCGCGTCGAACCACGAGGCCGTGGCGGCCTTCCACAAGGCCGGCCTGAAGGCGGGCGGCACCGACAACGGCGGCGCAGGCCCGCGACCCGACTACAGCCCGACCTACTACGCGGCCTTTCTCATCGACCCCGACGGCAACAACGTCGAAGCTGTCTGCCCCTGAAGCGAGGCTCGCCATGGCCACGGTTTACAAGGAATTCATCGTCGAGGCGGATGCAGCCCATGTGTGGGATGCGTTGCGCGACTTCAGCGCAGTGCATACGCGGCTGGCGCCGGGCTTTCTCACCGGCTGCATGATCGATGCCGAGGGTGCCCGCATCCTCACTTTTGCCAACGGCCTCGTTGCGCGCGAGGTGCTGGTCGGCATCGACGATGCTCATCGCCGGTTGGCCTATACCGTCACCGGCGGGCAGGCCGCGCATCACCACGCAACGGCGCAGGTGTTCGAGGAAGGCGCGGGCCGTTCGCGCTTCGTCTGGATCACCGACGTGCTGCCCGACGCCATGGCGGCCTACATCGGGCCGATGATGGAGCAGGGCGGGGCGGCCATGAAGGCCACGCTCGAAGGGCACACCGTTTCGGCGGCCGCCTAGAAGTCTTCCAGCGGCAGGCCGACGTAGTTCTCCGCCAGCGCGGTGGAGGCAGCGGTCGAATGCACCAGGTAGTCGAGCTCAGCCTCCTGGATCTTCTGGCCGAAGGCGCCCGTTTCCGGAAAGCGGTGCATCAGCGAGGTGAACCACCACGAGAAGCGCTCGGCCTTCCAGACGCGGCGCAGGCACAGGTCGGAGTAGCGGTCCAGCGCTGAGGCTGATTTCTCGCTGTAGAAGATCTCGAAAGCGCGCGAGAGATAGCCCACGTCGGCAGTCGCCAGGTTCAGCCCCTTGGCACCGGTAGGCGGCACGATGTGCGCCGCGTCACCTGCCAGGAACAGCGAGCCGAAGCGCATCGGCTCGGCGACGAAGCTGCGCAGTGGCGCAATGCTCTTTTCGAGCGAAGGTCCCGTCACCAGCCGTTCGCGTGCTTCGGGGTCGAGGCGCGCGCGCAGTTCGTTCCAGAAGGCCTCGTCGCTCCAGTTTTCCACGCGCTCTTCAGTTGGCACTTGCACGTAGTAGCGGCTGCGCGTGGCACTGCGCATGCTGCACAGCGCGAAGCCGCGTTCGGTATTCGCGTAGATCAGCTCGTGCGACACCGGCGGCACGTCGGCCAGCACACCGAGCCAGCCGAAGGGGTAGACCTTCTCGTAGGTGTGGATCGCATCGGCCGGCACGCTCGCGCGACTCACGCCGTGGTAGCCGTCGCAGCCGGCGATGAAGTCGCATTCGATCTCGTGCGTCTGGCCGTCCTTCTCGTAGCGCACGCGCGGCTTGCCCGAATCGAAGTCGTGCAGGCTGACGTTCGCCGCGCTGTAGATGGTGGTGAGCCCCTCGGCCGTGCGCGCTTCCATCAGGTCGCGCGTCACCTCGGTCTGGCCGTACACCGTCACCTGTTTGCCGCCCGTGAGGCCGTGCATGTCGATGCGATGGCGCGCGCCCTTGAACAACAGCTCAATGCCTTCGTGCGGCAGCCCTTCGGCCTTGGCGCGGGCATCGACGCCGGCACGCGCCAGCAGGTCCATCGTGACCTGCTCCAGCACGCCGGCGCGAATGCGGCCCAGCACATAGTCGCCGCTCTGGCGTTCGACGATGACGTTGTCGATGCCAGCCTTGTGCAGAAGCTGCCCGAGCAGTAAGCCGGCGGGGCCGGCGCCGATGATCGCGACCTGGGTGCGCATGTTCGTGTCTCCGAGAGGGTTTCGTGGAGCGTAGGGCGCATGCGGGCGTCTGTGGCGGCCGCTCGCGAGGCTCTGTGCGATCATGCGAACGCGTGCGCGATGATCGCGCAACACTTCGACCGGACGACGAACCACCGACGCATGACCATCGCCAAAGCCGACTTCATCGAGGGCATCGCCAAGGGAATGGCGGTTCTCGAAAGCTTCGATACCGAGCGCCAGCGCCTCAATGCCACGCTGGCCGCCGAGCGCGCCGGCCTCACGCGCGCCGCGGCTCGCCGGCATCTGCTGACGCTGGCCCACCTGGGCTACCTGGAAACCGACGGCAGCTATTTCTGGATGGCGCCGAAGGTGCTGCGCTTCTCGGGTAGCTATCTCGCATCGTCGCGTCTGCCGCGCGCGCTGCAGCCCACGCTGAACCGGCTCGCGGCGCAGACCGGCGAGTCGTTCTCGGCGGTGGTGCTCGACGGAGAAGAGGTGGTCATCGTCGCTCGCAGCGGCAGTTACGGCACGCCGACGCGCGTGCTGGCCTATGGCCTGCACCTCGGTGCACGGCTGCCTGCGCATGCCACCTCCACCGGCCGTGTTCTGCTGGCGGCGCTGGCGCCGACCCAGTTCACGCAGTGGCTCAAGGGCCGTCACCTCGCGCGGCTCACGCCCAACACGGTGACGCAGGCACGCGGCCTGCGGCAGCTGATTGCCCGCGCGCGCAAGGACGACTATTGTTTTGCCAGCGAGGAACACGAGCTCGGCGTGCAGGCGCTGGCGGTGCCGCTGCGCGACATGCAGGGCCACACGGTGGCCGCGCTCAATGTGGTGCTGTCGGGCACGCGCTATCAGGAAGAGACCCTGCAGCGGGACATGCTGCCGCTGCTCTTCGAGGCCGCGCGTGAAGTGCGTTCGTTGCTCTGATCTGAACTTTGGCCGTGGCCCGCGCCTCGAACCCCCGAAACGGACACAACCATGCGACTCCTCCTTCTAGAAGACGACGTGATGATCGGCGAGGCTGTACTCGACCTGCTGCGCGCTGAGCAGTACGCAGTGGACTGGGTAAAAGACGGCGAAGCCGCCGAATCGGCCTTGCGCACCCAGCAATACGACCTCGTGATGCTCGACCTTGGCGTGCCGCGGCGCGACGGCCTCGAAGTGCTGCGCAACCTGCGCGCACGCAAGCAGCGCATGCCGGTGCTGATTGCCACCGCGCGCGACTCGGTGCAACAACGCATCGAAGGCCTCGATGCCGGCGCTGACGACTACGTGCTCAAGCCCTACGACCTCGACGAACTGCTGGCCCGCATCCGCGCCTTGCTGCGCCGGGCGGCAGGGCGCGCCGAGCCGGTGTACGAGCACATGGGCGTGAGCATCAACCCGGCCACGCGCGAGGTCACGGTGGCCGGCCAGCCGGTGGTGCTGTCGGCGCGCGAATGGGCCGTGCTGGAGCCC
Organism: Variovorax multivorans; assembly: GCF_051216835.1. NCBI lineage: Bacteria > Pseudomonadati > Pseudomonadota > Betaproteobacteria > Burkholderiales > Comamonadaceae > Variovorax > Variovorax multivorans. Next base: position 571,330 of record NZ_JBPJZL010000004.1, read on the forward strand.
CTGCTCGCGCGGCCCGGCATGGTGCTGTCGCGCGCCCAGCTCGAGGAAAAGCTCTATAGCTGGAAAGACGAGATCAGCAGCAATGCGGTCGAGGTCTATGTACACGGCCTGCGCAAGAAGCTCGGCGCCGAACTCATTCGCAATGTGCGAGGCGTCGGCTACATGGTGCCGAAGGTATGAAGAGGGCGCTGACCGGATCGCTGCGCGCGCGGCTGCTGTGGTTCCTTCTTGCTGCCATCGTGCTCGCCGCGGGCGCGCAGGCGCTGGTGGCCTACCGCACCGTGCTCGCCGAGGCCGACGACATCTTCGACTACCACATGCAGCAGATGGCGCTCTCGTTGCGTGCGGGCCTTCCGCCGAGTGCGGCGGTAGGCGGCATCGGCACGGGGGAACAGAACTTCGATTTCGTCGTGCAGGTGTGGACCGCTGAAGGTGTGCGCATCTTCGAATCCGCCGAAGAGGCCGCGCTGCCGCAGCTCGCGGTGCTCGGCTTTGCCGACGTGCACGCGCGCGGCACCACCTACCGCGTGTTCTCGATGCAGACGCGCGGACTGGTGATCCAGGTAGCGCAGGACATGGCGGCGCGGCGCCACATGGCCGGCACGCTGGCCTTGCGCACCATCGCGCCGGTGGCGCTGATGGCGCCGCTGCTGATGCTGGTCGTGTGGTGGGTCGTGAGTCGGTCGCTTGCCCCCGTGGCGCGCGTGCGCAAACAGGTGGCATCGCGCCAGGCCGACGATCTGTCGCCGGTGAGCGAGGAGAACCTGCCCGAGGAAGTTCGCCCGCTGGTGCAGGAGCTGAACCTGCTCTTCGACCGCGTGCGCCACGCCTTCGATGCGCAGAAGCACTTCGTCGCCGATGCCGCGCACGAGTTGCGCTCGCCGCTGGCCGCATTGAAGCTGCAGGTGCAGGGCCTGCAGCGCGCGCCTGACGATGCGTCGCGCGACCTCGCCGTGAGCCGCCTGGTGGCGGGCATCGACCGAGCCACGCGGCTGGTCGAGCAGATGCTCGCGCTGGCCCGGCACGAGGCCAGCATGGCGGCCGGCGCCAAGCCCGAGCCGGTCGACCTGTCCGAGGTTGCGCGGCTCGCGGTGTCCGATGCGGTTGCGGCCGCGCAGGCGCGTGGCATCGACATTGGCATCGCGCATGCCGATGCGGCCGTGGTCAACGGCCAGTCAGAGGCCTTGCGCATGCTGCTGCGCAACCTGCTCGAAAACGCGATCAAGTACACGCCCATCGAGGGCCGGGTCGACATCGGCATAGCCCGCCAGGGCGACGCGGCCGAGCTCACCGTGGACGACAGCGGGCCGGGCCTGCCGCCCGACGAACGCGAGCGCGTGCTCGACCGTTTCTATCGCTCGGGCGAAACGCAGGCGCCCGGCAGCGGCCTGGGCCTGGCCATCGTCAAGTCGATTGCCGACCTGCACGGGGCGACGGTAGCGCTCGACCAGTCACCTGGCCTCGGGGGCCTGCGCGTGCTCGTGCGCTTTCCCGCGGGCCGGGGCGTTTAAGCGGCGCTTAAGTCAGACCGACGACATTCCTTTCATCGTTTTGGCGCCCAAGCGCCCTGAAAGGAACCGACAAATGAACTCCCGTCTGACTTCGCCCCGCGCCCTGGTGATTGCCCTGGCGAGCGCGGGTGTGATCGGTGCCGTTGGTGCCGGTGCCTACACCAGCGCCCGTGCCGTGGGCACGCCGACCACCAATGCCACCGCCGTGGCGCCTGCAGCCATGGTCACGCTGCCCGACTTCTCGACCATCACCTCGCGCGACGGCCCGGCCGTGGTCAACATCAGCGTGACCGGCACCATGAAGGCTTCCGACGACGAGGCTGCCGCCGAGATCCAGGGCGTCGACCCCGATGACCCGATGTTCCAGTTCTTCCGCCGCTTCCAGGGCCAGATCAATCCGCGCGGCCAGCAACAGCAGCAGCGCGAGGTGCCGGTGCGCGCGCAGGGCTCGGGCTTCATCGTCGACCCCAGCGGCATCATCATCACCAACGCCCACGTCGTGAAGGACGCGAAGGAAGTCACCGTCAAGCTGACCGACCGCCGCGAATTCCGAGCGAAGGTGCTGGGCGCCGACGCCAAGACCGACATCGCAGTGCTCAAGATCGACGCCAAGAATCTGCCCGTGCTCGCGCTCGGCAACACCAAGGACCTGAAGGTCGGCGAATGGGTGCTGGCCATCGGCTCGCCCTTCGGCTTCGAGAACACCGTGACGGCCGGCGTGGTCAGCGCCAAGGGCCGCTCGCTGCCCGACGACAGCTACGTGCCTTTCATCCAGACCGACGTGGCCGTGAACCCCGGCAACTCCGGCGGCCCGCTGCTCAACACACGCGGCGAGGTGGTCGGCATCAACTCTCAGATCTACAGCCGCAGCGGCGGCTACCAGGGCGTGTCGTTCGCCATTCCGATCGACGTGGCGATCCAGGTGAAGGACCAGATCGTCGCGACCGGCAAGGCCACGCACGGCCGGCTCGGCGTGGCGGTGCAGGAAGTGAACCAGGCCTTTGCCGATTCGTTCAAGCTCGACAAGCCCGAAGGCGCGCTGGTCTCGAACATCGAGAAGGGCGGCCCCGGCGACAAGGCGGGCCTGAAGGCGGGCGACGTGATCCGCAAGGTCGATGGCCAGGCCATCGTGTCCTCGGGCGACTTGCCCGCGGTGATCGGCCAGCAGGCGCCGGGCAAGAAGGTCACGCTCGAAGTGTGGCGCCAGGGCGAACGCCAGGAGCTGCAGGCCAAGCTGGGCGATGCGAGCGAGAAGCCCGCCAAGGTCGCGAAGGCAGATGCCGACGTGGGCCAGGGCAAGCTGGGCCTGGCGCTGCGTCCGCTGCAGCCGCAGGAAAAGCGCGAGGCCGCTGTCGAGAACGGGCTGCTGATCGAAGACGCGGCCGGTCCCTCGGCGCAGGCCGGGGTGCAGGCGGGTGACGTGCTGCTGGCCATCAACGGCACGCCGGCGCAGAGCGTGGAGCAGGTGCGCGAGGTGGTGGCCAAGGCCAGCAACAAGTCGGTGGCGCTCTTGATCCAGCGCGGCGAAGACAAGATCTTCGTGCCGGTTCGCATCGGCTGATCGAAGGGACGACGGCCCGATGAAGCCGCCAGGCAAGCTGCAGCTGGAAGTGGTCCACGAACGCTCGCCGGTCGGCGGCCTCTCGGCGCACATCCTGCCCACGTCGGCCACCATGATCGGCGTGTGCATGACCGTGATGTCTATCGGGCACCTCGGGCCGCGCGACGACATGCGGCTGCTGATCGATCGTCTGCTGGCCGTCGACGCGCTGGTCTTCCTGGCCAGCGCGTTGCTGTCTTTCATCTCGATGCGCGCCCGCAGGTCGGGTGCGCGGCTCGAAGCCTGGGGCGAGATGGTCTTCATCGCCGGCCTCGGCCTGCTGGCGCTGGGGGCGGTGACGCTGGCGTTCGCGCTGCGCTGAAAGAAGGCGCTCCTCAGGCCCGTGCGCAGGGCCAGTCGAGCTGCATGCGCGCTCCCCCGGTTGCGGGGTCCACCGTTTCGATCTGCAGCCGCGCGCCGATGGACTGGGCTCGCGCATGCATGTTCGCAATGCCGTGTCCCCTGTGCCCACCACCGGCTGGTGCCGTCGGCAGGCCGCGTCCGTTGTCCGTGAGGACGATGCGCACCAGCGACGGCTTCTCGTTGCCATGCCAGCTCGCATGCATCACGATGCGCGTGGCGGCTGCGTGCTTGAGCACGTTGGTGAAGGCTTCGAGCAGGATGCGCTGCAGCTGCAGGGCTGCCCGTGCGGCGAAGGGCTCCAGCGGCGGAATGACCTCCACGTCCCACACCAGTTCGATGCCGGCTGCGTCGAGCCGCGGCTGCAGGCGGTAGCGCAGGGTGGCCAGCACGGTCGGCAGGTCGTCGTGCGTGGGTTGCAGCGAATCGACGGCCATGCGCATTTCGTCGAGCGCGAGCTTCACGTGCTCCTCGATCACGGCGCGGTCCGGCTTGGCCTGCGTCACCACGTTGAGCAGGCCCACGAGCTGCGAGCCCACGCCGTCGTGGATCTCCCGCATGATGCGCTGGCGCTCCAGCAGCACGGCCTGCTCCTGATGCTGCTGGCGCACGGTCTCGAAAGCGTTGCGCAGCTGATCTTCGCGCTCCGCCACGCGGGCCGCGAGGTTGGTGTTGAGCGCGCGGTAGTCGGCCACGGTGCGGCTGTAGCGCTCGACCACGAGGCCGGCCAGGATCATCACGAAGAAGAACATCGCGTGCGCCGTCAGGGTGAAGTCGGCGCCGCCGAAAAGGCCCATGCGCACCAGCAGCAGATCGTGCGCGCCGGCCAGGATGGCCAGCGTGCCCGCTGCCATCAGCACGCCCGCAATGCGCCGCCGATCCACCAGCGCGCCGTACACCACGTAGGGCAGGCAGACGATGCTGGTCAGCTGCAGGACGACCAGGCCGGCAGTCCACAGCGAAGGCCGCGCAAACGCGAAGGAGGCGCAGGCCAGCGTGACCGACAGCGCGAGCGCTGCGTGGATCGATCGCACCAGCCACGGCGGGTTGCGCTCGAGCACCAGCAGCACGAAGCGAGCGATCAGCCCGATGTGGCAGGCGTAGCAGACCGCCACCACCGCGCCCCACAGCGGCCAGGGAATCGGCACGTCGGGCCACACGCGGTCGAGGTTGCGCGCCACGCCCGAGAGCGCGGCCAGCGCGAAGCAGCCGTAGAGCGCATCGCGCTGGCGCAGCCACAGGCCACCGGCAATGCCGCCCATCAGCAGCAGGCTGACGGCATACACGATGGCCGAGGTGTTACGCCAGCCTTGCCGCTCGCGATAGAGCACCGCGAGCGAGGCCTCGGTGCCGTACTGGACGCTGGCCAGCCCCGCGCCACGCTGGCGCTGGATGGTCGTGCGCACGACCAGCGACTGCGGCTGGCCCGTACGGTGCAGCACGGCCGGAACCGGAACCAGCAGGTTGCTCTTGGTCGCGTCGTGCTTCGGCACGCCCAGCGTGCCGAAACTGGCCACCAGCGCCTCGTTGAACGAAATCGTCACCTGATTGCCCGCGCCCGACATCAGCAGGGCCGCGGGTTCGTCGGCCGGCACGGCGGCAGCAGGCAGGTCGATGCGGTAGGTCGCCTTGCCCCCGAGGCCGGGAAACTCGTGGTCCCAGCGAAAGGGCAGTTGCACCTGGCGCCTCTGCGCCGGCAGGCCATCGGGTTCGAGCGTGGCCTCGGCCGAGCCTATGTCGATGGAGCCGGGCGTCCCGGCGGCGTGGGCGTGGACGCCTGCCAGCGCAAGCCACAGGCACAGCAGCGCCGCAAGGAACTGGCGATGAACGCCGCTGGCCACACTAGGGAAGCCAACCGAGGTTGCGTGCCTCGAACACCGCTTCCGATTTGTTGTGCACATCCAGCTTGCCGTAGATATTGCGGATATGGGTTTGGACCGTCGATGCGGAGACTCCCATCTGCGTTCCGACTTCGACATAGGTGAAACCACGAGAGACCAGGTCGAGCACCTCGAACTCGCGTGGCGACAGGCGTTCGGGAGCGATCGCCGAAGCGCTCGGCGCGGTGCTGGCCGGCTTGGCGGCTGCCGGCTGCCGGCTGCTGTTGCCGTGGCGCTCCGCCCGAATGAGCCTGCCAGCGCCGCAGCAGCTTGCGTGCGATCACCGGCGACATCGGCGAGCCGCCGGCGCGCAGGTGGCGGATGTGGGTGGCGAGGTCGGCCTCGGTGCCGTCCTTCAGCAGATAGCCGCTGGCGCCAGCCTCGAAGGCCTGGACCATGTTGGCCTCGTCGCCGAAGATCGACAGCACCATCACCGCGCAGGCCGGCTGCATGTTGCGGCACTGGCTGATCACCTGCAGCCCGGGGCGGTCGGGCAGGCCGAGGTCGACCAGCAGCACGTCGATGGGGTTGTCGACCAGCCAGCCGAGGATGTCGGCGGCGTTGGAGGCGCTATAGGCCAGGCTCAGCGACGGGTCGGCATCGACCACGCGCGAGATGCGCTCGCGCATGCCGGTGTCGTCTTCGACGAGGGCAACCTGTGTTTCTGCGGTCATGCGCGCGCCGGGCCGGGGAGGCTGTATGCGCTCATGCAGGACGTGGGGGCGAGGCGCATGGAGAAGGTTCTGGGTTGCTGCTGGATGGCGCAAAGAGTAGAGGGCGGCCCACGTGCCGCCCATCCTATATACGGGGGAGGCGGCCCACCGCTTTCCGTGGCTTGCGCGCGGCCTTGCCTAGCCGCTCGGCCACGAGCGCCAGGTGCTCGACCAGTTCCTTCGGCGATTCGACCTCGAAGTCATGCGGCAGGCAGCCAAGCCAGACAGCCAGCGCGTCAAGCGAATTGGCACCGGTGGCGATGCGCGTAGAGCCTTCGTCGATGGCCTGAGGCGTTCCGCTGACCCAGCCGAGGTAGGGCTCCAGCGCCTTGGCAGATGCATGCACCACGACCTGCGCATGGTGCAGGTAAGGCGACACCTGCAGCGCGTGTTCCATGTAGGCAGCGACGTCGCCGTGGGGCAGTCGGCGCGGCGTGAATCGGGCACCGGTGGGCGCGGGTTCGACGATGCGGTCGAGGCGGAAGGTGCGCCAGTCCTGCCGCGTCGTGTCCCAGGCCAGCAGGTACCAGCGCTGCCCCGTCTGCACCACGCGATGCGGCTCTACCGTGCGTTCGGTGACGGCGTCGTGGTGGTCGCGGTAGCCGAAGCGCAGCTCGAGCCGGTCGGTGCAGGCTTCGGCAAGCAAGGACACGGCCTTCAGCCGCACGGACGACTTGCCGCGCATAACCGGCACCACCGACGCGCGCACGCTGTCGAGCCGACGGCGCAGGCGCGGCGGCATCAGCTGTTCGAGCTTGGCCAGCGCGCGCATCGAGGCGTTCTCGATGTCGCCCGCGGCGCCGACCGGGTTGCCCAGGCCGAGCGCGACGGCGATGGCTTCTTCGTCTTCCAGCAGCAGCGGTGGCAGGGCGGTGCCCGCGCCCAGCCGGTAGCCGCCCGCCACGCCGGAGGTGGAGTCGACCGTGTAGCCGAGGCTGCGCAGGCGGTCCACGTCGCGGCGCAAGGTGCGCTCGGTGATGTCGAGCCGGGCGGCGAGTTCGGCGCCCGTCCAGGAGCGTTGTGCCTGGAACAACGAAAGAAGCCGGATCAGGCGTGCGGAGGCAGACAGCATGTGCGCATGATGCCCGCGATCGAGGACAGGATCTGTCCGCAATGGGTCGTAGCCTTGGCTTTCATCTCAACCCCAGGACACAGACCCATGAAGAAGACATACAACGGCAGCTGCCATTGCGGCAAGGTTCGCTTCCAGGCCTTGATCGATCTCGCCGAGGGCACGGGCAAATGCAATTGCTCGATCTGCACCAAGGCCCGCGCATGGGGCGCGATCGTGAAGCCGGAGGCCTTCACGCTGCTGTCGGGAGAAGAAGATTTGTCGCTGTACCAGTTCAACACGCACAGCACCGAGCACCTGTTCTGCAGGCACTGCGGCATCCGGTCGTTCGGGCGCGGCAATGTGCCCGAGATCGGTGGTGCCTACGTCAGCGTGAACGTGAGCTGCCTGGACGACGTCACGCCGGAAGATCTGTCAAAGGCACCCGTCCGGTACATGGACGGGCGCAACAACAACTGGTTCGAGCCGCCGGCCGAAACGCGCTACCTCTGAGCGAGGCGGGCCGGCCGGCGATGTGCGCTACTGCGCCTGCTTGCTGCTGCGGCGCGGCTGCTTTGCCGCTCCCGGCGCCGAGGTCTGCGAGGGCGCCGCGCCGCCGTCCACGCCCAGGCGACCGCCACCGCCGAGGCCCTGGCCGCGCACCGTCTGCGCCTTGTAGTTGCGCAGCGAACGGACCATCTGGTTGAACGCGTCCATGAAGGCCGCGGCAATCACCTTGCCCTGCGGCGTGCGCGTGTAGCCGCCAATGCCGCCCGCGGCGGAAAGACCGCCCAGGCCGGCAAAGCCCGCGAAGTCGGTCTTGGAGGCGCTGCCTTCGGCGGCCGCAACCTGCACGCCGGAGCGGTTGTCGATGAGGGTCAGCAGCGCGCTGGCTTCCTTGGTCTGCATGCTCGCGCCGAGCTGGGCGATGGCGCGGCCACGGCCGCCACCCACCAGGCCGCCGAGCGCGCCACCCAGGCCGCCGGCGTCGCTGTTGCTGAACACGATCTCGGGCGACAGGCCGTAGTCCGAAGCCACCATCTGGCCGCGCCCGAAGTTGCTGCCGCCGCGCATTTCGCCCGACTGCATCAGCGCGCGCTCGCGCGTCATGGCGTTCATGCCGGCCGCGCCGCGCTCGACCACCACGAAGCAGTTCGATTGCTGCACCAGCAGGCGCAGCAGGTTGGCGGTGGGAGGCAGCTTGTATTCGCCGGTGAGGATGGTGTACCAGCCCGCATTCACGTTCTCGATCAGCGAGACCGTGCCGAGCGGCGAGTCGCAGCGCTCGAGCTGGCTGCTTTCGCCGGAGGTTGCGCTGCCTGCGGCGCTGCCGGTGGCCACGGTCTTGGCCGACTGGCTGCCCATTTGCATGTCCATGGTCTGGCAGCCTGAAAGGGCCAGCAGGCCCGCGAGTGCACTTGCGAGAGAGAGTTTGGAAAAAGCCATGTCCGATCTGTCAGGTGAAAAGAATGAGATGCCCGGTGCGGACGTCGCTTGATCAAGACCGAAGATGGAATTGCCATGGCCTGTACGACCTCCCGATTCGACGCGCCGCCGGCGCCCGCGCGAACATACATTCCGCATGTCCGGTGCACCAGTGCCGAAAGTCATGGGCATGCGGGCGTGGCCCACCCGACAGCTACAGTCGGGCCTTCACTCCGAGGAGCTTTCAGATGGCAACCAAGAAGAACGTCGTTGGAGAAGCGGCAGCGGAACTGACCCGCCAGCAGGTGCAGCAGGCCCTGGCCATTGCAGGGGCCTCGAATTTCAACAGCCCCGCCGACCCGGCCTTCGTCGGCGCCATCCTGGTGGCCCTGGCCGTCAACACCAGCGCCGTGAGCGCGACCATCGACAGCGCAAAGGACCGCACCGGCGTCGTCATGAAGCACTGATCGACCGACTTGGAGGCACGGGCACCGCTAGCGCGTGTATTCGCCGTTGGCCTCCGGCTGGAACAGCACTGCGACCACGCGCGCCGCGCCTTCCGCGCCGTTGGGCATCTGCCAGCGTGCGAGCGCTCCGGTCTTCACGCCCAGCAGGCCGATGCCTACGGGCGACAGCACCGAGACGAAGCCCTCACCCGGCTGCGCGTCGCCGGGGTAGCAGAGGGTGATCTTCTGCCGTTGGTGCGTTGCCGGGTCTTCCACCTCCACCTGGGAATTCATTGTCACGATGTCCGGAGGGACTTCGCGCGAGGGCAGCACGTCCGCCGCATCGAGAAGCTCGGTGAGCGCGGGCGGAAGCTGGGGGCCCGGCAGTTTGCCGAGGCGGACGAAGTCGAGTTCGGTGAGCGTGCGCTCCCCGTGAATGGTTGCAAGCATGAAGCACTCCAGTTGAATGCGACCTTGCCCTGTACAGGAGAAGGGCGAAGTCGCTGCCGCGCGGCGGGTGCCCGGCGGTCAATGGTTCGCGCATCAAGAAGGAAGGTAGCGGACCGCCGGGCTCAGGAAAGTGCGGAGGTGTGTCGCAAGACCGCCGTGGTCGCCGCAGCGGCAACATCCGCGCGATGGCCTGCCGCTGCCTGGGGCAGGGCTGCGCGTGCAGGGTGTTTGCGGAACACGGACGAGGGGGCCATCCGGACGAGTGTAGGGACGTGCTGCGAGACCATCAAGCAATGGCCTCACGTGCCTTGCCGATAAGCGCGGTGTGGTCCGAGGTGCTGCCTGAAGAAGGCCAGCACCTGTGCATTGAAGTCGGCATGGAAGGCGGCGCGGTCGAAATCCGGGCGATCGCGGCAGATCTGCGCCATTGCCTGCGCCATGGTCGGCGGGCAGGGGGCCACGAAGGCGAAGTGCGTGGCGCCTGGCACCATGTGCCATTCCGGCTTGACGGGCAGGTCGCGGCGAAGCTCTTCAACGTAGCGCGGGGCAACGCCATCGCCTCCGAAGGCCGAGGCCCACAGCTGTATCGGAAGCGTTACGCCCTTCAGGCCGCTGGCGTCGAAGGCAGTCAGGGGATCGACGATGACTGCGGCCTTGATGCGGTCGTCCCGCGGCGGCATTTGCGGCAGTTCGTTGCGGCGGATTTCTCCGCACAGCGGGACCGTGGAAGCTGGCGGGCACAGGTCTTCGCGCAACCGGAAGTCCGGAACGGCGCCTACCGAGACGAGGCCGGTGTAGCCGCCCGCCGAGAAGCCAAAGAAGCCGATCCGATTCGCATCGAGCGCGGCGCGTCCGGGCCAGGCGCCGAGCATGTAGTCGACCAGCCGCTTCATGTCAGCCGGCCGCGTGGCGTAGACCGACAGATGGGCCGCGCCGCTCATGTCCTGAAAGTTGTGGCCCGGGTGGTTGATGGCAGCCACGACGAAGCCCGCGTCGGCGAGCGTGGCTGCTGTGTCGTGGTGAAGGAGGGATGAGCCACCCTTGCTGTGCGAGACCACGACCAGCGGCAGTTGCGTGCCGGAGATCGGGCAGTTCCTGGTGCCCTCGATGACCAGCGGATCGACTGCGATCTTGCCTGCGGGTGCATCGCAGGGTGTCCACACTGCACCGAGCAGCGCCGGGCCGTCTTTGCTGGCGGGCACTTCGATGAGGCCGAAACCCGCGGCGTGCGCCAGGCCGGCGCAAAGGCAGAGGGCGACGAGGAAGAGGCAGCGGCGCCACGAGCTCATGACGTGCTCGCGCGTCGGATGGGAATCAGCAGATCGGTGCGCAGTTCGGCCGGCGAGACCTTGCGCGACGAGTTCAGGTAGTGCTCCAGCGTGGGCCGGTCGTCCGGCTCGTAGCCGCTGGCCGGCAGCCACCGGACATAGAGGGCGCGCACGGCCGCGTTGATCTGGGAGTAGGGGCCGGCCAGGCGGTGCACGGCGTAGCAGCCACCGGGAATGTCGAGCATCTGGACCTCGGCGTCTTCCGGCCAAGGGTCGGGCGATGCGACGGCGGCGTAGTACCTGAAGCTGGCCGAGTCTTCGGGTTCGTTGAACGAGGCGCCCCACCGGTCCGAGATGACTCGCCCACCGGCCTGCAGGCGCAGCCGCCGATGGGTATGGGGAATGGTCGCGAACGACCCCTGGTGCCGCAGCGCGTGCAGCCGCTGCGCCGGGCACTCGACGATCCGCACGGCCGGTGCAGCGCCTTCGTTGTTCTCACCGGAACGCGGCAGCGCATCGACGTCGAGGATCGCCCGCGCCATCTGCTGCTGGAATGCGCGCGGCGACTGTCCGGTGAACTGGCCGAAGGCGCGCGTGAAGGCTTGCGGGCTTTCGTAGCCCACGGCCAGCGCGACCTGCGTGACGCTCTGGGTGCCGGCTTCCAGCAGGCGGGTGGCGAGCGCCAGCCGCACGCGGCGGACCGTGGCGGCCACCGTTTCGCCGGCCACGCTTGCGTAGACACGGTGAAAGTGAAAGGGCGAGAAGTGCGCGAGCCGCGCGAGGTCTTCGAGCCGGTGATCGGCCATCGGGTCCGCGACGATGGCCGCGACCGCGCGCGCCACGCGGGCCCGGTAGTCCTGCTCGGTTCGACGGCTTTCCATGCGCGGGAGTTTGCATCCTTCGCCGGGCCGGTACTTAGCCGACTTTGCGCATATCCAGAAAGACGGCAGGGCTTGCCTATCTGCCCGAAGAAAGGCTCCAAACGCGGATTTGTTCACAATTGAATACATTGGTGCTAATCTAGAGTTGCGGTATGTCACACCATCGTCATGGCGTGCATCTGGAGCCGTCTTTGAAGCACTCGCACTTCTTCGCCCCTGGCGTCCTTCCCCGCACATGCCTTTCCGGCGCGCTGCTGCTGTGGTCGGCGGGCGACGCGATGGCGGCCTGTACCAGCACTTCGGGCGTGAGACTGCAGGCCACGGCGGGCTCCGTGTGCAGCGCGGCCGGCAGCTACGGCAGCAGCGGCGTGCCCGGAGGCCAATCAGCACTGGGCGCATCGGGTGGCGGCATCGTCAATGCCGCGGGCCTCATCACCATGATGATGTCCCAGAGCGGCATCAACGGCGTGTACGCGACGGGCACCGGCTCGCAGATCAACCTGCTCGGTGGCCTGACGCTGGACCGCCCCGGCGCAAGCACGGGCATTCGCGGCCTGCGCGCGGCGAGCGGGGGCACCGTCACCGTGAACGGGCCGTTGTCGATCACGCTGTCCAACGGGGCCAGCAACTACGGCATTTACGCGGAGCTGGCGAACACCCGCGTCATCCTGAACGGCGACACCAGCATCACCATGGGAGCCGGGGCTTCGTACTCTCCCGGCATTCGCATGACTACGGGGGCGAGCCTCGTGTCGAACGGTGCGATGGTCATCAGCGCGGCAGGCGATTCGAGGTCCGATGCGATCGCGACCGATCTCGGCGGCACTGCGCAACTCAACGGCAACCTGAACCTGAGCGTGAGCGGCCAGCAGGCCTCGACGCTCAAGATCACCAGCGCCGGAACCATCACCTACACGGGCACAGCAAGCCTGAACAACTCCGGCCTCAACGGGTCGGGCATCCGCGCCGTCACGGGCGGCATTGCAACGGCCGCTGCATCGTCGAGCACCACGATCCATTCGAGCGGTATCAACAGCATCGGCATTTCGGTGCGCGATGCCGGCTCGCAGGTGAACCTCGCGGGCCCAGTGACGATCCAGGCCACCGGCGTCACGCAGGCGAACACGCCAAGCGGCACACAGGAGTCGTACGCCGCGGGCCTGCTGGTCACCGGCGGCGGCGCGATCAACGCGACGGGCTCGCTCGCGATCACCACTACCGACGCCAGCAGCTACGGCGCCGCGATGCTCGCCAGCAGCCCTTCGATCAGCGCCACCGGCACCGGCTCCATCACCGCCGCTGGCAGTGCGCTGGGCTTTCTCTCGGGCTCGGGCCAGACGGCAAGCTTCGACGGCTTTGCAATCACAAGCGCATCGGGCGACCTCGTGCGCGTCGATGCGGCCACGGGCGCGGTGCTCACATTGAAGAACACGAGCGCCACCGCCAGCAGCTCCGGCAACCTGCTGCAGGCAATGAACGGCAGCAGCTTCATCTTCACCGCTGATCGCAGCACGCTGAGCGGCAACGTGGTGACGGACGCCACCAGCACCGTCGACATGCGCCTGTTGAACGCCTCCAGCCTGACGGGCGCCATCGATCCGGTGGACCTCACCGTCGATGCCACGAGCCGCTGGGCGATGACGGGCAGCTCTTCGCTGAGCAGCCTGACGCTGGCGGGGCGCATCGACTTCCAGCCGCCTGGCTCCGGCTTCGTGCCGCAGACGCTCACCGTCAACGGCAACTGGGTGGGGCAGGGCGGCATCGTGGGCATGCGCACTGCCCTCGGGGACTCCGGCTCACTGACTGATCGCATCGTCATCAACGCAGGCACCGTGAGTGGCACCACCACGCTGCAAGTGAGCAATGCAGGCGGCCTCGGCGCATTGACGACGGGCGACGGCATCATGCTCGTGAGCGCCATCAACGGAGCGACGACCACTGCGCAGACCACGAAGAATGGCTTCTCCCTGGCCGGTGGCCATGTGGACGCCGGCGCCTACGAGTACCGCCTCTACAGCGCGGACGCCTCAGGGGCCGGCGAGAACTGGTACTTGCGCTCGACCGCGCCGGCGACCGCGAGCCCGACAACCCCGGCCACTGTGACCTTGCCAACCTATCGCGCCGAGGTTCCCCTGTTCGCAGCACTGCCGTCGCAGCTTCGCCAGGCCGACCTGGCGATGCTGGGCAACCTGCACCGGCGCATGGGCGACGGCGATGGCATCGCGTCGAATGAAAGTGCGCCGCAGGGCCAGCGTGCCGCATGGGGTCGGCTGGTGTACGCCGACATCGACCTGCGCCAGCAGGGCACGGTCGCGCCCTCAAGCGACGGACGCCTGCGCGGCTTCCAGACCGGTGTGGACCTGTATGCGCCAACGGGCTCGGCATGGCGCGCCGGTGTGTACGTCGGCCAGCTCGAAGGCCGTGTCGGCGTGCAAGGCTTTGCGCGTGGCGTACAGGGCACTGTGGGCAACAACGACCTGCGCTCGCGCTACTTGGCGGCCTACGCCACGTGGAAGGACGATGAGAACGATCGCTATGCCGACGCCGTCCTGCAGGGCGGCAGCCACCGCTACGGCGTTGAAGCGACGGGCAACCAGGCCAGCTGGGGCAAGGGCCGCAGCCTGCTGGCGTCGCTGGAGGTCGGGCAGGCCTTCGGGCTCGCCCCGGGCTGGCGCATCGAGCCACAAGCTCAGGTCGTCTATCAAAAGCTGAAGCTCGACGATGCAGTTCTCTCCGGCGCCAATGTGTCGCAGCAGACTGGTGGTGGCTGGCTGGGGCGCCTTGGCGTACGCGTGCGCGGTGAAGTTGCAACGGCCGCCGGCCTGCTGCAGCCTTATGCACGCCTGAACCTCTACAGCGCCAGCGCGGGCACCGACGTCGCGCAGTTCATCAACGCGGCGGCCGTCACGCGCATCGCAAGCGCCACTGCCTACCGCAGCGCCGAACTCGCGGGCGGCTTCACCCTGTCGCTTTCTCAGGCCACCAGTGTCTACGGCGAGATCGGCCGCCTCTATGCGATGGGCGGCGACACGCGGGCAAAGTCGTCGCTGCAAGGGTCTGCTGGTGTGCGTGCGCGTTGGTAGCGCGGGAGGCGCATTCACCCCAGCCAAAGAAAAAGCCCGCTGTCCAAAAACAGCGGGCTTTCCAGAGGCCTTGCGGCTTGTATTGGCTCCTCGACCTGGGCTCGAACCAGGGACCTACGGATTAACAGTCCGGCGCTCTACCGACTGAGCTATCGAGGAACAAGCCTTAAATTATATGCAATGGATTTGTCGATCCCGGCTGGCTGGCTGCATTTTTTGCGTCGGTGCGATGACTGCCTGCAACACCTTCGCTACAGCGCAATTGAAAATGCCCCGCTACCTTTTGAGTAGCGGGGCATCCAGTTGCCTTGCGGCTTTTTAGTGGCTCCTCGACCTGGGCTCGAACCAGGGACCTACGGATTAACAGTCCGGCGCTCTACCAACTGAGCTATCGAGGAACAAGCCTTAGATTATAGCGTGCTTTTTTACGGCTTCTCAAGAGTGCGTTCAAAGCGCAACGCTCAGGCCCAGACGCAGCGTGCGCGGCGCACCCGGGAACAGATACACGTGGCTGAACTGGTAGGGCGATTCCTTCCAGTAGCGGCGGTCGAACAGGTTGTCGACGGCCAGCGTCCAGCTTGTGTTCACGCCGCGCAGCTTGGTGTCGTAGCGCAGCACTGCATCGACGCGTGTCCACGAAGGCAGCGTGATCGAGCCGTCGGGCAGCACGTTGCGCCGGCCTTCGTAGGAGAGCTGCCCCGCCACTTCAAGGCCCGGCACCGATGCGACGCGGTATGCGGCCTGCGCACGCAACACTTCCTTGGGCACGTTGGTCGGCGATTGCCCATTGAGCGCCGGATTCGCGGTGCTGCCGCGCCGCTTGGCATCGATCACCGCGACGCTGCCGCCAATGCGCCACGGCCCCTGCACCCATTGAGCACCGGCCTCCAGGCCGCGATGCACCGCGCGCCCGTCGTTGCGCACTTCGCAGTAAGCGCCGCACAGGTCGATGTTGGTCATCGGCCGCGAGATGTCGAACCACGCGACCTGCCAGTTGAATGCCTCGCTGCCGCCCTTCAGGCCCAGTTCCCATTGGCGCGAGGTGAGCGCGGGCAGTGCCTGCCCCGCGTTGCTGTACTGCGAAATCCTGTTCGGCACGACCTGCGACTCGACACCCTTGCCCCAGCTTGCATAGGCCAGCAGCCCCGGCTGGATGGCGTAGCTTGCCGCGATCCACGGCGTGGTCACGTTCTGCTTGTACCCGGTCGGGCTCGAGCCGTCGTTGCCGATGCTGCTGCGGTCGAGCCGCGTGTGGCGCACGCCGAGCCAGGTGATGAAGCGATCGTTCCAACGGATTGCGTCCTGCACCGACAGCTCTGTCGAGCGCTCGTCGCGGTTGGTCTGCGGCGTGGTGGCGTCCGGGTTCGCCGGCACCACAGCCGTGCCCCAGATGTTGCCGGTGCCCGCGTAGTTGTAGGCCTGGTTGTCGAAACGGTTGCGCACGCGGCTTTGCAGCAGGCCGAAGCCGAGCTCGTGCCGCACGCTGCCCGTCATCACGTTGCCCTTGAGGTTGAGGCTGCCCGCGGTCTGCGTGCGCCGCTCGTTGTCGCTGCGGAAGTCATAGACGTCGAAGGTGCCGTCCGAGCAGTAGCGGTCGTAGTTGCCTTCGGCGCTGCAGCCGAAGGCGTAGGCCAGCCGGTCGTCGCTCTTCAGCCGCTGCTGGCCGATCTGTGCGGTCCAGCGCCAGTCGGCGTTCAACGCCTGGCTGAAGCGCACGGTGCCCGTGAGCGCCTTGAACACCGAGGGCTGCGACCACGGCTGGTTGTTGAGGTTGATGCGCGGATCGACCGGCGCCGGCAGCACGCTGCCCAGCAGGCTGTAGCCGGCCTGGCTCGGCTGCGTCTTGCGGCTTTGCTCGATCTCGAACTCCAGCACCGAGTCGCGCGTGATGCGCCAGTCGGCCGCGAGCGAGAACAGGTTGCGGTTGCCGTCGAGGTTGTGCGTCAGCGGCTTGAGGTTTTCGCTCGCCACGTTGAGCCGGTAGCCGAACTGTCGGTCCTCGCCGAAGCGCCCGCCGAGGTCGAGCGCGCCCAGCACGCTGCCGCGGCTCGTCGTCTCGATGCGTACCGTGCGCAGGTCCTGTTCGGTGGGCCGCTTCACGACATAGTTGACCAGCCCGCCCGGCGCGCTGGTGCCGGCCTGGATGCCGCTGGTGCCGCGCAAGATTTCGACGCGCTCCTTGTTGTCGAGCGGAATCGACGTTTCGGCGCTGATCGGCAGGCCTTCGCGCCGGTAGTTGAAACGGTTGTCGAGCACGAAGCCTCGCACCGTGAGGTAGTCCCAGTAGCCCGCGGAGTTGTAGGCGTCGGTGACCGAGGCGTCGAACTGCGTGAGGTCGGCGAGCCGGCGTGCGCCGCTGTCGCGCAGCTGCTTGCTGTCGATCACCGTGGCGGAAATCGGCAGTTCGCGCAACGGCACGTCGCCGAAGCCGCTGATGTCGGCTTGCGGCGCGGCGGCTGCATCGTTGACGGTGACTTCAGGCAGCGCGGCCTGTTGCGCGTGGGCGCTCCAGGCGGTGGCAAGAAAAGCGGCGGCAATGGCGCACGAGAGAGGCGAGAGGGTGTGTTGCTTCATTCTGTTCAGTTGCTGACCGTGGCGGCGCTCATGGCCGTCATCCATTGCGCGGCCGTGGTCTCGGGGTCTTCGGCGGTGACCAGCGCGCGCACCACGGCGATGGAGCCAACGCCGGTGGCCAGCACTTCAGGCAGCCGCACGGCATCGATGCCGCCGATACCGACCTGCGGATAGCCGCGCAGCAGGCGCGCATAGGCGCCAAGCCGGGCCACGCCCTGCGGCGCGGTCGCCATCTTCTTGAGCGTGGTCGGGTACACCGCGCCCATCGCGATGTAGCTCGGGCTTACCTTGTCGGCGCGCACCATCTCGGCATAGCCGTGCGTGCTGACGCCCAGGCGAAGGCCGGAAGCGCGCAATTGCGCCAGTTCGTCGGGCGATAGCGCGTCCAGGTCTTCCTGACCGAGGTGGATGCCGTAGGCGCCGGCCACGATGGCGACCTGCCAGTGGTCGTTGATGAAGAGCAGCGCGCCGGTGCCTTGCACCGCTTCGACGGCCGCCTGCACTTCGCGCTCGATGGCAGCAGCATCGTCGGACTTGAAGCGCAGCTGCACCGTCGGCACGCCGGCACGCGCCATGCGGCCGACCCATTGCGCGTCGGGCAGCACGGCGTACAGGCCGAGCCGTTCGGGGCAGGTCGGAAATGCGTCGTCGCGCGCGGTGGGTGGAAACGGCCGCATGCCGAAGTCTTCGGGCGCGTCGGGCCACAGCGTGGCGTCGAAGTTGCTCAGGCGTTGTGTCTGCGCGCGCCAGGCATGGGCCAGGCATTCGGCATCGATCTCGATGAAGCCGAGGGCCGTGCAGGCCTGCTTGGCGCCACGGTAGACCAGATCGTCCGAAGAGAAGTTCGGTGCACTGATGGGCGCGGATGTGATGGCACCAAAGCGCAGCCCGTGGGCCGCGACGACGGCGTGCGCGATGGCGCGGGAGTCGTTCGTGGTGCTCATGGTGCGTGATGCCAGAAGGGCGTGCCGAGTACGGGTGTGCTGGGTTGCGCGGCGTCCTGCGCGGCCATGGCGCCAGCGCGATAGGCGGTGCGGCCAGCCTGCACCGCGTCGGCGAAAGCGCCGGCCATCGCGACAGGGTCTTGTGCGAGCGCGACGGCCGTGTTGAGCAGCACGCCGTCGTAGCCCCATTCCATCACCTGGCAGGCGTGCGACGGCAAGCCCAGGCCCGCGTCGACCAGCATCGGCACCTTCAGCCGGTCGCGCAGCACCTGCAGCGCATAGGGGTTGACCGGCCCGCGACCGGTGCCGATGGGCGCGGCCCAGGGCATCACCGCGTGGCAGCCGACATCGACCAGCCGCTGGCACAGCACCAGGTCTTCGGTGCAATAGGGCAGCACCTTGAAGCCGTCGCGGATCAGCTGCGACGCGGCATCGACGAGGTTCAGCGTGTCGGGCTGCAGCGTGTAGTCGTCGCCGATCAGCTCGAGCTTGATCCACGGCGTGTCGAACAGCTCGCGCGCCATCTGCGCGGTGGCGATAACTTCCTGCACGCTGTGGCAGCCGGCGGTGTTGGGCAGCACTGGCACGTCGAGCTTGCGCAACAGCTCCCAGAAGCCGTTGCCGAGATCGCTGTTTCCCGAGCCCTGGCTGGCCGTCTGGCGGCGCAGCGATGCGGTCAGCATCGCGGGCCTTGCTCGCTTCACGGCGGCTTCGAGCAAGTCGGGCGAGGGGTAGCGCGCGGTGCCGAGCAACAGGCGGCTCTGGAAGGTTTCGCCGTAGAGCACCAATGGGTCGTTCGTGGTCGTCATGTTCTTTGTCTCCATCATTCAGCCGCCCGTCACGGGGCGGATCACTTCGATGCGGTCGTCGGACTGCAGTGCGCGCGCGGCATACGCCGAGCGCGGCACGAACTCGCGGTTCACGGCCACCGCGAAGGGAGGCGTGGCGTTCAGCGCGGCCAACGCATCGGTGAGCGTGGCGTGCTCGGGTAGCACGAAAGGCTTGTCGTTGATCAGGATGTTCATGTGTCGGAGGTCTCCATGCCGAAGCTCCTTGCGAGGGCTGCGTGGCCCTGCGTGAGCAGCTCCATCGCGGCGTCGAGCAGCGCGGGCGCGATCATGAAACCGTGGCGGTACAGGCCGTTGATCTGCAGTACGCGCGGCTGCGGCTGGCGGATGGCGGGCAGGTTGTCGGGCAGCGTGGGTCGGCACTGAGTGGCGATCTCGACGATGCGCGCTTCGGCGAAGCCGCTGTGCACGGCATAGGCGGCGCTCAGCAGTTCGAGCGTGGAGCGCACGCTGGCGGGCGACATGTCTTCAGACTCGATCTCGGTCGCGCCGATCACGAACAGGTTGCCGGGCTTGGGCGCAATGTAGAGCGGGTAGCGCGGGTGAACGAGGCGGGTGGGGCGCTGCAGGCTCACTTCGGGCGCATGCACGCGGATGACTTCGCCGCGCACGCCGCGCAATGCGCTCCACTGGGGCTTGGCGCCGAGGCCGCGGCAGTCGATCACCCAGTCGGGCTGGCCCGTCGTGCCGGGCGAAAAGTCTGATGGTGCGTGCGGCGATTGCCAGTGCAGCGTGACACGAGGGTTGTCTTGCAGCGTCGCAAGAAGCGACGCCAACAGCGCGCGGTTGTCGAGCTGGCCTTCGCCCGGCAGGAACACGCCCTGCGCAAAGCGCTGGCCCAGCGAAGGCTCCAGCGCTGTGATGGCCGGGCCGTCGAGCGTCTGCATCGGCGCGAGTTCAGGCACCTGCGTGCCGGTGCTGGCGAGCACGCGTGCAAGCCGCGCTGCTTCGGCGCTGTCCTGCCGATGCCAGAGCACCAGCGTGCCTTCGCGCTGGAAGAACACAGGTTGCGCCAGCGAGGCCAGCAGTTCGGGCCAGCGCGAGAGCGCGTGCTGCCCCATGCGCACGACCGACGCCGGCGCCACGGCCGATTCAGCAAGCGGCGCAAGCATGGCGGCTGCCACACGTGCTGCAGCGCCTCCGGCATCGGGGCCGCCGGCTTCGAACACGTCGACCTTGCAGCCGGCCTGCGCGAGCGTTACCGCCATCAGCCGGCCCATGAGGCCCGCGCCGAGGATGGCGGCCGATTGAAAAGGAAGGCTCACAGCCGTGCTCCTTCGCATTGCCGATACCGCCGATAATTTTCGGCATGACCCAAGGACCTACCCAGCGCTACGCACGCGTGCTCTCCATCGCCGGCTCCGACAGCGGCGGCGGTGCCGGCATCCAGGCCGATCTCAAGACCTTCGCTGCCCTCGGCTGCTACGGCATGACGGCCATCACCGCGCTCACCGCGCAGAACACGCTCGGCGTTTCGGGCATTCACGGCGTGCCGCCCGATTTCCTCAAGGCGCAGATCCAGGCCGTGGTGGAAGACATCGGCGTCGATGCCGTCAAGCTCGGCATGCTGCATGCGCCCGAGGTGGTGGAAGTGGTGGCCTGGGCCATCGACCGCTACCAGCTGAAGAACGTGGTGCTCGACCCTGTGATGGTCGCCACCAGCGGCGACCGCCTGATCGCAGCCGAGACGGTGCAGGTGCTGGTGCGCGAACTGTTCCCGCGCGCCGTGGTCGTCACGCCCAATCTCGACGAAGCCGCCTTGCTGATCGGCCATGCCATCGATGGCGTCGATGCGCTCGATGGCGCGGCAAACGAGTTGCTCGCACTCGGCGCGAAGGCCGTGTTGCTCAAGGGCGGTCATTTGCCGGGCGACGAAGTGGTCGACGTGCTCCTGCAATCGGGCGGCGAAAGAAGGCGGCTGGCCTCCAGGCGCATTGCCAGCCGCAACCTGCACGGCACGGGATGCACGCTGTCGTCCGCCATTGCCGCGCACCTTGCGTTGGGTGCGGCGCTGCCCGAGGCGGTCGAACGGGCGCGTGCCTACATCCTCGGCGCGATGGCTGCCGGTGCGGATGTGAAGATCGGCGCGGGTCATGGCCCCCTCAACCACGGCTTTGCGCCAGTTCCGACGCACCGCCTGCCGTTGTCAGCTTCGGCCGGCTGAGCCAGGCCAGAACGAAGGTCGCCGCCAGCGTCGGCAGGGCAGAGCCGAACTGCGGCGCCCACTTGGCGAGCGCGTGGTACGCCGCGATGCCCGCGATCCAGATCAGCGCCGCACCGAGATCGATCTGGCGCGTGCCGGCCGGCGACACAGACTGGCCGCTGCCCAGCCGCCCGATGATCACGCCGTACAGCGGCACGAACACTGAGCTGAGCAGCAGCAGGAAGGGCTCCAGCGTGTGCATCGGCAGTACCAGCGCCAATGCGATGCACAGCGCGGCCAGCAGCAGGCCCCAGCGCTTCACGCTCCAGCGCGGCAGCAGGCTGTGCGTGGAGACCGAGCCCGAATAGACATCGCCATACGCGTTGTCGAGCTCGTCGATCAGGATCAGGCCCAGCGCCACCAGCCCGCCCTGCGCCAGCAGCAGCGCGGTGACGAGGCTCACGCCGGGCTCGGCCACGCTCACCACCATCACGCCCAATGCGTAGCACCAGATGTTCGCCAGCGCATAGCCGATCCAGGTGCCGCTGAACGCGCTGCCCAGCCCTCCGGCATTACGTTTGCCATGTCGCGCGTAGTCGGCCACCAGCGGCAGCCACGACACCGGCATCGCAATCACGAGGTCGAGCGCGCTGAACATGCCCATCGTGCCGTCGCCCAGGCGCGCCCAGAAGGCGTCCAGGCCCTTGGCCTGAAGCCGCGTCGCGAATTGCCATGTGAGCCAGATCAGCGACAGCACCACCAGCGGCAGGCCGAAGCGGCTCACGAAGCGCCGCACCAGCCTGACCATCGAACCCGCGAGCAGCGCCAGCAGCACCGCGCCCCACAGCAGCGTGGTCAGCACGCCGCCCCAGGCGGTGCCAAGCGAGGGGCCGACCACCGACTGGCCGATGGCCTGCGTGCCTTCCCGCATGATGACCAGCTCGAAGGTGGTCCAGCCCACCAGCTGCACGATGTTGAGCAGTACCGGCAGCCGCGCGAAGGCGCTGCCGTAGGTGGCGTGCATCAGGCCGGCGCTGGCCAGGCCGCTCTCGCAGCCCAGTCGCGCGGTCCAGGCCAGCAGACCGGCGCCGACGCAGGAGCCCAGCACGATGGCAATGACCGCATCGCGCGTGCCCACAGCCGGCACCAGGTAGGCGCCGATCTGCATCACCAGCAGGCCCACGCCGAGGCTGAACCAGAGCGAAGCATGGTCGTGCCAGCCAAACACGCGCTGGGACGCGGGCAGCGGCGTCAGCGCCTCGTTCGAGACGATCGCGTCGTTGTTGTTGTCGTTTGCCATCCATTTGCTCCAGTGCAAAAGGTTTGGCAGGTGGGCGGGGCCCCAGTGGCGCAGCCATCACGCGAGAGAACGTGAGAGGCCACCGGACCAGCTTCCCTGCGCGAGGATTACCTCAATCAGGTTCAAAGGGACTTTCTCAGCCGGACGGCAAGCCGCCCAACACCCCTAGCAAGTACGCCGCGAGGAACCCACGGCGCGGGCCGGAGTTTATCCCCTGCGGGGAAGTCGCAACAGCATGCGTGCCTTTGCGAGGAAGGGAAAACCCGTAGAACGTGCGCAGGCCACGAGAGAATCGGCGCCCAAAGAAGAACTGCCAATCAAAGAAACGGGAGCGCGCGCCGATAAGCGAGCAGGAACAAGAAATGAAGAAAGACTTGCATGGCAGATAGGGATTTCGCTGGCTCCGGCCTGCGCCGCTTCAGGGTCGACGTAGGCACCATCATCTGCGCCGTCGCGCTGTTGCAGTCGCTGCTGCTGGTGGCATTCGGCTACTGGGCCGCGGAGAAGCTGGTGTCCAGGGTGGGCACGGCCTCGCACAAGATCAACCACGACCGGGTCGAGGACAACGTGCTCGCCTTCCTCGCCAAGACCGAGGGAGTCATCCGCTCGATCGCCGACTCGCCCAGCGTGCACGCCACCGGCGAAGATGGCGAACAGACCGCCGAAATGCTCTGGACCATGCTCGAGCAGACCCCCGAGCTCGATAGCATCAACGTGGCCACCGACGACGGGCATGTGCTGATGGCCGTGCGCTACCCGACCCCGGCCATCCGGCAGGTTCTGCGCGGCCCCGACTTCAGCACTGAAACCTGGCAGTACAAGCGCTCGCCCGACGCCGAGGGCGGCGATGCGAAACAGCGCTTCGCTACGACGGCCATCTCGGCCTACCGCAGCGACTTCGATCCCGAAAAGCGCACTTGGTATCGCGAGGCTATGAAGGCGCACGGACCCGTGTGGACCCAGCCTTTCCTGATGAGCGACTCACGGGAGCTCGCAATCGGCCATTCATTGCCCAGCGCACGTGTCGACGACGAGGGTCACACACGCCAGCTGGTAATCGACGGCAACGTGTCGCTGGGGCATCTGTCGAAGCTCGTGCGCATCTTCGGCGCGCTGGGGACCGGCGAGAGCGCCTTGCTGAGCTCCGACCATCACGTGATTGCGCGCAGCGACCACCCCGACCCCGTGCGCCGGCTGGAATCGCCCGACAGCGGCGTGCTCGGCGCCCTACATGCACACATGCTCGCCGCCAGCACGGCGGACGGCGCTGACGACATGGCTTTTTCCATCGAGCACGAAGGGCGCCGCTATCTCGTACAGACGTCGCACATACCGCACACCAGGTGGCAACTTGTCAGCTGGGAGCCCGAAGAGCTACTACTGGGCGGCCTGCAGCGCATGGTGCTGTGGTCATTGCTTCTGACACTGAGCTTTCTCGGCATCGCGCTGTTCATCTCGCTGCGGCTGTCGAAGCTCGTGACCCAGCCGATCGAAAACCTCGCGCTCGTCGCGCGCCGCATCGGGCGGCTGGAGCTCGACAACCTGCCGCTCGAGCCGAGCCGGGTGCTGGAGATCCAGCATCTGAACCAGGCGTTGGACGAATCGGCGCGCAGCCTGCAGGCCTTTCGCAAGTTCGTGCCGGTGGACATCATCCGCCAGCTCGTTGCCGAGGGCCACGCGCTGGCGCCCAGCGGCTCGCCGCGCCGCATCACCGCGATGTTCACTGACGTGGAGGGCTTCACCACCATCTCCGAATCGATGGAAGCCGATGTGCTCGTGAGGCAATTGACCGAGTACTTCAACCTGGCGGCCGGCATCTTTGCGCGGCATGGCGGCGTGGTCGACAAGTTCATGGGCGACGGCATCATGGTGTTGTGGGGCGCGCCCTCCGATCTGGAAGATGCGGAATACCGGGCCTGCATCGCGGCGCTCGAACTGCATGCCGAAATGGACGTGCTCAACGGCAAGTGGCGTGACGAAGGCCTGCACGAATTCCGCACGCGCGTAGGCATCCACACCGGGCACGTGATCGCCGGCGTGCTCGGGTCGAGCAACCGGCTGTCTTACACCGCCATCGGTGATGCGATCAACGCGGCAAGCCGCATCGAGGGCGCCAACAAGGAACTGGGCACGCGCACGCTGATCTCGGAGACGACATTCGAGGGACTGGGCGGGCGGCTCGCCACGCGCCGCATCGAGGAGATGGCCGAGCTGCGCGGCAGGCAGACGCGTATGGTGCTGTACGAGCTGCTGGGGCCTAGGCAGCCCTGACCCTGCGCGCGAACGCCTCCAGCCCGTCGATGGTGATCTGGATGTGCCGCTCGAAGCTGCTGTCGAGCGGCACGGTGGTGCCGTTGTCCCATCGCAGGATGAAGGCCTTGTTGGCCAGTTGCGCCAGGTTGCGCGTGAGCACCGGGTGGTCGAGCGGGCGAATCGTGTGCACGCGCTCGCGCAGCTCCTCGGCCCAGGCCTGGGTGTTGTCCACGGGCAGGGGCGAGAACTCCATCGTCAGGAAGCCCAGCATCGCCGCGATCACGCAGTTGTAGGCCTCCAGCAGCGGCTCGCCCTCGAAGCCGGCCTCGGTCAGCGCCGCCAGCACGCCCTCGACCAGCTCGATCGGCAGGCTGCCGTTCGACACCAGCTGCGCGCCCAGCAGTTGCGCCACGTTGGGGTGGCGCCGCACCGCGGTGCGGCAGCGGCGGAACAGTTCGGCGATCCATGCCTGCCAGGCGAGCTTGCCGGGCGGCGGAGTGACTTCGGCCATGACGGTGGCGGCTACCGCGGCCAGCAGTGCCTCGCGCGTGCTCACGTGCCAGTGCACCGTGGCCGGATAGACGTCGAGCCGCGCCGCGACCTCGCGCATGCTGAAGGCGCCTAGGCCGAATTCGTCGATCTGCGCCAGTGCGACTTCGGCGATGCGCTGTTTCGTCAGGGCGCCGCCGCCAGCGGGGCGGCCGGCCGTGCGGGGCTTGGGAGGCGATTTCTTCGTCATGGTTGCGGGCATTGTGCTGCAGGTTGATTGACGGTATAAATAATATTAATTGATCACTGACTAATAAATTGCGCTGCAAGCGACGATCGCATCACCACCCGAAGGACATCCGCCATGACCCATGCCGCCATCGACCAGGCCCTTGCCGGGGCCCACCAGCGCTTCACCGAGAGCAACCCCGCCAGCCACCGCCAGTTCGAGGAGCAAGCGCGCTACATGCCTGGCGCCAACAGCCGTTCGGTGCTGTTCTACGCGCCGTTTCCGCTGACCATCGCGAAGGGCGAGGGGGCCGCGCTATGGGACGCCGACGGCCATCGCTATGCCGACTTCATCGCCGAGTACACGGCCGGCGTCTACGGCCACTCCGCGCCCGAGATCCGTGAAGCCGTCACCGAGGCGATGCAAAGCGGCATCAACCTCACGGGCCACAACCTGCTCGAAGGCCGGCTGGCAAGGCTCATCTGCGAGCGCTTTCCGCAGATCGAGCAATTGCGCTTCACCAACTCGGGCACCGAGGCGAACCTGATGGCGCTGACTGCCGCGCTGCACTTTACGGGGCGTCGCAAGATCGTGGTGTTTGCGGGCGGCTATCACGGCGGCGTGCTGGGCTTCGGCGCAAAGCCGCTGCCGACGACGGTGCCGTTCGACTTTCTCGTGTTGCCCTACAACGATGCGCAGACGGCGCGCGAGCAGATCGAGAAGCACGGCGCCGAGATCGCCGCAGTTCTGCTCGAGCCGATGCAGGGCGCGAGTGGCTGCATTCCGGGGCGCCTCGACTTCCTGCAAGCACTGCGTGAATCGGCCACGCGCGTCGGCGCGCTGCTGGTTTTCGACGAGGTGATGACCTCGCGCCTGGCGCCGCACGGGCTGGCAAACAAGCTGGGCATCCGCTCGGACCTCACCACGCTGGGCAAGTACATCGGCGGCGGCATGTCCTTCGGCGCTTTCGGAGGGCGTGCCGACGTGATGGCGCTGTTCGACCCGCGCACCGGGTCGCTGGCCCACTCGGGTACCTTCAACAACAACGTGCTGACGATGGCCGCCGGTTACGCAGGCCTCACCAAGCTGTTCACGCCCGAGGCAGCCGGTGCGCTGGCAGAGCGGGGCGATGCAATGAGGGTGAGGCTCAATGCGCTGTGCGCGAAAGAGGGCGTCGCGATGCAGTTCACCGGGCTGGGCTCGCTGATGAACGCGCATTTCGTGGCTGGCGAGGTGCGCAGCATCGACGATCTGACTCCAGTCGATGGGCGCCTGCGCCAGCTGCTTTTTTTCCACCTGCTGAGCGAAGGCATCTACACCTCGCCGCGCGGCTTCGTCGTGCTGTCGCTGCCGTTGACGGATGCGGATATCGACCGCTACGTTGCCGCCATCGGCAGCTTCATCGGCGAATACCGGGCGCTGCTGCCCGGTGCGCGTTAACGGGAGCCGGAGACGCCCAGCAGCTCGTGCAGCCGCGTGCTGGTGGTCGTGTACTGCAGCGGCACAGCCTTGCCCGGGAACACGATGGCCGTGGCGCCCCAGGCGGCCAGTGTGGCCTCGTGGAAGCCGCAGACGATGAGCTTCTTCTTGCCCGGATAGGTGTTGATGTCGCCCACCGCGAACACGCCGCGCTCGCGGGTTTCGTACTTCTCGGTGTCGACTGGCACCTGCTTGCGCTCCAACTCCAGGCCCCAATCGGCGATGGGGCCGAGGCGCGGCGAGATGCCGAGACAGGCGATCAGCGCGTCGAGCGGCAGATCGACAGTCGTTGCGTCAGGCGTGGTGATCTGCAGTTGCTTGCCGTCGAAGGTGGTGGGCTGGCCGACCTTGAAGGCCAGCTTGCCCGCGGCCACGAGGGCGCGCATGGCCGAAATATTGGCCTCATCGGCCTGGAAGCCATCGCGCCGATGGACCAGCGTGACCTGCTTCGCCGTGGCCGTGAGCGCAATGGCGGTTTCCAGCGCGATGTCGTCGCCGCCGTTCACCACCACCGTCTGCCCGGCAAAGCGGTCCAGCGAATCGGGGTGATAGAAGAGCGAGCTGCCTTCGAACTGCGCAATGCCTTCGACTGCGATGCGCTTGGGCACGAAGGCCCCGACACCGGCGGCAATGAACACCGTCTTCGCAAGGAACGCCTTGCCGGCCGAAGTAGTCAGCAGCAAACGCTCGTCAGCCTGGCGCTCCAGCGTGGCAACCTGCTCGCCGAAATGAAACTGCGGCTTGAACGGCGCCACCTGCTGCAACAGCGACTGCGCCAGGTCGCGCCCGCTGGTCACGGGCGTGCCGGGAATGTCGTAGATCGGCTTGTCGCCATACAGCGCCACGCACTGGCCGCCCGCGGCGGGCAGTGCGTCGACGATATGGCAGGAGATTTCGAGCAGGCCCAGCTGGAAGGCCTGAAACAGCCCCACGGGGCCGGCACCGACGATCAGGGCGTCGGTTTCGATGGGGGTAGCCAAGGTGCTCAGCGCACCAGCTCCCCGATCTTGTCCGTCTTGTCTTTCCACTCTTCGGCGTCAGGCAGGGCGGGCTTGCGCTTGGTGATGCTCTTCCAGCCGTCGGCCAGCGCCAGCTCGGCGTTGATCTTGATGAAGGCGATCTGGTTGGCCGGCAGGTCTTCCTCGGCGTAGATCGCGTTGACCGGGCATTCGGGGATGCAGACTGCGCAGTCGATGCATTCATCCGGGTCGATCACCAGCATGTTGGGACCTTCGCGGAAGCAGTCGACGGGGCAAACGTCCACGCAGTCGGTGTATTTGCAACGGATGCAGGCTTCGGAGACGACGTGAGTCATTTGTCTTTTAACGTCAGTGTGAGATCGGGGGAAACCCGAGATTTTAGGCCTTTGCGGCGGCGGGCTGCACAAGCACGGCAGCAGCGGTCTTGTGGGAGGCGGTATCGACCAGCACCAGGGAGCCCAGCGCACGCGATTGCGTGAAGGGCAGCACGGCCAGCGGCTGCTGCAATGCCAGCACCACGTCGCCAATGGCATTGGCTTCCAGCTGCGTCGCGGGCTCCGATTCGAGCGTCGTGATATTCACGCGATCGACGATGCGCGCCACCTTGGCCTTGACCCAGCGGTGGCCCTGCAGCGCCCAGTACACGCGGCCCGCGACCAGCGGCTCGTCGTCGAGCCAGGCCACGGTGGCGGTGATCTCGCGCACTGGCTCGAAGGCGCCGGGCGCCAGCAGCCAATCGCCGCGCGACACATCGACCTCGCGGTCGAGCACGATGCCGGCGCTGTGGCCCGCATGCACCGCCTTCGGCTGGCGCGTGTGGCTCAGCACCTGCGCGACCGTGGCGGTCTGGTTGCTCGGCAGCACGGTCACGCGCTGGCCGGGTTCCACATGGCCTGAGGCGACGCGGCCCCAGAACACGCGGCGGCCCTGCGAGGTGTCGGCGGAAGAAGAGAACTTCTCGACCCACTGCACCGGGAAGGCGAAAGGCACGTCCTCGTCCTGTGCCGTGACGGGCAGCTCTTCGAGCAGCTCGAGCAGGCTCGGGCCTTCGTAGCCGACCCAGTCGGCATGGCGCGTGGCCACATTCCAGCCCTTGAGCGCCGAGATCGGCACGATGCCTGCCACCTGCACGCCGGCCGCTTCGGCAAAGGCGTTCAGCGCGGTCGAGATGCGTTCGAAGGCGAGGCCGGCGTCGTCGATGGCGTCGAGCTTGTTGATTGCGAACACGATCGACTGCACACGCAGCAGATGGCACAGCAGCGTGTGGCGGCGCGTCTGCGGCAGCAGTTCGCGCTTGACCACGGTGCCGTCTTCCACTTCGGCAGCCCAGGCCAGCTTGGTCGCATCGACCAGCACCACGGCGGCGTCGGCGGCCGAGGCGGCCGTGACCATGTTGCGCGTGTACTGCTCATGGCCCGGCGCGTCGCCGATGATGAACTTGCGCTTGGCGGTCGAGAAGTAGCGATACGCCACGTCAATCGTGATGCCTTGCTCGCGCTCGGCCGAGAGACCATCGGTCAGCAGGGCAAGGTCGGTTTCGCCGCCGCGCTGCACGCCGGCCAGCTGGTCTTGCAGCACGGTCTTGCTGTCGACCAGCAGGCGGCCGATGAGCGTGCTCTTTCCGTCGTCGACAGAGCCGCAGGTGATGAAGCGCAGGGCGGTGCCGGTGTCGCCATGCACATTGGCGGTAGCGGTGTTCACAGGGGTAGCAGTCGTCGTCGCGCTCATCAGAAGTAACCGTCTTTCTTGCGTTTTTCCATGGATGCTTCGGAGGTCATGTCGTCCATCCGGGTAGCGCCGCGTTCGCTGACATCGACCGACAGCGTCTCCAGCACCACATCACCCGCGTCGGCCGCGAGGCTCTCGACCGGGCAGGTGGTCGTGATGTCGCCCACGGTGCGAAAGCGCACGTCGCGCACCTGCACCGTTTCGCCGTCGCGCGGCGGCGTGAGTTCGGTCACCGGCACCAGCAGGCCGCGGCGTTCCACCACTTCGCGCTTGTGCGTGTAGTAGATCGACGGCAGGCCGACATGCTCGCGCTCGATGTATTGCCACACGTCGAGTTCGGTCCAGTTCGAGATCGGGAACACGCGGAAGTGTTCGCCCGGAGCGAGCCGGGTGTTGAACAGCGTCCACAGCTCGGGGCGCTGGTCCTTGGGCTGCCATTGGCCGAAGCTGTCGCGGTGCGAAAAGATGCGTTCCTTGGCGCGCGCCTTTTCCTCGTCGCGGCGGGCGCCGCCAATCAGCGCGTCGAAGCGGAATTCTTCGATCGCCTCGAGCAGCGTCACCGACTGGTGCGCGTTGCGCGACTCGCCCGGATGGGCCAGGCGCACGGTGCCGCGCTTCATTGAATCTTCGACGCTGCGCACGATCAGCTCGGCGCCCAGTTCCTTCGCGCGCTGGTCGCGGTAGGCCGTTACTTCGGGGAAGTTGTGGCCGGTGTCGATCATCAGCAGCGGGTAGGGAATGCGGCCGACGCCGAAGGCCCTTTCCGCGCACTTCAGCAGCACCAGCGAGTCCTTGCCGCCCGAGAACAGCAGGGTGGGGCGCTCGAAGGCGGCCGCCACTTCGCGCAGGATGAAGATGGTTTCTTCCTCCAGCGCATCGAGGTGCGTGTTGGACAGGTGCGCCGGCGACAGCAGCAGTTCGGTTTCGGTACGGGCGTTCATCGGATGAGGTGCTGGGTGCGGATGATCAGTGAGGCGTTGGGTGAGCCGTTGGCTCTCAGTGCGAGAGATGCAATCCGCACTCGCGGTTGTCTTCGCCCTTGGTCGGGTCCACGTAGTCGAAGTTGTTCGGCAGGCCGTGCGCCTCGCAGTACTCGTACAACTCCTTGGAAGACCAGTGCAGCAGCGGCGCGACCTTGATCAGGCCATCGGGATTGACGCTGACCGGGTCCATCTGCGCGCGCACGGCCGTGTCGGTGGCCCGAAGTGCGGTGAACCAGACCTTCGGCGCCGTCTCGCGCAATGCGCGGGCAAAGGGCTCCAGCTTCACTTCTTCAGTGAAGGCGGCATGGCGCGGATCGTCGAGCGCCGGGGTCGGGCCCTCGACTGCTTCGCGATGTGCACGCGAGCGGCGCGGCAGGTAGATGTGCAGGTCCAGGCCCAGCTGCTTCGTCACCTCGTCGGCAAAGCGGTAGGTGGCCTCGGTGTTGTAGCCGTTGTCCATCCAGACCACGGGAACATTCCGCTTTGCGCGCGTGACCATGTGCAGGATCACGGCCTCGAAAGGGCGGAAGTTGGTGGTGATGATCGCGGGCTGGCCCAGGCCGATCGCCCAGTCCACCAGGCCTTCGGCGTTGCGGCCGAGCTCGGTGTTGATGCGTGCGAAGTCGATGTCCGTGGCAATGCTCATGTCGAAGGTTCCCATTCGCTCTCAGTTGCCGGCCGCGAAGTGCGGCGCGGTCTGCACTGCGTCGCCCTGGTAGAAGGCGGCAAAGCGGTCGAACTGGCGCTGCGCGTCGGAGGCGTCAACGCCTTCCTTGAGCACGGCGCTGGAGAAGCCGGTGCGTTCCATTTGCACCAATTGGTCGATCAGCACGTCGCCGGTGGCGCGGATGTCGCCCGTGAAACCGAGGCGGCGGCGCAGCAGGAAGGCCTGGCTGTAGGCGCGGCCATCGGTGAACTTCGGAAAGTTCAGGTCGATGCGCTCGATATCGGCCAGGCACACCTCGATGGCGAGCGGGTCGGCATCGTTGGCGAGTTGCAGCACCTTCGGGTCGCCGTCGTCGATGTGTTCCTCTGCGGAAAGGATGTTGAGCTTCTTGTTCATGCTGCTTCCTCCACCTTGAAACGCGCACCGTTGGCGGCGGCCTTGAACGGGTCCGGGCCCACGCGGCGCAGCGTGTCGATGAAGTTCTCGCCGCTTTCGCGGGTGTCGCGGTAGGTGGTGAGCACGGCCTCGATCACGCCCGGCACTTCGGCCGCCGAGAACGAGGGGCCGACAGCCTTGCCGGCCTGCGGCGTGCCGCTGAGCGCGGAGCCGTCGGAGCCGCCGAGGGTGACCTGGTACCACTCCTTGCCGTCCTTGTCGACGCCAAGAATGCCGATGTGGCCGCTGTGGTGGTGGCCGCACGAGTTGATGCAGCCGCTGATGTGCAGATCGATCTCGCCAAGGTCGTCGAGCTCGTCGAGGTCTTGATAACGCTCGGTGATGGCTTCCGCGATGGGAATGGAGCGCGCATTGGCCAGCGCGCAGAAGTCGCCGCCGGGGCAGGCGATCATGTCCGTCAGCAGGTGCACGTTGGCGCTGGCGAGGCCGGCGGCGCGGGCGGCGAGCCACAGCGCGTGCAGGTCTTCGGCATGCACCCAGGGCAGCACCACGTTCTGGTCGTGCGTCACGCGGGCTTCGCCGGCCGAAAAGCGGTCGGCCAGTTGGGCGAGCGTGTCGAGCTGGTCGGCCGATGCATCGCCGGGCGCCTGCTTCAGGCGCTTGAACGACAGCGTGACGGCGCGCAGCGCAGGGTTCTTGTGCGGCGCCACGTTGCGGGCGAGCCAGCGGGCAAACTGCACGTCGTCTGCGGCGTGGGCGCGCAGTTCGGCGTCGGTCTTCTCGGCGCTTTGCAGCACGCGGGTGGCCAGCGTCGGCGGCACGAAGGAGGCGGCCACGCGGTCGTACTCTTCCTGCGTGATGGTGTGCGGCGCGCCGTCATGTTCGAGGATCTGCTTGTACTCGGCGTCCACGTCGTCGATGTAGCGCTGGCCTTCGGCCTTCACCAGAATCTTGATGCGCGCCTTGTAGATGTTGTCGCGGCGGCCATAGCGGTTGTAGACCCGGATCACCGCTTCGAGGTAATTCATGATCTGCTGCCACGGCAGGAACTCGCGCAGCACGGTGCCGATGATGGGCGTGCGGCCCATGCCGCCACCCACCTGCACGCGAAAGCCGATTTCGCCGGCTTCGTTCTTCACCACGTGCAGGCCCACGTCGTGCCAGCCGGTGGCGGCGCGGTCTTCGGTGGCGCCCGTGATGGCGATCTTGAACTTGCGCGGCAAGAACGCGAACTCGGGGTGCAGCGTGCTCCACTGGCGCATGATTTCCGCGAACGGGCGCGGATCTGCGATTTCGTCGACGGCAATGCCGGCACGCTCATCGCTCGTGATGTTGCGGATGCAATTGCCGCTGGTCTGGATGCCGTGCATGTCGACCGAAGCCAGCAGGTCCATCACGTCGGCCGATTTGGCCAGCGGAATCCAGTTGTACTGGACGTTCTGGCGCGTCGAGAAGTGGGCGTAGTGGGTTGGGAGCTTGTGGCTGCCGAGCAGGCCCTGCGTTTCGATGGCCTTCTTGTAGACCTCGGCTTCGGGCTCGTCGTATTCGCGGGCGATGCGGGCCAGCACGCGAATCTGGCGGCTCGAGAGCTCACCGTAAGGCACGGCCACGCGCAGCATCGGCGCGTAGCGCTGCACGTACCAGCCGTTTTGCAGCCGCAGGGGGCGGAACTCGTCTTCGGCGAGCTTGCCCTTTTGCCAGCGCTCCAGCTGGTCGCGGAATTGGGCAGCCCGCTGGTGGACGAACTGGCGATCGAATTCTGTGTATTGGTACATCGTGCGTGCGTATGTCTTGAAGTGCGGTGCGTCCAGCGCCCCAGCAAGAAGCCGAGATTCTGAAAGCCCGCCTTATGGAAACAAACTATTTTTTGGTTCGCGCTTTATGCGGATAAGCTTATTCGCCAGCATCCATGCGGGTTGCGGGACGGTTTGATGCTTATTCCGGATAAGGCGAGATGGCCGGAAAAGAGTTGCCGGACCCGGGAATTCTAGGAACCGGACAAGGCCCGGATGGGCGAGCGGGTTCCTGGCCGCGCGGCCATCCGCTTCGCCATGCAGGCCTGAAGAGGGGCTGGCGCGTCAGCGCAGCATCGAAGACATCGCCGAGCAGCAGTTCAGCATGCGCACTGCCGCTTCCACCGTATCGGCCGTGAAGCGCAGCGTGACGCCATCGATGCGCTCGAAGGTCGGCCACTGGCAGAACAGGTCGGCCAGCGCGGGCGACTGGGTGCGCAGCGTCACGGTCTGCGGGCCCTTGAAAACGAGCGGTTTCGCGTTCGAACGCGCGGCCAGCGCTTCTTCCACCCCCGCACGAATCGCCCGGCGCGACTGCTCGGGCGACAGCGAAATGCCGCTGGTGCAGCCCGTGGCCTTCTTGGTCTCGACGAAGGTGGCGTGCGGAAAGAGTGGCCGGTTCTCGGCGATGAACACGTCGTCGCCGCTGCCCATCACCACCGGTGCGCCGTATTCCCCGGCCAGTGCGCCATAGAGCCCGGCCTCGCCCAGTTCCTGCCCGCCGAGCGAGATGCCGGCAAAGGCAAAGCTGTTGATCGTGTGCGCCAGGATGCCGCGCCCCTGCGCGCGCGAGTGGTAGCCGACCATGCAGACAGCGTCCACGCCTTCTTCCACGCCCGCCACCATGCTCAGGTAGCGCGGCTTGCCCTGCACGACGCGGGCACGCGCATCGAGCAGGTCGGGCGGCATGTTGCGAAAGCCGCCGTGCGAGTCGTTCACCAGCACCTCGGTGGCGCCTGCGTCGAAGGCGCCGGCAATCGCTGCGTTGGCTTCCTGCGTCATCAGCAGGCGCGCGCGTTCGAACTCGGGGTTGCCCGGGCGCACCTGCTCGGAGTGATAGACGCCGGCGACGCCTTCGATGTCGGTGGAGATCAGGACTTTCATGGAGCGGCTCGCAGTCAGGCGTGGGTAGAAAGAAGGGCGGAGGCGGGCAGCACGTCGCCCAGCGCGGCGCGGTGGTTGCCGTCGCGCCCGGTGACAGGCGTTGCGCGCCACAGGGCATGGATGATCGCTTGCTCGGTGCTGTCGGCCGCGGCCTGGAACAGCCCGTCGAGCAGCCCGTCGTGCAGCATCGCCACGGCCGGCATCGGTCGCTCGACGCGGTCGGGCACCGTGTAGGCGGTGGAAAAGGCCAGCACGATGTCGCCGCTGCCATGCCCGAAGACCGAGCCCGTGCGGGCCAGCCCGGCACCCGCGCGCAGCGCCAGGCGGCGCAACTGGCGAGCGTCGAGCGGCGCGTCGGTGGCCACCACGATGATGATCGAGCCCTTCTCGGCCTCGTCCACCGCCGGCAGGCTGCGCGCGGCCTGAAGCTTCGCGAGCCGGTCGCCTACCGAATGCCCGGCCAGCACCAGTTGCGGTTGGCGTCCGTAGTTCGCCAGCACCAGTGCGCCTACGGTGTGGCAGCCGCCTTCGCGAGCGGACACCCGCCGTGATGCGCTACCGATGCCACCTTTGAGCTGGAAGCTCGACATGCCGCGCCCCGCGCCGACCGAGCCCTGCTCGAAGTCGACGCCGGCATCAGCCAGCGCCTGCAGGTAGTCGGCCTCGGTCACGGCCATGCGCTGGATGTCGTTCAGAAAGCCGTCGTTGCACTCGAACACCAGCGGGTTGACCGTGGGCAGCGTGCGTCCGCTCTCGGGGTTGTCGGCCACGCAATGGCGGATCTGCGCCGTGGCCACCGTGCCGACCGAGAAAGTGTTGGTCAGCGCAATCGGCGTTTCGAGCACGCCGAGCTCGGCCACCTGCACCAGACCCACGCTCTTGCCGAAGCCGTTGAGCACTACGGCAGCGGCCGGCACCTTGTCGCGGAACGGGTCGCCGGCATGGGGCCGGATCACCGTCACGCCCGTTTGCACGGGGCCGTCGCTGAGCGTCTGGTGGCCCACGGTGACGCCCGCGACGTCGGTGATGGTGTTGCGTTCGCCCTGGAGCAGGTTGCCGATGAAGGGGAGAGGGGCTTGCTGCTTGCTGGAAGACATGAAGGAGAAGAACGGAAATTACTGGCGGTCGATCTTCGGATCGAGCGCGTCGCGCAGTGCATCGCCCAGCAGGTTGAAGGCGAGCACGGTGAAGAAGATGGCCAGGCTGGGGAACAGCGCCACGTGCGGCGAGGTCACCATGTCGGCGCGGGCTTCGCTGAGCATCGCGCCCCATTCGGGCGTTGGCGGCTGCGCGCCCATGCCCAGGAACGACAGGCTGGCGGCCGTGATGATCGAGGTGCCCACGCGCATCGAGAAATACACCACGATCGACGAGATGGTGCCCGGCAGGATGTGCCGCACGATGATGGTCCAGTCTGAAGCGCCGATGCTGCGCTCGGCCTCGATGTAGGTCTGCTGCTTCAGCACCAGCGTGTTGCCGCGCACGAGACGCGCGAACGCCGGCACGCTGAACACCGACACAGCCACCACCACGTTGGTCATGCTGCTGCCCAGGATGGCGACCACGCCCAGCGCCAGCAGGATGCCGGGAAAGGCGAACAGCACGTCAGAGACGCGCATCACGATGCGGTCCCACCAGCCTTCGTAGTAGCCCGCCAGCAGGCCGAAGGCCGTGCCGACGAAGCCGCCCACCAGCACTGAAAGAAAGCCCGCCATCAGCGAGATGCGCGCACCCATCAGGATGCGGCTGAAGATGTCGCGGCCCAGTGGATCGACGCCGAACCAGTGCGTGGCCGAAGGCCCCGTGTTCAGCATGTCGTAGTCGAAGAAGTTCTCCGCGTCGAAGGGCACGATCCACGGCGCGAACACCGCGACGAACACCAGCAGCAGCACGAAGAGCGCGGCAACGATGCCCACCGGCTGCTTCTTGAAGCGGCGCCAGCATTCGCCCCAGGGCGTGCGGACCTTGCCCGCGATCTGGACGGCCGCGACAGGTGTCGTGGGAATGAGGGTTTCGGCAGGCACGCCGGAAGCTTGCGTCATGGCTGCTTGCTCACTTGTAGCGAATGGTCGGGTTGATGTAGCCATAGAGCACATCCACCACCAGGTTGATCAGGATGAATTCGAGCGAGAACAGCAGCACCAGCGTCTGGATGACGGGGTAGTCGCGCATCTGCACGGCATCGACCAGCAGGCGGCCGAGGCCGGGCCAGTTGAACACCGCCTCCACGAGGATGGAGCCGCCCAGCAGGAAGCCGAACTGCAGGCCCATCATGGTGACCACCGGAATCAGCGCATTGCGCAGCGTGTGCTTGAACACCACGCTGGATTCGCGCACGCCCTTGGCGCGCGCGGTGCGCACGAAGTCTTCCTGGATCACCTCGACGAACGAGGCCCGCGTGAAGCGCGCCATCACGGCGGCCACGGCCGCGCCCAGCGTGATCGAGGGCAGGATGTAGTGTTTCCAGGTGCTGGCGCCCACAGTGGGCAGCCAGCCGAGCTGTACCGAGAAGATCTGCATCAGCAGCATGCCCAGGGCAAAAGCGGGAAAAGAGATGCCCGACACGGCCAGCGTCATGCCCAGCCGGTCAGGCCATTTGTTGCGGTACACCGCCGAGACGATGCCGATGCCCATGCCGAAGATCACCGCCCACACCATGCTGGTGATGGTCAGCATCACCGTCGGGAAGAAGCGCTCGCCGATCTCCATCGACACCGGCCGCCGCGTGCGGATCGAGGTGCCGAAGTCGCCTTGCAGCATGTGGGTGAAGAAGCTCACGAACTGCTGCGGCAGCGGCTTGTCGAGCCCGAGCTCCGCGCGGACCATGGCCACTGTCTGCTCGTCGGCCTCCTGGCCGGCGGCAAGGCGCGCCGGGTCGCCGGGCAGCATGTGGACGAACAGGAACACCAGCACCGCCACGATGAGCAGCGTGGGGATCAGGCCCAACAGTCGTTTGAGAAAGTAATTCAGCATGGGGTGCAGGCGGTCAACCCCTCACCCTGGCGGGTGAGGGGGCGAGGCTTAGTTCGCTACGGAGATTGCGTCGATGTTGATGTTGCCGTCGGGCATCACGAACACGCCCGAGAGGCGCTTGGCATGCGCCGACAGGTTTTGCTCCGTGACCATCGGCACGCGCGGCAGGTCCTTGCGGATCTCGTCCTGCGCGGTCTTGTAGAGGGCGGTACGTTCCTTTTCGTCGACCGTCACCAGTGCCTTGGCCAGCGCGTTGTCCACCACCTCGCTCTTGTAGAACGACATGTTGTTCAGCTTGGGCGCCCAGGCTTCCGAGGCGAACAGCGGGCGCAGGCCCCAGTCGGCTTCACCGGTCGACGACGACCAGCCCGTGTAGTACATGCGGACCTTGGCCGTCTTCGGATCGGGCCATGCATCGACCTGCTCGGTGCGCTGGCCCACTTCGAGCGCCTGCACCTGCAGCTTGATGCCGATCTGCGCGAGCTGCTGCTGCACGAACTGGATCGTCTTCTGGCTGGTCGTGTTGTTGTAGGCGCTCCACAGCACCGACTCGAAGCCGTCGGGGTAGCCGGCTTCCTTCATCAGCTCCTTGGCCTTCTTCAGGTCGTAGGGAATGGGAGCCATCTTCTCGGCGTACTTCACGCCCTGCGGCACGATGCCCTGCGCGGGGAAGGCATAGCCGCCGAACGCGACCTTGGCCAGCGCTTCCTTGTTGATGGCGTAGCCGATGGCTTCGCGCACCTTGGCGTTGTCGTAGGGCTTCTGCAGCATGTTGAATGCCAGGAAGCGCGTGATGATCGACGGCGTGGCCACCACTTCGAGCTTGTCGCTCTTCTTCAGCAGATCGGCCTGCTCATAGGGAATGGGATACGCGAAGTCGGCTTCGCCGGTCTGCAGCATCGCGGCGCGCGTGTTGTTCTCGAGCACCGGCTTCCACGAGACCGTGTCGATCTTCGGGTAGCCCTTTTTCCAGTAGCCGTCGAACTTCTTGGCCTTGACGGCTTCGGTCTGCTTCCACTCGACGAATT
This sequence comes from Variovorax multivorans, assembly GCF_051216835.1. NCBI lineage: Bacteria > Pseudomonadati > Pseudomonadota > Betaproteobacteria > Burkholderiales > Comamonadaceae > Variovorax > Variovorax multivorans. Next base: position 609,909 of record NZ_JBPJZL010000004.1, read on the forward strand.
CGAAGGGGCCTGTGCCCACGGGGTGGAAGGCGATGTCCTTGTTGCCCCACTTCTTCAGCGCGGTGGGCGAAATCATGGCGGCCGAGGCGTGGGCCAGCGAGTTGATGAAGGGGCCGAAGGGCTCCTTCAGCGTGATGCGCACGGTCGTCGGGTTCAGCGCCTCGACCTTGCCCACGCGGTTGAACTGGTTGTAGCGCAGCAGCTTGTTGTCCTGGTTCAGCACGCGGTCGAGCGTGAACTTCACGGCCTCGGCGTTGAAATCGGTGCCGTCGTGGAACTTCACGCCGGTGCGCAGCTTGATGGTGTAGACCAGGCCGTCCTTCGACACGTCGTAGCTCTCGGCGAGCACGTTCTGCACCTTCAGGTCCTTGTCGAACTGGAACAGGCCTTCATAGAAGGTCTTGGTCACTGCCGTGGTGATGGTGGTGTTTGTGTTGTACGGGTCCAGCGTTTCCGGCTGGTAGCCGATCGAGAGCACCACGTCTTTCGCGGCCAGTGCCGTGCCCGAAGCGGCCAGCGCGGCCAGGCCCAGCAGTGCGGAAGCCCATCGCAGGGAGGAAGAAGATTGCGTCATGGAAGAACTCCAGTCGGTTCGTGGAAAAAAGCAGGGGGGCCTGCGGGTTGAAAAAAACGGTTGATCGATCGGAAAGGATCAGAAGGCGCCGCCGATGGCGTGCCGCGCAACGAAGTGGCCAGGCGCGACCTGCACCAGCGGCGGCACGTCTGGCTCGTCACCCACCGCGCGGATGGGGCTGGGAATCTCGCCTTCGAGCAGCGCGCGCGGCTTGTGGCGGCGCGACGGGTCGGCCACCGGCACCGCTGCCATCAGCTTGCGGGTGTAGGCGTGCTGTGGCGCTTCGAACACCGCGCGGCGCGGGCCGATCTCGACGATCTGGCCCAGGTACATCACGGCCACGCGGTGGCTGATGCGTTCGACCACTGCCATGTCGTGCGAGATGAACAAGAAGGCCACGCCCAGCTCGCGCTGCAGGTCGAGCATCAGGTTGACGATCTGCGCCTGAATGGACACGTCCAGCGCCGAAACCGATTCATCGGCCACCACCACCTTCGGGTTGAGTGCCAGTGCGCGCGCAATGGCAATGCGCTGCCGCTGGCCGCCCGAGAACTCGTGCGGATAGCGCTGCGCCACCTCGGGCGGCAGGCCGACCTTCTGCAGCAGCCAGTCGACGCGCTGCTGCGCCTCGGCGCCCTTGGCGATGTTGTGGATGAGCAGCGGCTCCATGATCGAGAAGCCCACCGTCACGCGCGGATCGAGAGAGGCGAACGGGTCCTGGAAGATGAACTGGATGTTCCGGCGTAGCGCCTGCAGCTCGCGCGTGGGCAACTCGCGGATGTTCTTGCCGCCGAACTCGATGGCGCCGCTCTGGCTCTCGACGAGGCGCAGCAGCGAGCGGCCGGTGGTCGACTTGCCGCAGCCCGATTCACCGACCAGCGCCAGCGTTTCGCCGGGGTACAGGTCGAAGCTGATCTTCTCCACCGCATGCACGCGACGCTTCACGCGACCGAAGAGGCCGCTGCGCACGTCGAAGCGCGTGACGAGGTCGCGCACGCGAAGAATGGGGCCGGTGTCCTGGCGCACGGTGTCTTGCTGCGCGGGCACTTCGACGGGCTGGGCGTCGGCGCTGGCCTCGGTGCGCAGCAATTCGAACTTGGCCGGCAGGTCGGTGCCGTGCATCGCGCCGAGCTTGGGCACGGCCGACAGCAGCGCCTTGGTGTAGGGGTGCTGCGGCGCCGCGAACACGGTGTCGGAGCTGCCTGCTTCCACCTTGTCGCCGCGGTACATCACGAGCACGCGGTCGGCGATCTCGGCGACCACGCCCATGTCGTGCGTGATGAAGAGCACGCCCATGCGCATCTCCTTCTGCAGCTCGCGGATGAGCTGGAGGATCTGCGCCTGGATGGTCACGTCGAGCGCGGTGGTCGGTTCGTCGGCAATCAGCAACTGCGGCTTGCACGACAGCGCCATCGCGATCATCACGCGCTGGCGCATGCCGCCCGACAGCTGATGCGGAAAGCGGTCGAGCACGTTGCGCGCTTCAGGAATGCGCACCAGCTCCAGCATGCGCAGCGCCTCGGCGCGAGCGGCTGCATCGCTCTTGCCCTGGTGGATGCGGATGGCCTCGGAGATCTGCTCGCCGGCGGTGAACACCGGGTTCAGCGAAGTCATCGGCTCCTGGAAGATCATCGCGATGTCCGCGCCGCGGATGTTGCGCATTGCGCTGTCGCGTGCCTGTGCCAGGTCGAGCACTTCGCCGTTGCGGCGGCGGAACGCCATGCTCCCGCCGAGGATGCGTCCGCCACCGTGCTCCACGAGCCGCATCAGCGCGAGCGAAGTCACCGACTTGCCCGAACCCGATTCGCCCACCACTGCAAGCGTTTCGCCATGGTCGACGTGGAAGGACAGCTTCTTCACGGCATCGACCGTGCGCTCGGAAGTCGAGAAACGCACGGTGAGATCGTCGACGGCGAGAACGCGGCCGTCCGGCAGGGCGAGGGCAGGGGTGGACATGGGAGTGCGAAGAAAAATGGGGGCGTACGTCGGTGCGTTGTCAGGCGAAGATGGCTGTCTGGGGCGCTTCGTCGCCGCGCGCGTGGCCGCGGTACATGCCTTCGGTGTTGAAGGCGAGGCTCAGGTTGCTGTGGCGGTCGATGGCAATCAGCCCGCCGGTGCCGCCGATGGCGGGCAGCGACTGCTGCACCACCGCATGCGTGGCGGCTTCGAGCGTGGCGCCGCCGTAGGCCATGCGGGCGCACACGTCGTACGCAGCCGCAACGCGGATGAACATTTCGCCGCTGCCGGTGCACGACACGGCAGCCGTGCGGTCGTCCGCATAGGTGCCGGCGCCGATCAGCGGCGAATCTCCGATGCGGCCGACGCGCTTGTTGGTCATGCCACCGGTGGAGGTGGCGGCGGCCAGGTGGCCGTGCATGTCGAGCGCAACCGCGCCGACGGTGCCGAACTTCTTGTCTTCGTCGAGCGGCGGCGTTGCTGCCGCCATCGACGCGCCTTCGTGGTCGACCACCACGCGGCCGGTGTCGCGCACGCGGTAGAGCTGCTGGCGGCGCGCCTCGGTGGAGAAGAACGAAGGCTCGACCATCTCCAGCCCGCGTTCGCGTGCAAAGGCCTCGGCGCCCGCGCCGGCCAGCAGCACGTGCGCGCCGTCTTCGAGCACGGCGCGCGCTGCGCGCACCGGGCGGCGAACGTGGCACACGCCGGCAATGGCACCGGCGGCGAGCGTGGCGCCGTCCATCACAGCGGCGTCGAGCTCATGGGTTTCGTCATGCGTGAACACCGCGCCATGGCCCGCGTTGAAGAGCGGGCAGTCTTCGAGCATCTCGACCGCGAGGCAGGCGGCGTCGAGTGCGGACGCGCCCTTGAGCAGCATTGCCTGCGCGGCGGCCACGATGCTTTTCAGGGCGTCGTGATAGGCCTGCGCCTGTTCGGCGCTGGTCGTGGCGGCGCTGATGGTGCCGGCGCCGCCGTGGATGGCGATCACGGGCACATGGGTCTGAGTCATCGGGAAGCTTTCTTCTTTTTCTTGCCGGCGCCGTTCAGGGCGGCGGCATCGGGTGTGTTCTGGAGGCGCGCGCTGGTGTCCAGTCCATTGATGCGCGGCAGCCCATTGGCGCCGTGCAGCCACGGCCGCACCGCCTGCAGGATGCGGCCGGCCGACTGCACCGGATCGGGCGCGCGCAGACTCACCGCGCTGGTCAGCGCCTCGATCAGCGCGAGCACGCTGGTCTCGCAGTTCGGGCGATAGCTGGTTTCGGTCTGGCAATAGAGCGCCACGTCGGCCAGCGGTGCCAGCGGGGAACTGGGGCGGTCGGTCAGCGCGATCACCGAGCAGCCCTGGCTGCGCGCGATCTGCGCAAGTGCGATGGTGTCCGTCAGGTAGCGTGGAAAGGTCAGGCCGATGAACACGTCCTTCGGCCCCGCGTGCATCAGCGTGCGCGCGGCGTGCGTGACGCCGCTCACGCCCGAGAGCAGGCGCACGTCGTTGCAGCTGCCGTCCAGCCCGTGCTGGAGCAGGCCCGCGAGCCATGCGCTGGCGCCGAAGCCACCGATGTAGATCGAGCGCGCCTTGCCGATGCGCTCCACCGCGGCTTCGCAGGCGGCGTAGTCCAGCGTCTGGCGCGTGGCTTCGATGTTGCGGCGGCTCTCGTCGAGCGCCGTGGCGAACACCTCGGCCACCGTGGTCGGGTGCTCCAGGTTGCCGCGCAAGCGCTCGACCGGCGCCACCAGCGACTCGAAGCCGCGCACGAGCTCGGCGCGGAAGGTGGCGTAGCCGTCGAAGTCCAGCGCGCGCGCAAAACGATTGGCTGTGGCGACCGACACGCCGACCGCGGCGGCGAGCTCGTCGATCGGCAGCGTGGCGACTTGCAGCGGGTGCTCCAGCACGTAGTCGGCCACCTGCCGGTGCGAGCGCGACAGCCGCGGCAATGCCTGCGCAATGCGCTGGGCCACGGTGGTGCCTGGGGTGTCGACGGTTGTGCTCATGAAGGGTGCAAACGTGCCCAAAAGTGTGCGTTTTTTGAAAACCAGTTTACAAATATAAGTCAGATAAGAAAATTTTCTGTCATTTTTGATCGAGTTCGCAAGTAACGGGCCAGGGGCGGAGGGGCATTGAAGAGGCGATGCGCGACGCGTTTCGCTCGTGGAGGGGCTGCCCGAGCGGGTTGCGGACGGGCGTCTAGGGATTTCCCCTGATGTCGCGGATGCGCGCCGTACCTCCGGCGGCACCGAGGGTCACTGGAGCGAGTGGCGCGGCAGTGAGATCGTGAAGACGCAACCGGTGCCGGGCACGTCCCGCACGGTCAATGTGCCGAAGTCCGCCTCGACGCTCTGGCGGGCGATGGAAAGACCCAAGCCCAGGCCCGACCGGTCATGACTGTGCTGATTGAAGGGGGCGAACATCTTGGCGGCGATTCCCGGCGGCAGCCCTCCGCAGTGATCTTCGACTTCGATCAGGACATGCTCGCCAAGCTCATAGGCCTTCAAGGCGATGTCGGTGTGCGGGTGCGTGAACTTGAATGCGTTCTGCAGCAGGTTCGCCAATGCAGCAAGCAGCAGCTCCCGGTTTCCCCGGATGGCCAGCAGGGAGTCGACGGGTGACACCTCGAAGGCGCAACCCGCGGCGCTTGCAACGAGCTGGGCTGCGGTTTCAGCTTCCTTGATGAACAAGGCCACG
>NZ_JBPJZL010000050.1:0-1682 GCF_051216835.1 Variovorax multivorans
AACAGCGTGACGGACGACTGAGCCGAGGCAACACCGGCAACAGCCAGGGCAGCCAGAGCAACTGCCCTTTCGGTGCGAAAACTAGAGTGGCGCCAAGGCCGGTGAGGGCGGCCCTGGAAAGAAAAAAGCCCCGAGCTTTGCAGCTCGGGGCTAAATCCACCAATTGGAAGGGTGGAGGAGACAACTGGGTGCGCATACGTTTGCGCAATGAAATAAAGTATATCGACTGTTTGTTGCGTTGCAACAAGCGAGTGATGCTTTTCCCACACACAAATGGATGTCGGCGTGCATTTTTGCCCGACATCTCAGACTTGGAACTCCGAAAACCATGGAATGCACAGTAAGTTGGACCGGTGACGCGGGTACGCGATCGGCCATGGGCTTCGTCGCCGAGACGGGCAGCGGCCATGTCCTGATGATGGATGGCGCACCGGATGCCGCGAAGCCCGAGAACGGCGGACAGAATCTCGCCGCGCGGCCGATGGAGACCGTTCTTGCCGGCACCGGGGGATGCACTGCCTACGATGTCGTGCTCATATTGAAGCGCGGACGCCATCGCGTCGAGCGCTGCAGCGTCAAGCTGACCAGCGAGCGCGCCGAAAAAGACCCGAAGGTCTTCACGAAGATCCACATGCACTTCACCGTGGCGGGCAAGGGAATTCCGGCCTCTGCCGTGGAGCGCGCAATCGCACTGAGTCACGAAACGTATTGCTCCGCCAGCATCATGCTGGCGAAGACAGCCGAAATCACCACCAGCTTCGACCTGATCGAAACCTGAGTCGGCCGGCCTAGATGCGGTGCGCCAGCGTGGTCATCACGCGGGAAGCCACGCGCATCAGGGCCTTGGCCGGCGCCGGGAGCTCCGCCGCACCGGCGTCGACAGCCTGCGACGCATGGCGGGCTTCGTCGAGCTTCATCTGCTCGACCACCGCCTTGGATGCGCTGTCTCCGGGCGGGAGGCGATCGAGGTGGCTGTCCAGGTGGGCCTCTACCTGGCGCTCGGTCTCCGCGACGAACCCCAGGCTCAACGGGTCCCCTAGACGGCCTGCGACGAGACCGAGGCCGAAGGCGCCCGCATACCAGAGAGGATTCAGGATCGACGGGCGCGCGCCCAGCTCGTCAAGCCGCTGCCGGGTCCATGCCAGGTGATCGGTTTCTTCGTGCGCCGCTTCGATGAAATGGGCGCGCAGCGCGGGATCGCGTGTCACTGCCGCCTGGGCTGTGTAAAGCGCCTGTGCGCAGACTTCACCCACATGGTTCACCCGCATCAGCGCGCCGGCTTCCCGACGTTCCGCTTCACTCATCTCGCCCGGCGCCTGTGAGGGGGCGGGCGTCGCCCGCGTGGCATGGGGGCGGGCAAAAAGCGTGCGCAATGCCGCGTCTGCCGCGGTCAGAACGGGGTCGATCATGAGCGTCATGCGCCTATTTGAACGCACATGCGAAATGCCATGCCGGAGCCTCGTCATATTTCACATAGTGGTGTACGGAGGGGCCAAGTCATTTGTTGCAAGCGTGCAACGAAACGCGCGGGCCTTCCAAGATTTCGGGCGAATTGTTTTGCCCTGCCGCAGCGGCTCTGGTGCAATAGCATCAACTTCCCAAAAGGAGGTTGGCCCGGGGTCCGGTGGGAGCACAAAAGTGCCAGTCACGGTGAGCCCTTCGCACCGGAGCCCTATGTTTAA
>NZ_JBPJZL010000051.1:0-1681 GCF_051216835.1 Variovorax multivorans
AGCGCCTTCACCAGTTCCGGCACAGCCGTGAACAGGTCGGCCACGAGGCCATAGTCGGCTACCGAGAAGATCGGGGCCTCTTCGTCCTTGTTGATCGCCACGATCACCTTGGAGTCCTTCATGCCGGCCAAGTGCTGGATGGCGCCCGAGATGCCCGCTGCGATGTACAGCTGCGGAGCGACGATCTTGCCGGTCTGGCCCACTTGCCAGTCGTTCGGGGCGTAGCCCGCGTCGACGGCTGCGCGGCTGGCACCCAGGCCTGCGTTGAGCTTGTCGGCCAGAGGGGCCATCACCTCGGTGAACTTCTCGGCGCTACCCAGCGCCCGGCCACCCGAGACGATGATCTTGGCGGCGGTCAGCTCGGGGCGTTCGCTCTTGGTGACTTCACGGCCCACGAAGCTGCTCTTGCCGCTGTCTGCAACGCCTTCGGCGGTTTCGACGGCCGCGCTGCCACCGGTGGCGGCTGCAGCGTCGAAGCCGGTCGTGCGAACCGTGATCACCTTGGTCGCGTCACTGCTCTGCACGGTGGCAATCGCGTTGCCGGCATAGATCGGGCGCTCGAAGGTGTCGGGGCTGTCGACCTTGGTGATGTCGCTGATCTGGGCCACGTCGAGCTTGGCAGCCACGCGAGGCGCGACGTTCTTGCCGTTGGCGGTCGAGGGGAACAGGATGTGGCTGTAGTTGGCAGCAATCGCCAGCACCTGGGCTGCAACGTTCTCTGCCAGGTTCTCAGCCAGGCTGGGGCTGTCAGCCACGATGACTTTGGAGACTCCGGCGATCTGTGCGGCGGCCTTGCCGGCTTCGGCGGCATTGGCTCCGGCCACCAGCACGTGGACGTCGCCACCGCAAGCCAGCGCGGCGGTCACGGTGTTCAGGGTCGCGGGCTTGACGGTCGCGTGGTCGTGTTCGGCAATAACAAGTGCGGTCATGTTCAGATCACCTTCGCTTCGTTCTTCAGTTTGTCCACCAGCGTTGCAACGTCAGGCACCTTGATGCCGGCGCCGCGCTTCGGGGGCTCCGAGACCTTCAGGGTCTTCAGGCGGGGTTTCACATCGACGCCCAGATCTTCGGGCTTGAAGACGTCCAGCTGCTTCTTCTTGGCCTTCATGATGTTGGGCAGCGTGACGTAGCGCGGCTCGTTCAGGCGCAGGTCGGTGGTGATGACGGCCGGCAGCGTGAGCGTCAGCGTTTCCATGCCGCCGTCGACTTCGCGTGCCACGGTGACCTTGTCGGCCGCCAGGTCAACCTTGGAGGCGAAGGTTGCTTGGGGCAGGTCGGCAAGAGCCGCCAGCATCTGGCCGGTCTGGTTGGCGTCGTCGTCGATGGCTTGCTTGCCAAGGATGATCAGCTGGGGCTGTTCCTTGTCGACCAGCGCCTTCAGGAGCTTGGCGACGGCCAGGGGCTGCAGTTCTTCAGTGGTTTCCACGAGGATGCCGCGGTCGGCGCCGATGGCCATGGCCGTGCGGAGGGTTTCCTGGCACTTGGCATCGCCGCAGGAGACGGCGATGACTTCGGTCACGACGCCCTTTTCCTTCAGGCGAACGGCCTCTTCAACGGCGATCTCGTCGAAGGGGTTCATGCTCATCTTGACGTTGGCAATGTCCACTCCGGTGCCGTCGCTCTTGACGCGCACTTTCACGTTGTAGTCGACGACCCGTTTGACAGGTACAAGAACCTTCAT
>NZ_JBPJZL010000052.1:0-1547 GCF_051216835.1 Variovorax multivorans
AATTACCCACAAGTCTGGCGTCTCAGCGGTCCACGGAATGATCGAGATTCCCGTTATTCCTCGCGAGAGGACTCTGCCAACGGGAACGGATGACAAAGTTTGTGCGGATTGATGGAGCCAGCAAGCCATCCGACAATGGGTCGTGGATAGCCGGCGAGGTCGCCGGCTGCGACTTCCGCGACGCGCGACTGGGCAAGAGATTGAGCAGCCTGCTTCATAGACTCGGGGGCAACATCGGAGGCACGATTCCGTTCGCATGCCAGGACTGGGCTAACACCAAGGCTGCCTACCGGTTTCTGTCCAACGATGATGTTGACGAGCATGCCATTCTTTCTGGGCACTTCCAGGCCACGCGTGATCGGGCCCAGGCGAGCTGCGGCCCATTGCTCATCCTTCAGGACACCACGGAGTTCTCCTACAAGAGGGACAAGCCGGAATTGATTGGCTTCAAGGGGGTGACTCACAGCCGACGCGACGAAGCGGGCCGTCCCCAACCGCACACTACCTGCGGCATCTTGATGCACTCGAGCCTCGTCGTGACGGCACAGGGGCTGCCGCTAGGCCTGTGCGCGATCAAGTTCTGGAGCCGTCAGAAGTTCAAAGGCACCAGCGTGCTGAAACGCAAGATCAACCCGACGCGTGTTCCGATTGAAGAGAAGGAAAGCGTCAAGTGGCTGCTGAACCTGCGCCAGTCGAACGCCTTGATCGACGAGCCCGAGCGCTGCGTGCATATTTGTGATCGCGAGAGCGACATCTACGAGTTGTTCTGCCTGGCCGATGAGCTCGGAACTCGCTTCCTGGTGCGAACCTGCGTCGACCGGCTGGCTGGCGATGGCGGTCACACGATCGCTGACGAAATGGCCGATGTTCGCGTGCGGAGTTTGCATCGCGTCGAGTTCCGCGACGAGCGGGGTCAGCCTTGTCAAGCCACCCTGGAGATCCGATACCGGCGCATTGGAGTGCTTCCGCCCATCGGCAAGCAGAAGCTGTATCCACCGCTTGAGTTAACGGTACTCCATGCGCAAGAGCGTGAAGCGCCAGCCGGTCGTGCCCCGCTGCAGTGGAAGCTCATCACAAACCTGCCGGTGTATTCCAAGGCCGAGGCCATCGAGAAAATCGACTGGTACGCCATGCGCTGGAAGATCGAGACCTTCCACAAAATCCTGAAGTCGGGTTGCCGAGCCGAGGACTCCCGACTGCGAACAGCCGACCGCCTGACCAATCTGATCGCGATCTACTGCATCCTGAGTTGGCGCATCTTCTGGTTGACGATGCTCAACCGCGCCGATCCGGACACCAGTCCGAGCGAAGCGTTCACCGACGTCGAGATCGCGGTGCTGGATCAGCTGTCACCGACGTCGACTGTCCCGGAGTTCTTGCCTCGGACGCTGTCGCACTACACCATCGAGTTAGCCAAGCTCGGTGGCTACCTCGCGCGCAAAGGCGACCCTCCGCCCGGCAACATCGTCATGTGGCGCGGGCTCACACGTCTAACTGACATCGTCCTCGGGATGCAACTCGGGGCGAAAGTTGTGGGTAATTGAAAG
>NZ_JBPJZL010000053.1:0-1200 GCF_051216835.1 Variovorax multivorans
CTTAGATGTCGAGGATCTTGGCCACGACGCCCGAACCCACGGTACGGCCGCCTTCACGGATGGCGAAGCGCAGGCCTTCTTCCATCGCGATCGGGTTGATCAGCTTGACGGTGATGCTGACGTTGTCGCCAGGCATGACCATTTCCTTGTCCTTGGGCAGCTCGATCGCGCCGGTCACGTCCGTCGTGCGGAAGTAGAACTGCGGACGGTAGTTGTTGAAGAACGGCGTGTGACGGCCGCCTTCGTCCTTCGACAGAACGTACACCTCGGCGGTGAAGTGCGTGTGCGGCTTGATCGAGCCGGGCTTGCACAGCACTTGGCCGCGCTCGACTTCTTCGCGCTTCGTGCCGCGCAGCAGCACGCCGACGTTGTCGCCAGCCTGACCCTGGTCCAGCAGCTTGCGGAACATTTCCACGCCGGTGCAGGTGGTCTTGACCGTCGGGCGGATGCCCACGATTTCGATTTCTTCACCAACCTTGATCACGCCGCGCTCGACAGCGCCGGTCACCACGGTGCCGCGACCCGAGATCGAGAACACGTCTTCCACGGGCATCAGGAACGTGCCGTCCACGGCGCGCTCGGGCGTCGGGATGTACGTGTCCAGGGCTTCGGCCAGCTTCATGATGGCGCCTTCGCCCAGTTCGCCCTTGTCGCCTTCCAGGGCGAGCTTGGCCGAACCGTGAATGATCGGGGTGTCGTCACCGGGGAATTCGTACTTGTCGAGGAGTTCGCGAACTTCCATTTCGACCAGTTCGAGCAGCTCCTTGTCGTCGACCATGTCGCACTTGTTCAGGAACACGATGATGTAGCCCACGCCCACCTGGCGAGCCAGCAGGATGTGTTCACGGGTCTGGGGCATCGGGCCGTCAGCGGCCGAGCACACCAGGATGGCGCCGTCCATTTGAGCGGCGCCGGTGATCATGTTCTTCACGTAGTCGGCGTGGCCGGGGCAGTCGACGTGTGCGTAGTGGCGATTGGCCGTTTCGTACTCGACGTGCGCGGTGTTGATCGTGATGCCGCGGGCCTTTTCTTCAGGCGCAGCGTCGATCTGGTCGTAGGCCTTGGCTTCGCCGCCGAACTTGGCCGACAGAACCGTTGCGATCGCAGCCGTCAGCGTCGTCTTGCCGTGGTCAACGTGACCAATCGTGCCCACGTTCACGTGCGGCTTGGTGCGGGTGAATTTACCTTTTGCCATTTTTC
>NZ_JBPJZL010000054.1:0-1174 GCF_051216835.1 Variovorax multivorans
CTAGGGAAGGTCTGATCAAGTCGTAAATTGGCTTGATGGCGAGCGCGTGTGCTTGTCGTTGCGCTCGCAAGCTCGTCTCACCGAGCATCCCCATGCGTTTGAGAGGCCCTTGCGGCCCTTCATGCCGTCTGCAGACGCACCTGTCCGCGCATCGCGATCAGTTTCTTCCTGGCCATCCACAGGTTCGATAACGCAAACAGCGTGATCACATGCGCCGTGTTCTTGGCCAGTCCCTTGAACCTCACCTTCGCCAAGCCGAACTGTCGCTTGATCACTCGGAACGGATGCTCCACCTTCGCCCGGATGCTGGCCTTGCGGTATTCCTGCTTGCGCGCTCTGGCCTTGGCTCGGCCTTCTTGCATCTTCGCCATGTCGCTGGGCCGGCCCGCAATGTGCCACTGCACACTGCGCTGCACCCGCGCCTGCGCTCCGCGATAGCCCGAGTCTGCCCACACCGCGTCCTCTTTGCCGTGCAGCAGGTCGCTCACCTGCTCGACGTCTGCCTCGTTGGCTGCGGTAGTCGTCACCGTGTGCACCAACCCCGAGTCCGCATCCACACCGATGTGCGCCTTCATCCCGAAGTGCCACTGGTTGCCCTTCTTGGTCTGGTGCATCTCAGGGTCTCGCTCGCCGCCCGCGTTCTTCGTGGAACTGGGTGCCGCGATGATGGTGGCGTCCACGATGGAGCCCCTCTTCAGAAGCAGCCCTTTCCTGGCCAGGTGGGCGTTGACCTGCTTGAAGATGTCCTCGGCCAGATCGCTGGCTTCCAGCAGATGGCGGAAGTTCAGGATCGTCGTCTCGTCGGGAATCGACTCCATTCCCAGGCCTGCAAACGTGCGCAGCGAGGTGATCTCGTATAGGGCTTCCTCCATCGCCGGGTCGCTCAACGCAAACCAGTTCTGCATCAAGTGCACGCGAAGCATTGCTTCCAGCGGATAGGGCCGACGTCCGCGGCCTGCCACCGGGTAGTGCGGTTCGATGACTTTGAGCAGTGCCTTCCAAGGCACTACCAGCTCCATCTCGGCAAGGAAGACTTCCCGACGTGTCCTCTTCCTCTTGCCTGCATGCTCGGCATCCGAAAAACTGATCTGGCTCATCGTTGGCGCTCCTTCATTCAGCATGCGTAATCAACGTTCAGAGCGGCCATCCGTGGACTTGATCAGATGTTCCCTAG
>NZ_JBPJZL010000055.1:0-1123 GCF_051216835.1 Variovorax multivorans
GCCGAATCGCACGTGGACCGCTCCATCCACGGCCCCGAAGACTTCGTGCAGACCAACGTGCTGGGCACCTTCCGCCTGCTCGAATCCGTGCGCGGCCACTGGAGCGCGCTGCCGGCCGAGCAGAAGACGGCCTTCCGCTTCCTGCACGTGTCCACCGACGAGGTCTACGGCTCGCTCTCCAAGACCGACCCCGCCTTCACCGAAGAGAACAAGTACGAGCCCAACAGCCCGTATTCGGCCAGCAAGGCCGCCAGCGACCACCTCGTGCGTGCCTGGCACCACACCTACGGCCTGCCGGTGCTGACCACCAACTGCTCCAACAACTACGGCCCCTTCCACTTCCCCGAGAAGCTCATCCCCCTGATGATCGTCAACGCACTGGCCGGCAAGAGCCTGCCCGTGTACGGCGACGGCATGCAGGTGCGCGACTGGCTCTACGTGAAGGACCACTGCAGCGCCATCCGCCGCGTGCTCGAAGCCGGCAGGCTGGGCGAGACCTACAACGTGGGCGGCTGGAACGAGAAGCCCAACATCGAGATCGTCAACACCGTGTGCGCGCTGCTCGACGAGCTGCGCCCCAGGGCCGACGGCAAGCCCTACAAGGAACAGATCACCTACGTCACCGACCGTCCGGGCCACGACCGCCGCTACGCCATCGATGCGCGCAAGCTCGAAGCCGAGCTCGGCTGGAAGCCCGCCGAGACCTTCGACACCGGCATCCGCAAGACCGTCGAGTGGTATCTGGCCAATGGCGAGTGGGTGCGCAATGTGCAAAGCGGCGCCTACCGCGAGTGGGTCGAGAAGCAATACGACGCCGCACCTGCGAAGGCCGCGGCATGAAGTTGCTGCTGCTGGGCAAGGGCGGACAGGTCGGCTGGGAGCTGCAGCGCAGCCTGGCGCCCCTGGGTGAACTGGTCGCGCTCGACTTCGACAGCACCGATTTCAACGCCGACTTCAGCCGTCCCGAGCAACTGGCCGAGACGGTGCTGAAGGTGCGTCCCGACGTGATCGTCAATGCGGCGGCGCACACGGCGGTCGACAAGGCCGAGAGCGAGCCGGACTTTGCGCGCAAGCTCAACGCGACCTCGCCGGGAATCGTGGCCGAGGCGGCCCAGCAGATCGG